>DATLFB010000002.1:0-53370 GCA_035525285.1 Thermoanaerobaculia bacterium
ATCTGACGCCAGTCGCCGCTGTCCTACGTAGAACAGCGGCGACTGGCGTCGCCGCACTCCACACATCTACCGAATCAGCTTGCGGTACTTCGGATCGAGCGCGTCGATCAACCCGTCGCCGAGGAAGTTCAGGCCCATCACCGCGAGCATGATCGCGATGCCGGGGTAGATCGCGAGATGGTTCGCGATGCCGAGGTACGTGCGGCCGGCGGAGAGCATCCAGCCCCACGACGGAGTCGGCGGCTGCACGCCTAATCCAAGAAACGACAGCGCGGCCTCGGCCAAAATCGCGCCGGCCAGACCGAGCGTGGCCATCACGATCACGGGATTGATCACGTTCGGCAGCACGTGCAGCACGATCACGCGCGGGGAGCGCGCGCCGAGGGCTTTCGCCGCGGTCACGAACTCCATCTCGCGCACTTTCAACACCTGTCCGCGCACGAGCCGCGCGTATCCGACCCAGCCGATCGTCGCGAGCGCGAGGATCACGTTGTTGAGACTCGGACCGAGGACCGCGACGAGCGCGATCGCGAGGAGGATGCCGGGGAAGGCGAGGAGGATGTCGCAGAGGCGCATCACGAGGACGTCGACGATGCCGCCGAAGTAGCCGGAGATTGCGCCGAGAGCGACGCCGATCGTCGCCGCAAGCAAGACAACACTAAAGCCGACGCGTAGCGAAACCCGCGCGCCCCACAGAACGCGCGAGAGCACATCGCGTCCCAGCTCGTCGAGGCCGAGAAGGTGCTGGTTCGACGGCTTCTCGAGCCGGCGCATCGTGTCCTGCTTCGACGGATCGTGCGGCGCGAGCAGCGGTGCCGCTAGTGCCGCGAGCACGAGCAGGACCGTCAGGATCAGTCCCGAGGTGAAGGCGAAGTTTCGGAAGAGGCGTTTCATTGGGTTGCGCGGTTACGCGGTTTCGCGGTTACGCGGTACTGCGAAACCGCGTAACCGCGCGACCGCGTAACCCATCTCATTCCAGCTTGATCCTCGGATCCACCACTCCATACAGCAGGTCACTGATGAAATTCACCATGATGTACGTCAGCGCGATCACCAGCACCGAGGCCTGCACCTGCGGGTAGTCGCGCGTGTTGATCGATGTGATGAGCAGGCGGCCGAGGCCGGGCCAGGAGAAGATCTGCTCGGTGATGATCGCGCCTGTCAGCAGCGATCCGAATTGCAGCGCCAGAATCGTGATCACCGGAATGAGCGCGTTCTTCAGCGCGTGCCGGAAGATCGCCCTCCCGCGCGTCACTCCCTTCGCGATCGCGGTGGTGACGTAGAGCTGGCCCAGCTCGTCGGCGAGGCTGACGCGGATCATGCGCGTGAGAATCGCGGCGAGCGCGAGTCCCATCGTCAGCGACGGCAGCACGATCGACTTCAGGCCCTCCTGACGTCCCGAGACGGGGAACCACGGCAGGTTGATCGCGAACGCGATGATCAGCAGCGGGCCGAACCAGAAGCTCGGCATCGACACGCCGATCAGCGCGAAGAATCGCGCGACGTTGTCGATCCACGAGTTTCGATAGATCGCCGAGACGATCCCGAGTGGAAACGCGACGAGCAGCGCGACGACCATCGATCCGAACGCCAGCTGAATCGTGGCCGGGTAGCGGGCCATGATCTCTCTCGCCACACTCTCGTTCGTGCGGAACGAACGGCCGAGATCGCCCTTCGCGAGATTGCCGAGGTAGGTGACGTACTGCTTCCAGAGCGGCTGGTCGAGACCGAGGGCCTTGCGGACGGCCTGCACGTCCTGCGGACGCGCCCCTTCGCCCGCGATCTGCACCGCCGGATCGCCCGGGATGAGATGGATGAGCGAGAAGATGAGCGTCAGGATCCCGAGGGTGATCGGGATCATCTGCAGGAGTCTCCGGATGATGTACTGGGTCATGGATGTGAGTAAGGAGGGCGGACGTCCCGTCCGCCAACCACGAGGGCGGACGGGACGTCCGCCCTCCTAAGTCTGCTCCTGTTTGCCAGTAATGTTCCACCCGCGGATCTTCACCACCGGCGCGAGCGTGCCGCCGAACATGTTGTACCAGGTGCCGGTGCTGCGGCGCTCGCGCGAGAGCGACTCGATGTTCGAGAAGGCCTCGACCATCGACTGCGTCCAGCGGAGGTTCGGCAGGCGCGCCACGACTTCGCCGTCGCGCACGAGGAACGTGCCGTCGCGCGTCGTCCCCGTCATCAGCGCCGTCTTCGGTTCGAGCAGGCCATTCACGTAGTTGAAGCGCGTGACCCAGATGCCGAGCTTCGTCGAGGCGATCATCTCCTCGCGCGTCGTGTCGCCGCCGCTCATGGCGAGATGGAACGCCGCGCCGTGCTCGGGGGAGCCGAGGTGCCACGCGTTCGCGGTCGGCGCGAGGCCGAGGCGGTCGGCCCACGCTTTGTCGAGCACGGGCGTGCGGATGATGCCGTTCTCGATCAGCGGCACGCGCCGCTTCGGCAGGCCTTCGATGTCGAAGGGGAAGGGCATGTAGTCGATCGCATCGTCGGCGACGGTGAAGTTCTCTCCGAGAAGACGCTTGCCGAGGTTGCCGACGAAGAACGAGGAACCGTCCTCGAACGACTGGCCGGTGAACGCGATCATGTTCATCCAGTCGAACACCTCGGCCAGCGCTGGCGGCTCGAGAATCACGTCATACGCGCCAGGCTCGAGGTCTTCGTTGCGATCCGCGGCGAGCGTTGCCTTCAGCGTGGCCTCGTCGCCGAGGGCGCCGATGTCGACGCGGTCGCACTGGCGCTCGCGGAGCGTTGCGTAGCCGGAGCCGCTCGCGGCGATCGCGATGACCGTGGCGTCGGCGTGCGAGAGGCGCGCGTAGCGGCGGACGCCGTGCGTGTTGCCGCACGCGACGGACGCGCCGCCGCTGGAGTACGCGCCGGCGAACTGCGCGAGGGCGTGGCGGTCGAACGTGTCGCGCAGGGCGCGCGCCTTCTCCAGCGGCGAGAGCGCGGCGGTGCGCTCGTCGAAGGTGTCGAGCTCGGGCACGGGCTCGTTGTCGCGATAGAGGCCGGCGAAGCCGTGCACCGGCTTCGAGTGCCGCGCCGCCTCGCGCGCGAGCTCCGCGGTGCGCGCGATCTCGTCGTCGTCGAACACGGTCGTCGTGGCGACGCCCATCGAGCCGCCGAGAATCACGCGCAGCGTCAGCCACGCGCTCTCCTCGGACATGTTCTGGTGAATGCGCGAGTTCGCGAAGCGGGTGATGTTCTGATCGATGGAGATGAACGCGGCGTCGGCTTCGTCGGCGTTGGCGGCGCGCAGTGCGCGCTCGAGGATGGCGAAAGAATCGTGTTCGCTACGCATGGTTGCTGGGTTGCTGAGTTGCTGTGGCCAGGTGCTGCACTCAGCAACCTGGTGGACCTTCAACATTGAAAGCGTAGGTACCAAGGCTTGTCATCCCGAGCGTGAGCGAGGGACCCGGGGGGTAGGGTGGCACGAAGCCCGCGGGTCGCGCCGCCGCCCGCCCAGGTCCCTCGCTCACGCTCGGGATGACAAGGCTGGCCACGCATGCTTTCAATGTTGAAGGTCCACAGCAACTCAGCAACCGCTTCTTCATCCCATCTCCACATTCCGAAACCTCGCCGCCGGCGCGCCGTGCGCCACGCGCATCGTCTGCATCGGATCCCCCTTGCCGCAGTTCGGCAGGCCCCAGATCTGCCACGACGCGCGGTCGCCGATCGCGTCGCAGGAGCGCCAGAAGTCGGGGGTGTTGCCGGTGTAGAGCGGATTCTTCAGCATCCGTCCGAGGCGGCCGTTCTCGATCTCCCAGGCGACTTCGCAGCCGAATTGGAAGTTGAGGCGGAGATCGTCGATCGACCACGACTTGTTCGTCTCCACGAAGATTCCGCGCTTCGTACCGGCGATGATCTCGTCGAGCGGCGTGTCGCCCGGCTCGAGGTTGATGTTGGTCATGCGGATGATCGGAATGCGCGCCGCCGACTCCGCGCGCACCGTGCCGTTCGAGGCGCGGCCGATGAACGGCGCGGTGTCGCGGCCGGTGAGGTAGCCGACGAACATGCCGTTCTCGACGAGGTGGAATCGCTGCGCGGGCACGCCGTCGTCGTCGAAGGCGAAGGAGCCGATCGAGCCGGGGATCGTCGCGTCGGCGACGATGTTCACGATGTCCGAGCCGTAGCGGAAGTGGTCGAGCATTGCGGGCTGGAGGAACGAGCCGCCGGCGAGCGAGATCTCGAGTCCCATCGCGCGATCGAGCTCCGTGGGATGGCCGCACGATTCGTGCACCTGCAACGCGAGCTGCGCGGAGCCGACGATGAGATCGAAGCGTCCCACGGGCGCTTTCGGCGCGGCGAGCAGCGCGAGCGCTTCATCGCGCACCTGCAGCGCTTTCCGCGGCATGTCCAATCGCTCGATGAACTCCCACCCCTCAGCCTGAAAGTCTCCGCCGAACGGATTGGGATACGTGCGCCGCTGGAACTCATCGCCCTCGATCGCGACGGCCTCGATCCCGCCGCCCATCTGCGTCGTGGTCTGCTCGATGAAACTCCCCACGCTCGAGGCGAAGGTCTTCTCCTGCCGGTAGCACGAGATCTCGCCGGAGACCTGATGGATGCGCGGATCGCCGCGCATCGGCTCGGTCGCATTCATCAGGTGCTCGAGCTTCGCCGCGATCGGCACGGACCACGGATCGATCCGATACTCCGACTCCCACTTTGCGACGTGCGGCTCGACGTCGCTGAGGATCACTTCTTCCGTCGATGCGAGATTGCTCGCCGCCGCGACCTCGAGCGCGCGCCGCGCGGTACGCCGCACGGATTCCGGCGAGGTGTCGCTCGATGCCGCGAATCCCCATCCGTTTCCGACGAGCACACGCACGCCGGCGGCATGATCGACGGTGGAGGAAAGATGATCGACCTCGCCGTTGCGCACCTTGACGTGCTGCTGATGCGTAGCGGTGTAGCGAACGTCGGCGTAGCGCGCGTCCGTCAGCGAACCGAGAACCTCCTCGAGCTGCGCGCGCGGCGGCTTCATGCAGGGGCGGGATTATAGGTGGTTAGAATACGTGCGTGGGCATCGACGAGATCATCGCGCCGAAGCGGGAGGAGATCCTGCGCATCGCCGCCAAACACGGCGTGACCAGCATCCGCGTCTTCGGCTCCGTCGCGCGCGGCGACGCGGGGCCGGAGAGCGATGTGGATTTTCTGATCGAGGCGGGGGAGAAGGTACCGCCATGGTTCCCCGGCGGGTTGATCTGGGATCTGCAGGAGTTGCTCGGGAGGCGTGTCGACGTTGCAACTCCAAACGCACTGCGCCCCCGTTTGCGTGCATACGTTCTTGCCGAGGCGGTGCCGTTTTGAAAAAACGCGACCCGCAGGTTTACCTCGACAATGTGGTGCAACGCCCGGAGCCCGGAACTTGATGGTCTCCGCGTGATGGACGCGAACGAGCGGATGATCCGCGAACAGATCCTCGCGCGCGGCGTCTCCGACCCGCGCGTGATCGAGGCGTTTCGCTCCGTGCCCCGCGAGTTGTTCGTGCCCGCGAATCTGCGCGCCTCCGCGTACGAAGACTCGCCGCTGCCGCTCGTGCGCGGGCAGACGATCTCGCAGCCATTCATCGTCGCGCTGATGACGGAGATGCTGCAGCTGAGCGGCGATGAGAAGGTGCTGGAGATCGGCACCGGGTCCGGCTACCAGACCGCGATCCTCGCCCGTCTCGTGAAGATCGTCTACAGCGCGGAAGTCGAGCCCGAGCTCTCCGCCGTCGCGGCCGAGCGCCTCGCGACGCTCGGCATCACGAACGCCGTCCTCGCCGTCGGCAACGGCGTCGAGATTTTCAAAGAGCACGCGCCGTTCGACGCGATCCTCTCGGCCGCCGCGCCTGAATATTTACCCGAGGAGCTGGTCGACCAGCTCGCGGATGGGGGACGCTGCATCATCCCCGTCGGCGCCGCCGATCTCCAGCACCTCTGGCTGATCGAGCGCCGCGACGGCCACGTGACGCGGAGACGGCTGGAGGCGGTGCGGTTCGTGCCGCTGCGGGAGAAGGCGTAGGTCCTGGCTGCCTGGCTACCCGGCTACCCGGCTTCCCAGCGCCGGGAAGCTGGGAAGCTGGCAGCCATCTGTAACCGCATCTTCGCCCCGCACGTCTGAGAGAGCATGAAACCGCTCTCCGTTGCGCTCGCCGTCTTCATCGCCGTTCCCGCGCTCGCGCAGAATCCGCCGTCGCGCGTGCGGAGCTCGGCGGGGATGGCGGAGGCGGCGATCAGGCAGGCGTCCCAGCAGCTCGCGAGTCAGAAGAAGTCCATCGAGCGGAACCTCGAGGTGCTGACGCACCTGCGCGCCGCGGATGCGGCGCTCGCCGATCCGATGCAGCCCGCGGCGGCGATCCAGAAGGCCTTCGAGCATGTCGAGAAGGCGAAGGCGCTGGCGACGGAGCACGTCGTCGTCGCGGGCGCGATCCGGCTGCATCGTGAGCTCGAGTCGGCGCGGCGGAGTCCCGGCACGGCGGACTTCGGACGGCTGCGTGCGCTGCTGCGCGACGAGGCGCTGGACCCTGCCTCGCGCGTCGCGGTGCAGGCCGCACTGCGGCTCGAAGAAGAGATCCTCGCCTGGATCAAGATTCAGGAGCTCGTCTCCGCGCATCTGCGCGCGCTCTCCGAGATCGCCGGCGACAGTCTGCGCGCGACGCAGAGCGAGAAGTGATCAGCCGAAGTAATGGCATCGCGAGGAGCAGGTCTCCTCGATCGTCACGCGATGAAGATTCGACACCTGCGAGGCGAGGCGCTGCCAGATCCACATCGCCAGCAATTCGGAGGTCGGGTTCTCGAGTCCGGCGATCTCGTTGAGCATGTAGTGATCGAGCTCTTTCACGATCGGATCGACGGCGCGCTTGAGATCGGCGAAGTCGACGACCCACCCCAGCTTCGGATCGATCGAACCGCGCACCGCGACCTCGCCGCGAAACGAGTGGCCGTGGATGCGCCGGCACTTGTGGCCCTCCGGCACGTTCGGAAGCCAGTGCGCGGCTTCGAAGCGAAAGTCCTTCACTACTTCGACGACGTCGGCCATCGAGCGGAGTCTACTGCCGCTCGGGGCCGTTCGCGATAGACTTGCGGCGCTCCGGCAAATCTCTTGCTCAGGACGTGTTTATGAGCAACTACACCGCCACTGAATCCGACCGATCCCTCGGCACGATCTTCAAAGAGCTGACCGCGGACGTGTCGATGCTGTTTCGCAGCGAGATCGAGCTGCTGAAACTGGAATTGAAGGACACCGCGGCGAAGCTCGGCGGCGGAGCGGCATTGATGGCCGGCGCGCTGTTCCTCGCGCTCATCGGCGCCGCGTTTCTCTTCGTGACGATCACCCTCGGCATGGTCGCGCTCGGCATTCCGGCGTGGCTGTCCGCACTCATCGTGACGATCGTCCTCTTCGCCGCCGCGTTCGTCCTGCTGATGCTCGGCAGGAAGAAACTGGAAGGCGTGAACTTCATCCCGAGCGAGTCGATCGAGCACATTCGCGCCGACATCGACGCGCTGAAGGCCGACATGGCGCGCGTGGGGAGCCGGTAATGGCAGAGCCGACCGAGAAGGAAACGATCCAGCGCTCCATCGTCCGCGCGCGCGACGGCGTGGGCGACCGCATCGACGAGCTCGATCGCCATCTGCGCTCGAACTACGATCCGAAGACGCTCGCCCGCACGTACGCGCCGCATCTCATCGCCGGCGGCGCCGTGCTCGGCGTCATCATCGGCTTCGGGTTTCCGAAGGTTTTCCGCCGCGTGATCACGTGGGGCGTGCCGATCGCGATCATCGGGATGACGATCAGGAACGCGCGCGACGGTGCGGATCGCCAACCGATGTAGCGCCCGGCTTCAGCCGGGCTGAAGCCCGCCGCTACGTTCGACGTCGCTGCTGCGCTGTGAGGCCGATGTCGGCGTTCCGTTACGTTCTAGGAGTCTGCGCGGCAGAAAACAGTGGAGGACAGGCAATCCTGCCTGTCCTTGAAGGCCGGACAGGCAGGATTGCCTGTCCTCCACTACACCATGCTGCCGGCCGTGGGGCTAGCGCACGCGCACGTACCTCGCTCCCGGCAACGCTTTGATCCACCCCCCGAGCTCGAGCTCCAGCAGCGCTTCCGCGACCGGCACTTTCGCGCGCGCCGCGAGCGTGTCGATGTGCACGCCCTCGTCGCGGCTGAGCAGCGCGAGCACTTCGCGCAGCGGCGACTCCGGCTCCTCCGGCGGCGTTTGCGCGACGTGCAGATGGCCGGGAAGCTCTTCGAGGATGTCGTTCACGTCGTGCACGAGCTTCGCGCCGTACTGAATCAGCCGGTGCGTTCCTTCCGATCCGGCGGAGAAGATCGAGCCCGGCACGGCGAACACTTCGCGGCCCTGCTCCGCGGCCATGCGCGCGGTGATGAGCGAGCCGCTGCGGCTCGTCGCCTCCACGACGACCGTGCCGTACGCGAGTCCGGAGATGACGCGATTGCGGACGGGGAAGTTCTCACGCTTCGGCGGCGTGCCGGGAGGAAACTCGCTGACGATCACGCCGTCGCGCTCGATGGTACGGAAGAGCCGCGCGTGCGAGCGGGGATAGATCACGTCGATGCCGGTGCCGAGGACGGCGATCGTCTTCGCGTCCGACTCGAGTGCCGCCTGATGCGAGGCCGCGTCGACGCCGCGCGCGAGGCCGGAGACGATCGCGAGGCCGGCCTTCGCGAGCTGGCGTCCGAGGGAGTGTGCGGCGTTGATGGCGTAGGGCGAGGCGCGGCGCGAGCCGACCATCGCCACGGACGGCTTCACGAGCAGCGAGGCATCGCCGCGCACGTGCAGCGCGAGCGGCGGATCGATGATTTCCTTCAGCAGCGGCGGATAAGCGGGATCGATGCGAGTGATGACGCTCTCTCGCAGAGACGCGACGCGTTGTCGCGTCGCGGTGCCTTTTAACGGATTAGTCACCTCCTCCGACTGCTCAGGGGTTACGCTCAAAAGCCCTTGAATCAGTTTGGACGGTGCGTTGCAAACCGCCTCGGCAGATTCGAAATACTCGAACAGCAGGCGGGTCCGGTTCGGCGTGAGATACGGAAGCAGCGATAACGCGATCAGCAGATCGCGCTCGGGCGAGTCATTCATGCGTGCATTGGTGCGGGAAGACGACGCAGTGCGGACGGCGGTCGCCGGACGGTGGGAACCCGCGAAGTATAATCGCCGGACTCTCAGCAGCCAACGTTCTTCTGCCGGTAAGGAGATCTCTTGATGAAGCGGGCGTTTGCCGCATCGACCCTCCTGATCGCTCTCGTCCTCGTGGTCGTCGTTGGTTGCGGCTCGAACGGCAACCTCGCCACCGCCGATGCACAGCGCCAGTTCGGCGTGCGCATGGCGAAGATGAATCTGTGGCGCGAGGCGATGTTCCGCTTCAAGCGCGCCGTCGAGATCGAGCCCGACAACGCCATGGCGCACAACAATCTCGCCGTCGCGTACGAGGCCATCGGAGACTTCGATTCCGCCGCGAAGGAGTACCGCGAGGCACTGCGTCTCGATCGCTCGAACGACCACATTCAGAAGAACTACAGCCGCTTCGTCGAGTTCACCACCCGCAGCAAAAAGCGTCCGCCGAAGCCGGTGACGACACCTTCCGCAACCGACACGAGCGCAACCGCGCCCGTACCCGAAACCACCACCGCACCGCCGCCGCCTCCGGGAGAACTTCGATGAGACTCCGCGCCGCAGCTCTCGCATTCGCATTTCCACTCGCCGCGGCCGCCGGCGTGATCGAAGTGAAACTCACCCTCCCGGTGAAGCCGAAACTGGCGATCACGGGCGAGGAGAAGATCGCCGTCGCCCCGTTCATCATCGCCGCGCGCGGCGAGAGGAAGAGCGATCGCGCGGCCAAGGTCGATGTGCAGTCGGAGTTCAACCGCTATCTGCGCAAGCAGCTCGGAAAGTCGACGAAGCTGCACCTCGTCGACGTTCCCGCGACGCGGCTCCCCGGGAACGACATCAAGACCCTGCAGGGCTCGGCCGACTACTGGAAGGAGCTCGGCGCGCGCACCGGCGCGGATCTGATCGTGTCGGGCGTGGTCGACTTCGACATCAACGACAAATCGGGATATCGCACCGAGGAGTACACCTCGCCGGCGGACGGCCGCACGTTCTACCGGCAGGTGCTCGTCGAGTCGACGGGATTCGTGTTCGACATCGACCTCGCCGTCTTCAACGCCGACACGGGCGAGATGGTGCTCGAGGAGAACTTCCGCGACTTCAAGGAATTCGATCAGCGCAACTACGACGAGATTCTCGGCCTGTTCGAGAACCTGCGCGCGCTGGAGAGCCAGCTCGTCGGCATCTTCGTCCCCCAGGAGCAGTCCGCCACTCGATACGTGTTCACGGAATGATCGATTGTCATCCTGAGCCGCGAAGACGGCGAGCGTCGAAGGAGGGCGGACGTCCCGTCCGCCCAGGCGGACCGGAGGTCCGCCCTCCAAACGGCGTTCACCGTCTGCGCGGCTCGGGATGACACCGAATCGGAGGACCTGATGAAGCGAGTCGTTGCGCTCCTCGTGTTTGCCGTTCTCGCCGCCGCGCCGGCCTACCCCTTCGGTCAGAACAAGATCGTCTACGACACCTTCAAATGGCAGGTCTACCACTCCACGCACTTCGACATTTATTTCTATGAGGAAGAGCGCGACTCGCTGCAGCGCGTCGTCGACACCGCGGAGAGCGCGTACCTCGAGCTCTCGCAGAAATTCAACTTCCAGATCTCGAAGAAGATCCCGCTGATCTTCTACCACACGCATTCCGCGTTCGAGCAGACCAACGTCATCCTCAACTTCCTGCCCGAAGGCATCGGCGCGTTCGCCGAGCCGGTGAAGAACCGGATGGTTCTGCCGATCGACATGCCGGACGACGAGCTCCTCGAGCTGATCACGCACGAGCTCACGCACATCTTCGAGTACGAGATCCTCTTCCAGGGCAGGTTCGGCAAGAACGTCACCGCGAATCCGCCGGAGTGGCTGATGGAAGGCCTCGCGTCGTTCATGGCCCAGGACGAAGACTCACGCGACCGGATGGTGCTGCGCGACGCCGTGGTCTACGACCGCATCCCGCGCATCAGCCTCAACCCGCGCGGCTATTTCGCGTATCGCTTCGGCCATTCCGTGTTCAAGTTCATCGTCGAGCAGTACGGCTGGGAAGGGCTCCGCGATTTCATCTACGAGTACCGCAACACCCTCGGCAGCAGCGTCGACCGCGCGCTCAAGCGCGCGTTCAACCTGAAGCCGGACGAATTCGACACGCGCTTCCGCACCTGGCTGCGCAAGCAGTATCTCCCCGCGCTCGTCGCGAAAGGCGAGCCGCAGGAGTACGGCGATCCGTTCAGGATCAATCCGAACAATCCCAGCGAGGAGATCTCGCCGGTTCCTTCTCCCTCGGGCGATCTGCTCGCCGCATTCACGACCTACAAGGAAGACGTCGATCTCGTTCTCTTCAACATTCCCGAGCGCCGCCTCTTGAAGAACCTGAGCGAAGGCAACACGAATCGCTACGAGTACGCGATCGTGCAGTCGATGACGACCGCTCCGGTGATGGGACGCGATGCCGCGTTCTCGCCGGACGGCGACCGCATCGCGCTCTTCGTCCGCAAGGAGCGCGGACGCAATCTGCTGCTCGTGAATCCGGTGACCGGCAAGCTCGAGCGCTCGATCCCGATGCAGATCGAGCAGCAGCTCAGCCCGGCGTTCTCGCCCGACGGACGGAAGGTCGCTTTCTCCGGCATCCTGAAAAATCAGTCGGACATTTTCATCTACGACCTCGAAAGCAGCACCGTCACGAACGTGACGAGCGATCGCTTCTTCGACGGCGCGCCCGTCTTTTCGCCGGATGGGAAGTGGCTGGTCTACTCGTCGGTCGGCGAGGAGTACGCGAAGCTCTATCGCCTCAGTCTCGACAATCCGAAAGAGCGCTATCAGCTCACCAGCGGCGACTGGAACGACATCGACGCGTGGTACTCGCCCGACGGGAAGCGGCTCTTCTTCTCCTCCGACAAACAGACGGGCCGGAACATCGCGGCCGCGGCCGATACGCTCGAGGCGGCCGAGAACGTCGCGCGCAGGGAAGGCGACACGCCGCCCGCGGACAAGGCGAACTTCGCCGCGTTCAACATCTACTCGCTCGATCTCGCGACCGGCGAGATGCTGCAGTACACCGACGTCATCGGCGGCTGCTTCCATCCGGTCGTCTTCACGGGCGCGAACAACCGCGAGCGTATGGTGTTCACGTCGTTCCACAAGGGAGGGTGGCAGCTGTACTCGGCGACGACCGACAAGCCGATCGGGAAGGCGGAGATGACGATGCTGCCGTCGGCTCCGATTCAGGCCGAGGAGCGCTCGATCTTCCGATCGACCTCGGAGTTCTTCATCGACGAAGAGAAGATCGAGGACACCCGCGGCTTCCGCCTCTTCATCGAGGACGTGCAGGTGCAGGCGGGCGTCACGTCCGATCAGCTGTTCGTCTCGCGGTCGACGGTCTTCATGAGCGACATGCTCGGCAACCGGCGCTTCATCGCCTCGCTCGACTCGGTGTCGACGTTCTCGAACTTCGACTTCATCTATCTCGACATGCACCGGCGCATGAACTGGGGCGCGCGGCTGTTCGACAATCGCTCGTTCTACTTCACGCTCAACGAGGAAGGGACGCGTTTCGACCGCAAGCAGTACTTCCGCCAGACCGGGGCGCTCGGCCTGCTGAGCTATCCCTTCAGCCGCCATCACCGCCTTGACGGCGGCGTGGGCTACATCAACCGCGATTACTACTATCCGAACTTCGTGACGCAGCGGTACGACCATCGGCAGGACACATTCCCGCTCGTCAGCGGCGCGTTCAGCGGCGACAGCGCGGTGTGGAAGTTCTTCGGGCCGGTCGATGGACGCCGCTATCAGTTCAGCGCGTCGTACGCGCCCGACTCGGACGGCGGCGGGACGCTGTCGTCGGACGTGACGATGGACTGGCGCGAGTACTTCCAGATCAGCTCGCGCACGCTGCTCGCCGCGCGCGTGTTCGGGGCGTGGTCGGAAGGCAACGCGCCGAATCTCTACTACTTCGGCGGGCTCAATACCGTGCGCGGTTATCCGTTCCGTTCGCTGGTCGGGCAGCACGCCGGCTTCGCGAATTTCGAGTTCCGCTTCCCGCTCGTCGACGTGCTGGCCACGCCGGTCCTCGTGCTGCAGCAGATCCGCGGAGTGATCTTCCTCGACGTCGGCGCGGCGCATTTCGAAGGGCAGCCGTTTGCGTTCATGCGCGATCGGAGACTCGCCGACGCCGTCGCCTCGATCGGCTGGGGCCTCAACTTCCGGTTCTTCGGAGGAATGCAGTTCAACTGGGACTTCGCGAAGAGGTATGACGGGAAGGACACGGAGGGAGGGTTCAGGACGAGTTTCTGGATTGGGGAGACGTTTTAGTGTGGAGTGCGGCGACGCCAGTCGCCGCTGTTCTACCGCGTACGAAAGCGGCGACTGGCGTCGCCGCACTCCACACCTACGCGGCGCGCGGTGCGCGTCGGCGATCTGCAATCGTCTCTCTCAAAAACTTCAGCAGCGCCCTCTCCTCCATCGACAGCCCCACCCGCACCACGGGGCTCCCTTTGCGCGTTCGTCGCAGCATCTCGAACGGCCGTCCTTCCATGTACTCGTCGAGCAGGCGCGGGCAGATGTAGGACGAGCGGCAGACCGCGGGCGTGTTGCCGAGTTGCTCCGCGGTTGCGGCGATCGCTTTGCGCATCCTGCGCTTGCGCTCCGCCTTGCTCTCGCCCTGTCCCTGCATCGCCAGGGCGATGGAGCAGAGCAGCGTGCCGGCCCAGGTGCGGAAGTCTTTGGCGGTGAAGTCGCGGCCGATGATCGTCTGGATGTAGTCGTTCACCTGGCGGTCCTTCACGTCGAACAGGCGTCCGTGGCGATTCTTCAGCTGCCGCACGATCGCGGCGACGTCCGCATCGCGGATGGCGCGCCGGTGACGCTTTCTCCACTTCCCGATGTAGTCGAAGAGGAGAATCTCGCCATCGACTTCGACGTGCGAGCCGAGGATCGTCGAGAGGCCGTAGGTCGACTCCGACTTCGCGCTCTTGTCGTTGCCGATGCGGAAGAAGCCCTGATCGATGAGGCGGACCATCGCGGCGAGCACACGCGCGCGCTCGAGCTCGTTGCCTTTGAGATCGGCGCGCACGCGGCGGCGGAGCGCGGGCAGGGACTCGCCGAACTCGACGACGCGCTTGAACTTCGCCTCCTCGCGCTGCGCGCGGAAGCGCGAGTGATAGAGGTACTGCGTGCGCCCGCGCTTGTCGACGCCGACGGCCTGCAGCGGCGCGCTCTCTCCGCGGGCGATGCGCACGTCGCGCCATGCGGGCGGAATGCGCAGCTTGCGGATCCGGGCGAGGACCTTCTCGCCGGCGATGAGCGTGCCGTCCGGAAGCCGGCAGGTGAAGCCCGACTGCTTCGTTCCTTCGCGCCGGATGCCGTGCAGATCGAGGTACCAGCGGCGTCGAACGCCCTTTCTTGGGTGAGTGGCAGAAGTCATTCAGATTCGCGACAAGGCCCCAGGAAGGCTGGGCCCTCAAACGCTGCCGGCCGTGCCGGCCATGGCGCGGCAATTCTGCGAGAATGGTGCCTCGTTGACGCCGTCGCTCGAGCCACCCGCTCCGCTGACCACACTGCAGCGCGCGCTTCTCTGGATCGCCTTCCTCTTCGTCGCGGCGACGCGCGTCTATGCGCTGGCGCGGACGATGTGGGATTGGGACGAGGTCCAGTTCGCCGCGGGTGTGCGCGAGTTCAACGTCGGCCACCCGTTCCACCATCCGCATCCGCCCGGATTCCCGCTCTACATGCTGGCGGCGAAGCTCGTGAGGCCGCTCGCCTCGAGCGACTTTCACGCCTGCCAGACCATCGTGTTTCTCGCCGCCTGCGCGCTGTTTCCGCTGGCGTTCCTCCTCGCACGCGAGCTGCGCTTCGACTTCCTCACCGCGTACTGCGGCGCGCTGCTGTTCGTCTTCTTCCCGAACGTCTGGTTCTACGGCGGAACCGCGTTCAGCGACATCGCCGGCCTCGCGGCGTCGCTCGCCGCTGCGGTCCTTCTGCTGCGCGGCTGCCGCAGCGACCGGTCGTTCCTCGCGGGCGCCGTCGTCCTCGGGATCGCCGCCGGAATCCGCCCGCAGGCGTTGCTCGTCGGCTTCGCGCCGTTTCTCCTCGCGTCGTGGTTTCAGCTCCGCAAGTCGTGGAGTCGCGTCGCGATCGGCGCGGCGATCGTGGCAGCGATCATCGCCGCGAGCTACACCGGAGCCGCGCTGGCCTCGCGCTCCGTCGACGCGTATCAGGCCGAGCTCCAGCTCGTGCGTGCGTGGGTGCGCGGCGTCGATTCGTTTCTCAGTCCGCAGCGGCCGCCGCTGCTGACGCTCGCCGATGACTTCTTACTGCGCGCGCAGGGAGGAAATCGACTACCCGTCGTCGTCGCGGCGCTGGCCGTGCTCGCGCTCGTATGGACTGCGGCAGCGCGAGCTGCCGCTTTCATTCGCCGCGGCAGAGCCGCGGCTCCACAAAGCGGCGGCTTTGCCGCCGCAGTCCAGATCTGGCTCGCGGTCGCGATCCTCGCTCCGTTCGCGCTCTTCACGTGGCTGATGCTCGACTATCACTCCGTCCATCGCTACTCGACCGCGTATGTGCTCCTGTGGGCGCTGCTCGCCGCGGAAGGGGCGCGCGTGCTCGCGGCTCCGCTGCGGCGGTGGTCGGCGCCCGCGCAAGTCGTGCTCCTCGCGCTCATCACCGGACGCGCCGCGTACTGGACGCTTCCCGCGCTGCGGGACGTGCGGAGCAACGAGTCGCCGACCGTTGCGGCGATGTTGTGGGTGCGCGTGCACGTCGGGCCGCGGCAGCCGGTGTGGGTCCATGCGTCGCTCGAGCCGTTCACTGAGTACTTCCTGTTCGATCGCGACGTGCGACTCGTGAACAGCTACACCGAACTTCCACGCGTGGGCGTCGGACCGCGCGACTTCTTTGCCAGCGAAGGATTCCTCCCCGCGGCGGAGTTCGCGTCGACGCGGCCGCGGGCGCGCCTGTGGGAGATTGCGCGCCATCGATACTTCGAAACGTCGGTGGTGGCGGCGGCGAACGTCTGGGGCTTCGGCGAGGGGTGGTACGGCGAGGAAAGCGATGGACACATCGTGTGGCAGTGGATGGGCCGTCGCAGCGTGACGCTGCTGCCGGCGACGAGCGCGCGCGCGAAGCTCAGGCTCACGCTCGCTGCTCCGCCGCATCTCGATCCGGTCGTCGAAGTGCGGCTCAACGGCGCGACGGTCGATCGCTTCCGCTGCGGCGCCACGCCGATGCCGCGCGAATGGGTCGTCGCGTCGCGTACCCATGCTCCGAACGAGCTGGAGATCGTGGCGTCGGAGACGACGAAGGTCGATCCCGATCCTCGCGATCTGGCTGTACAACTGCTGGCCTACGGATGGGAAGCGGTGCGATGACGCCCACGCAGAAGAGAATCTTCATCGCTCTCGCGGTGCTCATCGCGCTCACGCGCTTTCTCGCGATCGCCGAGGCGCTGTTCGACTGGGACGAGGCACTCTTCATCCTCGGCGTGCGCGAATACGACGTCGTCCAGCACCATCCGCATCCGCCGGGCTATCCGCTCTACATCGCCGCGGCAAAAGCGATTCACCTCCTCGGCGTTCCCGAGTTCCGCTCGCTGCAGGTGATCGTGTTTCTCGGCGCGATCGCGCTGTTCCCCGTGATCTTCTTTCTGGCGAAACAGATCGGCTTCGACTTCACGACTTCGATCTGCGGCGCGGCGCTCTTCGCGTTTCTGCCGAACGTCTGGGTCTACGGCGGCACGGGTTTCAGCGACGTCCCTTCGACCGCCCTCGGTCTGCTCGCGTGCGCGCTGCTGTTGCGCGGACGAACCGACGGGCGCGCGTACCTTCTCGGTGCGATCGTGCTCGGCATCGCCGCGGGCTTCCGGCCGCCGAGTCTGATGATCGGTGCCGTGCCCGCGCTGATCGCGACGTGGCATCAGCGCCGCGCGTGGCGGCGCGTCCTGCTCGCGATGCTTCTCGGCGGTGCGATCGCCGCGGGAAGTTACGCCGGAGCCGCACTCGCGAGTGGATCGACGGAGGGCTATGTGGCCTCGGTGCGCGCGCAAAGCAAGTACGTGCGCGAGGTCGACTCGTACCACAACCCGACACGCGCGCCGCTTCGCGAGCTCACCGACTTCTTCTTCGTCGCGCCGGTGCGGCAGCAGGCGCAGATGACGGGACTCGCTTTGCTCGCGCTGCTCTCCCTCGCGGCGGGCATCGTGAAGCGGCGCGCCGCGCCGCTCCTGACGTTCGCGATCTTCGCGCCGTTCGCACTCTTCGCGTGGCTCAACCTCGACTTCGAGGCGGCGGGCCGCTATGCGATCTCGTACATGGCCGCGCACGCGCTGCTCGCCGCCGACGGCCTCGGCGTGCTCGCCGCGCGGCGCGCGCGCGTGCAGGCGGTGCTCGGCGCGATGACGGCGGCGGTGCTGATCGTCTGGGCGTGGCCCGCGCTGCGATTGCAGCGCGGGAGCGCTCCGCCGCCGGTCGCGGCGATCCGGTGGGCGAAGGAGCACGCTTCGCGCGACGAACGAATCTTCATCTACTCCGGCCTCGGTCCGCTGACCCAGGCGGAGCTGCCGGACGATCCGCGCGTGGCGTTCTTCGATACGGCCGAACAGATCTCGCTGATGTCCGGCGATGCGTGGATCGTCGATCTGAAGGAAAGCGACGGCGCGCAGAACTTCATCTGGTCGCGGCGCAATCCGCTCTGGAAGATCGTGCGCCGCCGCTGCTTCGAGGCCTCGGCCGCGCGCGCGTCGTCGATCATGGTGTTCGGCGAAGGATGGTACGGACAGGAGGGAACGTTCCGCTGGATGAATGCGGAGTCGGTGACGCAGCTTCCCGTGCTGCGCGGAAGCGGAACACTGCGGCTCGCGCTGTACGTGCCGGTCGACTCGCTGCCGTCGCCGCCGGCGATCGAGGTGTGGATGAACGGCGCGCTCG
Organism: Thermoanaerobaculia bacterium; assembly: GCA_035525285.1. GTDB lineage: Bacteria > Acidobacteriota > Thermoanaerobaculia > Gp7-AA8 > Gp7-AA8 > QHVT01. The sequence continues at coordinate 18,024 of DATLFB010000002.1, forward strand.
TGGAGCGATTCGTCGCGCCGGCTGCGACGATCGATCGAACGTGGACCGTTCCCTCGCGCGCGGATGCGCCGAACGAGCTGCGCATCCGGACGAGTGCGGTCGCGAATCCGGCAAAGCTCGGACGCTCCGGAGACTCGCGCGACCTCGGGTTGCGCGTCGATGCACTGACATGGTCGCCGATCGAGTGACGCGTGCGTTTGCGACGCCACCGGCGCCGCTCTCGCGCAGCGAGCGCGCGGCGGCGTTCGTGATCGCATTGCTCGTCGCCGCGACGCGCTGGCCCGCGCTCTCGCGCACGCTGTGGGACTGGGACGAGGCGCTGTTCGCGCTTGCGCTCCGCGACTACGACGTCGCCGCGTACCACCCCCATCCGCCCGGCTTCCCGCTGTTCATCGGCGCGGCGAAGCTGATTCCTTTCGACGGCTTCCATGCGCTGCAGTTCATCGTCTTCGCGGGCGCGCTCCTCGTCTTTCCGGCGGCTTTCTTTCTCGCGCGCGAGTTGCGCGCGCCCGCGTTTGTGGTGATCGCGTCAGGTGTGCTGCTCGCGTTCTTTCCGAACGTCTGGTTCTACGGCGGCACCGCGCTGAGCGATGTGCCGTCGATGGTGCTTTCGATGTTCGCGGCGGCGCTGCTGCTGCGCGGCTGCCGCAGCCCGCGTGCTCTCCTCGCGGGTGCGTTCGTCCTCGGCATCGCCGCCGGCGTGCGGCCGCAGAACCTGATCATCGGATTCGTTCCGTTCGCGATCGCGTTTCTCTGCCGCCGCCGCGGCGCGCTCCTCGGGGCGCTCATCACCGCGATCCTCGTGATCGCGAGTTACGGCGCTGCCGCGCACGCGAGCGGCGGATGGGAGATCTATCGCGACACGCTTGCGCATCACGAGCGCTACATTCGCGAGACCGATTCGTTTCTCAGTCCGATCCGGCCGTCGCTGCTGCGCGTCGCCGACGACTTCTTCGTGCGTCCGTACCGCGCGCCGGCGATCAATGCGATCGTGGCGTTGCTCGTGCTCGCCGCGCTGTGGCGGCGTCGCGCGCATGCGATCGCGGCGATCGCGATCTTCGGCCCGTTCGTGCTCTTCGCATGGCTCTATCTCGACTTCCACAGCGCGAGCCGCTTTTCCATCGCATACATGCCGCTGTACGCGATTCTCGCGGCGGAGGGGATCGATCTAGCGCGGCGAGGACGCGCTCCTGTGCTCGCGGGCGTTGTCGCGCTGCTCATGGTGTGGACGTGGCCCGTGCTGCGCGTCGTGCATCGAACTCCTTCGCCGCCGGTGGCTGCGATGGAGTCGATTCGAGCCGACGTCGTGTACGTCGACACGCGACTCGCGCCGCACGCCCAATTGCTGTTGCGCGAGCATCGCGAAGCGGGCGAGGTACCGCCCGCGACGATGCATGCGCGCGCGGGGGTCGTCCACGTGCGCGAAGGCGGGGACGGATTCACGCGCCCGCGTGCGCGGCTCGACAGGATCGCGCGGAATCGCTACTTCGAAGCCACCGTCGCGCCGGTGGCGCGCATCGCGTTCGAAGAGGGATGGCGCGAGGAAGAAGGTCCGCCGCGCGCGCCGTGGCGATGGATGACGCGCCGCGCACGCGCGTCGCTGCCGCCCATCTCGCCGCGGGCAACGCTGTCGATCCGCTTCGCGGTGCCCGCGGACACAACTGTCGACGTCTTCATCGACGGCAAACGCCTCGAGCGCATCGACGCGCGGCGCGGATGGCACGAGCGGACGTGGCGCATCGGCGCAGCGCGCGAGCTCGTCATCGAGACCGGCAATGATGCCGGTCTCAGACTCGAAGCGCTGGAAGTGTCAGGATGACACGAGCTACGGCCGGAACTCGATCGCCTGCGGGAACCACGTCTTCACGCGTTTCCCGTCTTTCACCGGCGGCGAGAAGCGCGCGGCGCGCATCGCGCGGATCGCGGCGTCGTTGAGGCCGAAGCGCGCGTCGCCCTGCAGCACGCGCACATCGGTCACGTTGCCCTGTTCGTTGATGAACGCCGTGAGAACGATGCGTGCCGCGATTCGCTGCTGCCGCGCGAGGAGCGGATAGACGGGCGCGATCGGCTTCACCGGCTTCGGCACCTGATCGAGCAGGAGAACGTCGACGACGTCGCCTTCGCGCACGGCCGCCGCTGCCGGTGCCGGCGCGGGTGCAGCCTGCTGCGGCGCCGGCGCGGGAGCCTGCGTCTGCGTCACGGCGGGTGCAGGTGCCTGTTCCGCGACCTGTTCCTGCCGCTGCGGCGCGGCCTCGCGCCGCTGCTGATCGAGCTGTGCCGCCGAAGGCGCGCGCTCCTCGGGTGCAGGCGCGGAGACGGGCACGGGCGCCGCGACGGCGGGGGCATTTTTCGCCTCCTTCGTCTTCAGATCCTTGATGAAGTCGGACTGCATCTTCATCATCTCCTGCTGCAGTTTTCGCGCGACGGCTTCTTCGAAGAGTTTTTTCTGCGCGTCGGGATCGGCAGCCGTCGACGTCGCGGGCGCCGTGGATGTCGAGGCGGATGCGACGACCGGCTCCGAGATCACGCGCGGCTGCTGCGGCGCGGGGACGACCTGCGCGGCCGCGACCTGCGTCACCGGCGCCCTGGCTCTGTTCTTCATCACCCACCAGCCGCCGACGCCGGCCGCGGCGAGGACGACCACCGCTGCGATCGCGAGCGGCAGCTTGCTCTTCGTCTTCGGCTCCTCCGCCGCGGTGAACATTGCCGGCAGGGGCGCATGCTCGACGCGCGCCGGTCCGGAGCCCTTCGGCGCCTCGAGATACGGCGCGACGTTGACCTTCGACTCCTTTTCGCGATCGATCGCCTCGCTCTCCATCTCCTTCTTCAGCAGGTTGCTGAGATAGAAGGCGAGATTGAACGTGCTCGCCGAGTACTTCCCGCCGTGCGCGAGCGCGGAGATGGCTTGTTTCATATCGCCGATCGTCGCGTAGCGCATCGACGGATCGATGTTGAACGACTTGTCGAGGATGACGCGGATGTCGTCAGGCACTGGCGCGCCCGTCAGCGTCTTCGCCGCGCGCACCGCCGCGCCGAACGCGCTTGCGGTCGATGCGTCGGGCGGCTCCTGTCCGGTGACGAGGAGAAAGAGGATCGCGCCGAGGGAGTAGACGTCGGCGTTCTTCGTCTGCGTGCCGCTGCGCGACTCGGGCGAGAAGTAGCGTCCGACGTCGGCCGCGACTTTCGGATCCGACATCGACGCGATGAGGCCCGCGCCGAGCTGCTGGCCCGCGACGCGGATCTCGCCGTCGTCGCTGATCCAGATGAACTGCGGAACGAGCGCTCCGTGCGACAGGCGCGCGCCGCTGCCGTCCCGCAACTCGGCGCTCGTCGCCAGCGAGAGCGCGACTTTCTCCGCGATCACGATGGCCTGATCGAGCGGCAGCGGATTCGGCGAGACGCCGTTGCCGCCGCGCCCGCGGTCGATGATGTGCCGCAGCGAGCGTCCAGCCGCATACGAGTAGGCGAGGTAGGGAACGCCGTCGATCACGCCGACCGATTGCTCGCGCGCGAACGAGGTTCCCGTGAGTTGCGGCAGCAGCGCGGCCACTGCCTCGGCATTCGCGGCGATCGCCGGGCGATTGCCGCCGGTCAGTCTGCGCAACGCAACGATCGGTCCGAGCTGGCCGTTCTCGATGCGCCCCGCGCGCCAGAGATCTCCGAGCGAGTCGGCCTCGAGTTTTTTGAAAAGAATGTACGGACCGAACGATTCGAACGGCTTGTTCCGCGCAGCCATCGTGAGTGGACCCCCGGAGAGTTATTTGAGTGGACGCGTTAGGATACCAGAGTCGCCCGGTTTCCCGGTTTCCCGGTTACCCGGTTTCCCGGCGGAAGAGTACGCCAAAACCACCTCCGGGCAACCGGGCAACTGGGAAACCGGGTAACCTACTTCGCGTTCTTCGCGCGCTGATCCCGAAAATACTGCCGCTGGTACTTTTCCACGTTCCTGTTGTGCTCCGCGATGTTCGTCGAGAACACGTGCGAGCCGTCGTTGCGCGAGACGAAGTAGAGGAACGGCGTCGTTGCCGGCGCGGAGGCGGCGCGCAGAGACGCGAGGCCGGCGTTCGCGATCGGGCCGGGTGGGAGTCCCGGTTTGCGGTACGTGTTGTACGGCGAGTCGAGCTGCAGATCGTTCTTGCGGATGTTGCCGTCCCACTTGCCGGCGAGCTTGAGCGCGTAGATCACGGTCGGATCCGCGCCGAGGAGCATGCGCCGGCGGATGCGATTCAGATACACCGACGCCACCACCGGCCGTTCCTGCGGCAGCCGCGCCTCGGTCTCGACGATCGACGCGAGCGTCACGGTCTGATGCACGTTCAAACCGGTGGTGATGAATGCGATCTCATCGCCCCAATGCTCGCGGAAGTTCTCGACCATCGCCTTCACGATCGGCGGCGCGGGCGTTCCGGGATCGAACTTGTACGTGTCGGGGAAGAGATAGCCCTCGAGCGAATCGGCTTCCGGCGCGATGTCGCGCACGAGATCCGGATCGCTCGTCGCTTTCTCCCACTCCTTCTCCGTTCCGAGTCCTTCCGCGGCGAAGAGCTTCGCGATCGCGAAACGGTCGAGGCCTTCGCGGATGGTGATCGTCTTCAGCACCACATCGCCGCGCACGAGCTTGTCGATCACATCGATCGGCGCCAGCGCCTTGTCGAACTCGTACACGCCCGCCTTCATCGAGTCGCGCCCGCGAAGGAGTTTCATGTAGACGAGCGGAACCCAGTCGTCGCGCAGCACGCCTTCCTTATGCAGCAGCTGCAGGATCGCCTGCGTGCGCTGGCCGCGTTTCACCTCGACGCGTTTCTTCGTTTCCGAGTAACCCTTGTAGGGCTCGCGCATCGCGCGCCAGAAGAACCAGCCGCCGCCGGCGCCGAGGAGCACGGCGAAGAGCGCGATGGTGAGCAGCGACTGCAGCAGCTTGCGGCATCCGCGCGCGGAGGAACGGCGTGCTATGGCTTCCTCCCGGCGCGGTCGTCGAGGTAGGACTGAAGGATCACCGCCGCGGCGTACATATCGATTTGTTGCTGAGCCTCCCGCCGCGTGCGACCGCTCGCGCGCAGCCGTTCCGACGCTTCGACGGTGGAGAGGCTCTCGTCCCAGAGCACGACCTCTTTGCACGTTCGCTGCCGCAGCTCGTCGGCGAAGCGGCCGTACTTCGGATCGTCGGCGGAGAGAGAGCGGCGCGGCACGCCGACGACGAAGGTCTCGACCTCGAGCTCGCGCGCGAGACGCTCGAGTTTCGCGATCACGTCGCCTTCGTTGCGCATCACGGAATGCGGCGTCGCCACGACGCCGGAGTCGCTGACGGCGATGCCGATCCGGCGCGCGCCGAGGTCGATGCCCAGGAGAGACACGCCGGGGATTCTATCGGTTGCGGGGGAGCGGGGGCGCGCGGTTATGCGGTCGCGCGGTTGCGAACGCGCCGCATGTCCGGATGTTCAACGGAGAGCAATGAACGATGAACGATGAACGATGAACGATGAACGATGAATTATGAACGATGAATTTACGAGCGTTCGTCGTTCATCGTTCATCGTTCATCGTTCATCGTTCATCGTTAAAACTCCGGCCATGCTGATCGAAGTCACCATTACGAACGGCCTCGCGATCGATCACCCGCGTCACCGCGCAACCGCGTCACCGGGCAACCGTTACAATGTCCCCCGTTCAGCGAGGCCCAGAATGAAAAACTTCAACCTCGATGCGATTCTCGAGGCGATGCTGAAGATCTCGGACCGCGTGTCCGATCTCAACTTCTCGGTCGGCCGGCCGCCGCAGGTGGAAGTCGACGGGCAGCTCGTCTCGGCGAACTTTCCCGGCCTTCCGCGGCTCACGCCGTTCCAGACCGAGATGATCGCGATGCACATGCTGCGCGGCGACCGCGATCTCACGCGCACGCTGATGAGCAACGGAAGCGTCGATCTCTCGTACTCGATTCCGCAGAAGACGCGCTTCCGCGTGAACGTCTTCTCGCAGCGCGGCACGTACGCGATCGTGCTGCGCGTGATCCCCGAAGGGATCCCTTCGCTCGAGTCGCTGAAGATGCCGGCGGAGCTGTTCAACGTCAGCCGGCTCAAGAACGGAATCGTCCTCGTCACCGGTCCCACCGGCTCGGGCAAGTCGACCACGCTCGCCGCGCTGATCCACCAGATCAATCAGGAAAACGCGTATCACATCATCACCATCGAAGACCCGGTCGAGTACATGCACAAGCACCTCAAGTCGACCGTGAATCAGCGCGAAGTGGGATCGGACACGAAGACCTTCTCGCTGGCGCTGCGCGCGGCGCTGCGGCAGGCGCCGAAGGTGATCCTGATCGGCGAGATGCGCGACGTGGAGACGATCGAGATCGCCATGGAGGCGGCCGAGACCGGCCATCTCGTGCTCTCGACGCTGCACACGATCGACGCGGCCAAGACGATCGACCGCATCGTCGGCGTCTTTCCGAAGGATCAGGAGCCGCAGATCCGCACGCGCTTCTCGCAGTCGTTCCGCTACGTCATCTCGCAGCGCCTGCTGCCGAAGATCGGCGGCGGCCGCATCGCCGCGCTGGAGATCCTGAAGTCGACCATGCGCACGCGCGACTACGTGATGAAAGGGGAGTCGGAAGGGCGCTCGCTCACCGACGCGATGCACGACGGCTCCGTCGACGGGATGCAGACCTTCGACGACGAGATCGAGAAGCTCTGGAATCAGCGCGTGGTCTCGAAGGAGACGGCGCTGGCGTACGCGACGAATCCGACGAACCTCGCGCTGCGCATGACCGACGCGCCGGAGTCGGCGCAGAACGAGGCCGAGGGCGAGTCGATGCTGTCGATGCTGGAGTAGCGATGATCAAGATCACCTGTTCGAACTGCCACAAGCCGCTCTCGCTCGACGAGACCAAGCTCCCGATGCGCGAGGTCTCGTTTCCTTGTCCGGTGTGCAAGACGAAGCTGATGGTCGACCGCCGCAGCTTCGAGCAGGAGAGCGCGCCGGAGGTGCAGGCTCCCGCAGCGCCCGACGCGCACGATGAAGATCACGCGAACGAGTTCGGCGAGAAGGCGTTGATCGTGGGCGCCGACAATCCCGCGCTGCGCCAGGCCTCGAAGCTGATCGGATGCCTGCCCGTGGTGCACGCCGAGGCGGCGCGCGCGCGCGAGTACTACATGCAGGAGTTCCCGCACGTGGTGTTCCTCCACCCGGCGCAGCTCACGCCGCCGCCGCTGGAGTCGATGGGTCCGATGGTCTCGCTCGTGCCGGCCGACCGCCGCAAGTCGTTCTTCGTGCTCGTTGCCGACAACCTGCGCACGCTCGACGGCAATGCGGCGTTTCTCTACGGCGTGAACCTGGTCGTGGCCACGAAGGACCTGCCGCAGTTCCCGCAGATCTATCGCGACGCGCTTACCGCACACGAGCGGCTCTACGCGAGCATGAACGCGGTGTTGCGCGAGAAGCAGTCCGCCTGAGCGCTACTGCGTCTGCACGCCTTCGGGGTACTGAACGAAGACGCCGTTCGAGTAGATGATGTCGCAGTCGAACTTCGACGTCGGACCGCCGGTGCCGTCGTCATCGTTGACGCCGCCCTTGCCGAACGACTCGACCGCGTAACACTGATCGTTGCAGCCGACACCCGTGGCGTACTTCGTCCCCCAGCCATCGTTGAGCGGCAGCGTCTTGATGTACGTCGGCTCGAGTTTCAGTTCCAGCGAGTCGATGCCGTTGGCCGTCGTGGCGGGCCATGTCGTTCCCGCGGCGGCGTACGAGTTGACGTCGGCCGCGCGCTCTTCCCACACCAGGGCGATCTGGCGCATGTCGGCCATCGTTCGCTTCTGTTTCGAGCGCTGCAGCGCCGTGAGCAGGTTGGGGATCGCGATCGCGGCCAGGATCCCGATGATCGCGACGACGATGAGCAGCTCGATCAGCGTGAACCCGCGCTCTCTCTGCATTCGCATGTGTCCACCCAAATGACGCGGGCGCCTGTGGAAGGCGCCCGCGCTGTCTTTTCGATTCGCGAAGGGCGCTCTACTGGCTCTGCACGCCCTCGGGATACTGCACGAAGCTGCCGTCCGCGAAGATGATGTCGCAGTCGAACTTGCCCGTCGCACCGCCGCCGCTGGTGCCGGTGGTGTCCTTGTTCGCGCCTTTACCCATCGACTGGATCGAATACTGCGACTCGTTGTAACCGACGTCGTACGGCGTATTCCATGCGTCGACAGTCGGCACGGACTTCATGTACGTCGTCTGGAGCCAGCCGACGATCTCGCCGATGTCCTTGTCCGTCGCGATCCACGATGCGCCCGCGGCCGCGTACGAGTTCGTATCCGTCGCGCGCGCTTCCCAGGCCGTGGCGATGCTGCGCATATCCGCCATCGTCCTCTTCTGCTTCGACCGCTGCATCGCGGTGAGCAGGTTCGGAATCGCGATGGCGGCGAGAATGCCGATGATCGCGACGACGATGAGCAACTCGATGAGTGTGAAACCCTTCTGCCGTTTCGTCATGAAACCCTCCTATTCGGCGCTCACTAAGGCAAGGGCGATACCGAGCGGCCACAAAACGGAAGTCATTGAACCAAATCGCGTTAGGCTCGGCGTTCGACATCCGGAGGCGACCGATCTGACGCTTTCCGGCGGCTCGCGGTGACGTTATTTGTCAGCGGGTGTTCGCCCACGTCGTGACGGCGTTCCTGATGTACTCGACTCCATCCATGAACCAATCCAGCCGGATCCGCTCGTCGGCGCCGTGAATGCTCGCCGACTGCGCGAAGTCCACGAGGTAGGGAGAAACGCCGTAGCAGGCGATGCCGCGCGGCCGGAGGAAGCGGCAATCGCTCGTCGAGCGGTAGAGCACCTCCGACCCGGCCGGGGCCTTGTACAGACGCTTCGCCTCGCGGGCGAGGATGTCGAAGAGGGGAGTGCGCGCCGGCGAAGAAGGAACCGGACCCTCCTTCTGCCGGATCTCGAAGATGACTCCGTACGGCGCGACCTGCTCTTTCAACCATGCCGCGCGCGCGTCGGGATTTTCATCCGGAAGATTGATCAGAATCACGCGGACAGACCAGCGGTTCCCGTCATGAAACGGTGCGGTGACGCGAACGGTGTTCTGCATGAGCTCCCGATAGGTGAACGGCAGACGCCAGAAGTCGCCGCGCGCCAGCGTGCCGTCGATGTCGGCGAGGAACGGTTTGAACGCCTTGCGCGTCGGCGCGACGTCCGCGAAGAACGTGCGCACTTCGGGGAGGATGCGATCCGGCTCGACGGGCGTGATCCACGGCTCGAGCGCGATCCTCGCCGCATTCAGCGGTTCCATGGTTTCGTGACTGAGATAGACAGTGACGATCTGCTTCGATCCGACCTCGATGCCGAAGTAGGTCATCCGCTCGGTCATGACCTCGGTGATCCCGCCCTCGGTGATGCCGTACGCGATGCCCTCGAAGAGATCGGGACGATTCGCGAGCAGCCACTTCATCCCATTCTCGCTTCCCGCTTCCTCCTCCGCGGTCGCGAGGAACACGAGGTCGTGCTCCGGCTGCCGCCCGCCGCGCGCGACGCCGGCGAACGCGAGCAGCTGGCAGATCGCGAGCGCCTTCATGTCGAGCGTGCCGCGTCCCCAGAGCTGATTGAGAAAAATCTCTCCGGCGAACGGCGGGCGCTGCCACGCCGCGGGATCGGCGCCGACGACGTCGATGTGATTGAAGAGCAGCAGTCCGTTGCCGGGCTGTTTCCCGCGAAGACGCGCGTAGACGTTGAGGCGTCCCGGACCGCTCTCGATGAGCTCCGCGGTCACGCCGCGCTTCGCGAGCTCCGCGGCGAGCCAGCGCGCGCCGGCGCGCTGGCCCTCGACCGTCGACGTGTCGATGCGCACGTAGTCGCGCAGCATCAGCACTTCGGGCGTGATCCTGGCGGGCAGCGGGATGTAGCGCCGGTCCGCGCGCAGCGCTTCTTCTTCCGTCCGGTTCCAGCGGATGAAGAAGACGACGACGCTCGCGAGCACGAGCACCAGCACGGCCGCGGCGATGCGCTCGTTGCGATGCCGTCGTTTCTTTCTCGCTTCTTCAGGCGTCATGGTGTCGCGGGACGAGCGCCGCGGCGATGAGCGCGAGGGCGGCGATCAGGGAGATCGTACCGCCGAGGAGGATCAGATCGTTGCGGTAGCGCATCTCGATGCGATGGCGGCCGGCGGGAACCACGACGCCCTGGAAGCCGACGTTCGCGACGAGCGGCTGCACCGCGCGGCCGTCGATCGTCACGCGCCAGTACTTGTGCGGCGTGACGCTCATGACCAGAAACGCCTTGCCGAAGGCTTCGACGTCGATGCGCGCGGTGTTTGCGGTTTCCGAGACGCCATGGACGATTCCGGGAGCGCCCCTCATCCGGCCCTTCGCTTCGCGCAGGGCCACCTTCTCCCCGCGGGGCGGGGAGAAGGGGAGGTGACGGACGAAAGCCGTTGTCAGCGAGTACGCGCCGGGTTTCGAGAGCTTGTTCGAGAAGTCGCGGCGATCGCGGATCGTCACCACGTCATCGGCGAAGTAGTAGCGCGGATAGTGCTCCGGAATCTCGTGGAAGTCGATCGGCTGGGCGGCCCTGAGGTTGCCGCGCGTCCGCTTCTTCTCCTCCGCGAACGGACGATACTCCGCGCGATACCAGATGTTCCCCATCGCGGCGAAGGGCCGCCACCAGTCCGTGCGGCCGGAGCGCTTCACGTCCCACACCGAGTCGATGAGATCGAGCGTCGGCAGCAACGCGGTCTTGTCGTAGTCGCGGTCGATCACCATCTGCAGGCCGTACCCGGCGGGGATCATCGGCATCAGGCCGTTGCGCACGATCCAGTAGACCGCGTCGCCGGCCGCGAAGTAGTTGCTCGCGACGGGCTCGCGCCCGTACCAGTCGGCTTCGTGAAAGATCCTGTACGCGCTTCGATTCGCCGGCAGCGTGCGCACCGCCGGCGGCTCCTCGGTGAAAAAGCGCGAGGGCATGCGCGGATTGATCTGGTGCATCACCGGCGCGACATCCCCCACGACGAGCACCGCCGCGAGCGCGAGCCACAGCGGACGCTTGACCACGAAGACCAGCCGCAGGATGGCGAAGAACACCGCGCCGCGCACGGCGGCGAGGATCCAGTCGTTCGTCGAGAGCGTCACCATCCGCACGGCGTTCCCGCCCTTCGTCAGGCCCCACACTTTCATGAACGCCTTCTCGTAGTACGGCGTGAGCGCGGAGAGCGCGATCACCACGGCCACGATCGTGGTCGCGAGCACGAATCCCATCGCCGCGTCGCGCACTTCTTCACTTCCGGCGAGCATCCGGTCGAGCATCTGCGCGGCAAAGACGATCGCGGCGAAGATGGCCACCAGGATGAATTTCTCCGGATAGCGGATCGACTCGGCGATGCCGGCCTTGTAGAGCAATCCGAGAACGGGCGTGTGCCCCCCGAGAGCGATCGCGGCGGAGACGAGGATGAGCAGCAGGACGAAGCGCGCGCCGCGCGCGCGCACGAAGAATCCCGACACCGCCAGCGCAATCAGCAGCAGGCCGCTGTAGATGTTGAAGAGGAACGGCGAGCCCATGCCCGGATAGAGGCCGCCGCCCCAGTACCACATCACTCGCTTGATCGAGATGTGGCCGAGGAAGTTGGGATAGATGAGCTCCGCGAACTTCGCCCACGGCATGCTCCACGCGCTCACGAGCGAGAAGTCGAACGGCCGCGAGCGCGCGGAGTCGGCGACGTGATCGAGCGCGGGAAGCATCTGCACGGCGCCGATCGAGAACGCGGCGATGGAGATCAGCGCGATGAACGCGACGCGCGCGAGCATTTCCGGCACGGCGTGCTTCCACGGGAGCTCCGCGTCGCGCGCCGCGTACCAGCCGCGGTAGAGCGCGTACATCCCGATGAGAAAGCCGGTCTGCATGACGGTCGTCGGCTCGGCGACGAGGAACTGCATGCCGAGGAAGAGCGAGGCGAGTGCGAAGAAGCGCAGGGAAGGGGCGAGGAGAAAGCGCCGGACGAAGAGACAGGTGAGCGGAAGCCACGCCGCGCAGAAAAGGATCGGCAGGAGGTTCACGTACGAGAGATAGATGCCGCCCAGCGCGAAGGAGAACGCGCCGAAGAACGCGGCGGGGACGCGCAGCTCCATCGAACGAAGCAGCGCGTACATGCCGAACAGGCCGATGTAGAGATGGGCGAGGATGTGCAGGCGGTAGCCGAGGTCGTAGCTCGGAAGGAGAATGAGCCACGTCAGCGGATAGAAGACCTCGTGCTCGGGATTCGCGGCGATCGGCTGTCCCGCGCCGAAGGTGCGGTTCCAGAACGGGAACTCGCCGTTCTGCACGATCTCGCGGAGAACCTGTTTGGCCGGATAGTAATAGCGCGTCAGGTCGCGCATGTAGAAGTTGTGCGTCCCGATCACGACGTCGATGAAGAGCAGCGTCGCGAGGAGGGCGAGGATGGCGAGGGCGATCCAGTCGTGGCGGCGTGCGGTCATCGAAAGATCCGGTGGCTGTACAAACGCTTCTTGTGCAGCTTGTACAGGACCATCGTCTCGAGAATGGCCAGGCCATACCGCACGCCGCGCCAGAACCCGACCTGCGAGGCCTCGTCGAAGTACCGCGTCCGGATCGGCACTTCGGCGATCTTCAGTCCTTTCGCCACCGCCTGGGCGATGATCTCCGTGTCGAACACGAAGTCATCCGAGTTCGCCTCGAAGTTCACCGTCTCGAGGAAATGCTTCGAGTAGGCGCGGAAGCCGGAGTGGTATTCGGAGAGGTAGACGTAGAACGTCGCGTTCTCGACCATCGTCAGGAAGAGGTTGGCGAAGTACTTCCACTTCGGCATCCCACCTTCGATCGGCCGTCCGCCGAGCATGCGTGAACCGAAGACCGCATCCGCGTCGCCGCGCAGCAGCGGCTTGACCAGCTCGGGGATGATCTTCGGATCGTATTGATGGTCCGGATGGACCATGACCATGATCTCGCCGCCCATCTCGTCCATGGCGGTGCGGTAGCAGGTCTTCTGATTGCCGCCGTAGCCGCGGTTCTTCGCGTGGACGACGGTCCTGATTCCGAGCTCGCGCGAGATCTCGACCGTGCGGTCGCGGGACACGTCATCGACGAGCAGGATGTCGTCCACCCAGTCCCTCGGGATGTCTTCGTACGTCGGACGGAGCGTGCGCTCCGCGTTGTACGCGGGAAGAACGACGATTACTTTCTTTTCGTGAAGAGGCACGCTAGCTCATCCCTTCGCGCACGGCGTCGCTCACTGCAACACCGGCCTGCTCGCACGCGCCGGCGATCGCCTGATAGGCCTCTCGGCGCCGGCCCTCGCGCAGCATCTGCAGAACGCCGTGCGCGAGGATGCCGTCGAAGAAACGCTTGCGGTCGATGTCGGTCGGAAGCACGCGCTTCGCATCGTCGCGGAGCGTGCCGAGGACGTCGTTCACCTCCGCGTACTCGGGGCCGATCATTCGCTGCAGATCTTCCTTCAGCGTCCGCGCGAGCGCGGGAGACTTACCGCCGGTCGAGACGGCAATCTGCACGGAGCCGCTCTCGAGGATCGCCGGCACGATGAACTCGCAGAGCGGCGTGACGTCGACGACGTTCACGGGAATGCGCCGTCTGCGGCAGTCCGCGGCGATCTGTTCGTTGACGCGTTGATCGTCGGTCGAGGCGATGACGATGTTCGCGCCCTCGAGGTCCGCGTCCTCGTAGTGCTTCCGCCGGAGCGCGACACGCCCCTCCGAGGCCCACTGTTCGAGCTCGTCGGTGAATGCGGGCGACACGACGGTGACGCGCGCGCCGTACTTCAGCATCGTCTCGGCCTTGCGCGTGCAGACTTCGCCGCCGCCGATGATGACGACGCTGCGGTTCTCGATGTCGATGTAAATCGGATAGTAGGGGTATTTCTTCATGGTTGCCCGGTTGCCCGGTTGCCCGGTTGCCCAGCGTTGCGCCTTATACCGGGAAACTGGGAAACCGGGAAACCGGGAAACCCTTAGTAGATGGGGAAGCGATCGCACAGAGCCTTCACGTCCTTCTTGACCGCCGCGATCACGCCCTCATCCCCCTTCGAATCGAGGACGCGCGCGATCAGTTCGGCGATCGTCTTCATCTCCGGCTCGCGCAGGCCGCGCGTGGTGACGGCGGGCGTGCCGATGCGGAGCCCGGAGGCGATCATCGGCTTGTTCTGATCGAAGGGGATGGTGTTCTTGTTGACGGTGATGTTCGCCGCCTCGAGGATGTTCTGCCCATCCTTGCCGGTGATTCCTTTCGAGAAGACGTCGGTCATGAAGAGATGGTTGTCCGTGCCGCCGGAGACGATGCGGAAGCCGGTCTCCTTGACCGCCTCGCACAACGCGCGCGCGTTCTTCACGATCTGTCCCTGGTACTCCCTGAACTCCGGCGTGAGCGCTTCCTGAAACGCGACCGCCTTCGCGGCGACGATGTGCACGAGCGGCCCGCCCTGCACGCCGGGGAAGAGCGCGCGGTCGAGATCCTTCGCGTACTTTTCCTTGCAGAGCACGAGTCCCGCGCGCGGGCCGCGCAGGGTCTTGTGCGTGGTGGTGGTGACGAAGTCGGCGTAGGGAACGGGCGAAGGGTGGTGGCCGGTGACGACGAGGCCGGCGATGTGGGCGATGTCGGCCATCATCAGCGCGCCGACGCGATCGGCGATCTCGCGGATGCGCCTGAAGTCGATGACGCGCGAGTACGCCGAGGCGCCGCAGATGATCATGCGGGGCTTCGCCTCGTCCGCGATGCGCTCCATCTCGTCGTAGTCGAGCAACTCGTCGTCCTTCCGCACGTGATAGGCGACGACTTTGAAATCGCGGCCGCTGTAAGAAAGCGGATGTCCGTGCGTGAGGTGCCCGCCGTGCGAGAGGTCCATGCCCATGATCGTGTCGCCCGGCTTGAGCATGGCGAAGTAGACGGACATGTTGGCCTGCGAGCCGGAGTGCGGCTGCACGTTGGCGTGCTCGGCCTCGAACAGCTTCTTGGCGCGCTCGATGGCGATGCTCTCGACGATGTCGGTCGGCCCGCAGCCGCCGTAGTAGCGCTTGCCGGGATAGCCTTCGGCGTACTTGTTCGTGAAGATGGAGCCCATCGCCGTGAGCACGGCGGTCGAGACGTGGTTCTCGGAGGCGATCAGCTCGAGCGTGTCGTTCTGGCGTTGCGTCTCGAGCTGGATGGCGCTTGCGATCTCGGGGTCGACATCGCCAAGCGCGCGATGAAGAAAAGCGTGTCCGGTGGCGCTTGCTCCGAGCGAAGGCGAGGAGGTCGTCTGCATCGTCATGGCCGCGCGATCTTATCGAAAAACGCGATGGCGGCGCCCGCGAGATAGAGCGAGCCGGTGACGACGATTGCGCATTCCGGCGCGTCCATCGCCGCGCGCAGCGCATCCTCGGGATCGGGAATCGCGATTCCACCGAGGTCGCTCGCCCGCACCGAGCGCGGCGGATACGGCTCGGTGGTGATGACGCGGTCGAAGAGCGGGAAGAGGAGCCGCGACACCGGCTGCACGTCCTTGTCGCTCATGATCCCGAACACGAGCAGCCGCGGCCGCGGGACGTTCTCGTCGAAGAACGGCGCGATGCAAGCCGCGGCGTGCACGTTGTGCCCGCCGTCGATCCAGATGTCTTTTCCTGCGACGCGCAGATGCTCGAGCCGTCCGCGCCAGCGCGTGTTCCGCACGCCGCGCTCGATCGCGTCGTCCGCGATGCCCAGCTCGCGCGCCGCGCGGACCGCGAGCGCGGCATTGCGCCGCTGGAACGCCCCCGCGAGCGGCGTGTCGTGCTCCTCCGTCACATGGATGAATCGGTTGCCGAACTTTTCGGCGCGCCTGCGGATGACCGCGAGCGCGATCGGATCGTCATTCGTCGTCAGCACGAGCGTTCCCCGGTGAATCACGCCCGCTTTCTCCGACGCGATCGCGCGCAGCGTGTTGCCGAGAAACTCCATGTGGTCGAATCCGATCGGCGTGATCAGCGCGGCAATCGGCCGCACGACGTTCGTCGCATCGAGCCTGCCCCCCATCCCCACTTCGAGCACGACGCGCTCGCACTCCGCGCGCGCGAAGGCGATGAACGCGATCAGCGTGAGCGCCTCGAAGTACGTCGGCGTGATCCCCACGCGCGTCGCCGCCTCGCGCATCGCCTCGATCGACTCATCGAGCAGCACGGGATCGATCATCGCAAAGGAGGGCGGACGTCCCGTCCGCCCCTCGGCAGATGGGCGGACGGGACGTCCGCCCTCCTGGCCGATCATCCACCGCTCGCGGATGTCGACGAGATGCGGCGACGTGTAGAGACCCGTGCGATATCCCGCCTCGTTGAGAATCGACGCGAGCATGGCCGAAGTCGAGCCCTTGCCGTTCGTGCCCGAGACGATGATCGAGGGAGCGGCATGCTGCGGGTTTCCGAGCGCGCGCAGCAACGCGCGCATGCGCGTGAGGCCGGGGCGGATGCCGGAGTTTTGGAGGGAGTCGAGCCAGGCTGACGGGGTCACGCGGTTGCCCGGTTTCCCGGTTGCCCGGTTTCCCAGTGGGAACTACCAGCCGACCGGGCAACTGGGCAACCGGGCAACCCGTTCGTCACTGCCCCCGAAAGATCCTCAAAAACCGCCCCACCGCCCCCTTCATCTCCCCGCGCGGCAAAATCAGATCCACCATCCCGTGCTCGACCAGAAACTCCGAGCGCTGAAACCCCTCGGGGAGCGTCTGGCGGATCGTCTGCTCGATCACGCGCGGGCCGGCGAAGCCGATGAGCGCTTTCGGCTCGGCGATGTTGACGTCTCCGAGCATCGCGTACGACGCGGTCACGCCGCCGGTGGTCGGATCGGTGAGGATGGAGATGAAGGGCAGGCCCGCATCGGCGAGACGCGCGAGTGCGGCCGAGATTTTCGCCATCTGCATCAGCGAGAGAATCCCTTCCTGCATGCGCGCGCCGCCGGAGGTCGAGACGATGAGCAGCGGCTCTTTCTTCTCGATGCAGCGCTCGATGGCGATGGTGATCTTCTCGCCGACCACCGAGCCCATCGAGCCGCCCATGAAGGCGTACTCCATGGCGCAGATGACGACCGGCATCCCTTCGAGCTTCCCCTCGGCGCAGAGGACGGCGTCCCCCGGGCCGACGCGCTGCTGGTAGACGCGGAGACGGTCGGCGTAGCGCTTCGTGTCGCGGAATCCGAGGGGGTCGCCGGAGCGGATGTCGCCGGCGAACTCCTTGTATTTGTTGTCGTCGAACAGCACCTCGAAACGCTCCCGGGCGCTGAGGCGAAAGTGGTATCCGCACTTCGGACAGGTGTTGAAGTTCGCCTCCACTTCCTTGCGGTAGACGATCTCCTTGCACTCGTCACATTTGATCCAAAGTCCCTCGGGGATGGTGACCTGTTTCTCCACCACCTCCTTCGGCTTTTTCTCTTTTCGGAACCAGGCCATAGGGCGCCCGACTCTATCTCAGATCGACTGCGGGCGCCACGCGGCCACGGAGGCGATGATGAGTGCGGTGAGAGGCGTCAGAAGCACGCGCGGAGCGGACGCGGCGATCCACCACGTCGGGTCGGGGGAGTGCAGGTAAAAGAAGACCGCGGCACCGATCGTGAGCACCGCGACGGTGAGCGGCAGCAGCGCCGCGCGGCGCGTGCGGCCGAGGATGATGAGCGCGATCGCGATGAGGAACGGAAGTCCGAGGATCTCGTACGAGCCAGCCTTCGCCATCTCGACCAGCGTCTTCGGGATCAGCTCGAAGTAGATGCGCGTGTTCTCCTCTTTCGCGCGGCCGAAGCCGTAAACGATGCCGATCTTCGCGAGGAACGCGACCCAGCCGGCAAGCACCGCCAGTGCGGGTGCGGCGACGAGCAGCGCGCGCTTGATGCTGCGATCGACGAGGACGATGGCCAGGACGACGGCGATGAGAAACGTCGTCCCTTCGATTTTCGTGAGGACGGCGCCCGCGAGTCCGATGGCCGCGACGAAGTCGCTGCGGATAAACGTAAGTGCCGAGAGCGTGAGGGCGACGAAAAACACGAGCGGCGCGTCGGCGCCGCCGGCCGCGTAGGTGACGGCGAAGGTCCACGCGAGGACGCCCGCGAGGAGCGCGGCGCCGAGGTCGTCTCGGCTCGATGCGCGCAGAATCGCGACCGAGCCGAGAAAGAAGAGGATCGTGGTCAGAAGCGCCGCCCACCACGAGAACGAGCGCGCGAGCGTCTGCGACCAGACGTAGAGCAGCGGCAGCAGCGGCGGATAGTCGGGATTCGGGTGCGCCTTGTTCGCGAGGAACGGCACGTCGATCTCGTGCGCCTGGTAGAAGTGGATTCCTTTCGGTCCCCAGAAGAACAGCAGGTCGCCCGCGGTCTCGCGCGCCGTGAGGATGCCGTAGCAGGTGAGGAGGGCGAGGATGGCGATCAGCGCGAGTGCGGACCAGTTGGGAGGGCGGACGTCCCGTCCGCCCGGCGGACGGGACGTCCGCCCTCCAATTGCGATTACACCTGCGATCGCAATCGCTCCGAGGATGGCAAACAGCCGCGCGCGGCTCCACGAAATCCCCGCGAACGACATCGCCGCCAGCACCACCGTCGTGATCACCGCCCCCGCGGCCCCCGCGACCGCGATGCGCCCATCCAGCGGCATCCTCCGCACCGCCTCGATGCGCCACGCGATCAGTCCGATCAGCGGCAGCGCGAGGAAGCCGGCGAGGAAGAGAGCGTCCTTCATTTGCGTGAGTAGATGAAGCCCTTCTCGAGCTCGACGTGCATCCGGTACGCGGGATGATTCAACGGCTCATGAACGGAGATGACGTAATCCGGCGGGTTCGGCGAATCGAGATCCGGCGCGACGACGAGGTGTCGCGGCATCAGGCCGGTCGCCGCGTAGAAGAGCGTCAGATCGTAGTTCGGCGCCTCGGAAGGCCGCAGCACCGTCACCTTCTTCCCGCGCGGAATCACGGTCGCCGCATGTTCCGCGAGCAGGATTGCATCGCGGCTCGGGTACGGCGTCTCCCGGACATGGTCCTGAATCGTTTCGGGGAACGTGAAGTACGGCCCGCCAAGGCCCTGGAATCTGCGGACGAGCATCAATGCGAAGAGGATGCAGGCCGCGTAAATCAGCTTCTCGCGCACTAGTGGACCTTCAACCTTGAAAGCATGCGTGGCCAGCCTTGTCATCCCGAGCGTGAGCGAGGGACCTGGGTGGGCGGCGGCGCGACCCACGGGCTTCGTGCCACCCTACCCCCCGGGTCCCTCGCTCACGCTCGGGATGACAACCCTTCGTACCTGCGCTTTCAATGTCGAATGTCCACTAGAGCTCGCGGAAGATGTACGGCCGCAGCACGTCGAGCCGCTCTTCGAGCTTGCTCGCGTCGAGATAACGCAGCGTCGCGGCGATCGACGAGAGCAGCGAGTTGCCGTCCTGCGGCGTGTAGCAGAAGCCGACGATCTTCTTCGGATTCGGAACGCTCAGCGTCGAGACCGGAATGACGGTCTGCGAGAGGATGCGTCCGAAGTAGCCGTGATCGCGGCCGAACGAGAAGACCTGGTTGGCCGCCCGCTTCTGCGTGCAGGCCACGCGCGGATTGTTGCGCAGAGCGGCCTTCACTTCCTCGAGCGTGGTGTCGTGCTTCAGGTCGAGATCGAACCAGATCGTGTGCATGTACTGCGTCGGCAGCTTGATCGTTGAGGAGAAGAGATTGAGCTTCTCGCCTAGGGTCTGGAAGACGTGGTACGCGTCGCGTGCGTGGTGCGTGCCGAAATCGGGATCGTCGTGCTTGCCGACTTCCGGCGCGGCGATGAACGACTTCGTATCCGAAACGTCGTTCGCGCGGCGCATGCAGACGAAGCGGCCCGCGCCGAGGCTCATCTTGCTGTCGCTCGTGCCGAGGGTCTTGATGAGCACGGAGATGTTGTGGGTGTTGCAGGAGACGATCTGCACGAAGCGGTCGTCGGGACTCTGCACTTCTTCGTTGATCCCGCGCGCGTACGGCTTGCCGAATCCGAACTCCGAGCCCTGCGCGAGATAGCCTTTCGGTCCCTTGATGCGCTCGTAGTACTTCGCCTTGTTGTCGTTCCCGGCGGGCGTGCAGTCGACCACGACCGTCGCGCGCTCGAGCGCCTCCTCGGTCGTGTACGCGACGCGATGTCCGAGGCGTGCGAACTCGTCGCGAGCCGCGTCGTCGGCGACGAGGCTCGCCCCGCGCGCGATGAGGTAGTTCACCATCGGACGGTCCTGTGCGGCGGGCGTGCGCTTGTGGAACGTCACCTCATCGATGCCCCACTTCTCCTTGAAGTCGGTGAAGAAGCCGATCAGAGGCTCGCCGATCGTGCCCGTGCCCACCACGTGGACGATGTTTTTCTTAGTCATGTCGGGGAAAACTCCTCGTGTGAAGTCGGGCGCGGATTCTATACCGGTTGCGCTACCATCCGTCGCCCATGGCGACCAGGCCTGCATCCGGCGAGAAGTTGATTGCCTCCAACAAAAAGGCCTACCACGACTACTTCGTGCTGCAGAAGTTCGAAGCGGGCCTCGCGCTCACCGGTACCGAAGTGAAGTCGCTGCGCGCGGGACGGGCGAACCTGAAGGACAGCTACGTCGCCTTCGAGCGCGGCGAGGCGTATCTCACCGGCGCGCACATCTCGCCCTACACGCACGGCAACCTGCAGAATCACGAGCCCGAGCGCAAGCGCAAGCTGCTCCTCCACCGCCGCGAGCTGGAAAAGCTCCGCGTCGAAGTGACCGAGAAAGGACTCTCGATCGTCCCTCTCCGCCTCTACTTCAAGAGCTCGAAGGTGAAAGTGGAGATCGCGGTCGTGCGCGGAAAGAAGCAGTACGACAAGCGGGAGGCGGAGAAGGCGCGGGAAGCGGATCGCGAGGCGGCGCAGGCGATGAAAGTGCGGTAGCCCGGTCGCCCGGTTTCCCGGTTTCCCGGTCGCCCGGTTTCCCGGTGTGTGGTTGCGGAACCACAGTCGTGACCCTTGGAGGCGACAGAAGTGATGCTTCCATCGAGCGGCCAGCGTGTAGTTAAGTCTTTGACACCGGGCAACTTGGCAACCGGGCAACCGGGCAACCGCCCGTGGCACCCCCCTCGCTCCAGCCCCCGGCGACATGCGCGTTCAGCGGAAGACCATCAACACGGACGTCAGCATCACCGGCATCGGCCTCCACTCCGGCATCTACACCACCGTCGAGCTTCACCCCGTTCCCGCGGGCCGCGGCATCACCTTCGTGCGCGCGGATCTCGACGGGCTTCGCATTCCGGCGCTGCAGGCTTCCACCACCGCGCTCGACTACGCGACCACCGTCGGCAAGGACGACGTGCAGGTGGGGACGGTCGAGCATCTGCTCTCCGCGCTGATGGCGTGCGGGATCACCGACGTCGACATCCACATCGACGGCCCCGAGGTTCCGATCATCGACGGAAGCGCGCTGCCGTTCATGCATCTCATCGACGCCGCCGGCGTCCGCGACCTCGGCATCGACCTTCCGGTGCTGCGCCTGCGCGAGCCGATCGAAGTGGTCGACGGCGAGAAGTCGGTGCGCATCGTTCCCGCGAATCGCCTGATCATCAAGTACAGAATCGACTTCGATCATCCCCTCATCGGCCGCCAGTCGATGCACTTCGACTTCGGCCACGACAACTTCCTCCGCAAGATCGCGCCCGCGCGCACGTTCGGCTTCATGCGCGACGTCGAGCGAATGCGCGCCGCCGGCCTCGCGCGCGGCGGCTCGGTCGAGAACGCGGTCGTGCTCGACGATCGCGGCGTCATCAACGGACCGCTGCGCTTCCGCGACGAGTTCGTGCGCCACAAAGTGCTCGACCTCGTCGGCGACCTCGCCCTCATCGGACGCCCGATCGTCGGCGAGATCACCGCCCATCGCGCCGGCCACGCGCTGCACTCCCAGTTCGTCGCGAAGATCCTGAGCGAGACCGCGGCGTACGAGGAAGTGACGGACGAAGTGCGCGGACGCGGCGCTCTCGAATCCTTCGCCTGACACAGTCCCCTCTCCCCGCTTGCGGCGAGAGGGCCAGGGTGAGGGGCCTTCTGTGGTAAAAAAGCCACACGTGAGGTCTTTGTTTCTCGTCCTCTCCCTTTTCGCAGCCGCGAGTGTCGCCGCGGCACGCCCTCCTTCTCCGACCATCGAGAACCTCGCCGCCGTCGCGCGCGACGGAAAAGTCTCGGTCCGCTTCTCGCTCGCAGGTGCGTTTCAGAACGGCGAGATGGTCGAAGCGCTGCAGAGCGGACTGCCGACCAGCTTCACGTACATCGTCGAGATCTTCCGCGACCGCCCCCGCTGGTTCGACGACGGCATCGACCGCGCGCGGCTCGAAGTGATCTGCGTCTTCAACTCCGTCACGCGCGAGTACACCCTCAACTATCGCCGTGAACGCAAGCTCGTGCGCTCGGAGACCTTCACCGATCTCGCCGCGCTCGTGCAGCGGATGACGACCATCGAGGAGCCCGATCTCTTCGACATCGGCGGCCGCAAGCCCTGGAAGCTGAAAGTGCGCACGAAGGCGGATCTCATGCGTGGCTGGCGGATGTACGTGATCCCGTGGGAGATCTCGACGCGCTGGAAGGAAACGCGCGTGGCGAGCGAGCCATGAAGAAGCTGCGCGAGCTCGTTCTCCGCTACCGGAAGGATCCGCGGTTCATCATCTCCGGCCCGCTGGTCGTCCTCGCGGTCACGAGCCTCGTCTACTACCTCCGCCAGCAGGCGAAGGAGCTGACACCCGAGGCGCTGAACAACCAGCTGCTGCTGTTCGTGCTGTGGAACATCAACCTGCTGCTGATCATCGGCATCCTCTTCGTGATCCTGCGCGGGATCGTGAAGCTGGTGCTCGAGCGGCAGCGCGGACTGATCGGCTCGCGATTCCGCACGAAGCTCGTGGTCACCTACGTGGCCACTTCGCTCGTGCCGGTGATCCTGCTCTTCCTCGTCGCGACCGACCTGCTGCGCGTGTCGATCGACCGCTGGTTCGTGACGGACGCGCGCACGATTCTGCGGAACAGCGAGGCCATCGCTCAGATGGCGCAGGACCAGGCGGCGGAGATCGCCGCGGGCGCGGCGCGCGAAGTGGCGGCGGCCGCGGAAGCGCGCGACGACACGCGCGTCGACTCGGTGCTCGCGCACGTGCGGCGTTTCCACGACGTCGATCTCATCGCCGTCTACCGCAATGGAATCCTGGTGAAAGCGCAGGCCAATCCGCGCGCGCCGATTCACGAAGTCGGCGATCCGTCGATGCGGTTCTTCGACGAGGTCGCGCGCAAGGGGCGCGTGGTGAAGATCGATCCCGTGCGCAGCGGGAAGTGGATACGCACCGCGATGAAGTTCCCGAATGGCGACGAAGTCGCGGTCGCGGGCGTGTTCGTCCCGGCATCGATGAGCCGGATGATCGACGAGTCGATCATCGCCCATCAGAACTTCCAGCAGCTCTTCGCGCAGCGCAACACGCTGAAGGCATCGCAGACGATGCTCTTTCTCGCGGTGACGCTGGCGATTCTCTTCGGCACGCTCTGGACCTCGATCTACGCCTCGCGCCGCATCACCGTGCCGATCAAGGCGCTCGCGGAGGCGACGGAGCGCCTCGCGGAAGGCGAAGTCGGCCATCGCGTCGAAGTGACGGCGACGGATGAAGTCGGCCGTCTCATCGACTCGTTCAACGACATGTCCGGGCAGCTCGCGCAGCAGAGGCGGCAGCTCACCGAGACGAACCGCTTCATGGTCACGGTGCTCGAGAGCGTCGGCACGGGGATCATCGCGTTCTCGGACGAGCTCGAGCTGCTCTCGATCAATCGCGCCGCACTGCAGATGCTGCATCTCGAGCCGCAAGGAGGGCGGACGTCCCGTCCGCCCCAGGCGGGCGAGACGCCCGCCCTCCAGACGACCTCGCTGCGCGAGCTGCTGCGCGGCGATCTCGAGCCGGTCTCGCTCGCGCTGCAGGACCTCACCACCGGCCGCGCGCGCTCGCGCGAAGTGGCCCTCGTCGTCGGCGGCGAGCTCCGCTACCTCGAGCTCTCCGCCGCCCGCCTCGGCAGCGGCTCGGGCTGGGTGCTCGCCATGGAAGACTCCACGCAGCTCGTGCAGGCGCAAAAGCTCGCGGCGTGGAACGAGGCCGCGCGCCGCATCGCGCACGAGATCAAGAATCCGCTCACGCCGATTCAGCTCTCCGCCGAACGCATCGCGAAGAAGTTCGGCGCCGGCGAGCCGGCGATCCAGGAAGGCTGCCAGACCATCGTGTCGGAGGTGAGCCAGCTCAAGCGGATGGTCGACGAGTTCTCGCGCTTCGCGCGCATGCCGGCCGTGCATCTGCGCCACGCGCAGCTCGCGGAGATCCTGACGCAGGCCGCGAGCCTCTATCGCGACGTGAAGCCCGGCGTGACGATCGCGGTCGACGTCGCGCCCGACATCGAGCTGCTCATGGATCCCGAGCAGATCCGCCGCGCGGTCGGCAATCTGCTCAAGAACGCGGTCGAGGCGACGGAAAAGGGAGAGATCCGCGTCTCCGCGCGCCGCGCGCCGCACCGCGTGGTGATCGAGGTCGCCGATCCCGGCCGCGGCGTTCCCGATCGCGACAAGGAGAAGCTGTTCCTGCCGTACTTTTCGACGAAAGGCCGCGGCACCGGCCTCGGACTCGCGATCGTGCACCGCATCGTGCGCGATCACGACGGGCAGATTCACGTGCACGACAACCACCCGCGGGGGACGCGGTTCGAGATCGAGTTGCCGGCTTAGAAAGGCGAACGATGAACGATGAACGATGAACGATGAACGATGAATTATGAATTGTGAACGATGAGCGTTCAGACAGTGATTCATATTCATCGTTCATCGTTCATCGTTCATCGTTCATCGGTAAACGACGAATGCCAAGAATCCTGATCATCGACGACGAGCCCGCGATCCGCAGCACCCTCTCCACCATCCTGGAGGACGATGGCCACAAAACCACCGCCTGCGAGTCTGGCGAGGAGGGTCTCGCACAGTTCGCTCGCGACGAGTTCGATCTCGTCCTCTGTGATCTCTGGCTCCCCGGCATCGACGGCCTCTCCGTGCTCGAGCGATTGCATGGCGCCGGCGCGCCGCCGGTGATCGTGATCTCCGGCCACGGCTCGATCGACTCCGCCGTCCGCGCCACGCGCCTCGGCGCGTACGACTTTCTCGAGAAGCCGCTCTCGCTCGAGCGCGTGCTCCTCACCGTCAGTCACGCGCTGAGCGACCGCCGCCTGCGCGATCAGGTGCGCGATCTCAGGCGCTCGCTCGCGCTCGAAGAGCTGCTCGTCGGCGAGAGCGAGGCGATGAAGAAGCTCGATCAGCAGATCCGCAGCGCGGCCGCGTCGCACAGCCGCGTGCTGATCGCCGGCGAGAACGGCAGCGGCAAGGAGATCGTCGCGCGCACCCTGCATCGCCTCTCGCCGCGCGCCGAGCAGGCGTTCATCGACGTGAACTGCGCGGCGATCCCCGAGGAGCTGATCGAGTCGGAGCTGTTCGGGCACCGGAAGGGCGCGTTCACCGGAGCGATCGACGAGCGCAAGGGAAAGTTCGAGCTCGCCGACGGCGGCACGCTCTTCCTCGACGAAGTGGGCGACATGAGCCTGAAGACGCAGGCGAAAGTGTTGCGCGTGCTGCAGGAGCAGACCTTCCAGCGCGTCGGCGGGCAGCAGACGATCAAGGTCGACGTGCGCGTGATCGCGGCGACGAACAAGAACCTCGAGGCGGAGATCGGCAGCGGCAGCTTCCGCAGCGATCTCTATTACCGGCTGAATGTGATCCCGATCGAAGTCCCGCCGCTGCGCGCGCGCGGGAACGACATCGTGCTGCTCGCCGACTACTTCCTGCGCCGCTTCGCCGCCGAGACCGCGCAGCCTCGCAAGAAGCTGTCGGCCGGAGCCGCGTCGAAGCTCAAGGCGTATCACTGGCCGGGCAACGTGCGCGAGCTGCGCAACGTGATCGAGCGCCTGGCGATCCTGCTGCAGAGCGAGACGATCGATCCGGAAGACGTCCAGCTCGGCGCGCCGCTCGAAACGCCCGCGCAGATCGCCGCCGATCTGACGCTGCGCGAGGCGCGCGACGAGTTCGAGAAGCAGTACATCCTGGCGCGCCTGCGCGAGTACGCCGGAAACGTGAGCCGTGCAGCCGACGCGCTGGGCGTCGAGCGCAGCAATCTGTACCGCAAACTGCACGCGTACGGCATCCGCGTGGAGAGGCCGTGAGATCCGCGGATCACTGCGAGTGATCTTCGGATCACGAAGGGAGATCGACGGATCACACGAAGAGATCCGCTGGTCTCGTGAAGTGATCGAGCGAACACTCGACGTGATCCGGCGATCTTTCGGAGAGATCGAGCGAACACTGCGCGAGATCGAAGGATCACTCGAGGAGATCGAGGGATCACGCGACGAGATCGACGAAACACTCGAGGTGATCCGCGGATCTCTCAACGGGGAATCCATTCACCCATCACCGGCGCGTCGCCGGTGACAGCAAGAGAGGAGGTAGCCCCTAATGACAACGATCCCGGTGGAAACAACGATGTTCAGTCCTGAGGAGCTGGTGCGGCACCTTCGCGCTCTGCGCGAACGGATTCCGACGCTCGACCCCGCGCCTGCGCCGGCCGCTCTGCGCCGGCGTCTCTCGCACGTGGACGCCGACTTCGTCCAGGCGGCCATCAGTGCCGCGGGCACGTCGGAAGTCGTGGAGAAGGCGCTCGGCCGCACGGATGAGGATCTCCGTGCGGACGTCGAGGTCTCGGGCCGGTGGACGGCCGTCGCGGACGAGCTGCGTAAGCTGCTGCAGAGCGTTCTCGCGACGAATACCGTGCGCCGGCAGCGAATCGGGCTGGCTGCGCTGCAGACCTACAAGATCTGCCAGCAGCTCGCCCGTGACGACAACCACGCGGAGCTCACGGTGCACATCAACGAGATGAAGCGGCTGAACAAGTTCGGACGCGTGCGCCGGAGACCGGCACCGGCGCCGCAGCCTGAGACGGCGCCGCTGACGAAGACGGCGTAAGGGAAAGATCGGAAGTGTTCCGGGCGTGCCGCGGCACGCCCGGACATTTCGGAGGAGCGAGTCATGATGCAGGACGAAAAGCGGTTCGACGCCGAGGCCGTGTTGCAGTTCGTGAGCGAGGCGACGGCCAGCCTCGAGGCGGTGCTCACGCCCGAAGAGCGTGAGGCGGTGAACCGGGGCAGAAGCGAGGACGAGACCCCGTCGCTCGTCTACTCGGAGGGCGAGCGCGGGCAGGCCCTGGAAGACTTCGAGCTCCTCGCCGCCGCCGACGCGATGAGCGGGCTGGCCAACGACATCCAGGCCATGATCGCCACGCGCATGGACAAGCTCTACCGGCAGGGGCTGGAGGTGTATTACGCCGCCGTGGAGCTGGCCAAGGACCCGGAGCACGCGCACCTGATCCCGCACGTCGAGGCGATGCGGAAGGCCCACGAGGCGCAGTACGGAAAGCCGATCCCGCCGAGGCCGGAACCGCCGGCGGAAGGGAAATAGCCCTACCGCTCAACGCGTTCAGTGCGTTGCTTGACAGCGGACCCGGCCCATGGCTAGAGTTCGCGGTCCGTTGCTACCGCAACAGAGCGCGGGAATAACTCAGTTGGTAGAGTGCAACCTTGCCAAGGTTGATGTCGCGGGTTCGAGTCCCGTTTCCCGCTCCAAATGAATGTGACAAAGGGCCGCTTTCGCGGCCCTTTTTGTTGTTGCGCTCACGCTCCTCGCCGTCACCGTCACCGTCAGCGCCAGTACGGACGGCGGTCCCGGCATGGACCCGAACGGCGGCCCGAACACGTCATCGGCACGCTGCGGCGACTACACGGCGTGCGTCGATCCGAAAATAGATATCCGTGGGGACGGCGACGGCGTCGGAATGCACTTCACCGCTGTCCAATCTTCAGAGAGTAGAGTACGAACGGGCGTCGTCGTGGGTGTCATGCGGCACATCAAGCGCGTGTTGTCAGTTAAGTGCTGACGCATGAACGAGTTGCGTTAAGTTATTGAATCAGAGTAACTTAGCTGTTATAATAGGGCAGTGTCTACGAGCGATGGATTCGGTTTGCCTCAACCGGAAGCGCGGCTCATTGCGGGACTGCAAGCGCTCGGTTATCGCGGGCCGCTGTTGCAAGAGAATTACGCGTTTCCCGATTGGTTTGATCGGCAGCACGAGCGTGTAGCGGTTGCCGCCGCTTTTGGTCAGACGCCGATCTCATACGAATCGGCTTGTATCGGCATTGTCCGCGCGAATGGTGCCTGCGGGCAGGATCTCGTGAACGGGTTCCGCTCGCTAGGCGCCCCCATCCTGTTGGAGATCGACGACCAGCAAATCCGCGAATGGGCCGTCTCCCGCGTCGAGAATCGGCACGAGCTCATCACCACCTTTCACACCGATCACGTCGAAAACGTGTTTGCGCAGCGAGCCCAGGATTGGAACCGGGCGACGCTGATGCGAGCAAAGAACGTCGGCTCGTTCGGCTGGGAGAGACAAGCGAATCTTTTTTCAGGTCTGCTTCCTGAGCTCGAAGGACAAATTCAGGCACAGCTCGACCCTTTGCTGCGACAAACGCTCGCCGAGACACGCCGCGTCCATGTCGCAGCCACGGGACGGCAGCCGGACCCCGAGCATCTCTTCAAACTCGTGTTCTGGACATTGACCGCAAAAGTGTTTCGCGACCGCAAAGTGCACGGGTTCGCCACGCTCTCTCCCGATCCCGATGCGGTTCTGGCAGCCGTTGCACGGCAGTACAGAGTTACCCCGCCACGGCTGCTGACCAAAGAGGCTCGCCGGACTGCTGCAACTCTGATCTGGGAGGATCTCGATTTCAGAAACCTCTCGGTCGAAGTGCTATCGCAAATTTGGTCGACGACGCTGGTCGACGCGGACACGAGACGTCGCCTCGGCATTCATCGCACTCCCCGAACCATCGTTCGCTACATCATCGAACGGGTTCCGTTTTCTCCGTCGGGAGACGACCAGCGGATCGTGTTCGAACCATGCTGCGGCAGTGCAGCGTTCCTCATCGGCGCGATGCAAGCTTTGCGGCAGAACCTTTTCGGCGCATCGTCCGCGGAACGGCACAAGTACTTTGTGAACCACCTGGCCGGTGTCGAATACGACCCTTTCGGCGCGGAGATCAGTACTCTCGCCTTGACTCTCGCGGACTTTCCAAACCGAAACGGCTGGAAGGTGAAAACAGCAGACGTATTTGCGCCGGGGGCCATGACGGATGAGCTCCGTACTGCAGGAGTCGTGCTGTGTAATCCGCCATTTGAAGATTTCACCGTTCAGGAACGAGCCGGATATCAGCTGATATCGATCAAGAAGCCCGCTGAACTTCTGCACCGTGTCCTCAATGATCTGCACCCTGACGGTGTGCTCGGTTTCGTGCTACCCGTGAATGCAATCGATGGCCTCAGCTACGCCGATGTGAGGGAAAGGCTGGCGCAGAGATTTGGCTCTCTGGAGTTCACGGTGCTTCCTGACAAGGCATTTGAGGCAGACGCAGAAGTCGCGCTGCTCATTGCTAAGGAACCGATTCCTCACGACGTAACGCAAGTTGGGTACAGACGAGTCAAGGATGACATCGCCTCGTGGCAGGCGTTCGATCGCGAGAACCGTGTCTCGGCGGAATCTTCGGCTAACTACGGCTTGACCGATGCCCGCCAGGGTTTCAGGATTCCTGATCTCCCCGAAGTCTGGAGCTATTTGCTTCACTATAAAACGTTAGGTGAAGTCGCCGCCATTCACCGCGGAGTCGAGTGGAACCTGCCTCTCGAGCCGAGCGACGAAGGCATTGGCTACAAAGACGTACTCGTCCGGAGCGGCCCCACCACAGGCTACCGCCTTGGAGTGCCGCCAAAGGCGAAGTTCAACGTGTTCGAAACGCCGCATTTGGCATATTTGAGCGTGAAACCCGAATATCACCGAGGGAATGCCTGGCGGCGCGATTGGGACCGGCCTAAGGCGATTCTGAACAAATCCACGAAATCGCGGGGCAATTGGAGAATCGCAGCCTTTGCGGACCGTGAGGGAGTGACTTGCTATCAAACATTCGTAGGCGTCTGGCCGAAGACGCCGGACTATGACGAGGTGGTTCTCGCGGCGATATTGAACTCGCCGGTTGCGAACGGCTTCGTCGCGACCCGTGAAGGAAAGACCGATATCACGTTGGAAGTTCTTCGTCTGATTCCCATGCCCGTATTGCTCGATGCGCAGCGCGAGCGACTTCGAGCGCTGGTTGATCGTTACATCTCGTCGCTCGCACTTCCCCTCTTAGGAGGCGAGTTCCCCGCGGGCGATCCGGAAACACTGCTCAAGGAGATCGATGCGCTGGTGCTCGATGGGTACCGAATGCCACCACGCCTGGAGCGCAAGGTCCTCGACTTCTTCGCCGGAGAGCAACGCCCGGTGAATCACGGCTTCAGCGACTATTTTCCGGCAGACTTCGACGTATTTCTGTCCCTGTCAGAATACCTCGATCCTCGTATCACAGGAGCGACAGTCGGATCGCTCGTTAAGCTGATCGAAAGCCGGCAGGTCTGAAACGTGGGTGTGCGGGGCTATCTCATTGATGCGAACCATATCGGGGCATGGGAAAAGGCCAGCGCGGCGTTCATGGTGCGCTTGAACCAGAAGCCTCCCGAGCGTCTAATCTTTATCTCCGTCGTGACGCTCGGCGAACTCGAGTGGGGCCTATCCACCACGACAACGACGGATTCCGAGCGGCGAAAACAAGGCCGAGCTTTCATCGACCAGGAGCTCAGGCCATATGCCCTGGATCTCACGGTAACCACAAGCGGAACTTACGCCGAAATTCTCAGGCGGATCTGGCACGCCCATCCGCCGGCGAACTCCAGGGTGAGAACGGAAGCCCATCTCTTGTCACTAGGCGTCGACATCAACGATGTCTGGATGGTTGCGGCCGCGTCGGAACGTGGCCTCACAGTACTCACCGAGGACAAGATGTCGGTGATTCGGGCGGCCGCACCGCACGTCGAATTCGAGTGCTGGAATTGATGGGTGTGGCGAAACGCCACAGTTCGTCGCGTCCGTCAAGTTCTTCATAGCCGACTCCGAACCCATTAACCGAACTCAGTGAGGTGGTACTTGTAATGAGATCTGAGAGGATCTGGAGCGGCCGAAGTGCTCACGGAAGGAACGGGTTGCAGAAACCGTGGATGAAGAACTCGCCGCGCCAGCGAACCTGGCGACGATCTCCGGATGCGGTCTTCTTTCTGATACCCCTTCGGCGTCTTGATGTACTCGACCTTCACCCGTTCTCGGCAGCGATACCGTTCAACATGAGAACGAATCGATTGGGGCGGAACGGATCCGCGAATACGGGCCGTAGTCGAAGATCCTAGCTCACGACCATCGAGCAGCGTCTCGCGATCGCCTCGAATCATCGCCTGTATGCCCAAGATGTATATCTGATTGAGTGTGCACGCGCGCGAAGGGCTCCGTGCTGACGCTCGACGGCGCGCTAGCGCGGGTGGCCGCAAGAATGACGATCGACGTCGTGGAGGTCTCGTGAAACCGTACAAATTCTTGGAAGCGTGCCAGAATCTGGCCGCTGTCCTTGACGAGGCCGCGAGCACCGGCGAGGTGCGCATCAGCCGCCGCGACGGCCGCAGCTTCGTGATTCGCCCCGCCAGGACGAAGCGTTCGCCTCTCGATGTGCCCGGGATCGGTAGCAACGTGTCCGGCGAGGAGATCGTCAGGACCGTCCGCGCGGGCCGCCGGCGCGTTCGCTGATTGCTTACACTAGCCCCGCCTTGAAACGCATCCTCCTCTACGGCACGATCGGCGGGATCCTCATCGCCCTCCTCAAGCTGATCGAGTATCAGCACTTCGTTCGCGCCTATCCCGCGGAGCTGTACGGCGGTCTCGTCGCGGTCATCTTCACGGCGGTCGGCATCTACTTCGGTTTCCGCTCGGCGCGGCGGAAGGAAGTGATCGTGGTGAAGGAAGTGCGCGTGCGGGAGGGCGGGCCGTTCGTGCTGAACACCGAGAAGCTGAAGGAGTTCGGGCTCACCCAGCGCGAGCACGAGATCCTCGGCCTCATCGCGCAGGGGCTCAGCAACCGCGAGATCGGGGAGAAGCTGTTAAGGTCGGCATTCTCATCGCGCTCATCACCTGCGCGGTCTACGTGATCGGCTGGGAGATCGTGTACTGGAACTTCATCCCCGACTTCGCCGACAAGTACGCGGCGTTGACGCTCGAGCGGATGCGCAGCGAGGGCGTGGACGCGGCGAAGATCGCCGCCGCGGAGCAGAACATGGAGAAGTTCAAGGTGCTCTACAAGGATCCGCTCTTCAACGTCGGGATCACCTTCCTGGAAGTCTTCCCGGTCGGATTGATCGTCACGCTTGTCTCGGCGGCGATCCTGCGGCGTAAAACGCCGGAAGGCGCGCAGCCGGCGGCCGCGGTCGCCTGATTCAGAACGCGTTCACATCGCCGGCGCTCGCGAACGTGCCCGAGGGATTCGAGTACGTTCGCGTGGCGCCGGTCTGCGTGTCGCGCACCGTGATCGTGTACGCGACGTTCGACAGCGCGCCATAGAACACCCAGAACCGGCCGTTGACCGTGCGCGCGTCGAGCACTTTCACCATCAACTCGATGTTCGAGCTCCCGAAGAACCAGAAGTAGCCGGTGTCGCTCGTGAGCGGAACGGCGGTGCCGGCACCCGAACTGGCTCCGGTTTTCCACGCGACCGTGACGGAGAAGCGGTTGCCGGCCAGGCAGAGGGTGCTGCTCGACGCCGTACATCCGCCCGGCGCGGGCGCGCTCGTGCAGGCGAGCGTCAGCGTGTAGTCGCCGAAGTCGTACCTCACGCCGGGTGTGATCAGAATGAAGTACGGCCCCGTGTAGGGAAGCGTGTAGTTGCTGATGGTGGCCGTGTCGCCGTTCCTGAACACGTCGTGCTGCGCGTAGATCGTCGTGTTTCCGCTGCGTCCATCCGCGAGCGCGATCGTCGCGGCGAACTCGAAGGAACGTCCGGTAATCGTCACCTTCTGCCCCTGCGTCCCGTTGAATGAGTAGCCGACGCCATACACGCCGTTCGCCTCGCACGAGTCGACCGACACGCGTCCCGTTTTCGTCTGCGCGCAACTGATCGTTCCCGCGTAGCAGGGCGTCATCGGCTGCAGGCGATCCGGCGAGACGAGCGAGAGGAGTCCGCTCGGATCGATCGGCACCTTCTGAGCGAAGGCGGACGTGGCGAGGGCGCAAATGAGTACCAGGAGGACTGCGGCGAGACGCTTGTTCATGGATGGACCTCCGTTGCTGACGCAATGACATCGTTCCGTCTCTCAACGTTTCGTTACGTGATGACAGACACCGGTTTTCGGGATGTGTGGCGAACGCACCAAGCCATGGATGTCCGCGGCGCGGGCGGCACCGAGGGCGGGCTGGCCACCTACTTCATCGGCTTCTGGCGATGCTGGTGCTGCTCCTCGGCGGCATCGGACTCGTCGCGCGCTCGCTGCGGCCTCGATAGCGATACAGTGTTTGGATGACGAGCGGCTCGGGCAGCTTTCCACCCGGCACCGTGCTCGACGGCAAATACGAGATCGTCGGCCTGCTCGGCGTGGGAGGGATGGGGGAGGTCTACAAAGCGCGGCACGTGCACCTCGGCACGTTCCGCTGCATCAAGATCGTCAAGGCCGGCCTGCTTTCCGATGAGGCGAATCGCGCGCGCTTCCTCCGCGAGGCGCAGCTCGCGACGCAGATTCATCACCCGAACGTCGCGGTCGTGCACGACTTCTCGATCCTTTCCGACGGCACGAGCTACATGGTCTCGGAGTTCATCGACGGCACGACGGTGAAGCAGTGGGAGGCCGCGAACGGACGCTTCCCGCTCGCGCTCGCGACCGAAGTGTCGATGCAGGTCCTCGCCGGACTCGACTACATCCATCGCCGCGGCCTGCTGCATCGCGACGTGTCCGCGGACAACATCATGCTGGCCTTCGATCGCGACGAGCATCTCGTGGTCAAGATCATCGACCTCGGCGTGGCCAAGGACATCTCGAAGAAGGCGGACGTGACGCAGGACGTCTTCATGGGCAATCCGAAGTACATGTCGCCCGAGCAGCTCGGCGAGCTGGAAGAAGGAGAGTCGCTCGACGGCCGCACCGATCTCTACTCCCTCGGCATCGTGCTCTTCGAGATGCTCGCCGGCGCGCCGCCGTTCAGCTCGCGCACGGCGAACGGCTACATCGTCAAGCACCTCACCCAGCCGGCGCCGGCGTTCGATGAAGTGAGTCCGGAGCTGGAGTTCCCGCTCGGACTCGAGCCGGTCGTGCTGCGCGCGCTGGAGAAGCAGCGGACGAAGCGGTATCCGAGCGCGCGCGTGTTCGCCGAGGCGCTCGCGCCGTACGTCTCGCACATCCCCACGACCTTCTCGCGCACCGAGGCGCCGCCGCCGGAGAAGCTCGGCGTGTCGGAGGAGCAGCGCATCGCCGAGGAGGCGTGGGCGTCCGCGCTCGCGTCGGATACGTACTCCTCATTTCGCGATTACCGCACGCGCTTTCCCGATCATCACGAAGCGGAAGCGGAGCGCGCGCTCGAGGAGCGTCTCGCCTATGACACCGCCTCGGCGATGGATACCGAGGCGTCGTGGACCGATTACCTCGAGAAGTGGGGCGGCGATCGCCACGCGAGCGCAGCGAACGAGCGTCTGAACCTGTCGCGCGTGCGCGAGGAGACCGCGTACAGCGTGGCGCTGATGGCGAAGAGCGCGGCGCCGTGGCGGGCATTTCTCGAAGAATTTCCCGACGGCGCGTTGAGCACGCACGCGGAGGAGCATCTGCGCGAGGTGCTCGCGTTCGACATCGCGAGGAAGAAGGATCGCGCCGCGCTCGAAGAGTTTCTGAGCGCGTATCCCGACGGGATCATGGCCAAGGACGCGCGGCAGCGGCTGAGCGTGATCGATGCCGGCGACGATGCGCGGGCGTGGGCGGCGGCGCAGCGCGCGGGAACGTCGGAGTCGTATCACGCCTATCTCAAAGCGCATCCCGAGGGCGTGTGGGCTTCCGATGCGCGACGCGCGCTCGCGCGTCTGGCGATCGTCGACGGCGACTTCAACGCGGCGTTCGAGGATGGAAAGGTCGGCGCCTGGGATCACTGGCTCGAGACGTACAAGGATTCGCCGCGCATCGCCGAGGCGCAGCGTTGCCGCCAGGAAGCGGCGGAGTTCGAGATGGCCGCGGCCATCGACACGAGAGTGATGTGGCGCGCGTTTCTGAAAGCGTGGCCGCAGGGGCGGCATCGGTTGGATGCGGAAGTGCGGTTGAGGGAGTGAGGGTGTGGAGTGCGGGGACCCCCCCCCACACAATCCCGGAGAGGGACCCCCCCCAAACGCCCGCCGGGAAACACAAGAACCGGAA
>DATLFB010000008.1:0-43845 GCA_035525285.1 Thermoanaerobaculia bacterium
TCTTTCTGAGATCTATCTCGTTTAAAATCAGTTGTTTAGCCACAACGATTCTAACGAGGCGGCTCAGAAAAAGCAACCCCGATTGCGCCGTATCTACCTTCTTTTACTTCAACTTAGCCACGCCAGGACAGGAACTAACTAGTAAGACGCGCCGCATGAAGGGTAACGGCAACGGCGACGATCAGAATCAGAAGTCCCCAGATGATGCTCGACCGGCCGATGCGGCCACTACCCCACAACACCAGCCAAAAGAAAAACCCTATGCACAAACAAGCGGCGCAGCCAAACCAGAGGGCGGCCAAGAACGCCGGATACTTGGGTTCCCAGCGCTCGATCTTTTGCAAACCAGCTTTGATGGCCTGCTGCTCTTGACGGCTCTCGCTGGGGCTTGGTACGTCAACAAGCAAATAGAACTCACGAAACAACAAATGGCGGATGCGCAGGGCGCCGCGATAGGGCAACAGCGCGCTACCAATCGCGCTCTTAGCATTGCGGAAGATCAAGCCAAGGCTTTGAGTAAACTTGTGCCAGCAACCACCAGCGCGGCCGACGCCGCTAGCACGAACGCTACCAATTCCGAGCGTATCGCGAAGTCGAGCGAGCGCGGCATAGAGGCCACGCGCGACGCGCTGCGATTGGAACAGCGCGCGTGGGTCGGCGTAACTGAAGTTACCGACGTGACGTTTGAGGATGGGAAGCGTGCTGGAATGTCGCTTTGGTTGACAAATACCGGTAAGACGCCTGCTCTTGGCGCTCGCTTCCATGGCGCGCAACAGCAGGTTCCAGTTGGCGTGCCTGTACCGGATTTGCCTCTCATGCGCGTTGACATGCCGTGGTCGGATCAAGTAGTCCTGCCGGGCCAGCGCATTCGATTCCCATTGTTCACGACTCTTCCGATTAATGACGACATCGTAAGACGAGTACGCCTTCACGAAGTCACTGTCTACGTCCGGTTGCGAACTAGCTACAGAGACATCTTTGGACAGCAACACGAAACTACGTATTGTGGGTTCCTTGAAGATGATCTCAAAACCATGTCCTTCTGTTCGTTCGGGAACGCTGCCGATTAGGACCAGCGCCGAAACCAGCAGCGCCAACCCTAAGCCTGTCACGCAAACGCCGAGGGTAGCGCCCCTCAGCGTTTGCGTCAAGTATGTTAATGCCCTAACTTGAAGTACGCAGCGAGCACATCCCGCAAATCGCCGTGTATTCCTCCACTCTTGGTGTCGGGGTTCGCGGTCATGTGACTCACGGTCAATCGAGCGGGCTGCGGACGCCCCGGGCGCCGTGCTGGAGGACATAGGTGTAAGTCATCGTCGTCGAGACGTCCCGGTGGCCGAGAAGCTCCTGCACGGTGCGAATGTCGTGGCCTCGCTCCAGCAGGTGCGTGGCGAAGGAATGCCGGAACGTGTGGCACGTCACTCGCTTCTCGACTCCCGATTCCCTCGCCCCTCGCGTCACCGCCCGCTGCACCACCGTTCGTGCAGGTGGTGGCGCCCCTCATTGCCTTCGCGATCACGCCAGCGAGCGGATGCGGGAAAGATCCACTGCCATTTCCAGTCCGCCGCCGCCTTCGGAAACTTTCGGGCCAGCGCGTCCGGCAGCCAGACCCGCCCCCATCCTTCCGCCAGATCTTCCTGGTGGCGCAGCCGCGCGGAGAGCAACTGCTCGTGCATATCGGGCGTCACGGCTCGCGGCAGCATCGTCGTCCGGTCGCGCTTCCATTTCGGATCGCGGATCGTCAACTGGCCCCGCGCGAAATCCACATCCTTCACTCGCAGCGTCAACGCTTCCAGCAGCCGCAGCCCCGAGCCATACAGCAACCGCACCACCAGCTTCGCCGCCGGTGCGACCTGCTCGATGACCGCCCGCACCTCGTCCGGACACCTGAAGCACAAGCCGGCGGAGATGGTCGCCGCGGCCGCGTACACGACGCTCGTCGAGGCGCTGCGCGCCGAGGGGAACTTCAAGGAAGCGAACCGCGCGCTCGAGGAGATGCTGACGGATTACACGTCGAACTACGCGAAGTCGATGACGTACTACGAGAAGGCGTACAACCTCGCGGAGATGGAAGAGAGTCTCGACGAGGCGCTCGAGAGCGCGCAGCTCGCGTTGCGCTACTCGCCGAAGGAGCTACGCCAGTTCCCGCTCGCCGCCCTCGGCTGGGTGTACTTCAAGCGCCGCGATTTCCGCAGCGCCGTCGATTTCCTCACGAAGTCCGCGGACCTCGGACCAACCGCCACGAACCTCATGCACCTCGGCATGGCCTTGCTCGAGAGCGGCGAAAAAGATCGCGCGCGCCAGGTCTTCCGCCGCGCGAAGAGCTTCAAGATCAAGGGCGCGGGTCTCGAGGAGAAGATCCTCGAACAGGTGCGCAGCGCGACGAAGCTGATCGACAGGCTGCATCAGCGGCGGCGGAAGGTGGCGAAGGGGTAACCTCCTCAGCTCGGACGGTATCGATGCTGGAAATTCGGGCATCGATGCCGGAAATTCGGGCATCCACGCTAGAGGCGTCTACCATCGATGCCAGAAATTCTGGGATCGATGCCAGAGGCGCCTACCATCGATGCTGAAAATTCGGGCATCGACGCTGGAGGCGTCTACCATCGATGGCAGAAATTCGGGGATCGATGCTGGAGGCGCCTACCATCGATGCTGGAAATTCGGGGATCGATGCTGGAGGCGCCTACCATCGATGCCAGAAATTCGGGCATCAACGCTGGCGCGTCTGCCATCGATGCCGAAAATTCGCGCATTGATCCTGAAACCATCTACTAGGGCGCGCCGTCCAATCGAGCCCCGGATGGGGTCCGGGGTCGTCCGGTATATCTTTTTTCGTACACTTGAAACATTTATTGACAAAAGGCAGACCCTGCTATTAATATGCTGTAAGGACATATGAGCGCGACCAGACAGAGATCCGCAAGGGCGCCCGAGGGCGCCTCCGGCACTTGCCGGGACCGGCGCCGTCCGCAGGGCGAGCGGCGGCGGTGGGTCCGTCCGTTCTACCGCGCCAACCGCGCCCTCGATGCCTCGCTGCGGCTGATCGGCTCCACGCTCCACGCCGTCGCCGCCACCAAACGGACCGTCCACCGGCGGCCGGTCCGCGCGTCGCGGAACCTTCACAACGCCTCGGAGCTACTGGTCACCGCGTCCGTCCGGCTCATGTGGGCGGCGCAGAACCTCGCGGAGATGACCGAGTGCGCCGGGCGCGAGCCCGAAACGGCGCAGCACGTCCCGGAGATCGTCGTCAACGCGACGGAGCGCTGGATGTACATGACCTCCTGGCTGGCCGAGACGGCGGACGAGGTCTTCGCCCTGCATCGCAGCGTTCTGGACGGCCTCGAGACCGGAGCGCTCGTGCCGGAGCGGCCGGCGGACCGCCGCCCGCGCATCGTCCTCGCCCCGCGGCCCGTTCCCGTCCGCGCGTTCCTGCGCCTCCGGCAGCCGCGCGTCCACGATCGCATCGCTCCCCTTCTCCTCAGGCGCCGGCGGACACCCCGCCCGGCCGCCCTGAGAGTCCCCCGGCGCAATGTCCTGGGGCGTGCTCCTCCTCTCTTTTCCGTCTGCCTGCGCTGACCATCCGCACAGAACGAAAAAGAAAAAGGAGGCTCTTCATGAGCACGAACGAGAAAGTTGTATCCAATTCCGAGTCCACTGCCGTATCCATCGAAAGCACGAATCCGCACGTCGAGGCGGCGCAGGCGCGCCTGCAGGAGCTGAGGCTGATGCGGGACCAGATCCCGCGTTTCCTCATTCCGGAGTCGTCGAGGGAGGTGTTGCGCCTGACCAGCGCGGCGTCGGTGCCGCCCGAGTTCGTCGAGTTGACGGTCGTGGCGGTCGCGAACCAGAAGGCACTCATGCGTGGCGAAAGCGCCACGCCGGCCGAGATTCGCGACCTGCTGCGCTACGCCGAGGCGTACAGTCCGCTGGCGGACGAGCTCGAGGCGCTGGCGCAGTTCGTCCGGTTCAGCGTGAACGCGGCGCGCAACACGGCCGGCAGCGAAGCGCTGACGATCTATTCGCTGGCGCAGCGCCTGGCGAAACGGCGCGAGAATGCCGGCCTCGCGCCGTGCGTCGCGGACATGCGCCGCGCCCTCGG
The DNA here is from genome assembly GCA_035525285.1 of Thermoanaerobaculia bacterium. Classification (GTDB taxonomy): domain Bacteria; phylum Acidobacteriota; class Thermoanaerobaculia; order Gp7-AA8; family Gp7-AA8; genus QHVT01. The sequence continues at coordinate 4,103 of DATLFB010000008.1, forward strand.
GCGCACGCGCAAGCAGTCGCCCGAGGCGGTGGCGAAGAGGGCGGCCGCGAAGGCGGCCAGGGCCGCGGAGAAAGCGGCCAGAGCGGCCGGCAAGCTCGCGAAGCCGACGACCGCGGCGTGACCCCGGTGTCCTGGTAACCCCGAGCGGGCGCGTCGCTGGACGCGCCCGCTCTACACCCGAAGCACTAGAAAGTCGATGATGTCGCGGCAAATGTCGCGATACCGGGGCAGCATGGGGATGGCCTCTGCCAAATCAATAATCAGTACGCCCCAACCTCCAGATCCACGAGGTTCGCCGGCATCAGCCGACATATCATCGAGTGCTCGGCGCGCGGCGGCAAGGCGGTTTTTTATCTGCTGCTCGATTGCGTTCGAACCAACCGCAGCCTGCATGTACAAGGTAGTGTCTCTCAGCCAGCCAGCTATGGTCACGTAGCACATGCGAATGGCCGCATCCCGCGACTCCGCAGTGGCTGCGTCTGACTCGCCTACGCGAGCAAACATCAGACGCTCATAGGTGTTACTAATCATCTGATCGACATCGAGTGTATCCCGGAGTAGGCGACGGTATATCGCAAGTCGGTTGGCATCCTGAACGTCATCAGTCCACTGCCGCCAGAACGGCTCAAGGGATGCCAAGAGCTTCGCATCTATTAACTCGTGACGGTCCAATGGAACCGATAAGGTCATCGTCGCCTGCTCTGGCACAGTCATTGACTTGTCTATCCAAAGAAAGTTTGCCTGGCCGCTGTCCACGTCGACAGCGACAAGCATTACTGGAAGAAGTTTTTGTTGCCAGTATCGAACGGTCGCACAGCGGACTGAAAACGACTTCACTCTTCCAGACGTTGAACGGCTTTCAGCGCGATAGCCCTTCACCTGAACATAGAAATCACAACCCTGCAGAGCACCAGCCAGCGCAGCCTCAACCCGGAAGTCGATACCGAAGTCATGCTCAATTGCCTGGACGATCCAAGAAGGGGCTGATAACCGAGTCCGGAATATCGCCTCGGCCTGCATGCCGATCGCCTGCGCGTCCGAAATCAATGGGTAGTCGCTCATGGCAGTCGCCAAGTCACCGCTGGCGCTCGTCACATCTATTGTACCGTGGCGACAGTCTCAAGCGGGCCATTATGGTCCGGCTAACGCCTTTGACTAAGCTGCAGCGCCAGGGCCCCCGTGCCGAAGCCCCAGCGGCGCGCCGGTTGCTGCAACTAACGTGCAATCGGCGGGAGCGATCTGCAACCGGCGTGACGCCATCACGCTGGCGACAACCGAGGGGCTTCAGCCCCGGTCCGAAGCCGGGCGCTGCCAGCTTCAGTCAAAAGTCAGGCGGCATTTCGTGGAATCCCTCGCAGTTATGATTTGTGCTGGTTCAAAACAACGCCATCGCCAACAATCCATGCTGATCTTGTGAAAAATCTGATGCGACGGAAATTCCCGACCGCGGATGCATTTTGTATGACCGACCATGTCGCACCGTCGTCGTGACTGTTTAGGATTACGCCGTGATCACCGACCACCCATACAGTATTCCCTTCTAAGGCGATGGCATTGAGGCTCGCCGGCGTGTTAGATATAGCACGTCTCCAGACCCAGACGTTATTCTTGGCGGTTCCGCGAAGGATGAGACCCCTTTCGCCAACCGCTATCACTGTCTCGTAGTTTATCTGGCGAATATCGAGAAATGTCTGCGCTATCTCGAGTGGAATCCCTGTTGGAACTTGCTGCCACTGATTCTGTGGCCAGCGAAGGTGATAAATCGTGCCATGACTGTCGGAGTATTCTTTGCCATATTCATCTCGTGCTGTTCGGCCGACCGCCCAAACATCACGCTGCGTATCGCCGAAGACTGAAACGCCGACAATAAGGTATTTGTAGGTCGGCAGTTGGACCTGCCACTTGCCGCCTCGCTCCCAATGCGCAATGCCTTGCCAACCTACGGCGTAAATTTCGCGAAACGCTTCGACGGCTGCGATGCGCTGGAAATGCGCGAAAGCAGGTGGCTTTGACGGCTTGGGCGTTACGCGGTGCCATGTGCCGTTCGCGGCGTCCGCAGTCATGTAAATGCCCGTCCAACTCGCGAGCCAGCCCTCGACGAACGTCGTTCCGTTTTCGGACTTTCGTGGATAGACCTCTATCGAGGTGATCGGGCCAACACCGTTCCAACTTTGATTGGGAAATTTCGCTAGCGTTCCTTGATCCGATTCGACCGTGTTAGTAATATCCTGCCACGAGGCGCCATCATTCACAGTGTGGAGCAAGATACCGTGGCCAAGAAACTGGTCACTTCCGCCACCCTCCTCGCGCGATCCACATAACCAACCCTCCGAGCCAACCCATGCGATATCGTGCCATGTATATTCGAGAGAAAAGGTTTCGCCGCGATTGTTCACCACTCGTATAGGTACGGGTTGCCACAAGGCTTTGGCCGGAGACGAAATGCGTGAGACCCTCCCAGGGATTGGTTTGGCTAAGCTGGTGCGGAAAAGCGGCAGATGGAGAAGTATCGCAATGACTAATATTGCGGGGCCGAGAACGCGAAGACGTCGCCGCATGCGGATTTCGAACGCAGGAATCTTAAACACGCCAAAATCGCTTCCTGCAAAATAGGGCGCGACGGCAAGTATGAAGCAAAAGGCGAGTAAAACGACACCGAACTCCGAGGGCAGATTCAGCCGCTGCAGGATGCTTTGAGTGTCGGTCATCATGATCATCTCAACTGCATCCGATTCAGATTGGATGCTTCGGTCCGCGGACACAACGCAATATTAGCAGAAGAATAATGTTTCTCGTATTTGGTCCGCCTAACGGATCTCACGCTAAGCTGCGCGGCCAGGGCCCGCGTGCCGAAGCCAGAGCGGCACGGCGGTTGCCGGCGAGAAGTTGCGTGCAACGCCTGCCGACCCGCACCGCCGTGACGCCGCCACGCTTGCGACGAACGAGGCAGCTCGGCTGCCGGGCCGAAGCCGGGCCGCGCCAGCTTCAGCGTGAAGTTGGGCCGCGGCGGCACAGGCTGAGATGCGTGCTACAGGAGACCGCCTTCTGGCCAGTTTGACCAGTGAGTGTTCGGCGGTTCCGTCGGTCGGTACATCCTCGGATCTTCGGTCTCAAGGACACGTGCAAGCTGCCGGAAGGTATCCGATTTGCTGGGCCGCACCCCATCAGTGACGTCGGGATGATTCCACTCATCAAGCACCATGATTTCGCGCAGGTGCGGTAAAACGCTGACGCGACGCTCGTCTATCGTGCCGAGCATTTGTGGTCGCAGCGTGGCAGTCAGGAACCGACAAATTTCGAAGACGCGAACGTGCGAGGGATCTTCCAACGTGATTCCGAATCTCTTGTACTCGTCTACCGACGGTAGAGGTACGAGATCTCCTCGAACCGCGACGTGGCGTGCAGATTGGGCTAAGAACTCAAGGTCGTCTGGATCCTGCCAATCGCCTTCATCCATTGGGTACGCCGAACGAAACTCGTTGTGAGGGTTTCGCTTGAGGTATTTTTCGTATGCCTCACGTGAGACGTAGCGTTCCGGGTTATCGCGGTTATGTAGCTGACTCGCGAAGGTGTAGATCGAAATGTCGGGCAAACCCGCGCGTGGCGAAAAACCAAACACTTCGATCACCAAAGCCCACTCCGGCTTAGCGGCGTAGACAGAGAGCCTGGTCGCCGCCAGATAGACGTAGCCGTTGTCGAGCACTGGGAATGTGAAGTCCTTTGCGCAGTCGTCGAGAATCCTCAGAATAGGTGACGTGCTGAACCACACACGCCCATGATATCCCCTCGGAATCTCCGTCGGCCCAACTTGAAGTACGCAGCGAGCACACCCCGCAAATCGCCGTGTATTCCTCCACGCTTGGTGTCGGGGTTCGGGGTTATGTGACTCACGGTCAATCGAGCTGGCTGCGGACGCCCCGGGCGCCGTGCTGGAGGACATGGGTGTAAATCATCGTCGTCGAGACGTCCCGGTGGTCGCGAGGGGAACTCGACGAACCTGATGAGAGGCGAGCTCACAGCAACGCCCGCAGCCGCTCGTATCCGGCCGGACACCATCACCCGTGGCCGGATTCCAGCTCCGCAGCTTCGCTTCCGTTAGAGAGCGGCGACTGGCGTCGCCGCACTCCAGACTAAACCCGCGTCAGCTTCGCGAACTTCGCGATGAACTTCTTCGTCCCGTGGCGCTCGAAGTACACCGAGAGCTTCGCATCGGGGCCGCTGCCTTCCATCGTCAGGATCGTGCCGATGCCGAACTGGTCGTGCTTCACGCGCTGGCCGCGTTTGAGCTCCGCGCCCCCGCCGCTTTCGCTTTGCTTCGCGCTGCGGATGGCGGCGGGGTCGAACTGGACGGGAGTGTTCTGGAAGAAGGAGAGGACGCCGTTGACGGAGCCGGACTTTGGTTTCGGCGCCGGCTGGACGCCGGCAGGACGGCCGGTTGGCGGCCGGCGTTCCATCGGTTTCTCGCGCCATGACGGTTGTTGCGGCGCACGATAGGCGTTGGCGAGGCGCACTTCTTCCTTGACCGCGTACGGGATCTCGTCGAGGAACGACGACGGGCTCTGCTCGCGGAACCTGCCGTGCAGCCGGCGCTCGAACGCGTGCAGGCAGAAGAGCAGCTCGCGCGCGCGGGTCATGCCGACGTAGCAGAGGCGGCGCTCTTCCTCGAGGTCTTCGTTCTCCTCGAGCGACTGCGAGTGGGGGAGGATTCCTTCCTCCATCCCCGCGAGAAACACGACCTTGAACTCGAGCCCCTTCGCGGCGTGCAGCGTCATCAGCGTCACGCCCTTCTGCGACTCGTAGCGGTCGAGATCCGACATCAGCGTGAGCGAGTCGAGGTAATCGCCGAGGGTGGCCTGGGGGTTCTGCTCGTAATACTCGCGTGCGGAGTTGATCAACTCGTCGAGGTTCTCGAGGCGCGACTCGTCCTGGATGTCGCGGGACTCCTGCAGCATCCGCCGGTAGCCGGTGCGCACGAGCACGTACTCGACGAGGTCGGGAATCGGATTCGTCATCGCGCGCTGGAGATCGTGAACGATCTCGCGGAACTCGCGGACCGCCTTCGACGCGCGCGGCGGGAGAAATCCGAGGTCGCCGTCGACGATCGTCCAGAGCGACACGTTCTGCTCGTTCGCCCGTTCGCTCAGCGTATTGATCGTCGTGTCGCCGATGCCGCGGGAGGGAACGTTGATCACGCGCTCGATGGAAGGCGTGTCGTGCGGGCGAACGGTCAGGCGGACGAACGAGAGGATGTCCTTGATCTCCGCGCGCTCGTAGAACTTCACGCCGCCCACGACCGAGTACGGCACGTTCGCGCGCAGCAGCTCCTCTTCAAAAGGCCGCGACTGCGCGTTCGTGCGGAAGAGCACCGCGAAATCCGAGAGCGCGTACTGCCCGCGCAGCGAGGAGATCTTCTCCATCACGAATTGCGCTTCCTCGCGCTCGTTGCTGCACGTCACCACGCGCACCGGATCGCCCGTCGAACCGGTGGTGAAGAGGCGCTTCCCCTTGCGGGCGATGTTGTTCGAGACCACGCCCGTCGCGGCATCGAGGATGTTGCCGGTGGAGCGATAATTCTGTTCCAGCTTGATGATCGTTGCGCCGGGAAAGTCGCGCTCGAAGTTGAGGATGTTGTTGATGTCCGCGCCGCGGAAGCGATAGATCGACTGGTCCTCGTCTCCGACCGCGACGATGTTGCCTTCGTTGCCGGCGAGCAGTTTCACCAGCGCGTACTGCGCGCGGTTCGTGTCCTGATACTCGTCGATCAACAGATGCGTGAAGCGCTGATGCAGCTCTTTGCGCACGTCTTCGTTGCGCTCGAGGAGCTCGACGTACTTGCCGATCAGATCGTCGAAGTCCATCGCGTCGAACTCGCGCAGGCGTTTCTGGTAGAGCCGGTACACCTCGGCCACGCGCGCGCCGAAGAAGTCGAGGTTGTGCTTTTCGTAGTCGACCGGGTTGATCAGCTCGTTCTTCGCGGCGGAAATGCGATGGAGGATCGGACGGGGCGGGAAGGACTCGTCGTTGACGTTCAGCTCGCGCATGCAGCGGCGGATCAGGGTGAGCTGATCGGAGGTGTCGTAGACGGCGAACGATTTCGTGTAGCCGAGACGGTCGGCGTAGCGGCGGAGGATGCGCAGCGACGTCGAGTGGAAGGTGCCGATCCATGGGCGATAGCCGCCCGACGGCACGAGATGATCGACGCGGCTGAGCATCTCGTTGGCCGCTTTGTTCGTGAACGTGACCGCGAGGATGTTCTGCGGGCGCACGCCGCGCTCGCCGATGAGCCAGGCGATGCGGTAGGTGATCGCGCGCGTCTTCCCGGAGCCGGCCCCGGCGAGGACGAGGAGCGGGCCGCGTTCGTGGGTGACTGCTTCGCGCTGTTGGGGGTTGAGGCCGGAGAGATCGATCATCGTGGCTTGCCCTGAGCATAGCCGAAGGGACCGCGCAGTTTAACGCCAGGTGGAGGACAGGCAATCCTGCCTGTCCCGTTTTGACTCTGCCTGGGACAGGCAGGATTGCCTGTCCTCCACCACCACGGTGTTACACTTGCCCGCGATCCCTTGGAGGCACTTCATGATTGGCTCGTTTGGTCTGCCGGAACTTCTCATCATTCTCGTGATCGTCGTCGTCATTTTCGGCGCGAGCAAGCTGCCCCAGCTCGGAAAGGGTCTCGGCGAGGGGATCTCGAATTTCCGTGACGGCCTCAAGGGGAAGGACGACAAGGCGCTGCCGAAGGGTCCCGACGAGAAGTAGTGCCCTCCCACAAATGGCTCCTCACCGGTGCCGCCGGAATGGTGGGCACCGATCTCCGCGACGCGCTCGCCGATCGGGCTGAAGACGTCGTCGCGCTCTCGAAATCCGACCTCGACATCACCGGCTCGCGCCTCGTGAGCGCGTGCATCGCCGAGCATCGCCCGACGATCATCGTGAACTGCGCGGCGTATACGAAGGTCGATCAGGCGGAGCAGGAGGAGCACACCGCGAACGCGATCAACGGATCCGCGGTCGAGTTTCTCGCCCTCGCGGCGAATGAAGCCGATGCGCTGCTCGTGCAGATCTCGACGGATTTCGTGTTCGACGGACGGAAGACGTCACCGTATGAAGTGACCGACGCCACCGCGCCGCTCTCCGCCTACGGCCGCTCGAAACTCCTCGGCGAAGTCGCGTCGACGCATGCGGCGAAGTCGCTGGTGCTCCGCGCGTCATGGCTCTTCAGCCTTCATGGCCCGAGCTTCGTCGATGCGATCCTCGATCAGATTCGCAAGGGAACGGATCCGCTGCGCGTCGTGAACGATCAGCGCGGGCGCCCGACGTACACGCGGCATCTCGCGAACGCAATCATCCGCCTGGCGTGGCAGGCGTACGACTCGGACGTCGCGCGCGGCATCGTTCACTACGCGGACGAGGACGAATGCACGTGGTTCGACTTCGCGAATGCGATCGTGGAGGAGTCGGGTGCGCAGGTGCGGGTGAAGCCGGTGTCGAGCGAGGAGTTTCCACGTCCCGCGACGCGTCCCGCGTACTCGGTGCTGTCGACGGAGCGCTACGAACGGCTCACGGGAGCTCGTCCGGAGTCGTGGAGGGAAGGGCTGCGGGAGTACCTTGGAATTAAGAATTAAGAATTTCGAATGAAGAATTGTGCATGAAGAATCGCGAGTTCTCAATTCTCAATGCTTGATTCTTGATTCTTAATTCTTCATTCGAAATTCTTAATTCATCCCCTTCATCCCGCACCCCGCATACATCAAATACTCCACGTTCCCCTCGGCGCCTTTGACCGGACTCTCGATCACGCCTTTCACCTCGAATTCATTCTCCCGCGCGAACGCGACGACGCCGTCCACTACCTCCTGACGCTTCGCCTCGTCGCGCACGATTCCGCCCTTGCCGACTTCGTGCTTGCCGGCTTCGAACTGCGGCTTGATCAGCGCAACGAGCTCGCCGCGCAGGAAACGCGCAACGGCGGGAAGGATCAGCTTCAGCGAGATGAAGGAGACGTCGATGGAGACGAAGTCGATCGGGTCATCGAAGCTCTCCTCGTGCAGAAAGCGCGCGTTCACCTTCTCGCGATTCACGACGCGCGGGTCGTTGCGCAGCGACACGTCGAGCTGCCCGTGGCCGACGTCGATCGCGTAGACCTTCGCCGCGCCGTTCTTCAGCAGTACGTCGGTGAATCCGCCGGTCGACGCACCGATGTCCGCGCAGATCTTCCCGGCCACGTCGATTCCGAACTCCCGCAGCGCATGCGCGAGCTTCATCCCGCCCCGCCCGACCCACGGATGCTCCAGCTCCGCGACGCGCACGTCGTCATCGCCCGCGACGCCGGCTCCCGCCTTGTCGACATACTCGCCGTTCACGAGAACGCGCCGGGCCATGATCAGCGACTGCGCCTTCGACCGCGTGTCGACGAGACCGCGTTCGACGAGCGCGACGTCGAGGCGCTGCTTTTTCATGGCGCGTCGGAAAGGACGTTGAAGCCTTCCTGGCGGAAGTGGTGGTCGTTGGTGAGGACGTGCTGGATTTTTCGTTCCTGCATGACGACCATCGACATGGAGGGATCGATGCGCGCGATGAAAAACCACGAATCGACGAAATACCGACGCCTCATTTCATGACGCGGCGCGGGATGCCGTAGACCACCTCGTCGATGTGATCGGAATCGACGCCTTTTTCATGCATCAGGCGAAGATCCTCCAACGGCATGCTTGCGGCAATCGTGTCGAGCTCACCGAGGAACCGTCGCGTGTTGTAGCGTTTCTCACCCAGAAACTCCCGCACCCGCGTCGCAATCCCCTCCGAGTGCAGGTCGTACTGCGCGCGCAGCACGTCCTGCGCGCCGTGGTGCACGTACTCGTCGGGGATGCCGATGCGGTGGAAGCGGACGTCGGTGATGCCGAGCTGCTCGCAGCGCTCCATGATCGCGGAGCCGAAGCCGCCGGCGAGGGAGCCTTCTTCGACGGTGATCACGAACGAATACGGCTTGCAGTACTTCGCGATGAGCTCATCGTCGACCGGTTTGATGAAGCGCGCGTTCACGACGGCGACGTTGATCTCTTCCTTCGCGAGAATCTCCGCCGCCTCGACCGCCGGCCACACTTCGTTGCCGATCGCGAAGATCGTCGCGTGCTCGCCTTCCCGCATTACCTCGCCCTTGCCGACCGGCAGCGACTTCAGCTCCGCATCCATCTGCACGCCCACGCCGTTGCCGCGCGGGTAGCGCAGCGAAGTCGGGTGGCCCGTCTCGAGCGCGGTCTTCACCATGTGCCGCAGCTCGTTCTCGTCCTTCGGCGCCATGCAGATCATGTTCGGGAAGATCCGCAGGTAGGCCATGTCGTAGATGCCGTGATGCGTGGGGCCGTCCGCGCCGGCGATGCCGCCGCGGTCGAGAGCGAAGACCACCGGCAGATCCATGATCGCGACGTCGTGAAAGACCTGATCGAACGCGCGCTGCAGGAACGTGGAGTAGATCGCCGCGACCGGCTTCATCCCCTGCGTGGCCAGGCCGCCGCAGAAGGTGATCGCGTGCTCTTCCGCGATGCCGACGTCGAACATCCGCTCCGGCATCGTCTTCGCGAATTTGTCGAGCCCCGTTCCCTCGGGCATCGCCGCCGTGACGGCGACGATCTTCTCGTCCTGCCTGGCCAGCTCCGTCAGCGTGTCTGCGAAGACCGTCGTGTACGTCGGCGGCTGCGGCTTGCCCGACTTCTTCACTTCGCCGGTGAGGATGTCGAACGGATTCACGCCGTGCGACCAGATCGGCTTCTTCTCCGCCGGCTCGTAGCCCTTGCCCTTCTTCGTGAGCACGTGCAGGAGCAGCGGTCCATCGTATTCCTTGTTCTCTTCGAAGACGCGCAGCAGCGTCTCGAGATCGTGGCCGTCATACGGGCCGAGGTACTTGAAGCCGAGCTCCTCGAACAGCGTGCCCGGCACGACCATGTGCTTGAAGATCTCTTCGAGCTCCGACGCCGCCTCGTGCAGCTTTCCGCCGACGAGCGGAATGCGGTCGATCACGCCCTTCGCGAGGTCCTTGAGCTGGACGTAGCGCTTTCCCTTGATGATCTGGTTCAGGTAGCCCGAGATCGCCCCGACGTTCGTCGAGATCGACATGTCGTTGTCGTTGAGGATGATCATCAGCCGGCTCTTGAGATGGCCGGCCTGATTGAGGCCTTCGAACGCGAGACCGCCCGAGAGCGCGCCGTCGCCGATCACAGCGACGACGTTGTAATCCTCTTTGCGGAAGTCGCGCGCTTTCGCGATGCCGAGCGCGGCCGAGATCGAGGTCGATGCGTGGCCGGCGTTGAAGACGTCGTACGGCGACTCTTCCCGTTTGCAGAATCCGGAGATCCCGTCATGCTGGCGGATCGTGTGAAACCGTTCGCGGCGGCCGGTGATCAGTTTGTGCGGATAGCTCTGGTGGCCGGTGTCGAAGACGATCTGGTCGCGCGGCGTGTCGAAGACGTAGTGGAGCGCGAGGGTGAGCTCGACGATGCCGAGGTTGCCGCCGAAGTGGCCGCCCATCCTCGACACCACGTCGATGATGGTGTCGCGGATCTCCTGCGCGACCTGCGGAAGCTGTTTGCGATCGAGCTTGCGGAGGTCACACGGGGTTTCGATCGAATCGAGTAGTCGAGGCATCTTGTCCTGTCCAGACGCCCCTAAGTGCGGCGTTGGCAGATGTAACGCGCGATCGGGGCGAGGTAATTCACAGGGCCGGCGATCATACCAGCGTTCTCCTCGGCCAGTCCGAGGAGGCGCTCCACCTCGGCCCGCGCCGCAGCGACGCCGAGGAGGGCGGGGAACGTCAGCTTTCCCTGGGTGACGTCCTTTCCCGCCGTTTTACCTAATGTCGCAGAGTTCTCTTCAATGTCAAGTAAATCGTCGACGATCTGGAAGGCGAGGCCGAGCGCGTCGGCGTAGCGGCGCAGCGCGTCGAGCCTCTCCTCGTCCGCGCCGCCGAGGAGTCCTCCGAGGAGCGCGGAAGCGGTGAAGAGCTTTCCGGTCTTGTTGCGGTGGATGAAGTGCAGCTCGCGAAGCAGCGCTTCGGCGTCGTCACTGCGCTCCTGGGCGCGCTCGCCGGCGATGTCCGCGACCTGCCCGCCGATCATTCCCGTGGAGTCGACCGCGGTCGCGACTTCGCGGATCGCGCGCACCTGCCGCGCGGCATCGACACCCTCCATCGGCCGCGCGAGCCACGCGAACGCCTCGGTGAGCAGCGCGTCGCCGGCAAGAATGCCCATCGCGGGGCCGTAAACGACGTGCGTCGTCTCGCGGCCGCGACGCAGGTTGTCGTTGTCGAGGTCCGGCAGATCGTCGTGCACGAGCGAGTACGTGTGGATCAATTCGAGCGCGCACAGTGGCACGAGCAGCGCGTCGATGTTCGCGCCGCACGTTTCCGCCGCGGCGATGGCCACGATCGGGCGGATGCGCTTCCCGCCGCCGAGAACCGCGTAGCGCATCGCTTCGTGGATCACCGCGGGCGGAGTATCGGGAGGAGGCAGCGTTGCGTCGAGCGTTCGCTCGACGAGCGCGCGGCGGGACTGGAGATACTCGTCGAGTGTCATGACACTACTCGCGGTTCTCGTCGTCTTCGAGCATCTCCTCGGCCTCGAAGGGCTCCGTCACCGGCTGCCCTTTCGCGTCGGCGAGGATGGTCTCGATCTTCTTCTCCACTTCCTCGAGCCGCTGATGGCAGAAGCGGGAGAGGCGGATGCCTTCTTCGAAGAGCTGCAGCGACTCGTCGAGCGGCAGCTCCTCGCTTTCGAGGCGCTGCACGATCTTCTCGAGCTGCTGAAAAGCCTTCTCGAACTCGTTGGATCGGGGGCGCGCGGCCATCGCGCGGCGTTATAGCACGCCCGGGCGCGGGGAATTCGCCGGCACTGCATTGGGTAGGTCCGGCAAAGAGGAAAAAATGAACAAGCCCCTCGGATTCCTGATGGTTCTTTCCGCGATCGCCGTTCCATGTGCTTCCCAGAATCTCCTGCAGAACGGTACCTTCGACACCGGCATCACGCCGTGGTCGGCGGGCACCTTCAGCACGCTCGACTCGCTCGCGCTCGCCGATTCCGGCTCGATCCAGATCGTCAGCACCAACCCGGCGTTTACGCTGGCGTCTTCGGTCTCGGAATGCATTCCGGTCACGGGCGGGAAGATCTACGAGGGGAGCTACGACTACCGCCTCGTCGCGACTGCAGGCATCAGCGGTTTAGTGCAGGTCTTTCCAAGCTGGTACAGCAGTTCCGTGTGTTCCGGGTTCCTCGGCTTCAGCAGTACGGTACAGGGATCGGAGGTCGACGGCGCGTGGCACACGATCTCGGCTCTTGGACCAACGATCACCGCGCCCGCCAGCGCCCAGAGCATGAGGCTCAATCTGACGACGGCCAAGCTTCAGAACACGGGATCGATCACGGCGAACTTCGACGACGTGGTGTTCAAGGCCGCCGGGACGTGTGCGCCCGGGCCTGACGTCCTCTGTCTCAACAACGGTCGTTTCCAGGTCGAAGCCAACTGGGAAACCGCGTCGAGCTCCGGCCGCGCGCGCGTCGTGAAGCTCACGAATGACACCGGCTATCTCTGGTTTTTCGGCTCGGATAATGTGGAGACTGTCGTGAAGGTTCTCGACGCTTGCTCGTTCAACAACACCTTCTGGGTCTTCGCGGGCGGACTGACGGATCAGGGAGTCGAGATGACGATCACCGACACGAAGAACGGGACGTCGAAGGTGTATCGAAACACGCGCGGCGCCGCGTTCGCACCGGTGCAGGACACCAGCGCATTCGCGACGTGTCCGTGAGGCTTACTCGGGTTCCGCGACCTCCGGCCAGAGGCTCTCGACGCCGAGCGTGCGCGAGTCGACGGTGCACTCGAGCCGTCCCTTCTTGAGCTGCACTTCGATGTGCTCGCCGGACTGCACCTGCGAAGAGTCGAGGATCGGTTTGCGGTCGCGGCGCGTGCGGGAGAAGGCGATCGCGTAGCCGCGGGAAAGTACGGACAGCGGCGAGACGGCGTTCAGCGTCGCGAGGACCGCGCGCAGGTGCTGGCGCTCGCGCGCGATGCGTGCGGGATACGCGGCGAGCGGCTCTTCGCAGGCGACGAGTCTTCGCCGCAGCGACTTCGCGCGTGCGTCGAGAAGGCGGAAAAGCGCGAGGCGGCGGCGCTCGAGGCGTTCGCGCGAGGCGGCGACGCGGCGCGCGACGAGGCCGAGGCGGTCGGAGGAGGCGAGGTGGCGCAGCTCGTGGCGATAGCCGCGGACGCGGCTCTCCACGACGTGCTGCACGCGGCGGGTCATGTGATCGATCTGCGTACAGATCTCGCTCTTCGCTCGGATCACGATCTCCGCGGCGGCCGACGGCGTCGGCGCGCGCAGATCGGCGACGAAGTCGCAGATCGTGTAGTCGGTCTCGTGTCCGACCGCGGAGATCGTCGGAATCTCGCACTCCGCGACCGCGCGCGCGACGATCTCCTCGTTGAACGCCCAGAGATCCTCGAGCGAGCCTCCGCCGCGGCAGATCAGCACGACGTCGTGCATCTGCCAGCGCGAGAGATGCCGCAGCGCGGTTGCAATCTCGCGCGCGGCGGACGCGCCCTGGACGCGGACGGGATAAATGTGCAGCGCCAGGCCGTCGAAGCGGCGTCCGAGGACGTTCAGCACGTCTCGGATCGCGGCACCGGCCGGACTCGTCACCACCGCGATGCGCTGGGGCAGCATCGGAATCGCTTTCTTGCGCTCGCGGTCGAACAGTCCTTCCTCCGCGAGGCGCTTCTTGAGCTGCTCGAACGCGAGCTGCAGCGCGCCGAGGCCGGCGGGCTCCGCCGCAACCGCGTTGAGCTGGAACTCGCCCTTCTGCTCGTAGATCGTGAGCCGTCCGCGCACCACGAGCTGCAAGCCGTTCTCGATGCGGAAGCGGAGGAAGCGTGCATTCGTCGCGAACAGCACCACCCGCATCTGCGCGCGCGCATCCTTCAGCGAGAAGTAATGATGCCCCGCCGACGAGCGCGTGTAGTTCGTCACTTCGCCCTCGACCGAGATGTCGTTGTAGCGGAAGAGATCGAGGTTGATCTGGCGAAGGAGCTCGGAGACCTGGAAGACGCGCGGATCGGCCATGAGCGGCCTCTCATCATAGCCGCTGCCTGAGCCCGCCATGATCCAAATAACCAGGCACTCGTTTTGCCCTGCATGAGCTGCAACGGCCACGCGGGTGGCCTGGAGTTTTCAGGAGAAAAAGGACAGGAGTCGAATGACCATGATGAAAAAACTGATGCACAACACCGTGGCCGCAGCGGGTTTCGCGGCACTTTTGCTCGTCGGCGCGTGCGCATCGTCCGACAATGACGGGCTCAATGAAACTGGTAACGTCGTCGAGATCCGTCCCGAGGCCAGCGGCCAGGAGGCCACCGTGGCCCCGGCGCCCGGCCCTGCCCTGGTCGATAGCGACGGCAACGTTTACTCGAGCAGCGCGGCTCCCGGCAGAGGCAATCCGTCCACCGTCGGCACGAACACGAACGTCAACATCATCCCGGAGCGCAGCACCGTCAGCGTGACGGAGCAGGCGATCGTGACGGAGACGCCGGTGACGACTGTCGAAACGACGACCGTCGAGACGACGCCGGTGATCACCGAAACGACGGTGACCGAGACGACCACCACGGTCCCGATGACCTCGGCTGCCCAGGAGACCACCACTACGACTGAGGAGACCCCGGCTCCGACGCGCACTCGCATGCGCAAGGACTAAGTCCACCCGTTCGTTGTGTGTCTGGAGTGCGGCGACGCAAGTCGCCGCTTTTTTTTTGGTCAGTCGATTTCCGTGAGCGGGCCTGCGGCGCGTCCTTCGATGAACTGCTGCACGATCGGATTTGCCGATTGCTGAAACTTCTCCGGCGTTCCCTGCTCGATGATCTCGCCGTTGTGGAGCATCGCCACGCGGTTGGCGATCTTGAACGCGACTTTCATGTCGTGGGTGATGGTGACTGTGGTCGTGCCGAGCTTCTGATCCATCTCGCGAATGAGCTCCGCGATCACGTCGCTGATCACCGGATCGAGACCGGTGGTCGGCTCGTCGAAGAGCAGGATCTGCGGCGCGAGCGAGATCGCGCGCGCGAATCCGACGCGCCGCCGCATGCCGCCGGACAGCTCCGAGGGACGCTTCTTCTCCACGCCATGCAGGTGCACGTCCTCGAGACACTCCTCGACCCGCGCGCGGATCTCGTCCTCCGACATCTTCGTGTGCCGCCGCAGCGGAAAGGCGATGTTCTCGTAGACGTTCATCGAGTCGAAGAGCGCGCCTTCCTGAAACGCCATGCCGAAGCGGCGGCGGAACTCGTTCAATTCGACCGCCTTCATGCAGCACAGATCCTGGCCGTCGACGATCACATGGCCGCGGTCGGGCTGCAGCAGGCCGATCATGTGCTTGAGCGTGACGCTCTTGCCAGTCCCCGAGCCTCCGACGATGACCACGGTCTCTCCGCGATCGATGTCGATCGACATGTCGCGCAGCACTTGCTTGCCGTCGAACGCTTTCCAGAGGTGCTGGAGCGAGATGAAGGCCATGTCAGAACAGAACCTTCGTCAGAAAGAAATCGCTCAGCAGGATGATCAGCGACGCGCTCACCACCGCATTCGTCGTCGAGCGCCCCACTCCCTCCGCGCCGCCGGTCGTGTGATAGCCGCGCACGCAGCCGGTGAGCGTGAGGATGAGGCCGAACACGGCCGCTTTGATCAGGCCGCTCCAGAGATCGGTCAGATCGAGAAACTGAAAGGTGTTCTGTTTGTAGATGACCGGGTTCGTGTTCATCAGCTTCACGCCGACGAGATAGCCGCCGTAGATGCCGAGGGCGTCGCCGATGATGACGAGGAACGGCAGCATGATCGTGCCGGCGATGACGCGCGGCACGAAGAGATACTGGACCGGGTCGGTGGCCAGCGCTTTCAGCGCGTCGATCTGCTCGGTGACGCGCATCGTGCCGATCTCCGCGGCCATCGAAGATCCGACGCGTCCCGTGACCATCAATCCGACGAGCACCGGCGAGAGCTCGCGAAGCATCGCCAGCGCCACGACGCTGCCGACGAACTGCTCCGCGTGTACGCGCTGGAAGCCGATGAAGGTCTGGAGCGCGAGGACCATGCCGGTGAACATCGATGTGAGGAACACGACGGGGATCGAGTCGACGCCGACGCGCACCATCTGCCTGATCCACTCGCGCACGTCGACGGGACGGCGGAACATCCAGCGGAAGGTCTGCCACAACGCATCGAACCAGAGGCCGGTCTGTTCGAAGAGGCGGATGAAGGTGAGGCCGATGCGCTCGAGGATGGTCATGCGTCGCGGTACACGCGCGGCACACGCGCGCTGATGCTGCAAAAGACTTCGTAGGAAATCGTATCAAGTTTGCGGGCCAGCTCTTCGACGCGGATCTCGTCGCCGAGGAGGATGACTTCATCGCCGACGCGGGCATCGGGGACGTCGGTGACGTCGATGGTCGTGAGATCCATCGAGACGCGGCCCACCACCGGCGCGCGCCGTCCGCGCACGAGAACTTCGCCGCGATTCGAGAGCAAGCGGTTGTAGCCGTCGGCGTATCCGACCGGGAGCGTCGCGATGCGGCTGGGTCGTGTCGTGTGGAAGGTGGTGCCGTAGCCGATCGCGTGACCCGCGGGGAGCTCCTTCAATCGCGCGATCTCGGTGCGCCATCGGAGGATGGGGGAGGGCGGACGTCCCGTCCGCCCCGGGGCGGACGAGACGTCCGCCCTCCGATCGAGCGGATCCGCGCCCAGCAGGGCGAGTCCGACGCGCACGAAATCTCCCGGCGCGACGAGCCCACGCATCGTGGCGGCGCTATTCGCGATGTGATGCAGCGACGCGACGATCCCCGCCTCGCGCAACGTCTCGACGAGCGTGTGAAACCGCGCGAGCTGCTCGTCGGTGAACGGATCATCGACATCCCCGGCATTCGCGAGATGCGAGTAGATCGCCTCCACGCGCAGTCGCGGCGCGCCGCGCAGGATCTCCGCAACGCGCGGCAACTCGCTCTCGACGATGCCCATGCGTCCCATGCCTGAGTCGAGCTCGAGGTGAATGCGCACATCGCGCTCGCGCGCCACACGCGCGGCGCTCTCGATCTCCTCGGGACCGGGAATGCCGAGAACGATGTCCGCGTCGAGTGCCGCCGGAATGTCGGCTTCGGCCACCGGACCGAGGACGAGCAGCGGCAGTGCGATGCCGGCCTCGCGCAGCTCCAGCGCTTCTTCGAGCAGTGCCGTCGCGATCATCGCCACGCGCTCCGGCGTGCAGCGCCGCGCGAGCGCGGCCGCGCCGTGTCCGTAGCCGTTCGCCTTCAGCACGGCGATGAGACGCGAGCCTTCCGGCAGGCGCGCGTGGATCGCATCGAGGTTGCGATCGAACGCGCCGAGGTCGATTTCAGCCCACGTCGGACGCATCACACCGAATACAGCGGCAGATTCTGCCCGTTCATCGCGCGCGCGCGTTCAGAGGCGAGGAAGAGAATCGCCTCCGCCACTTCGTCGGGCGACATCTCCGCCGGCGCGCCGCCGCTCGCCTCCGCCCACATCGCCGTGTCCACCGATCCCGGGCTCACGCAGTTGATGCGCACCCCGTGCTCTTTCACCTCCACCGCCAGCACCTCGGTCATCGAGATCAGCGCGCCCTTGCTCGCGCAGTACGACACCCAGCCCGGAGACTTCTCAGGACCAACGACTCCCGAGATGGATGAGACGTTCACGATCGCGCCGCCGCGGCGCTCGATCATCGAGGGCAGCGCGCGCCGGCAGGTAAGGAACGCGCCGCGCACGTTGACGGCGAACATGCGCTCCCACTCGTCGAGCGTCGTGTCGATGAAAGGTCCCGGATCGATCATGCCCGCGTTGTTGATCAGGACATCGCAGTGACCGAAGCGCGACTCGGTTGCGGCGAAGAGGCGCTCCACGGCGGCGAGGTCGGCGACGTCGCCGCTCACGGCGAGCATCCGCTCGCGGTTTCGCGCGGCGATGGCGTCGAGTTTGTCCATCGAGCGCGCGAAGATCGCAACTCGCGCGCCACGTGCGGCGAGCAGTTCCGCGGCACGGCGTCCGATGCCCGACGATGCGCCAGTGACGATGGCGACCTTTCCGTCGAATTCACTCATATAATCCGACGCAGGCTACCCCAACGTTCGAGGATTGAGGAGATCACCATGCCTCAGAATGTCATCGACCTGCTGAACCTGTTCCTGCGGTGGGCCCACGTGGTGGCCGGCATCATCTGGATCGGACACCTCTACTTCTTCAACTGGGTCAGCGCTCATTTCGTGAAGACGCTCGACGCGCAGACGAAGAAAGTCGTCGTTCCCGAGCTGATGCCGCGCGCGCTGTACTGGTTCCGCTGGGGCGCGGCGTGGACGTGGATCACCGGCCTGCTGCTCGGCGGCCTGATCTACTACCACGGCAAGCTCGTCTTCGAGGATCCGCAGGCGCCGGGCAACAATCCGTGGCTCTGGCTCGCGATCGTGCTCGTCATCCTCGTCGTCGGCTTCCTGCTCTACAACATCATCATGAAGGCGATCAGGAACGTGGTGGTCGCGAGCACGATCTGCCTCGTGCTCTTCGCAGGGGCGTATTACTTCCTCGAGTGCGTCGGCAAGTTCGGCGGCCGCTCGCTCTACATCCACGCCGGTCTGATTCTCGGAACGATGATGGCCGCGAACGTCTGGATGGTGATCTGGCCCGCGCAGAAGAAGATCATCGCCGCGATCAAAGAAGGAACGGCGCCCGACGCCGCGCTCGTCGCGAGCGCCGGCCTCCGCTCGCGCCAGAACACGTTCATGTCCGTGCCGCTCGTCTTCACGATGGTGAGCAACCACTTCCCGACGATGTTCGGCAACCCGTTCCGCGATGCCTGTCTCGCGGGTGTGATCGTGCTGGGGTTCGTGGTGACACGACTGCTGTACGGGAAATCGGCGAAGGTGCCGGCGATGTAGTTTGACGGTTGCCCGGTTCCCCGGTTGCCCGGTTGCCCGGTTGCCCGGAAAGAGCAGCCGCAACGCGTCACCGGGCAACTGGGAAACCGGGTAACCGGGTGACGGCCATGCGCCTCCTCCAGATCGACGCCTTCGCCTCCGAGCCCTTCCGCGGCAATCCCGCCGCGGTCTGCATGCTCGAGGCGGAGCGCGACGAGCAGTGGATGCAGAGCGTCGCCGCGGAGATGAATGTTTCCGCGACGGCGTTTCCGGTGCCGCGTGACGACGGCTTCGCGTTGCGCTGGTTCACGCCGGTCGGCGAGATTCCGCTGTGCGGACACGGGACGCTCGCGGCCGCACACGCGTTGTGGGAGGAGAAGATCCTCGCGCACGACGAGCCCGCGCGCTTTCACACGAAGGCCGGTCCGCTCACCGCGACGCGCGCGGGCGAGCTGATCGAGCTTGATTTTCCTGCGATCGCCGAGGAGAGCGTCGAGCCGCCGCCCGGGTTGCTCGATGCCCTCGGCGTCACTGCAGCCATTCATGTCGGAAAGAACAGACTCGACTACCTCGTCGAAGTCGAGTCGGACGACATCGTGCGGAAACTCACGCCCGATCACGCGCGGCTCAGCCGGATCGTGCCGCGCGGCGTGATCGTCACGAGTCGCGCAACCGGCGACGAGTTTGATTTCGTCTCCCGCTTCTTCGCCCCCGCGGCGGGACTTCCCGAGGATCCCGTGACCGGCTCTTCGCATTGCTGCCTCGCTCCGTACTGGTCGGCGCGGCTCGGCAAGGACGCGATGGTCGCGTTCCAGGCCTCGGCGCGCGGCGGCGTTGTGCACGTGCGAGTCGCCGGTGATCGCGTGAAGATCGCAGGCCGTGCACGGACCGTGCTCCGCGGCGAGCTCGTGGTGTAAGCGAGGAGGGCGGACGTCTCGTCCGCCCCCGTGGGCGGACGGGACGTCCGCCCTCCTATCGTCGACATCGAGCCGTACCGATACAATCCGGTCGCGGGAACGCGGTTCCTCGAACTAACCCTATGACGACCACCATTCGCGAGATGCTCGAGCGCATCGAGTACGAGACGCTCGTCCCGCGCGCCGCCCGCAGCGCCGAGACGCGCGGCCGCGATCGCGCGGAGCCGGAAGATGATCTCCGCCCGTCGTACCAGCGCGATCGCGACCGCATCATCCACTGCAAGGCCTTCCGCCGCCTTAAGCACAAGACGCAGGTGTTTCTTGCGCCCGAGGGCGATCACTACCGCACGCGGCTCACGCACGTGCTCGAGGTGACGCAGATCGCGCGGACGATCGCGAAGAGCCTGCGACTCAACGAAGTGCTCACCGAGGCGATCGGACTCGGACACGACCTCGGGCATTCGGCGTTCGGACACGCGGGCGAAGCGGCGCTCAACAAACTCGTGCGCGGCGGATTCGATCACTACCGGCAGTCGGTGCGCGTCGTCGAGACGCTCGAGAACGACGGACAGGGGCTGAACCTCACCATCGAGGTGCGCGACGGGATTCTCAAGCACTCGAAAGGGGAGAAGGGCGAGCTGCTGCGGAGGCGGGCGAAAGCGCGCGCGTTGACGCTCGAAGGCGACATCGTGCGCATCTCCGACATCATCGCCTACGTGAATCACGACATCGACGACGGCATCCGCGCCGGCATCATCAGTGAGAACGACATCCCCAAAGACATCCGCACGACCCTCGGGCGCAAGGGGAGCCTGCGCATCGACCGCATGGTGCGCGACGTGATCACCGGGACGCTCGCCTGCGACTACGAGTCGATCTCGATGTCGAAGGAAGTGATCGACGCGCTCGAGGCGCTGCGCACCTACATGTTCGAGAACATGTACCTGACGCCGACCGTGCGCGGCGAGTTCGTGAAGGCGCAGAAGATCCTCACCGCGCTCTTCGAGTACGTGGTCGCACATCCGGTGGAGTTCTTCGAAGACAGCGACGAGCCGGTCGAGCGCCTGGCGATCGACTTCATCGCGGGGATGACCGATCGCTACGCGTTGAATCTCTACGCGAAGTTGTTCCTGCCGAGGCCGTGGGCGGATTGAGGGTTGCCCGGTTGCCCAGTTTCCCGGTCGCCCGGTCCCAACCTCCCACCGGGCAACTGGGCAACCGGGTGACCAGCTCTATCTCTTCCTGGCCCGCTTCGGCGTGTTCAGCAGATCGCGCAGATCCTTGCCGGCCTTGAAGCGGACGTTCTTCGATGCGGGGATGTTGATTTTTTCCTTCGTGCGCGGATTGCGGCCTTCGCGCGCCTTCCGCTGCGTCACGTTGAAGCTCCCGAGTCCGGGAACCGCGCAGCGCTCACCCTTCTGGCATACGTCGGATATGTAGTTGACGAACGCATCGAAGGCGGCGGCGGCTTCTTTCTTGGAAATGCCTGCCTGCTCGGCGATGGCGTTGATCACGTCGCCCTTACCGGCCATAAGAATCTCCTCCTGTCGATCGAGGGACGCTCGACAATCTAGGTAATGGAGTGCGGAATGTCAACGCGCGTTACTTGTGCGCGAAGGAGGGCGGACGTCCCGTCCGCCTCCCTCGGCGGACGGGACGTCCGCCCTCCACTCATGACACGTTTCGTAACCGGCGCAACGCGTCGAGATACGCGTGCACGACGGACACGACCTGCGCGTGACTCCATGTGAGCGGCGCGACCGAGAGCGGCTGTCCGTCGTACGGATCGATCTGTTCGGGAAGAATCAGCGACGGCGTCGCCTTGGCGCGCGCCCAGCGGACGAGATCGAGCGCGGGCTGCAGTTCCGCGACGGACGTGGCGGCCGCGATGGTGTGCTCGGCGAGCCAGAGCGTGCAGAGAATCCACGGATTGCCCGGCACACGCGAAGGCTCGCCGGAGATGCGGTGATACGGATCGTTCTCGTAGCGCGCGACGCCGCCGGTCTCGGTCTGCACCCACAGCCGCTCGCGGATCGCGCGCATCGTTCCCTCGACGACCGCGCTCGACGGCGAGAAGACGCCGAGATGAAACGTTGCAAACGCTGACGAGTCGAGGGTTCGATCGAGCGTGCCATCGGCGTGAAGGCCGCGCGCAAAGCGCGACTCGTCCTCGAGCCAGAGATGCTTCTTCATCGCGTCGCGAAGCTGCGCGGCTGCTTTGGTGTACGCCGCACGCCGCTCCTGATCGTTGAAGAGATTCGCGAGCTCGGCCGCGGCCTGCAGGCCCGCCCACACCGTCGCGCAGGTGAAGGTGAACGTGCCCTGCCGTTCCTCCCAGCAGTCGAAGCTCGGCAGCGGCAGTCCGGTCGCCTCGTCGCGATAGCGTACGAGAAAATCGGCCGCGCTCGCGACGAGACGCGGGTAGACGGCGCGCAGGAGATCGAGATCGCGCGTGCGTGCGTAATGCCGCGCGAGCAGCCAGATCACGAGCGCGGTCTCGTCTTCCTGGATCGGCAGCTGCGGCTTGCCGTCGCGGATCCACGGCTGCCACAGCGGCGCCGGCGAGCCGTCGGGGTTGTATTTGTTGAGGAAGTAGCCGTCGTCGCGGATCACGCCGTTCGCGAAGCGGAGGAAGCGGCGCGTGATCTCGGGAAAGCCCGCGCGGTCCATCGCGTCGCAGACGAAGGCCGCGTCGCGCGGCCACATGTACGAGTAATGATCGTTGTGGCCCCAGGTGATGTCGGAATCGTTCGCGGCGATCACCGCGCCCTCGCGATCGCATTGCGTGGAGATCACCAGCAGCGATCTGCGATAGAGATCGGTGATCTCGTCCGGCAGCTCCGCGAGATCGCGATCGGGCTTGTTGACCCACGTGTACCAGTGCGAGCCCGTGCGGGAGAGCATGCGCGCCGGCGACTCCTCGCGCAGCCGCGCGTCGAGCTTTTGTACTTCGTCGTACGTCCGTCCCGCGCACATCCAGTGAAAGACGGTTGCGTTCTCGTTCGCGCCGAGGTGGAGGGGGATGGCGATCGTGGACTCGACGGCACCCTGCGCGATCGCCTCCATCGACAGCACGCCATCCTCGGCATCCCGCCACGTGCCCGCGGCTCCGCTCAGCGCGCTGCGGCCGCACGCGTACTCCGCGACACCGCCGTCGCAGCCGATCAGGACGAAGCGCTTCGCCTTGTAGTGGATGATGCTGCGCGTGTCGGGATCGAACAGCGCCGTGTCGCCGATGCCGCTGCCGTAGAGCGCGAAGTCGTGATGGAGGAAGAGCTTGATGTCGCGCGCGTCGTCGCGGAGATTGCGTACGACGATCTTGCGCAGATAGACGCGGGCGTCGGGATCGACGGCGTCGTAGCAGCGGAGGCGCAGGCCGAGCGCGTCGTTCTGCAGCTGGACGTCGGTGACGAGCGTGTCGCGCAGATAGTCGAGCGTGCGCTGCCACGGCGCGTCGTCGATCCACGAGACCGCGTCGTCCGACCAGACGCCGAAGCGGAACTTGGTCGCGGCGTGGTTCTCCATCCCGACGTGCGGGAAGTAGAAATCGGCGAGCCGGTAGTGGGAATCGAAGGCAACGAGGAGCAAGCCGTTGCCGATGGGTAAGTCGCGAGGCATGCGTTCATCTTTTCAGAACAAATGCCGTGAATCCATCCGCGCCTGAATCGGGTGTGAGGCGCAACACGCCGTCCTCCACCCATGCGCGCGCGCCTTCGGGAACGAAGCGCGACGCATCCTCGCGCTCGAAGCCTTCGATGACTGCATCGTTTTCCTCCGGCTCGAGCGAACAAGTCGAGTACACGACGTACTTCGCCGCGAGCGCCATCGCGCTCGTCAGCAGCTCGCGCTGCAGTTGCGCGAACGATACGAGATCGCCCTCGCGCAAACGCCACTTGATTTCCGGATTCTTGCGGATCGTTCCCGTAGCGCTGCACGGCGCGTCGAGAAGCACGACTTCGAATCTGCGCGCGAACGGCGTCGTGCGTCCGTCCGCGACGACCGTGCGCGCGCCGCGCGCCGCGAGCGGGCGAATGCGGCCGAGCGAGATGTCGTTCGCGATGACGCGCGCGCCTCGGTGCGCGAGGTAGAGCGACTTTCCGCCGGGGGCCGCGGCGAGGTCGAGGACGTCGTCGCCGCATGCGCGCGCGATCGCGGCGATCACGGCGCTGCCTTCATCCATCGGATAGAAATGCTCGCGGTCGAGCTCCGCGCTCGAGCCGTGCAGCTTCCAGACGTCGGGAACGAGCTTCGACGGCTCGGCATCCGGCGGCGCATCGCCTTTGAGTGACAACACGTCGGGATACGACAGCTCCTGATTCGCCTCCGCGATGCGCTCGGCCCGCTCGGCACCGTACATCCGCGTCCAGCGATCGATGAGCCATTTTGGATGCGCTGTTCGCGTCGCCAGATCGGTTGGCTCGGGAGCATCTTTCGCGCGGCGAAGGATCGCGTTCACGAATCCGCGCGCGCGTTGCGGCGCGAGCTCGACGGTCTCCGAGACGGCGGCGTACGCGGGGACGTCCATGTACTGGAGCTGGTAGACGCCGAGGCGGAGGAGATCGAGGACGGAGCGATCGAGCTTGAGGACGGAGCGTTGGGCGAGGGTCGCGATCACGAAGTCGAGGCGCGAGCGCCAGCGCAGGACGCCGAGGACCATCGTGCGCACGAGACCCGACTCGCGGGCGAGCACGAGCGACGCGTAGGAGGACTCGCGCTCGATGCGCTGCAGAAGATGAAGCGCGCGCTGGCGGTCAGAGGACATCGCCTGCACGCCATCCCAGTCCGCGCGCCAGCGCCGCGGCGGGCGTGCGCGGTTTGCCGGGGCGCTGGAGCTCGAGGATGCGGAGCGCGCCTTCGCCGCAGGAGATCGTGACCGCGTCGTCGATGGTGAGGATTGTGCCGGGGGGTGTTGCCCGGTTGCCCGGTTGCCCGGTTGCCCGGATGTCGGTGAACTTCAGGTCGCCGTGAAAGACTCCCGGCCAGGGATCGAAGGCGCGGAAGCGGTTGTAGATCTTCTGTGCGCGTTCTTCGAAGCGCACTTCTCCTTCCTGCTTTTCGATCTTCGGGGCGAACGTCGCCTTGGCGTGATCCTGCGGCGTCTCGGTGTACCCGCCACGCAACACGCGGGCGAGCGTATCCGCGCCGATGTGCGAGAGGCGCTCGGCGAGTTGCGGTGTGTGCTCGTCGGGACCGATCGGCGTCGTTTCGATCAGAAGGATCGGGCCGTGATCGAGCTCTTCGTCGACGCGCATGATCGTGACGCCGGTCTCGGCGTCGCCGTGCTCGATCGCGCGTTGAATCGGCGCGGCGCCGCGATACTTCGGGAGCACCGAGCCGTGGACGTTGTAGAACGGAATCTGCAGCAGCGCGGCGGGAAGGATCCTGCCGTACGCGACGACGACGCCGGCATCGGGCTTCAGCGCGGCGACGGACGCGAGGAACTCCTCGCTGCGGATCTTCGGCGGCTGTGCGGTCGGGAGTCCCAGCTCGCGCGCGCGAACGATCACCGGCGGCGCATGCATCTTCATCCCACGGCCTGAAGGCTTGTCGGGTTGCGCGACCACGAGCGCGATCTCGTGACCGCGCGCGATCGCGTCGAGGGATGGAACCGCGAACTCCGGTGTGCCGAAAAAGACGATGCGCACGCTCGCGGATTCTAATCGGAGCGCCGGCTTTCAGCCGGCCATCGCCCGACTGATATGGACTGCGGCGGCAGAGCCGCCGCTTTCCAACGCGGCGGCATGGCCGCCGCAAGTCAAAGCGGCAGCTTGCGCTGCCGCAGTCCATAAAAGGCTAAAGCCGGGCGCTACGTTGTCGTCGTCGCAGCGGTGGTCGCGGTCGTCGTCGTGACCGGCGGCGTGTCCGGGATCGTCGTCTGCGGTGCGGTTCCCTCGTGGCCGGTCGACGGCTCCGGCGCCGGCTGTCCCATCCCGTGCTGCGAGGGCGTCTGGGTGCTGCTCTGCGGCGCCCTGGTCATGTCCGGCGGCGCGTTCTGGTAGTCGCGCGGCACCGGTTCTCCGCGGCACGCCGCGAGTGCGAGGATAATCATGGCGATGAACAAACGTTTCACATGGCTCTGCTCGTTCACGGCCCGTGCCGCCTTTGCGCTCGCGCTCGCCGCGCCGCTGTTCGCTCAGGTCGCCGATGGCGACCGTCACTGGGCGATGCGCGCGCAGAACAAAGCCGAGCACATCGATGCGGCGATCGCGTCGTACCAGCGCGCGGTCGCGGCGAATGCGAACGACCTCGAGGCGCAGTGGAAGTTGCTGCGCGCCTATCGCTTCAAGGGTGCGTACGTCGCGGCGAGCGCCGACGAGAAGAAGAAGGTCTACGGCACGGCGAAGATCGCCGGTGAGAAGGCACGCGCGGCCGTCGACAAAGTTCTCGGCGTGAACGCGAAGACGCCGGAGAAGCAGGTGGCCGAAGCGGCGCGCAAACATCCCGGCGCGGCGGAGGTCTATCTGTGGGACGCCGTGAACTGGGGCGAGTGGGCGCTCGCGTACGGCAAGATGGCGGCCGCGCGCGAAGGCGCCGCCGATCGCATCCGGCGCCAGGCGACCATCGCGCATCTCGTCGATCCCCGTCTCGACAACGGCACTCCCTCCCGCGTCCTCGGACGCCTCCACGATCAGACCCCGCGCATCCCGTTCATCACCGGCTGGGCGTCGTCGAAGGAAGCGGTGCGCTTTCTCGAGGAGTCGTACCGGATCGATCCCGCGAACAAGACCACCGTGGTTTTCCTCGCCGAGGCGTTGGTTGCGCACGACAGCAAGACCAGACCGCGGGCGATCAAGCTGCTGCGCGACATGATCGCCGCGCCGAATCATCCCGACTGGCTGATCGAGGACATGGCGTCGGTGGACGACGCTAAGGCGCTGCTCAGGAAGTGGGAGTAGCGCGGGCCTCCGGCCCGCCGTAACGCCGGCCTCCGGCCGGCGTTGGGCGCCGGCAGGATGCCGGCGCTACGGCGGACAGGATGTCCGCGCTACCTTGTGAGCGCGACGATCGCGTCGCCGATCTGCACCGTCTCCGCGAGGTCGAACGTCAAGCCGTCCTCGCGCTCCTCGACCAGCCGCAGCGCGATCCGCTTCAGCGTCGGAATCGTTCCCTGACGCTGCTTCCACGCCGCCTCTTTCGCGCACCAGAAGTGGAGGAGGCGATGCTCGATCGTGCAGCGTTTCATCGCTTCCTCTTCGTCATCGGCGAGAAAGAAATGCGCGACGCGTTCGGCGATCTCGCGCACCACCTGCACGTCGATGCCGACCGGCGCGGAATCGATCGCGGCCGCGGCGTACGGTCCCGAATGCGAGAACGAGATATGCGAGCCGGCGACGCCGAGCTCCTTCGCCGCGATCCGCGCGCGCATCCATTCCTCGCGCCGCTTCGGCAATTGGAACGCATCGCAGATCGCCAGCTCCTCGGCCGTGAACGCGTCGCGCGACAGCACGACGTCGCGAAGCACCAGCGCGCGCCCGCGCCACGACAGCGGAAGCTCGAGGAGCGTCATGGCTGCTGCTGTTGCGTTGGAATCGCGGCGATGAACTCGGAATCGCCGCTCGGCTCGACGACCGTCGCGAACGCGACGCCGGTGCCGGCGATCACGGTCACGCGCACGGTCATCGTCTCGTCGAGCTGCACGCCCAGAGCGTGCTCGACGTCGTTGACGATCCACACCTGATCCTCGGGGACGCCCGTCTCCGTCTCGCGTCCGACCGTCATTCCCGTGCGCGTGCGCACGCCGATGCGGAAGGTGGCCGGAATCCTGCCGATGTTCACCACGCCCACGTTTACGCGTCGCCCGGCTGCCGCCGCCGCGGGAATGCCGATGATCGCCAGCTCCGCGCTCTGCGTGGCCGCGGTCGCGGAGTCGCGCGGCGTGAGCGCGGTCTCGATCGCCGCGCGGCCGCCATGTGCGATGTCGGCCGTCTTCACGACGGCGACGGGCGCGCGTCCGTCGCGATGCTCGATCCACAACGTGCCCACGGCGCCGGGTGCGCCGAAAAATGTGCGCACGACGTCGGGCCAGCGCAGCGTCTGCCGCGGCGCGAGCGTGAGCGCGCGGTCGATGCCGATCTCGTTCGACACGTAGCGCAGCTCGAGCCGCAGCGGATCGCGAAACGGATTGTGAATCGTGAGGTCGCTCTGCCAGTACGAGCCGCCGGCGCCGTGCACGCTGCCGACCGCGGGGAAAACCATCCGCTGCGGGAATCCGGCGACCAGCTCTTTTTTCTCCGGCATGCGGATCGCGCGCAGGTACTCGGCGACGCCGCGCGGCCGCGCGTTCGGGCGCCGCGTCCAGAGCTCGACGCCGCGTACCGACTTGTGGAAGCGGTAGACATCGTGGATGTACGCCGAGACCGCCTGCGCGCGGAGGTCGTTCGTCACGCCGTCGAACTGATCGAACAGCTCGGGCGAGCGGCGCAGGATCACCTTCGGCCTCGCGCGCTCGAGATCGCCGATCGTCTCCGCCTGAAACTCGCGCGGCGAGAGGATCGGGATCTGGTAGAAGCGCGTCGGATTCGGGCGGCTGGCGAAGAAGTAGAACGCGGGCTGATTGGAGAAGTCGAAGATCGGCTCGTTGGCACGCGTGAGCGCGCTGACCTCGCGGGTCACGTCGTGAATCCGCCAGTACACCTCCTCGGCGTGCGACTCGCGATGCAGTTTCAGCGCGCGCGCGTAGTACGACGTCAGCCCGTCGATCCGCGAGTTGACGAGATCGGGGATCCAGAACAGCACGCCGATCACGGGAATCGCGGCGACGATGAGCGCGACGACGAACGCGCGCGTGCCCTCGCCGCCTTCACGCCAGATGTCGCGCAGCTTGCGCGCCGCGAGGAGCGCGAGCAGCACGAGCATCGGGCCGATGAGAAACGCGGCGAAGTACTGATGCCGGAACTCCGCGCGGCCGAAGGCCGACCGTTGCGTGATTGCCGCGAACACGGCCAGCACGAGCAGTGCGCGATCGAGCACGTCGACGCGGCGCCGCAGCCAGCGCTGGATGAAGTACACCGCCGCGATCGCGATCGTGAGCGGACTGACGACGAGGTGAAACTTCTCCCACAACACGAAGTCGGCGAGCGTGTGGAGATTCAGATCGCGGCGGAAGGTCGAGACGAGATCGGGGAACGGCAGCGCCCAGACGGCGTCGATGATGCGGGGGATCACGATGAACGAGGTCGCGAAGAAATCGTCGAGCGCGCCGTGCATCGCGAGATAGATGGCGAAGGGCGCCGTGCCGATGAGCGTGCCGATCGCGAAGAAAAGAGAAACCTGTGTCATCCCGAGCGGGGGACGGCGCGCAGCGCCGCGCCTGAGAGGAAGAAACTTCTTGAGTGTGCAGGACTCATAGAAGTTTGCAAAGTACTGATCACGTGTGGTTTGTGGATTCGAGAAAATTGAGTTTCTTGGAAGCGTGAGCGAGGGACCCGGGTGGGCGGGTGGCGCCATGATCGCGCCCCGCACCCACCCAGGTCCCTCGCTCACGCTCGGGATGACAAACCGTCCAGCGATCCACAGCAGCAACGACGCGACCAGCGCGCCTGCGATCGTGTAGAGCCCGATCTCGAAACTGAAGAAGAGCGCGACGCCCGCGAAGATGCCGCTCGCGACCGCGGACACGCGGCTGCCGCGCCGCACCGCGTTCCAGAACAGCGCGACCGCCGCGACCTGAAAAAACGTCCGGTTGTTCTCCGCGGTCGTCCACGAGCCCATCGCCACGCAGAGCAGCGCGAGCGGAATGGACTCGAACACGGCGATGCCGAGAAACCAGATCGTCGTGCCGAGGAACGCGCCGACGATCGCGGTACGCGCGACGGCGACGTCGATCGAGCGCCCGAAGAGCTGCATCAGCCAGGCATCGAGCTGGCCGTCCTCGAGCATTCCGTGCAGCGGAAAGACGTCGCGATACGGGATCTTGCCGCGCAGGTAGTCGGACGCGGGGCCGACGGCTTCGCCCCGATGAAAGAGATCGATCCACTGCGAGAGGTGCGCGGTCGAGCCGTAGCTGACGGCGTAGATGAGCGCGGGGATGAGCGCGTACGCGGCGAGATTCCACGCCGCGCGGGGCGAGAGCGGTTTGCGGACGATCGCGCCGAGGAGGATGCAGAGCGCGATCGCGATCGCGGTGGCGATGCGCGGATGCGGCAGCGGAACCCACAGAATCGCGAGGAACGGCAGGGCGACGACCGGGAGCGCGGCGACGGTGATCCGCCGGAACGTCTCTTCCGCATCGCGGCCGAAGTTGATCTCCGCGAGCCGCGCGACGAGCAGCGCCGCGCCCCAGAAGAGCGCGAGGAAGAGCGCGACGAAGACGACTTCGAGAAACAGCGTCGGAAAGTGCGCGATCCGTTTCGCCGTGACGAGGTAGCGGAACAGAATCCACGCCAGTCCTTCGCTGAAAAGCAGCGCGTGATACGGCCCGAGCTCGCGCCGGAACATCCGCCGAATCCAGAGCCGGCTTCGCGCGAACGCGAGCGCGCGCGGCGCGATGAGCGAGAGCACGATCGGCAGGCCGAGAATCCAGCCGATCTTTCCGGTGGTCAGGTAGAAGAGCGGCGAGAAGAAGTAGGGCAGCGTGAAGAGCATCGCCGCCGCCGGATCCAGCGCGCGTGCCGTGCGGCCGAGAAAGTGCTCGAGCCAGATCGTCAGCGGCGGAACGAGGAGAAAGAACAGCGCCGCGCCGAGGTAGTCGCGCAGCTTCGAATACCGCTCGATGGTGACGAGGCCGATCGCCACCGGGTCCGTCGGCGGGAGCGAGCGGAAGAGCAGCGTGATCGAGAGAAAGACGCCGCAGGCGAGACAGAATGCGGCGACCCACACGAATGCGGTGACGATGCGGTCGTAGAGCCTCACGCGGGGGCGAGTGTAGCAGCGGTGCGCAGCAGGCAGCGGATGGCGGGATCGTCCGGCGCGCGATCGATGATCCACTCCCATGGATCGCGGCCGCGTGCGCGGAAACGCTCGAGGAACGCGGCGAGGTTGCTTTCGTGGAAGAGGTTTGCGCGGTGCGCTTGCGCCGACAGAAGTGCGACTCGCAGGAGGCGTAGATGAGTGGAGGAGGGCGGACGTCCTCGTCCGCCATGAGAGGGCGGACGAGACGTCCGCCGTCCATTTCGCCACAGTGGGTCGCGTTCGATGTCGTTCGCTGCTTCTGTTCGCGGCGGGAGTGCGCGTTTCGATGGCGCGACGCGTGACCCTTTCTTTCTCGCGGCGAGGAGCGTGAAATCCGAGCCGATCCGTCCGCCGTCGACGAGCATCGCCTCGATCGCGCACAACAGCTCCACGAGCGCACGCTCGCGCGGTACTTCGAAGCGAAGCTCTTCCGCGATCTCGTAGAGGAGATGCTGCAGGATCGTCCCGCCGAGGTCTCTGCGCTCGCACACCTCGAACGTCCGCTCCGTGAACCCGACGATCTCCTCGCTCCGCACCGCCTCGGTCGGATCGTTCGCGATCATCTCCTCGACCGACGGCCGCACGCGCGAAGCGCCGGGGCGAACGCACTGCAGGAGCGCGTTCATGATCGCCAGCACGCCGTCGCTGAACTGAAAGCGATTCGGCCCGACGTACTCGTTGATGAGAAGCGTCGCGTCCGCGCGCATGGCGCGCTCGATCTGCGCATAGGCGTGCTCGAGGTTCGCGACGTGATGGAGCACCGAGTGCGCGATGACCACGTCGTACGCATCGCGCGGCAGCTCATCGCGATTGAGATCGACGACGCCGTAGTCGATGTTCCCGATGCCGCGTCCGAGCTCCCGCGCCCGCTCCACCGCGTCCGCCGCGAAATCGACCGCATCGATGTGCGCGACGAACGGCCACGTGGCAACGGTGCGCTCGAGCCATCCTTCGCCGCAGCCGAGAACGAGCACGCGCGCGTGGCCGCCCACAAACCAGCGATGACCCCAGACGGTGAGCCAGTCGCGCGCGGGATCGCCCGTCGCGCGCTCGTTCAGATACATGAGGACGGCCGTATTGGCCATCCAGTTGGAGTGCACGAGCCGCTCGGTGAAGTGCGCGTCGTTCCAGACCGTCACGCGCTCATCGTAGCGCCGACTTCCGAGTGGAACGATTTGGCGCAGCGTTCGGTCGTAGCCGCGGAGATGGTATCGCTCGCGCTTTCGTTTCCTCGAGAAAGGTGATCACCTGCTCGCGACTAACGGAGGGAAACCCTTCGAGAAAATCCTCGATCGATTCGCCCCCTTCAAGATAATCAAGGAGGTTCTCGATCGGCACGCGCGTCCCAGCGAAGACAGGCGTTCCGCCCATGACGTCAGGCGACGAGGTCACAACCTTGCTCTTCATGCGTTGGAGTATCGCAAGTTTTTGCGACCGATGCCAGGAAGCTCGGGTTACGCGGTGACCGCGGTGACGCGCTCCACCACCGCGTCGTGCAGCGCGCGAATCGTCGCATTCGGCGCTTCCACGTCGGGCGGGCGGCCGTGGCGGCGGACCGCCTCGCTCGTCGCGGGGCCGATCGACGCGATCATTGCGTGCTGCATCACCCGCGCGCGCTCCTCGCTCGTCAGCTTCTCGAAGAAGCGATCGACGGTCGACGCGCTGGTGAAGGTGACGACGTCGATGGCGTCGCTCGCGATGAGCGCGCGCAGCTCGTCGAGATCGTAGTCCGCGGCGATCGTGCGATAGGCGATGCCGAGCTCGACTTCGCCGCCGCGCCGGCGCAGCTCGTCGATCAGCTCCTCCCGCCCTTCCTCCGCGCGGATCACCGCGGTGCGAATGCCTCGCTGGTCTTCGGCGAGGAGCGGCAACAGCTCCGTGGAGATGAAACGCTCCGGCACGAGGTCCGGCTGGATGCCGCGCGCGCGCAGCGCATCCGCGGTCGTCTGTCCGACCGCCGCGATCTTCGTTCCGGCGAGCGCACGGACGTCCTTCAGTCGTTCGAAATACGCGTTCACGCCGTTGGCCGACGTGAAGATCAGCCAGTCGTAGCGCGACGCGAGCACGCGGTCGAGCGACTCCCACGACTCCGGCGGCGCGATCTCGATGGTCGGGAACTGCAGCACCTGCGCGCCCGAGTCTTCGAGCAGGCGCTTGAGCTCCGAGGCCTGCTCGCGCGCGCGGGTGACGACGATGCGCTTGCCGTAGAGCGGCTTCGACTCGAACCAGTCGATGACGTCGCGCAGCTTCACCACGTCGCCGACCACGATCAGCGCGGGCGTCTCGAGATTCGCCTGCGCCACGCGCGCCTCGATGTTGCGCAGCGTTCCGGACACCGTCCGCTGCTCGAACGTCGTCGCCTTCGAGATCACCGCCACGCCGCGATCGCCGCTCATCCCGTGCGTCATCAGCTTGTGCACGATCACGGGGAGATTCGCGAAGCCCATCATGAACACGATCGTGCCGTCGAGCAGCGCGAGCGCGTCCCACTTGATGCCGGTCGAGCCGGAGTCGGCCTCGTGCGCGGTCACGAGCGTGACCGAGGTTGCGTGGGCGCGATGCGTGACGGGAATGCCGGCGTATGCGGGGCCGGCGATCGATGATGAGATGCCGGGCACGATCTCGACAGGCACGCCGGCCGCGATCAGCTCCTCCGCCTCTTCGCCGCCGCGTCCGAACACGAACGGATCGCCGCCCTTGAGGCGCACGACCATCTTTCCCTTCTTCGCCTCGCTGACGAGCAGCTCGTTGATCTGTTCCTGCGGCAGCGCGTGCGCGCTCGCGCGCTTGCCGACGTAGACGACCTGCGTCGTCTTCGGAATGCGCGCGGCGATGTCCTTCGACACGAGCGCGTCGAGGGCGACGAGATCGGCGCGCTCGAGCAGCTCCGCCGCGCGCAGCGTGAGCAGGCGCGGGTCGCCGGGACCGGCGCCTACGAGATAGACCTTGCCTGACATTCGAGCTCCTCGTACACGGCGTCGATCACGGCGGCGGCATCGCGTCCGCGGTGCGTCGCGCGGACTCCGTGAAAAAACGCGCGAATGGTCAACGTGGGGGCGGGCTTCAGCCCGCCCTCTGCCCGGCTGAAGCCGGGCGCTACGTCATCCACCGTGCAATGCACCGCAACCTCGGAATAGCAATCGAGCCGCTCGCCGTACTTCTGCAGCACGCCGCGCTCGCAGAGCGCCGCGGTCTCGCTCGGCGCGTGATTGGCTGCGCGCACTGCTTCGCGCACGGCGTCGTTGCCGCGCAGACACTCGATCACGACGATGCCCTGCCCCGCGGCGGGCAGCATCTCGTCGACGCTGAAGTAACTGGTGATCTCGCTCGCGCGGCCGAGGCGGGTGAGGCCCGCGCTGGCGAGGACGATGCCCGCGTACTGTCCGTCGCGCGCCTTGTTGATGCGCGTGTCGACGTTGCCGCGGATGTCCTCGATGCGGAGGTGCGGGTAAAGCGAGGCGAGCTGCGCGCGGCGGCGCGGCGCGCTGGTTCCGATCACCGAGCCGGCGGGCATCGACGCGATCGCCTTGCCCTCGGGCTGGACCCACGCGTCGCGCGGATCGGCGCGCTCGAGAAACGCGCAGAGCTCGAACTGCTCGGGGATGATCGACGGAACGTCTTTGAGGCTGTGCACGGCGATGTCGATCTCGCCCCGCTCGAGCGCTTCCTCGAGCTCCTTGATGAACAGTCCCTTGCCGCCGATCGAGGCGAGCGACACGTTCTGGCGCTTGTCGCCGGTCGTGCGGATCGTGACGATCTCCGACTCCACGCGCAGCAGCCGCTTCACTTCGTTCGCCTGCCAGAGCGCGAGCTGACTGCCGCGGGTTCCGATGCGGATCTTCATCGCAGGCCGAAAATCTTTCTGATCGTCTGCCGCAGCGTCTCGCGCTCTTGCGGCTCGTCGGCCGCGTCTTTCAGCTGCAGGATCGGGTAGTGGAGGATCTTGTTGATCATCTGCGAGGAGAACATCTCGACCGCCTCGCGCTGCTCCGGCGTCATCGGCCCCATCTTGCGAAGGCACTTCTCGAGCTCCGCGGCGCGGATGGTCTCGAGGCGCTGCTGCAGCTCGAGAATCGTCGGCACCGCGTCCTGGGCGACGAGTCGTTTGCGGAACGCATCCACTTCGCGCACCACGATCTGCTCCGCGTCGCGCGCTTTCTGCTGCCGCAGCTCGAGGTTCGCATCCGCGACCTGCTGGAGATCATCGACGTTGTACAGATACGCACCGTCGATCTGTCCGACCGCGGGATGGATGTTGCGCGGCACGGCGAGGTCGATGAGGAAAAGCGCCCGGCTGCGGCGCGCCTCGAGCGCGCGCTCGACCTGCCGCGGCTCGACCACGTAATGCGGCGCGGAAGTCGAGGCGATGACGATGTCGCAGAGCGCGAGATGCTCGTCGATGCGGTCGAACTGCACGGCCTGGCCTTCGAAGCGATCCGCGAGCTCGAGCGCTCGCTCGAACGAACGGTTGGCGACGAAGACCTGCTTCACCTGCTGCTGGTGGAGATGCTCGGCGGTCAGCTCGCCCATGTCGCCCGCGCCGAGGAGCAGGACCTGGAGGCCGCGGAGATCGCCGAAGATTTTCTTCGCCAGCTCCACGGCCGCGTACGGAACCGAGACCGCGTGCTCGCCGATGCCGGTATCGGTGCGCACCCGTTTCGCGACGCGCAGCGTCTGCTCGTAGACCTGCGTGAGCAGCGAGTCGAGCGTGCCGAGGTCGTGCGCGGTGAGGAATGCTTTCTTCACCTGCCCGCCGATCTGCGGCTCGCCGACGATCATCGAGTCGAGTCCCGAGGCGACGCGGAAGAGATGCTTGACCACGTCGCCGTGACGCAGGACGTAGAGATGCTTTTCCAGCTCGGAGCGATGTGCCGAGGCGATGCCCGAGAGCCAGTCGACGACGCTCCCGATCACGTCTTCATCGCGCGTCGAGACGATCGCCTCGACGCGGTTGCAGGTCGAGAGCACGGCCGCGCCGTCGATTCCCTCGAGCTCGCGCAACTGCCTCGTCGTGTCGCCGAGCCTCTGGTCGGGAATGTTGAGGCGTTCGCGAACGTCGACGGGCGCGGTGCGGTGATTGAGGCCGACGAGGATCAGGGGCATGGCGAGGCCCCAAATGAAGGCAGAAGGCAGAAGGCAGAAGGCAGAAGTAAGAACGCAGAACGGCCGTTGATGACCGTTTTGCCTTCTGCCTTCTGCCTTCTGCCTTCTGCCTTCATCCGCTATCCCCGAATTCCCATCATCGCCACGACGATCGCCACGAACGCGCATGCCGAAATGAGCACGGTCCGCCGCGAGCGATACGCGCCCGCGATGTACTGCTGCAGCAGCACGCCGAACAGCAGCCACGCCACCACCGCGCCGACCTGCTTCACGCGCAGGTCCATGAGTCCCGCGGTCGTGCGGTACGACCAGAGAATCCCGGCGAGGAGGCCGATCGTGTAGATGCTGAATCCGATCGCCAGCGCGCGGTAGCTGACGTTCTTGCAGACGTTCAGGCTCGGGATCCACTCCCACATCCTCCCGCGGCGTTTCTCCTTCAGCGCGCGGTCCTGGATGAACGCGAGCAGTCCGAACGCGACACCGATCAGCATGCCCGCGACGCCGAGGGTCGTGAGCAGGAGGTGCGCGGTGAAGACGTTCGAGCGCAACTCCGGATCGAGCACGGCGAAGCTCTCGCCGACGACGGCGGAGATCGTGAGCAGCAGCAGGACGAGCGGATAGACGAAGAACGACGCGGCGTAGACGCGATAGCGGATCCAGAGCGCGAGCTCGACCGCGAAGATGGTCCAGGCGATGAACGACGTCGCCTCGGGGAGGTTCGTGATCGGCGGATGGCCGGTGCGCGTGCAGATCGTGCCGATCCACATCGTGTGCGCGGCGAAGCCGCCGATCATCATCATCAGACCGGTGTTCTGCAGCCGCTTCGCCGGGGTGAAGAGCGACAACAGCGCGGCCACCGTGCCGAGCGTGTAGCAGGCGAGGGCGACGTAGAGCGTGTCGGTGGCGGCGAAGGTCATGGCTGGGTCAGGTGTTTACAGAACACCACTTTGTCGTCTTCGATTCGGTAGAAATCCTTGATGCGCGAGATCTCCTCGTAGCCGGCGCGCTGGTAGAAACGCAGCGTCGGCGCGTAGCTCTGTTTCGAGGAGGTCTCGATGAGCAGCATCCGCCCATTCTGCCGCCGGACTTCGTTTTCCACGAAACGGAGGAGCAGCTGTCCGAAGCCCGTGCCCTGGTGCCGCGGGTCGACCGCGATCCAGTAGAGATCGAAGACGCCGTCCGTGAATGGGGTCCGTCCGAAGCAGACGTAGCCCTGGATGATGCGATGCGGACCGCTGTCCGGCTCCTCGAGCACGTGAATCTCGTACTCGCCGCGCTCCGGATGATCGAGCGCCAGGTCGACGAGCTCCATCGCCCAGCCGATCTCCTGGCGGGTGAAACGCGCCGTTGCGACGAGGATCTCCCGGATGCGCAAACGATCCGCGCTCCGGGCGGGGCGAATCTTCACGGGGAGATGATAGCGGGCGGCGTGACATCGCTGGAGAAGCGTAGCGGGACGCAGGCGGGGGGGAAGGAGAGGCAATCACGTCGGGATGTGTTGGATGTCACAAGGGGAGGAAGGAAGAATTAAGAATTTCGAATGAAGAATCAAGAATTGAGAACCCACTGGGCCCACTGGGTTCTTCGTTCTTCATTCTTAATTCTTCATTCGAAATTCTTAATTCTTAATTCTTAATTCTTACTTCCCCGCCGGCCCACATCCTGCCCCACAATTCCCCCCTCATGCTGCCGCTTTCTCCCCGCCGCCGGTGGGCCGTCACTGCCGGGGTCATGACCGGGATGCTGCTGGCAGCGTTGGAGGCGACGGTTGTCGGAACGGCGATGCCGACCATCGTCGCGGCGCTCGGCGGGCTCGCGCACTACAGCTGGGTGTTTTCCGCGTACCTGCTCACGTCGACGGTCACCGTGCCGGTCTGGGGCAAGCTCTCCGATCTCTTCGGCCGGCGGCCGATGTTTCAGATCGGCGTGTTTATCTTTCTCGCCGGCTCGGCCGCGTGCGGCATGGCGGATTCGATGACGTTTCTGATCATCGCGCGCGCGGTGCAGGGCCTCGGCGCGGGCGCGCTCGTGCCGCTGGCGATGACGATCATCGGCGACATCTTCACGCTCGCCGAGCGCGCACGGATGCAGGGGCTGTTCAGCGGCGTCTGGGGGCTCTCGAGCATCGTCGGTCCGCTCCTCGGCGGATTCATCACCGACCAGCTCTCGTGGCGCTGGATCTTCTACATCAATCTTCCGGTCGGCATCGCCGCGGCGGCGATCATCGGGATCGCGCTCATCGAGCCGAAACGCCATGAGCGTCCGAAGATCGACTACCTCGGCGCGGCCGTGCTCACGGCCGCGGTCACCATCCTCCTGCTCGTCCTCGGCGAAGGCCGCTCGCCGCGCGCGCTGCTCGCACCGCGCACGCTGGCCCTGATCGCGCTCGTCGTGGTGCTGCTCGCGTGGTTCGTGCGCATCGAGCGCCGCGCCGCGGACCCGATTGTCCCGTTCGAGCTGTTCCGCAACCGCGTCGTGGCTGTAGCGATCGTGGTCGGCTTTCTCGGCGGCATCGCGATGTTCGCGGCGATCACGTTCGTTCCGCTGCTCGCGCAGGGCGTTCTCGGTGCGACCGCGACGCACGCGGGCTCGTATCTCATGCCGCTGATGTTGTCGTGGGTGCTGGCGTCGATCGTCGGCGGCCGCATGCTCATCCGCGCCGGCTCGCGTCCGCTCGTGCTCACGGGACTGGTGCTGATGATCGCGGGCTTCAGCGCGCTCGCGATGTTCACGCGCGAGACGCCGCGATGGATGCTGGTCCTCGAGCTGATCCTGATCGGCACAGGCCTGGGGCTGGTGATGCTGACGCTGCTCATCGCCTCGCAGCATTCCGTCGGGCGCGAACAACTCGGGATCACGACGTCGCTGAATCAGTTCTCCCGCTCGATCGGCGGCGCGCTCGGCATCGCCCTCCTCGGCGCCGTGCTCGCGTCAGGCCTGTCGCGTTTCACCGAGGACCCCAACGCGCTCGTGAACCCCGCCGCGCGCGCGCACATGAATCCGGCGACGCTGGCCATGCTGCAGGGAACGCTCGAAGAAACGCTGAGCAACATTTTCGCCGTGAGCGCGGCCGTGGTCGTGCTCGCGCTCCTCGTCGCCTTCACGCTCCCCGCCGGCAAAGTGCGCGAGGCGCACGCGGAGCGGATGGTGATGGCGGAGATGACGACGATCGACGCGGAGAATGAGCCGGAGGGTTAGCGAATATCGGTCTTGGCAGGTGCGTTCAGCATTCGAGTGATACAGTTGTTAACGTGGAGCATGCAATGACAAACAACTTCACTGCCGTGTATCAGCCGGCCGAAGAAGGTGGCTTCATCGCGTTCGTCGAAGAGATTCCGGGGGCGATTACGCAGGGCGAAACGCTCGAAGAGGCGCGTGCGAATTTGCGCGATGCGATCGAGGTGGTTCTCGAGGCGAATCGAGAACAGAACCGCGTCGAGCTGGCCAGCCACGTGATTCGCGAAACGATCACCATCACTCGCTGAACGGATCGGGAATTTCCAATACTTTACAGACCGCGCGAACGAGGCCCTTCTTGAGCTCCGTGTGACGTGGTACCGCAGCGATCCGGCCATTGCGCGGGTTGAGAAAGGCGGTATGCCTCGCGCCCTCTCGCGCGAATACGCAGCCGTGTTGCGCCAGGTGTTGCTCGAATTCTCGTCTTTTCATTGATGCCTAATGTTTGCCGGTCCGCTCGGCATCACCTGGAGGCTCTTCGAAGCCCGGCAAAGTGGCCTGCTTCACTAAACCGAAGTTCCCCTGAGAATCCTACCGATTTTTCCTGAAAGTGCTGAGTTCTGAAGAGATTAAGCGTCTTACTGCTCCGTCGAGTGTTCCCATGTAAATGAGTTTGTAACAAGAGTAATCGTGCTATACTGCTCCCAT
>DATLFB010000024.1:0-2089 GCA_035525285.1 Thermoanaerobaculia bacterium
CGAAGTCGGCCTCGCTTCCCGCGCGCTCAGCCGCATCGAGCTCCTCAGGCGTGAGCTGGGCGCGAGCGCCACCGATGAACCATTCCTGCAGCCTTGTCCAGAAGTGTGCGGGAGGTTGGTCGCCGAACCCGAAGGTCTCGAGCTGCGCGTAGGCGGCAGCTGCCAAGCGGACGGCTCGTGCATGGTTGCCTCGTCCGGCTGCCGACATCGCGACGCCGACCAGGTCTGTCGCGCACATGACGAGGATTCCCGAGCTGCGCGCGTGCGCGACGGCCCGAGCGTAGCGACGCTCGGCCTCCGCGTAGTCGCCTCCGATGAGAGGACAGTCGGCGAGGTAGTGCAGCGCCGATTGCTGGGGCCGCGTGGCGTCGTTCCGAACACCGAGCTCGTACAGCTCCTGGGCCATCGTCTCTGCGCGCTCGATCTCGCCGGATGACACGAGCGCCTGACAGAGTCCGCCCAACGCACGCGACGCCTCGAGATCAGACGCGCCCGCTTGCTGGCGCAGCGCAAGGCTTTGCTCGAAGATGGCCCGCGCTGACTCTTGCTCCCCGGCCTGGATGCGGAAGTAGCCGATCATCTCGAGCGCCGTCGCCTCCCCCACGACGTCGCCGCTCTCATGCCAGATGTCGACCGCCTCGCCAAGGTAAGACAGCGCTGTGTCGAGCCCCACCTCTTCAGACAACTCACCGAGATGTGTGAGTGCGCGAGCCCGGATCGAATCGCGTTGCGGGTATCTCTCGAGCGAACCGGCCACGCGCTCGCGCGCCTCTCGCGCGTGTCCGCGCAGGTACCAGTAGAACGCGATCGCGCCGGCAAGCTGAGCCTCCGCTCTCGGATCGCGGATGGTGGCCCAGTCGAGCGCGGCGCGAATATTGTCGTGCTCGGCGTCCAGGATCGGGAACCACATGGACATCGAGGCGAGCCGCTCCTCGTACGCCCGCTCCGCCAGAGCAAGGATGTGCGCGAGGTGCCGATCACGGATCGCTTCCTCTTCGTCACTCTCGCCCAGCCGCTCGCCCGCGTACTCGCGGATCGTCTCGAGCATCCAGTAGCGCGAGCCCGTCTCCGCCGTCGTGAAGCGAACGAGGCTCTTGTCCACGAGAGACTGCAGGGTGTCGAGGTCTGCGGCGCCGGCGCAGACCTCCTCGGCGGCCTCGATCGCGCAGCCGCCGCGGAAGACGGCAAGGCAGCCGAAGAGACGCTGCTCCTCCTCCGAAAGGAGATCGTAGCTCCACGCGATCGTCGCGTGCAGCGTGCGCTGGCGCTCGGGTAGGTCGCGGGCGCCGCCGGTGAGGAGCGGCAGGCGCTCGCCGAGGCGCTCGAGGATCTGGGCCGGGGAGAGCGCCTTGACGCGCGCGGCCGCGAGCTCGAGTGCGAGCGGGAGATCGTCGAGGCAGGCGCAGATCTCGGAGACGGCCTGGTCGGGCGCGAACTCGGGCTTGACCGCCCGCGCGCGGGCGAGGAAGAAGCCGACTCCCTCCTCGTGCCGAAGCGGCGGCACGGCGTACTCCTGCTCGCCCGAGACGTGCAGCGGCTCGCGGCTCGTGACGAGGAGGTCGAGATTGGGGCAGGCGCCGACGAGCGCTGCAAGATCGGGTGCCGCCTCCACGACCTGCTCGAAGTTGTCGAACAGGCAGAGGATCGCCTTGTCCTGGATGTGCTCGGCGAGGCCGTTCGTCGAGCCGACGGCCTGTGACGCCGTCTCCAGCACGAGCATCGGATCTCGCAAGGGAGCGAGCGGGATCCACCAGACACCGTCGGGGTAGCCCTCGGAGACGAGTCCGGCAGCTTGCGCCGCAAGGCGCGTCTTCCCCGTCCCCCCGGGACCGGTGAGGGTCAGAAGACGTGTGCTCGCGAGCAGCTCGACCACTTCTCGGAGCTCGCGCTCCCGGCCGAGGAAGGGCGTCGCCGGGACGGGGAGGTTCGTGCGGTAGAGCGACTTCAAGGCCGGGAACTCGCCCTCTCCGAGCTGGTAGACGCGCTC
Organism: Thermoanaerobaculia bacterium; assembly: GCA_035525285.1. Classification (GTDB taxonomy): domain Bacteria; phylum Acidobacteriota; class Thermoanaerobaculia; order Gp7-AA8; family Gp7-AA8; genus QHVT01. Next base: position 1,988 of record DATLFB010000024.1, read on the forward strand.
GGGGGCAGAGAGATCCTTGAACCGATGCTCACCGAGGTCCCGGAGCTCGAGTTCGAGGAGTGTCGCCGTGGAAGTGGAGACGAGCACCTGCCCGCCGTGGCC
>DATLFB010000032.1:0-70044 GCA_035525285.1 Thermoanaerobaculia bacterium
GGCCTCTTTCTGAGATCTATCTCGTTTAAAATCAGTTGTTTAGCCACAACGATTCTAACGAGGCGGCTCAGAAAAAGCAACCCCGATTGCGCCGTATCTACCTTCTTTTACTTCAACTTAGCCACGCCAGGACAGGAACTACCTATTCTTCAGCGCCTTCAGCCGCGACTCCGCCTGCTGGCTCTCGGGCATGATCTTCAGCGCGTCCTCGTAGCACGTCTGCGCGCGGGTGGTGAGGCCCTCGAGTTTGTACAGATCGCCGAGGGCGATGAGGGCGTCGACGTTGTTGGGATCGTTGGCCAGCGCTCTCTGGAAGCTCTCCGCCGCATCGCGGCGCCACTTCGGATTCCGCTCCTGACACGATCCGAGGAGCGTCCACGCTTCCGAGTTTTCGGGCATGAAGTGGACGCTCTGGCGGAGCAGCACGATCGCGCCGTAGTAGTCGTTGTGAGCGATCAGATCCTTCGACTTGATCACGTTCTGCTGCGCGATCATCTGCTGCGTCATTCGCTGATGAATGGACGCCCCGCCGCGGCCGCGCGTCGTGAGCAGCTTGTCGTACGAGGCGCGTCGTCCCGGATCTTTCAGTACCTCGATGGCCTCGTCGATGCGGCGATGGATTACGTTGAGCGTGTCGCGCAGTACCGGCGGGTAACCGACCACGTCGAAGCGCTGGTGCGCCGCATCCGCCGCATTGATCGCCTGCGCCCGCGTCGCGGCGCGCGGAATGTCGAGCACCTGATAGTGGTCGAGCGACGGAAGCTGCTTCGAGAAGGCGATCAGGCGCAGCGAGCGCGGATCGTTCGAGCCGATCGCGGCCATCAGCTCGAGATCGCGCTGCATGTCGTCGAGCTCCCCGGACTGCGGCGCGTGCCGCTCCTGCGCGTTCTCGTAGACGCCCAGCGCGAGCATCGCGATCACGACCTTCGCCGCTCCGACCGAGCTCGCGGGAAACCGTTTGAGAAACGCGTCGACCGTGATTCGCTCCGTTAGCGCCGAGGCGATCTCGCGCTCCGGATCGCTCAGCGGCAGCGACTCGATGTGGAACCGGCTCTCGCGCGCGGGCTCGATCTCCCGTTTCAGATCGCCGAGAGAGCGTCGCAGCACGAGTCCGTTGGTGATGGAGCGGACGCCTTCGATGATCAGCGCCGCGGTCGACGGCACGAACACGCGCTTCTCCGGCGGCAGCGGCTCGTCGTCCGTGAACGCGGCCGTCCCTTCGTCGAGCGAGAACAGCGGGAGAAACTGTCCGGCCAGCCATTCGCGCAGGAGCGTCTGCCGCGCGGAGAGATCGAGCATCCCCGACTCGTGCAGTTTCTCCACGTCACTGAGGGTGTTGCCGCTGAAGAGCTCGAGCGCGTGCGCGGATGTGATCACGCCGCGCTGCACGAGAAAGTGGCCGAGCGAGTCTTCCGGCGCGGCGGAGGCGGCCATGACGAGCTCGCCCTGTGACCAGTACAGCACGCGACGGAGCGGCGGCCGCACTATTGTGAGTGCGCCGCTTCCGCGGTTCTGCAGGATGTCCCCCGCAATCACCGCAAACGGTGTGATCTCGATCCGCTCCAGACTCACGCGCGCTCGACTTCTCCCGGGAACGGTGACCTGCCTTCGCCGTTGCCGATGGGTTTTAGCACAAACGTGACCAATGCGTGAGCCCGGCGTCAGTGAAACGTATTGGCATGCTTCGGGCTCTGTTGTCATCCCGAGCGAAGTCGAGGGACCCTGGGTGGGCGGCTCTCGGCATGGTCCACCACCCTGGGTCCCTCGACTTCGCTCGGGATGACACGTCGCATCCCCGCTTGTTTCCGCAGTAACCAGATGCTCCCCTGAGCGTCATACCGAGTGCTACGATGAACGCAATGAGGAAGTGGTTGTTGCTCCTGCTGACGGTCGCCTCGTTCGCCGTCCCCGCGGGGGCTCAGGAGTTCCCGAACGAGCCCTACGAGTTTCTGCTCGCCAAACTCGCCGCCGCCGAGGGGCGGTTCGACGAAGCGATCCAGCATCTGAACAGCGTGATCGAGAAGCAGCCGGACGATCCGGTGCTGCGTTACGAGCGCGCGATGATGCTCATCGACTCCGGACGGATCGATCGCGCGGAAGCCGAGCTGCGCGCGGTCATCGAGAAGAATCCCGACCTGTACGACGCACAACGCGTCCTCGGACGGCTGCTGCTCGACCGCGCCGGCAACGATCGCAAGCGCGTCGACCAGGCGCTCGTGCATCTGCAGGCCGCATTCAAGCTCAACCCGGACGATCTCTCGTCCGGCATCGCCTCGGCGCAGATCTACATGTCGACCAACCGCTTCCAGGAAGCGGAGCGGCTGCTCGCCGCGATGGTCGAGCGCGCGCCCGATCATCGCGCGCTCAACTACCACTACGCGCACGTGCTGACCAAGCTCGGACGCGGGAACGAGTCACGCGCGTACCTCGAGCGCTCGCTCGCCGCGGAGCCGACCTTCGGTCCGGCGGTCATGCAGCTCCTCGACATCTACCAGCAGGAAAACGAGTGGAGCAAGGCGGCGGAGATTCTCCAGCCGCTCATCGATGAAGAACCGGCGAACATCGAGCTCCTCCGGCAGCAGGCGTACTTCTATCTGCGCGGCGGCGCGGCGCGCAAGGCGCGCGATCGCTTCAAGGCGCTCACCGTCGCCGATCCGAAAGACCCGCGCCTGAAGTTCTTCCTCGCCGAGGCGCTGAACGATCTCGAGGAGTACGCGGAGTCGGAGAAGATCTTCCGCGAGCTCCTCACCGCGACGCCCGACGATGCGGAGATGCTTGGCAGCTTCGGAATGAGTCTCATCGGACAGAAGAGGTGGGACGAGGCCGCCGCGACGTTCAACAAGCTCCTCGGACGCGGCGACATCGCGGACCATCTCGCCGCGCTTGCCCGCACACAGCTCGCGCACATCGACATGCAGCGCGGCAACTACGAGGCGGCCATCGAGACCGCGAAGTCCATCTTCGTCTTCCGCGACCGCCCGAACGCGCAGGCGATCAACATCGCCCTGATGGCGCTGCGGAAGCAGGAGCGGACCGCCGATGCGATCGCGCTGCTCGAGCCGCTCGCGGCGAAGTTCGACTCCGATCCGTTCGTGAACGCGCGTTACGTCGAGGCGCTCGTACGCGCGGGACAGAAGGAGAAGGCGCAGAAGCACGCGGCCGTGCAGGCGAAGCTCGGGACGCGCAACGCGATCACCGCCGCCGAGGCGTATGTCGCGGCGGGAGATCACGCGGAGGCGGTTTCGCTGCTGCAGACCGCGATCGCCGCGAAGCCGGAGGAAGTCGATCTGCAGTTCGAGCTCGGCTCGGTCCAGGAGCGCGCGGGCGACAAGAAGGCGGCGGAGAAGACGTTCCTCGCGGTGCTGGAGAAGAGTGAGAATCACGCGCCGACGCTGAACTACCTCGGCTACATGTGGGCCGAGAGCGCCGTGAATCTCGATCGCGCGCACGAGATGCTGACGCGCGCCGTCGGTCAGGAGCCGGAAAACGGCGCCTACGTTGATTCCCTCGGCTGGATCTACTTCCGCCTCAACAAGCTCGATCTCGCGGAGAAGTATCTGACCGATGCGACGCGCCTGCTGCCGCGCGATGCGACGGTGCACGAGCACCTCGGCGATCTGTTCGCGAAACGCGGCGATGCGGAGCGCGCGCTGAAGTCCTATCGCACGGCTCTCGATCTCGACCCCGAGGGGAAGGAAGTCGAGAAACTGCGCTCGAAGATCGCCGAGATCGAACGGAAGGGCCAGACCTCGCAGCGATGAGTGCGCGCCGCGCGCTCGCGCTGCTCGCGGTTCTCGCGCTCGCGTCGTGCCGCACCGGGCGTCCGAGCGGCGTGGCAGTCGAGCCGCTCTCCGCGGCGACCCGCGAAGAGGCGGTGCAGCAACTCCGCGCGCGCCGCGAGAGTTTTCGCGGAATGCGCAGCCTGATGCGCGTGCGCGCCACGACGAACGGCAAGACGCAGTCGTTCCGCGCGCAGCTCGTCGTGCATGATGCCCGGCGGATGGAGCTCATCGCCTACACGCCGGTCGGCACGACGGCGATGACGATGAAGGCCGACGGCGATCGGATCACCACCGACCCCGCAGTCCCGCCCGCGTCGTTCAATTTTCTTCGCGACGCCGAGCTCGCACCGGCGGAGGTCGCGATGCTGATCCTCGGCGTGCCGCCGCGCGACGATCTGTCATACGTCTACGAGTCCGCGGGACTCCAACGCGCCGTGATCGGCGACATCGAGATCGCGTTCGATCCGCCCGCGTTCCCCGCGAAGCACGTGGTCGTCACGCGCGGCGCGGATCGCGTCGAGATCGAGCATCTGGAAGTGATGCAGTGATCCGCGCGCATGCGAAGATCAACTGGTCTCTCCGCATCACCGGAAAACGCAGCGACGGCTACCACGACCTCGAGACCGTCTTTCAGACGATCTCGCTGCACGATGAGCTGATCGTCCGCGAGTCGGATCGTCTCACGCTCACCTGCGACGATGCGACGGTTCCCGTCGATGAAACGAATCTCGTGCTGCGCGCCGCGCGCGCGCTCGGCTCACCGCCCGTGGCCATCGAGCTGCGAAAGCGGATTCCGGCGGGCGGTGGGTTGGGCGGCGGGTCGTCCGACGCCGCGGCGACGCTGCGCGCGCTCGGCGGCGATCGCGACGATCTTCCGCGGCTCGCGCTCTCGCTCGGCTCCGACGTGCCGTTTTTTCTCGTTGGCGGCACCGCGTACGCCACCGGCCGTGGGGAAGTGCTCACGCCGATGGCGCCGCTGAGCGGCATCCCGCTGCTCCTGGTGTTTCCCGACGAGCGCGTGATGACGAAAGACGCGTTCGCCCGCATCAATCGTTACTCGCAGCCCCTCGGCATCGACGCCTATCGCGACTTCACCCACTTCACGAACGACTTCGAGGAGCCCATCTTCGCGATGGTCCCGCGCCTGCGCGCGCTCAAGCAGCGCCTCTACGACGCGGGTGCGACGTGGGCGGGCATGTCGGGTTCCGGCTCGACGATCGCCGGCGCATTCGCGGACGCGGCATCGCGTGACCGCGCGCGGAGCGCGTTCGAGGACGTGCGGGTCGAAAGCGCGGAGACTACTCCAGCAGACTCCGCAGCATCCACGCCGTCTTCTCGTGGACCTGCATCCGCTGGGTGAGGAGATCGGCCGTCGGCTGATCGTTTGCGCGCTCGACGATGGGGAAGGCCTGCCGCGCGGTGCGGATGACGGCTTCCTGACCCTGCACGAGCTGCCGGATCATCTCGACCGCGCTGACGACGCCTTCCGCCTCCGGGATGCTCGCGAGGCGCGCGAACTCGCGGTACGAGCCGGGCGCGGGCGCGCCGAGAGCGCGGATGCGCTCGGCGATGAGATCGACGGCGAGCGCGAGCTCGTTGTACTGCGTCTCGAACATCAGATGCAGCGTCTGGAACATCGGACCGGTGACGTTCCAGTGGAAGTTGTGCGTCTTTAGGTACAGCGTGTACGTGTCGGCGAGGAGACGCGAGAGCGCGCCGGTGATCGCGCTGCGATCCTCCGCGGAGATGCCGATGTCGATGGTGGTTGCGAAGGTAGTGCTCATGCGCGCAACAAGAGCACGGCGCTAAGGTGCGAGGCTGTGTTGATCGTCACACGGCATGACACGGACTAGTGGACATTCAACATTGAAAGCGTAGGTACCAGGGCTTGTCATCCCGAGCGTGAGCGAGGGACCCGGGGGTAGGGTGGCACGAAGCCCGCGCCTTGCGCCGCCGCCCGCCCAGGTCCCTCGCTCACGCTCGGGATGACAAGGCGGCCACGGATGCTTTCAAGGTTGAACGTCGGCTAGCCCGCCCGCCGCTTTCGCGGCTTCACGCGCAGCGACTCCAGCCGGTCGTGGGCCGCGCGCTCCGCGCGGTCGAGCGCTTTTCGGTCCTTCAGCAGCGAGTGCGAGAAGTTCGCGCCGAAGAAGAGGGAGTTGAGCTCGAACGCGAGCTGCGCGGCGTCGACGGCCGGCTCGAGATGGCCCTCGTCGATGGCCATGCGGATCGCTTTTTCCAGCGCGCCGATCCAGTCATTCATCTGCCTGCGCACCGCGTCGCAGACAGGGCCGGGGCGGCTGTCGAACTCGAACGACGCCGCGGCGAAGAAACAGCCGCCGGCGAACACGCCGCGGCGGAGATACGACAGCCACGAGCGGCAGATCGCCATGAGGCGCGGATAGCCGCGCGGCTCGCGCAGCGCGGGAGTGAAGATCGCGTTGATGAAGCGATGCGACGCGGCCTCGATCGTGGCGAGCTGCAGCTCTTCCTTCGAGCCGAAGTGCGCGAACAAGCCGCTCTTCGACATGCCGAGGTCGTCGGCGAGGCGGCCGATGGTGAGGCCTTCGAGACCTTCGACCGACGCGAGATCGACCGCGCGGTCGAGGATGCTCTGTCGTGTGCGCTCACCCTTCATGCGTATGCGGGTAGATCCTTCAGCAGTTCCGCGTGCGCAACGCGAAACTCGCGGCTCCACGGTTCGGGGCGGTGCGATGCCGGATCGACGTTGACCACGCTTCGCTCGCCGCGCGCGTGCGGGATGCGGCCGTCCTCGCTCGAGCAGACGAAGCCGTACGTGCAGGTGTAGTCGTCGAGGTCGTTTACCCAGAGCTCGATGCGGATCGCGCTCTCGCCCGCGGCGAGCGGCGCGAGCGTCTCGATCGTGCGCAGGCCGCCTACGGGCGCGCGGCCGTCGAGGGCGATGATGGCGTGGTCGACGTGCTCGGCGAGATCGGCGTGGTCGCGGATGGGGGAGAAGAAGACGAACTTCGGATTGAGCATGGAGCCTCCCTTGTTTCAGGCGAGGCGTAAAATAGCACGAACGTTCGTTTTCAGTCAATGCGCTGGATTCGGAGCGTTTGCACGACATTGGGGCGATCGAGAATGTCGTGATGGTGGTGAAGGGCGGACGGGACGTCCGCCCTCCTCAGTTGCGATAGATCTCCACGTGCGGCGTGCCGTCCGCGCCGATCCAGCCGCGGTACATCCCTTCCGTATTGAACGGCATGGCGAAGTTGCCCTTCGCGTCGAGCACGATCACGCCGCCCTCCGCGCCCTTCACCTGCGTCAGCTTCTTCTGGATCACTTCGTCCGCCGCCTGCTGCACGCTCATCCCGCGATACTTCACCAGCGCCGCGATGTCGTACGCGACCGTCCAGCGGATGAAGAACTCTCCCGCGCCTGTCGCGGAGACCGCGCACGACTCGTTGTCCGCGTACGTTCCCGCGCCGATGATCGGCGCGTCGCCGACGCGTCCGAACTGCTTGTTCGTCGTGCCGCCGGTCGACGTCCCGGCGGCGAGGTTGCCTTCCTGATCGAGCGCAACCGCGCCGACCGTGCCGAACTTCACGTCGTCGGGCACGTGGAGGACAGGCAATCCTGCCAGTCCGTGGATCGAATTCGGGGGGACAGGCAGGAGTGCCTGTCCTCCACTCTTCTGCTCCTTCAGCAGCTCTTCCTGCAGCGACTTCCAGCGCCGCTCGGTCCAGAAGTACACCGGATCGACGATCTCCAGTCCCATCTTCGTCGCGAACAGCTCCGCGCCGCGGCCGGCCATCATCACGTGCTTCGATTTCTCCATCACCGCGCGCGCGGCGGTGATCGGATTGCGGATGATGGTCACGCCGGCGACGGAGCCCGCGGCCTTCGTCTTTCCGTTCATGATCGCGGCGTCGAGCTCGTTCCTTCCTTCGTGCGTGAACACCGAGCCCTTGCCGGCGTTGAACAGCGGCGAGTCTTCCATCACCCGGATGGTCGCCTCGACCGCGTCGAGGCTCGAGCCGCCTTTGACGAGCACGCCGTGTCCCGTGCGGAGCGCTTCCTCCAGCCTGGCGCGATATTCGCGCTCGCGCTCCTCGGACATGCTTTTGCGGTTGATCGTCCCGGCGCCGCCGTGGATCACCAGCATCGTCTTTCCTTTCGACTGGGCCACGGCGCCGAGCGCGAACATGAAAGTTGCAGTGACGAGAACGAGTCGCTTGAACATAGCCCGTACACTAGCACGCTGCATGCGCAGCGGATTCGTCCTCCTGGCTCTGCTCGTGGTGGCGCCCGCTGTCTACGCGCAAACGCCGTCGGCGGATTGGCGCACGGTCGAGACGCCGCATTTTCGCGTGCACTATCCGCGTGACTACGAAGCGTGGGCGTTGCGCGCGGCGTCGCGTCTGGAGTCGATGCGCGAGGCGGTGACGAAGGAAGTCGGATTCGTGCCGCCGCAGACGATCGACGTGCTCGTCGTGAATCCGCTCGCGCTGCCGAACGGCGCGGCGATCCCGCTGCTCGACACGCCGCGGATGATCTTCTTCGCCGAGCCCCCGGGCCCCGACGAGCAGATCGGCGCGTACGGACACTGGATCGATCTGCTCGCGGTGCACGAGATCACGCATCTCGTGCATCTGCTGCGTCCCACGCGCAATCCGTGGGAGCGGCTGCTCGAGAAGACCGTGCTGCCCGTGAGTCCGATCGCGCGCGCCGCGCCGCGGTGGGTGACCGAGGGGTACGCGACCGTGATCGAAGGCCGGCTGACAGGGGCGGGGCGGCCGAGCAGCACGGTTCGCGCGCTGATCCTGCGGCGATGGGCGCAGAACGGACGGCTTCCGTCATACGGGCAACTCAATTCGAACCGCTCGTTTCTCGGCGCGTCGATGGCGTATCTGATGGGCTCCGCGTTTCTCGAATGGCTGGAGCAGCGCCGCGGCCCCGACGCGTTGCGATCGCTCTGGCTGCGCCTTACCGCGCGGCATCGGCGCTCGTTCGATGAGGCGTTCACGGGCGTCTTCGGCGACTCTGCGGAGCGGCTCTACGGCCGATTTGTCGCCGAGGTGACGGCGTCGGCGATGGCGATCGATCGTGCGAGCGAGCTGCGCGAAGGGGAGCTGTGGCAGGAGACGACGTTCGCGAGCGGCGATCCTGCCGTATCGCCTGACGGCAAGCAGATCGCGGTCGTGCTGCGTCCGCGCGACTTGCCGCAGCGGCTCGTGGTCTGGAAGACCGACGCGCCGGCGGAAGAAGAGAAGAGGTTCGAAGAGCGGTTGAAGAAGCTGCTCGAGCGCGATCCCGAAGACGTCGCGCCGCTGCGCGTGAAGCCGCTGCCGCGCAAGGCCGTGCATGAGCTGACGATGCCTGACGGCGGCGACATCGTGACGCCGCGCTGGACGGGCGACGGGAAGGCGATCGTGTTCGCGCATCGCGTGCCGGACGGCGACGGCGTCATGCACTGGGATCTGTATCGCTGGGACTTCGAGCGCTTGCAGCGCGTCACTCATCTCGCCGATGTGCGCGATGCCGATGCGAGCGGCGTCGCGGTGCGGAACCGTTACGGCGCCTCGCAGCTCGTCCACGTGAATCTCGACAGCGGCGAGGTCACGCCGCGCAATGAAGCATCGATCGATGTCGTGTATCACCATCCGCGCACGAGCGGCGGGCATCTCGCGTACGTGGCGCATCGCACGGGACGGTGGACGCTCTTCGTCGATGAGCGTGCGATCGAGCTGCCGGGCGACGCGTCGTCGGCGGAATGGATTTCCGACGACGCGCTCGTGGTCACCGTGAGCAGCGGCGGATTCGCGGAGCTCTATCGCGTCTCGCTCGACGGCAGCGCGTCCGCGCTCACGCGCAGTGCCGGCGGCGCCTTCGAAGCCGCGCCGTCGCCGGACGGGCGAGTGTTTTTCATGAGCCTCGAGCCGCACGGCTTCGTGCTGCGCGTGCTTCCGGCTGACGCGCTGCCGCCCGCGCCGCGTCCGCCGCTCGATGCCGCGCTCGTGCCGGCGATTCCGCCGCAGCCTGCGCAGCCCGCCGTCTTTGCGGCGCAGGAGCTTCCGCCGTCGCGCAAGTACGGAATCGGACGGCAGGAGCTCGACTGGCTGACAGGTCAGAGCTACGCACCGCACCATCGCGCGCTCGAAGCCGGCATCCGCCTCGGCGACGTCGTCGGCAGACTCGACACGCTGCTCATCGCGTCCATCGGCCGCGACGATGCGCCGCAAGGCGCCGCGCTCGCGACCGCGTGGCGCGGCTGGCCGGTCGAGCTGCAGGCGCACTTGTTCACGACGAATGACGTAGGGACCGGCTTCAGCCGGTCCGCGGGCGGGGTGAAGCCCGCCCCTACGTCCGGCGTCGAAGTCCGCGCGTCGTGGACTCGCCGCTGGCCGTTGCATCGCGTCACCCTCGAAGGCGGCGCGCTCTCCGACGACTTCGCATTCGGCGCGGCCTCCTTCTCCACGCGCCAGCTCTTCGGCACCTGGCGGGTCGAGGAAGCGCTGCGAGTCGAAGCCGATGACGGCCATTCACGAGCGATTCTCACCGCCGCGCTGCGCAGCAAGTCGTTGCGCATCGCCGCGCGCCTCCAGCACGACGACGGCGCGGTCACCCTCGGCGGGCTCGCCTCCTCGATCCTGCCGCGCTCGGCGTACGCGCGGCGGGTGCTCGACCCCGCACTGCCGCTGGCGACACTCAGCGGCGAGGGATACGATGGATGGCGGATCGAATCGAACGTGCCGTCGACGCCGCTCACTGCCTTTTACCAGCGTCACGAGCTCGGTGCCGCGCGACTCTCGCTCGCCGGCCTCGAGCTCGCTTTGAACGTTGATCCGATTCCCCTCGCGAAGTTTCCCGGCCTCGACCTGACCCTCGGCGCCGCGCGCGTGTTCGACGCGCCCCTGCAGAACGAAACGAAATGGTGGCTCGGCATGCGGTGGCGTCCATGATTCACCTCCACAACGGCGACGTGACCATGTTGCTCGCGAAGCGCGCGAACATCCCCGGCGAGCACATCTCGTTTCGCGAGTCGCTGGTGACGGGGCCGGTCGTCGAAAGCGACTGGATCGAGACGCGCACGCGCGCGCTCGCAAGCCGCTACGGCGAAGACCTGCTGCGGACGCGCACCGCGCTGCTCGAGCAGCAGCTCGTGCTCGACGCCGCGCCGTCGCGCGGCGAGATCGTGCTGTGGTTCGAGCACGATCTCTTCTGCCTCATTCACCTCGTCTATCTCCTGCAGCGTTTCGCGCAGGCGAAGCTCTCGCTCGTCTTCTGCCCGACACCGCTCGGCGAGCAGGATGAACGCGCGCTGTATCTCCTCTTCGAGTCGCGTGCCGCGGTCATGCCGTCCATGCTCGCAACTGCGCGCGACGTGTGGCGCGCCTACATCGCGCCCGATCCCCTGGGCCTGAATCGCTTCATCGAGCGCGACACGCCGGATTTCGCCTTCCTCCGCGAAGGACTGACGCTTCACGGCTCGCGATTTCCATCCGCGCAGAACGGCCTCGGCGCCATCGAGCAGCGCGCGCTGCAGTTCATCGCCAACGGCGTCACCGACTTCAACACGCTCTTCGATCGCATCAGCGACGGGAATCGCTTCGGCTTCGGCGACACCGAGGTGCTGTCGATCCTGCGGACGATGTCGGAGCGCGCGGTGCCGCTGGTCACGATGAACGGCGAGTCGCCGAAGGTGATGTTCGCGATCACCCCCGCGGGAGAGAACGTGCTCCGCGGCGAAGTCGACGACTGCGCGGTGAACGATCCCGACACGTGGCTGGGCGGCACGCACCTCACGAAGGAGAATCTCTGGCGATGGGACGGGGGGGCGCTTCGCGCCGCTTCGCGCCGGATTGAGGATTGAGGATTGAGGATTGAGGAATGAAGCCGAAGCTCCCCTTCCTCAATCCTCAATCCCCAATCCTCAATCCCGTCGTCCCCTTCCTCAATCCTCAATCCTCAATCCTCAATCCCGTCGAGCCGCCCTGCCGGCTCGTGCGGTTTCCCGCCGGCGACGGCGTCGAGCTCGCGGGACTCCTCTTCGAGCCGCGGCGGCGCACCACGCGCGTGGCGATCTTCATCCACGGCATGGGCGGCTCGTTCGAGCCGGAGCGCTCGAACATTTTCGCGCGCGTGTTCACCGCGGCCGGCATCGCGTTCTTCCCGTTCAACAACCGCGGCTCGTATCTCGTCCGCCGTCTCGGCGGCGGCCAGGCCGGAATGGCGCACGAGCTGATTCGCGACTGCGTGCCCGACCTCGACGGCGCGATCCGTGAGCTGCGCCGCCGCGGGTATCGCGACATCACGCTGATCGGCCACTCCACGGGCGCGAACAAAATCGCCGTCTACGACTCCCGCAAGCGCCGCAACTTCGCGAAGCGCTACGTCCTCCTCGCCGGCGGCGACGACACCGGATTGATGTACGGGCCGCTCGGCCCGCGCCGCTTCGCGAAAGCGCTCGAGAAGGCGCGCGCAATGATCCACGCGCGCCGCGGCGATGAGCTCGTGCCGCATTCGGTCACGCACCTCACGATGAGCTGGCGCTCGTTCTACGACATGTGCAACCCGAACGGCGACTACAACGTCTTCCCGTTCCTCGAGGTCCTCCGCGGCATCCGCCTGTCACGTCGCCCGCGCTTCCGCCACGTCCGCGCGATCCGCAAACCGACGCTCGTTCTCTACGGCGACCGCGACGAATCGTGCTACGGCGACGTCCCCGCCTGCGTCGCCGCACTCGCGGCTGCCATCGGCCCGAAGCCGAACTTCGAGCTCGCGATCATGAAGGACGCGGATCACGGGTTCAGCGGGAGGCAGGCGGAGGTGGCGGAGATCATTTTGCGGTGGATGGAAGCGCCTCCAGCACGATAATGTTGGACGTGTTGATGAAATACAGAGTGGTTTTGCATCCGTCGGACGAAGGTTTCGCAGTCTCCTGTCCCGGATTGCCTGGATGCTGGTCGCAGGGCGCCACGGAAGAGGAAGCCCTGGCGAACATTCGCGATGCGATCGAGGACTACGTCGCGGCGGTCGCGGCATCCGTCGATAAAAACCATGTCCGCGAAGTTGAAGTCGCGGTGTAGCGCGTGCCGAAGATTCCGGGCGTCAATCACCTCGACGCCGTCCGCGCACTCGAGAAAGCAGGATTCCGACTCGTCCGTCAGGGAAAACACATCGTGATGAGCGATGGCGTCCGCTTCCTGACGATCCCTCGCCACAATCCGGTCAATGCCTACACGATGGGCGGAATCGCGAAAGATGCTGGCCTGACCGTCGACGAGTTCAAAGCGTTGCTCTAGTCGTCACGCCGGCGAGATCGATCATGCCTGCGCCATCACGCTCGCGAGCACCTCGAACGACTTCAGCTCGTGCCCGAGGAAGTGGCGCCGCAGAGTTCCGGCGAGCGATCGGACCTCCATCAGCGCCTCGGAGCGCGCGTTGAACTCGGCGACCGGGAGGCGCATCGCGTCGAGCGCATCCGCCACTTCGTTTGCGATGACGAACGCGTCGCGGCTCGCACACGCGTTGCAGACGAAGCCCTGCTTCTTCTCGTCGAAGCGGAGCGGGCGGCCGAGGGGCGAGCCGCATTCCATGCAGGCGCGCGTGGAGGGGAAGATGCCGCCGAGGCGCAGCGTCCAGACCTCGGCGTAGGCGACGACGGTGAGCGGCGGCGCGCCCGCGAGCAGCGCCTCGGTCGTGCGATCGAGCAGGCGATAGAGCAGCTCCGCCGGATCGTTCGCGGGCGCGAACGTATCGACGATCTCGGCGATGAACGTTGCTGCCACGCTGCTGACGAGATTCTGCTGCGCGGGGAAGAGCGAGCGCAGGAGATCGACCGACTCGATGCGCACGACCTCGTCCGCTTCCCGCTCGCTGTAGCCGATGCGCACTTTCGCGAGCGGCTCGAGCGCGGCGCCGAAGCGGCTGCGGATCGAGCGCGCGCCGTAGGCCCACCCTTTGCGCTTCCCGTGATCGGGCGTGAGGAACACCACCAACTTGTCGCGCTCGCGCGCCGGGACGGTGTGTAGGATGATCGCTTCGCTGCGTTCGATCTTCAGGATGACAAGACTAATCCACCCCGCCATGGCGCGACAGCAGTTCCGCGAATTCGCCGCGGGGGAGATCGACAACACGAACCTCGCGCGCGGCGCCCTGCTCATCGCGCTCGAGGACCATCCGCACATCGACGTCGAGCACTATCTCGGCGCGCTCGACGACCTCGCGTCGCGCGCGCTGCGCCGCTGCGCTCCGGGCGAGCCTCCGATCTTCCGCCTCGGACACCTGCACGCGGAGATGTTCGACGGCGACGGTTACGTCGGCGAGGAGACGAACTACTACGACCCGCGCAACGCGTATCTGAACGAGGTGATCGATCGCCGGAGCGGACTCCCGATCACGCTCTCGATCATCTTCCTGCACGTGGCCGCGAAGCTCGGCCTCACCGCGTCCGGCGTCGGGCTGCCGGGGCACTACATCGTGAAAGTGCAGTTCGAGCTGAACGAGATCTACGTCGATCCGTTTCACGCCGGGGCGACGCTCACGCTGCCTGAGATCGGCGCGCTCCTGCGAAGCATCAGCGGCGGCTCGATGCCGCTGACGAGCGATCATCTCCGCGCGTGGTCCGGCCGCGAGACGCTGCTGCGCGTGCTCGGCAATCTGCAGAGCATGTGGTCGCGCGCGGGCGATTCGCGGCGCGCGCAGGCGGCGCGCGAGCGCATCGAGATCCTGGGGATGCGATGAAGCTCTTCGTGACCGTTTTCGATCTCGATTCGATCCGCGCCATCGACGCCGATCATGACGGCATCGAACTGCGCGCCGAGAACCTGCGTGAGGTGGATTTGAACGCGCTTCGCGCGGCGACGCGGAAACCGATCATCCTCACGTACCGCGGCTCGCGCGTGCCGGATGTCGAGGGCGCGCTGCGCGCGGGGATCGATTTCGTCGACGTCGAGTGGCGCGAGGATGTCGAGATCGTCGCGCCGGAGCGGACGGTGCTCTCGCATCACGACTACGAAGGGATGCGCGACGTCGAAGCGATCATGGCCGCGATGCGTGCGCGCGGCTGCGCGTACACGAAGCTGGCCGCGACGCCGCAGAATTTCGCGGAGAATGAGCGCCTGCTCGCGCTGCTGCCAAGGAGGGCGGACGTCTCGTCCGCCCCCCCCGGGGCGGACGGGACGTCCGCCCTCCTTGGCATGGGCGAGCGCGGTCTCTACTCCCGCATCCTCGCTCCATTCCGCGGCTCGTCGCTCACCTTCGTCGCCGCGAACGCGCTCGCCGCGCCGGGGCAGCTCACGCTCTCTCGCGCGGTCGAAATCTACGGCGCGGAACGAGAAACGCTGCACGCGGAACGTGTGTTCGCGGTCGTCGGAAATCCGGCGGGACACAGCCTGTCGCCGGCGATTCACAATCGTCTTTTCCGCGAGAAGCGCGTCCCCGCCGCCTACACGATCGCGTCGATCGAGTCCTTCGACGAGATCACCGCGGCGTTTCTGCGCGGCGAGCCTTGCGGACTGAGCGTCACCGCGCCATTCAAAGACGCCGCGTTCGCGTTCGCGCGCGACTTCGAGCTCGCGCCGAACGCTCGGCGCGCGCGCGCCGTGAACACGCTGGTGAACCTCGGCGATCGCATCCTCGCGGACAACACCGACGTCGACGGCTTTGCGGCCCTTCTGCCGCGCGGCGTGAAGAAGGCGGCCGTGATTGGCGCGGGAGGGACCGGGCGGGCGGCGCTGGTCGCGCTCGAAGATGCGGGCATTCCCGCGACCGTCTTCAATCGCACCGTCTCGCGCGGCGACGCGCCGCTCGAGGCGCTCGCGCGTTTCGATGGAGACCTCGTCATCAATACACTACCGCCCGGCGTCGATGCGCCCGTTTCGCCGTGCTGCACGTACATCGAGGCAGCGTACGGCGAGAAAAACACCGGCGGTCTCGCATTGCTCCACGCTCAGGCAGTCCGGCAGCACGAGCTTTTCATGAAGGTATTCGATGGACTATGACGTCATTCCCGTCGTGCGCGAGCTGAGCGCCGACACCCTCACGCCGCTCGTCGCATTCGCCGCCCTCAGCGGCGAGAACGAAGAGGCGTTCCTTTTCGAGAGCGTCGAGCGCGGCGAGAACGTCGGGCGCTACTCGTTCATCGGCTTCCAGCCCCGCCGCAATCTCCGCTTCGATGCGACGACGTCGAATCCCGTGCAGTTGCTGAACGACGAGCTCGTGCCGCTGCGCGTGCAGAACGAGGACGAGCTCCCGCCGTTCTTCGGCGGCGCGGTCGGCTACTTCGGCTACGGCGCCGGCGGCTGGAGCGAGCGGATTCCCGACTCGCACGCGAACGCCTTCGGCATCCCCGACGCGAAACTCCTCTTCTTCGACAACGTCGTCGTCTTCGACCACGTCCTGCAGCGGCTCTACGTCGTCGCGAACGTCTTCACGAAAGACGGAACAAGCGAGGAGGCCAACCGCCGTCTCGATTCCGCGATCGAGCGGCTCCGCCGCGCGAGCGTCGAGCCGATCGCGCTCGCGCATGACGCCGAGGCGGCCGCGTTTCGCTCGAACATGACTCGCGAGGCGTTCGAGCAGATGGTGCGCGACGCGAAGGACGAGATCGTCGCCGGCGAGATCTTCCAGATCGTCGTCTCGCAGCGGTGGGAGACGGAGTATCCGACGTCCGAGGCGCTGACGCTGTATCGCGTGCTGCGGTCGATCAATCCGTCGCCGTACATGTTTTTGCTGCGCACGCACGAATGCACGCTCGTCGGCGCCTCGCCGGAGATGCTCGTGCGTGTCACGGGCGACGTCGTCGAAACGAGACCGATTGCCGGCACGCGCCCGCGCGGCGTCACGCGCGAGGAAGACGTGGCGTTCGAGGAAGCGCTCCTCGCCGATCCGAAAGAGAACGCCGAGCACCTGATGCTCGTCGACCTCGGCCGCAACGACCTCGGACGCGTTTGCCGCAGCGGGACAATCGAGGTCACCGACTTCCGGCACATCGAGCGCTACAGCCACGTCATGCATCTCGTCACCGACGTGCAGGGCCGGCTGCGCGAAGACTGCACGCCCGTCGACGCGTTTCTCTCGTGCTTCCCCGCGGGCACCGTGAGCGGCGCGCCGAAGATCCGGGCGATGGAGCTGATCGATCGCTTCGAGAGCACGCGCCGCGGTCCATACGCCGGCGCCGTCGCGTACTTCAGCTTCTCCGGAAATCTCGACTCGTGCATCACCATCCGCACGATCGTGCTCGCGAACGACCGCGCGTACGTGCAGGCGGGGGCGGGAATCGTCTACGACTCGGATCCGGGGCGCGAGTTCGAGGAGACGGAGAGCAAGAGCATGGCGTTGAGGAGGGCGGTCGGCGTGGCGAAGGGGGTGTTGGGATGAGGGACGAGGGACGAGGGATGAGGGAACGATGAGGGATGAGGGAACGATGAGGGAACGATGAGCGATGAGCGATGAGGCGATGAGGGAACGATGAGCGATGAGCGATGAACGATGAACGATGAACGATGAACGATGAGCGATGAACGATGAACGATGAACGATGAACGATGAACGATGAACGATGAGCGATGAACGATGAACGATGAACGATGAATATGAACGATGAACGATGAATGCGCCTCAGGGCGATTCATAATTCATAATTCATCGTTCATCGTTCATCGTTCATCGTTCCCTGATCCCTGATCCCTGATCCCTGATCCCTGATCCCTGATCCCTGATCCCTGATCCCTGATCCCTGATCCCTGATCCCTGATCCCTGATCCCTGATCCCTGATCCCTGATCCCTGATCCCTCATCGCTCATCTCTTCACCGCTGCGGCGCCACGATCCGCGTCCCCACGAAGCGCACTTTCTCAAACCCCAGCGTGTGCAAAAACTCCGCTAGCTTCTTCTCCCCATTCCCCTGCGCCAGCGGCAGGATCCCTTTGCGAATCGCCTCGGCGCGGATGTTCGTTTCCGCATGCTGCCGCGCGCGCGTCTCGAGATCGACGTCGGCTCGGCGCAGCACTCCGGTCTTGCGCGCGATCACGCGCGACTTGTGGTTGTCGACGCGCGTGACGAGGATCTGCGGCGGCGGCAGGCGGAGGTTGATCGTGCCGTCCGGCGAGCGCCAGACGTCGCTTTCCTTCAGCTGCGCCAGGTCGAGGCCTGCGATCACTTCGCCCGCCGCGAGGAACGTGATCACGTCGCCGGCGAGCGCGTTCGGCACGAGCCTGTAGCTCTGCCGGATCTCGCCGACATGCATCACGTCCATCGACGCCGTCTCGAGGCGATGGAGCTCGCGGACCTGCGTCACGAGCGTGCCGAGATCGATCGTACGTTCCTGAGGCGTAAGGACTTGCTCGGTGACCGTGCGCTTCGCGAGCCGCCAGACGATCACCCCCGTCGCGGCCACGAACGCGACCAGCAGCACGACGACGGCGAGGGCGATGAGGAGATTCCGTTTCATGACGTTTTGCAGTAGTGGCGCTTCTACTGGTCTTATGCTATTTTGTCGCCTTCCCGGTAAGGTTCAAGGAAGCGTCCAACGGCCCATTGTGACTCGTCTGGTCACACTCTGAGCTCCCCGCCCGTGAGTTGCCGGTACGCATCCAGATACTTCTCAAGCGTCTTCGAGACCACTTCCGGCGGCAGCTCCGGCGCGGGCGGCGTCTTGTCCCAGCCCGTCGACTCCAGCCAGTCGCGCACGAACTGCTTGTCGTACGACGGCGGATTCGATCCGACCGCGTACCGATCCGCGGGCCAGAAGCGCGACGAGTCGGGCGTGAGCGCCTCGTCGATCCAGACGATGCGCTCCTCGAGCAAACCGAACTCGAACTTCGTGTCCGCGATGATGATCCCGCGCGAGAGCGCGTACTGAGCGGCCTCGTCGTAGATCTCGAGCGTCAAATCGCGCAGCGCTGACGCCAGCTCCTCGCCGATGATCGACGCCATCCGCTCGTAGGAGATGTTGATGTCGTGTCCCGTGTCTTCCTTCGTCGCCGGCGTGAAGATCGGATGCCGCAGCTTGCTCGCCGTCGTCAGTCCTTCCTCGAGTTGGATGCCGCAGACCGAGCCGGTCTCCTTGTACTCCTTCAATCCCGAGCCGGCGAGATAGCCGCGTGCGACGCATTCGACCGGGACGACCTGGCACTTCTTCACGATCACGCTGCGGCCGCGCAGTTCATCGTGACGGCGAATGTCATCCGGGAATCGCTCGAAGTCCGTCTCGAGCAGATGATTCTCGAGCGCGTTGAAGCGGCGGAACCAGAAGTTCGAGATCTGGGTGAGGATCGAGCCTTTGCCGGGGATGCCGGGCGAGAGCACGACGTCGAAGGCGGAGATGCGGTCGGTGGCGACGAAGAGATAACGATCGCCGAGGTCGTAGACGTCGCGAACCTTGCCGCGGCGCGCGAGGGGGAAGGGGAGGGCGGTCTCGATGACGGCGGCGATCATAGGCGCGGATTGTATCCGCGCCCGATGGAGGGCGGACGTCTCGTCCGCCAACGCGGGGCGGACGGGACGTCCGCCCTCCTTGAGCTCACTTCGTGATGCGCCAGCCCTTCGCGTCGCGCGTCAGCGTCGCCATGCCGCGATGCTCGGCGAGCGCGCGGATGCCGCGGGCGTACTCGGAGTCGATCTTCTTGCCGACCGAGGTCGGGTCGATGTTGGTTGCTTTCTTCGCCAGCGAGAAGAGCTCGCTCGGGCTCGCCAGCAGCGCCGGCGCCTGGTACGTCGGATCGCCGGAGAGCACATCGATCGTCGAGGTGTAGGGGAACACGACCGCGTAGTTCTGCGCGCTCGACGCGCACGGATCTTCGATCAGGAACTCGACCGAACCCGCTTCCACCTGCACCGGCAGGCGATCCTGGAAGTGCGCCATCGGCGGAATGATGAACGGCGCGTTGTTCAGGATCGTGCGCCCGTCGGCGTCGTACACGAAGACGCGCATGGTCACGTTGCAGCGGCCGAGGTTCACGGCGCCGATGTTCGTGCGCCAGCCGTTGACCGAGTCGTTGCGGATGCCCTGCGAGATCGCGCTGATCGAATCGAAGTCGAAGTCCAGCAATCCCGCCCACACGCCCGGAATGGTCTGGCCGAACGTGCCGTCGCTCGAGTTGTTGTACGTGTTCGACGTGACGAGAAAGGCGCGCTTCAGCACCGTGTCGCGGCCCGGATTGTCTTCGACGAACGTCGCCACGAGCAGCGAGCCGCCGCCTTCGACGCCGAAGAGATCCCAGAGCAGATTGTCGGAGTAAGCCAGCGAGTTCGCCGGGACTTTCACCAGCTCTTCGATGCCCTGCGCGCCGCCGGTCGGCAGAAAGGTGATGCTCACCACGAGGTCGTAGTCGAGATGCGGATTGAACACGCTGAAC
Source organism: Thermoanaerobaculia bacterium (assembly GCA_035525285.1). Taxonomy (GTDB): domain Bacteria; phylum Acidobacteriota; class Thermoanaerobaculia; order Gp7-AA8; family Gp7-AA8; genus QHVT01. The sequence continues at coordinate 20,108 of DATLFB010000032.1, forward strand.
TGCGTCAACCAGCGCGTGCCGAAGCCGCCGCCCTGATTCGCGGCCGCGGTGATGATGTAGGTGTCATTGACCTGCGCGAGCGCAGGCAGGGATGCAAGGCAGAGGAAGGTGAGGATGAGGAGCGCTTTTTTCACGGCGGTTTCCTTTCGATATGGAGGGCGGACGTCCCGTCCGCCGCTGCGATGGCGGACGGGACGTCCGCCCTCCGCCGCGCGGGCTCAACTGCAGTGACGGTGCCGTGAGCTGTTCACTGAAAACAAGCCACTTACGCGCGCAGCCCCACCCACCCTCGTCCCTGCCACGCTACACTACCGTCCATGAATCAGATCAGCGATCGTCTTCGCGGACTCGTGCAGTCCGACATCCGCCGCATGTCCCGCGAGTGCGAGCGCGTCGGCGGCATCAACCTCGGACAGGGCATCTGCGATCTCCCCACGATCCCGGAACTCGTCGAAGGCGCCTGCGACGCGATCTCGAGCTCGAAGGCGACCTACTCGAAGTTCGAGGGGATCGATCTGCTGCGCGAGCGGATCGCGAAGAAGATCGAACGCTTCAACGGATTTCATGTCGATCCCGCGAGCGAGATCGTCGTGACGGTTGGCTCCACCGGCGGCTTCGCGGCCGCGGCGCTGGCAACGCTCAACGCCGGCGATGAAGTGATCCTCTTCGAGCCGTACTACGGCTATCACCTCAACACGCTGAAGGTCCTCGGCATCACCACGAAGTACGTTCCGCTGCAGCTACCCGACTGGTCGATCGACTTCGACGCGCTGCGCGCTGCGTTCGGTCCGCGCACGCGCGGCATCGTCGTCTGCACGCCGTCGAATCCGTGCGGCAAAGTCTTCACGCGCGACGAGCTCTCGCGCATCGCCGCGCTCTGTCGCGAGTTCAACGCGTGGTGCTACACGGACGAGATCTACGAATACATCGTCTACGACGGACGCGAACATTTCTCGATGGGTGCGGTGGATCGCGACGTCGCCGTGACGATCAGCGGATTCTCGAAGACGTTCTCGGTGACGGGCTGGCGCATCGGCTACGTCGCCGCCGACAAGCGCGTCATCGCGCCGATCGGACTCGTGAACGATCTGTTTTACGTCTGCGCGCCGACGCCGCTGCAGTGGGGCATCGCCCGCGCGCTCGAGATCGGCGACGAGTACTACGCGAACCTCGCCGCGGACTATCAGAAGAAACGCGACATGCTCGCGGATGCGCTGAGCGAAAGCGGATTCCGCCCGTTCGTGCCGCAGGGCGCGTACTACATGCTCGCGGAGATTCCCGACGCGTTCGCCGACTCGCGCGAGGCGGCGATGTCGCTGATCGAGGAAGCGGGCGTGGCCTCGGTGCCGGGTCCGTCGTTCTACGCGAGCGATCGAGGAGATCGCCTGCTGCGCTTCTGCTTCGCGAAGGATTTCGGCGCGCTCGAGGAGGCGTGCCGGAGGATCCGGGAACAGTGTGGAGTGCGGCAACGCTAGTTGCCGCTGTGCTACGTACAACAGCGGCGACTGGCGTCGCCGCACTCCACACTATTTTTTGCGCAGATCCGCGAGCACATCCTCGGCGTGCTTCGCCGTATCCACCTTCTTGTAGATCTTGCGGATCCTGCGATCGGGTCCGATCCAGAACGTCGTACGCGCGACGCCCCACGTGCGGCGGCCATAGAGATTCTTCTCTTTCCACACGCCGAACATCTTCGCCACGTCCGCGGTCTGATCGGAGAGCAGCGGGAAGTTGAGATTGTGCTTGCCGCGGAACTTCTCGTGGCTCTCCAGCGAGTCGGTGGAGACGCCGAGGACGACGGCGTGCTCCTTCGCGAGATCGGACTCGTGATCGCGAAACGAGCATGCCTCCGCCGTGCAGCCGGGCGTGTCATCCTTCGGATAGAAGTAGAGGATCACGTCCTTCCCCTCGAGCTCCTTCAGCGAGATTTCTTTTCCGCGCGTCGAGGGGAGGCGGAAATCGGGCGCGAGATCGCCCACCTTCGGCTCGTAGTAATCCTGCATCGAGGCTCCTTCAATCGGCGGCGCTCGCGCCGAACAGCACTTTCTCCGCGACGAGAACGGCATTCAGCGCCGAGCTGCGGCGCAGATTATCGCAGACCGCCCACACCCAGAATCCGCCCGCGATCGAGGGATCCGGACGCACCTCGGCGATCAGCACTTCGTCCTTTCCCGCCGCGTCGATCGTGCCGAACTGCTGATCGCCCTCGGGCAGCGCGATCGCGGAGCTCGCATGCAATGCGGCGAGAATCTGATCGCTGTCGAGCGGCTCGCGCGTCTTCACGAAGAGCGAGAACGTGTGGCCGTGAAAGATCGTCCCCTGCGTGATCAGCAGCGCCAGCTCGCCGCGCGGATCGGTGAGCGACCTGATCTGCGAGACGATGAACTCCTCGTTGCGCTCCAGCGCGGGATAGAGATTGAACGCGAGCTGCCGGTCGAAGATCGCCTTCGGCACGGAGTGGATGTTCAGCACGCTGAGCGTCTGCTGCGCGAGCTCCTCGACGCCTTGCTGCTCGAACTCCGAGGCCGGCTGGATCACCGTGGCGGTGCAGGTCACGATCGGACTCACGCGCTCGATCTGGTGGAGGATCAGCGCGATCGGAATCGTGACCGGGTGCGGCGAAACGAGGAGATCATCGCCTTCGCCGATGTCGTCGAGATTCACGCCGGCGATCGCGAGCTTCCCTTCGTTGCTCGTCGTCGGCTGCGAGAGATCGACGGCGATGAAATCGTCCTGCGCGTGACGCTCGATCCACTCGTGATTGCGCGCCGCATTGCCACAAAAGAAAACGAGATCGAGATCCTCGAGCTCTTCCTTCGACACCGGCGAGACGATCGCCGGCTCGTCCGCGATCTCGGTGAGCGCGCCCGCGGCATGCCCGCTGGCGTCGAGCAGCGCGACCTTCGCGAACGGAAACGCCCGCTCGCGCAGAATCGTCTTCACCTCGTTGCCGACCAGCGTGAGCGGATTCACGATGCCGAGCCGATAGCCGGCAGTGGACTTGGGATGCGCCATCAGCGCGGTTTTATCACGTCGGCTCAGCGGGCGGTGCGGCCGGAACCTCGGCCGCCGGCGCCGGAGGAGGCGCGGGACGCGGGAACGCCAGCGACCATAGTTTCGCGAGCGGGCCGGACACGAGATATCCGATCGCGCCGGCGAACCAGAACTCGCGCGGCCACTTGAAGGCGATGCCCACGATCGCGGCGAGGGCCACGAAGTACATCAGCGACCGCTCTTTCTGCAGCGCCAGTCCCTTCTGGCTCCGATAGCGGATCGGCGACACCATCGAGAACGCGGTGACGACCGTGAGGATCAGCACGATCATCGCGAAGCGGCGATCGGTCACCGGCGCGGGCGCGTAGTAGATCATCGACGCGAGCACCATCGCGCCGCCGGGACTCGGCACGCCGACGAAGAAGCGGTAGTCGGTCTTTCCCGTCTGCACGTTGAAGCGCGCCAGCCGCAGCGACACGGCCGCGAGAAACAGAAACGCGATCCCGCCGCCGAGCTTCTCGAACACGTGCAGCCCCCACGCGTACACGAGCACCGCGGGCGCGGTGCCGAAGGTGACGACGTCGGCGAGCGAGTCGTACTCCTTGCCGAACTCGCTCGTCGCGCCGAGCTGGCGCGCGACGAGGCCGTCGAAGGTGTCGAAGATCGCGGCGAAGAGAATCGAGAGACAGGCGGTCTCGAAGAAGTCGATCGCCGCGTCCGTCCGTCCGGCGACCATCGCCTCCATCGCCCGCGTCGAGTAGATGATCGAGCGGAAGCCGAAGAAGATGTTCAGGATGCTGAGCGACGTGGGAATGACGTAGACGCCGCGGCGGAAGTTCGGCTTCACCTTCACCGGCTTCATCGCGTCACTCCGGGATCTCGGCGATGATCGTGAGGCCGACCTTCACCTTGTCTCCCACCTTCACCAGGATTTTCGCGTTCGGCGGGAAGAAGTTGTCGACGCGCGAGCCGAACTTGATCATGCCCACGCGCTCGCCTCGCGCCACCTCGTCCCCTTCCTTCCTGTCGAACACGATCCGCCGCGCGAGCAGGCCGGCGATCTGTTTGAAGGCGAGCGTCGCGCCGCGGTGATCGGTCATCACCACGAGATTCTGCTCGTTCTCCGCCGACGACTTGTGCGACATCGCCGGGATTTTCTTTCCGGGGTTGTAGCGGTAGTGAATGATTTTTCCGGTGATCGGCGCGCGGTTCACGTGCACGTCGAAGACGGACATGAAGATGCTGACCTGTCTGGTGAGCCCGGGCCAGATCTCGCCGTCGGGAATGTCTTTGATGAGCACGACCGTGCCGTCGGCGGGGGAGAGGACATCGACGTGGCGCTCGGAGCCGAGGCGGTGCGGGTCGCGGAAAAAGTTGATGAGAAAGGCGGCGATCAATCCGAGGAGGATCGCGGCGACATACCACTGGATGAGCAGGGCGACCGCCGCCAGAATGACGAACGGGATGATGAAGATCCATCCCTCGGGCGCGAATCGCAATCGCATCGCTGACCCGCGATGGTATGCAAAGGGGGTTCCGATGGGAAGCGTGCTGGATGGAGGGCGGACGTCTCGTCCGCCTCCCGTCCCCTGGGCGGACGAGACGTCCGCCCTCCACGATCGCTTCCTGCCGCGCAGACTCCTACGCGACGTTCGCCGACTCGTACGAACGAATCCGTTCCGCCATCTGATCTTTCAGTCGGAGCTTCCGCTTCTTCAACGTCTTCTCTTCCATCTCTTCGTCGACGGTGATCTCGTTCTTCGCCGTCAGCTCGCTCAGGCGGCTCTCGCAACGGCGGTGCTCTTCGGCCCACTGACGAAACTCGGGATCTGCGCCGGCAAGGATGCGTTGAATCTCAGCGGTATTCGACATCGATTCTCCTCCTGTGAAGTCCCAATCCGCATTCGAGATTCTAGCACTCCGTCCGGCGGCCGGCTGATGTGACCTAAGTCACTGCTGATCAATCCGTTACAATGCACCGCGCATGCGCCGCGCGCCCGCGATCGCCCTCGGAATCGCCGCACTTTCGACGCTGCTCTCGCCTCTGCAGCGAGAGCTCTACGTCGGCGACGAAACGAAATACAGCCAGGTCGTGCGCGAGATGCGCGCGGGATCGTTTTTTCTGCCGACGCTCGAAGGCAGTCCGTTCACGCACAAGCCGCCGCTGCACTTCTGGATCATCGATCTGCTGACGTATCCGTTCGGCATCGACTCGATCTGGCCGTTCGTGCTGCCGTCGCTGGTCGCGTTCGGGTTGTTGATCTGGCTGATGTGGAAGATGGGAGGCCCGCTCGCGGCGTTCGTCTGCGCGACGTCGCTGATGGTGTGGGGTTCGGCGCAGACCGCGCGGATGGATGTGTCGTTCACCGCGCTGCTCGTGCTCGCCGCGTGGATGCTGCAGCAGGAGAAGCTCGTGTGGGCGGGCGTGGCGATCGGCGTAGCGACGGTGATCAAGGGACCGATGGCGCCCGTGATCATGATTTGCCTCTTCGCATTCGAGTGGTTGCGCCGGCGGCGTGGAGGACAGGCAATCCTGCCTGTCCGCTTTGGACAGGCAGGATTGCCTGTCCTCCACGCCCTCGCGGCGATGATCGCGATCCCACTTCTCTGGCTCATCCCCGCGGTGCTCGCCGGCGGCGAGGCGTTCTGGCGGGAGATCTTCTTCAAGCAGACCGTCGGACGCGCGGTCGGCGCATGGGTGCACAAATCGCCGCCGTGGTTCTACGTGATGCGCGCGCCGATGACGCTCGCGCCGTGGTTCTTCCTCGTCGTCGCCGCGCTGGTCGCGATCTACAAGCGCAACGACGAGCGTGCGAAGTTCGCGGTGAGCTGGATGCTCGCGGTGCTCGTGCCGTACTCGCTGCTCTCGTCGAAGCTCGACGTCTACATGATGACGATGATTCCGCCTGCGGCGCTCGTGATCGCGCGCTTCCTCGAGGTCGAGGACGGCTGGACGCGCTGGGGAAAAAACGCGAACGCGCTGATGCTCGTGATCCTCGCAACGATCGGCATCGCGGGATTGTTCGTGCGCCACCGCGAAGTGCCGGCGCGCGCGGACGTGCGCGCGCTCTTCGCGATTCTCGCGATCTGCGCGATCGTTGCGCTCGTGATCACGATCCGCGGACGCCTCGTCGCCTCGACGCTCGCGACGGGACTCGTGCTCGTCGTCACGCTCGCGTACGCCGCGGTCGCGCTCGTGCCGCTGGCGAACGAGATGGCGTCGACGCGGCCCCTCGTGCGCGCGCTCGTCGCGCAGAACGTGCCGCCGGAGGAGATCGCGCTCTACGTCTGCCCGCATCTCTGGACGCGTGGTATGCCGCAGGATCTCTCTCGCGCGCGGCACGTCGATGCGGACGAGTTGCGCGGCATCGCGCCGCCGCGCGTGATCGTCGCGCGCCGCAGGAACGCGCACGAAATCGCCGACGTGCTGCGCGGCTATCGCAAGGTCGATGAACTGCAGATGATCGGAAAGCCGTTCGATGTCTACAGAAAATAAGCGCCGCTACGCCGCCGCGGCGTTCGTGACGCTGCTGATCCTCTCCGTCTTCTGGCCGTCGCCGATCGTCTCCGCGAACCGTCTCTGGATGGACGCCGATCTCGAGGTCGACGAGCTCTCCTTTCTCGGACGCGAGGCGCCGTCGTGGGACGTCGTCTTCTGGTTCCTCGCCGGACTGCTCCTCCTGCTGATCGTGCAGAGCGCCGAGGCGCGCGACGTGCGCGAGCCGCTGCGCCAGTTGCGCGCGATCCGCGTCGAGCGCGCGCTCTGGCCGCGCGCCGCGATCGGCTTGCTCATCGGCGCGGCCGCGACGGTGCTCGCATGGTTGCTGCTCGATGTGCCGGTGCTCGCGTGGGCCGAGGGTGTGCAGTCGGAGTGGACGGAAAACGCCATCCGCCTCGTCAATCGATTCGGCGGCGGGATGAACCCCGCGATGATCGTCGGCTTCTTTCTCGTCGCGGGGATCGCGTACGCGGAACGGCGCTGGGTGTCGTACGCACTTGCGATGGCGATCGCCGGACTCGCCGCGGGTCTCATCGGCCAGCTCATCAAACACTTCACCGGCCGCGCGCGTCCCGAGCTCTGGCTCGGTCCCTCGCATTACGCGCCGTATTCGACGTCCTTTCCGAGCGGGCACACGATCGGCGCGTTCGCCCTCGCGGGCGTGCTCGTCTTCGCCTCGCGCAGCGTCGCGTTGCGTGTCGTCGCGCTCCTGCTCGCGATTGCGGTCGGGCTCTCGCGCGTGCTGGCGTTCCGCCACTGGACCTCGGATGTCGTCGCTTCCGCCGGGGTGGGCCTCGTCACAGCGTGGGTCGTCACGCGTGCGCTAGACTCACAGCGCAGGCACCAGTGATGAGCAGTGATTCCGTCGAGCGGCTGAACCTCGGCCTGATGGCGGGCGTTTGCATCGCCGCGTTCGCGTTTCCGTTCCAGCTCTTTCTTTTCGCGTACGCGATTCTCGGCCCGCTGCACTACCTGACCGAGATCTCCTGGCTGCACGACCACGACTACTTCGCGCCGCGCCGGACTGCGCGCCGGCTCTGGCTCGCCGTCGTCGCCGCGGCCACGGCGGTGCTGCTGTACGGATTCGTGAGCAGCGAGATGCTCGATCGTCCGGTCCCGCCGACGATGGAGATCGCCATGGTCTATCTCGTTTTCGCCGGCGCGGCGATGCTCGTTTTCGTGCGCCACGCCGTGAACGCGGTCGCGCTGCTGATCGTCACGGCGGCGGTGATCGCGCTCTCCACCGGTGCGCGCGCATACGCCCTGCTCGCGTACTTCATCGTCACGATCATTCATGTCCTGATCTTCACCGCCGCCTTCGTGCTTCACGGTGCGCTGAAACGGAAAAGCGCGGCGGCGATGTGGGGACTCGCCGTGTTCACGGGTTGCATCGTGAGCTTCTTCGTCTTCTCGTTTGTCCCCGCGGCCGGCGCGCCGGAGTCGCTGCGGAAGGTGTACGCGTTCTTCGAGCCGCTGAACGTGCAGCTCATGGCGCTGTTCGGAATGGGCGGCGGCGTGTACGAATCGCGCGGCGGGGTCGCGGTGATGCGCCTGATCGCGTTCGCCTACACCTACCACTATCTGAACTGGTTCTCGAAAACGTCGATCATCCGCTGGCATCACGTTCCGCACGGCCGCGCCGTCGCGATCGTCGCCTCCTGGGCCGCCGCGATCGCGCTCTATCTGTACGACTACGCGCTCGGACTGTCGTTCCTCTATCTTCTGAGCCTCCTGCACGTGCTGCTGGAGTTTCCGCTCAACCACAAGACCTTTGCCGGAATCGGCACGGAGCTGCGCGCGCTGGCGCGAGCATGAGCGCGAAAGGCATCTACTTTCCCGTGCCGAGCGGTGCCGACGCGCGCGAAGGCGCGTCAGGACTCGCGCCGGCGTGATCCCGCTCACAAAATCGCCGGACCTCCATCCGTAAACTGCGCGCGCTCTCTCGGGATAGGTGTATGGCAAACGACCGTTTATCTCTGTTTCACTACGACGTGCTCCGCGAGCTTTGCGACCACTGCCGCAAGGAGCGCTTCCACTTCGTCCCGATCGGCGCCGCCCCGGCAGCTGGCACCTGCATGCAATGCGGCGCGGAGTCGAAACTCGTGGACATCAGCGCGAGCGCCGTCTGGCGCCTCGTCACCGGCCCGAGCGGGGAAGTGGTCGTGGTGCCGCAGATCGCGTAAAGACGCAGCCGAGGTAGAATCGGAGGCGATGTCGAAGATCGCTGATCGCGGTGTGACGTACGAAGACCTGCTCGACGTCCCCGAGCAATTCGTGGCCGAGATCGTGGAGGGCGAGCTATTCACGTCGCCGCGGCCGGCGCCCCGTCACGCGGAAGCGAATGGCAGTTTGTACGCTCAGCTGCGCCGCCGCTTTCAGGACGGAGATGGCGGTCCCGGCGGCTGGTGGATCGTCATCGAGCCCGAGCTCCATCTCGCGGGCGATGCTCTCGTTCCTGACATCGGCGGTTGGCGGAAGGAACGACTGCTGCGGCTACCCGAAACGGCGTGGTTTGAAGTGGCGCCGGATTGGATCTGCGAGGTTGTTTCCGTGAAGACGGCGCGCCTCGATCGCATCCGCAAGTTGCCGCGATACGCGCGCCACGGCATTCCGCACGCGTGGGTCGTCGACCCCGTCGCAAAAAGCGCCGAGATCTACCGGCTCGTGAGCGGCCATTGGTCTCTCTTCGAGACGCACGAAGGCATCACGATGATCCGCGCCGAGCCCTTCGACGGCGCCGACATCGACCTCGGCGCGCTCTGGATCGAGCCCTAGCCCCAGCGGTGAAGTGGTCGTGGTGCCGCAGATCGCGTAGCTGCGGCGTATCATCTGCCAATGTCGAAAGTCGTCGAGAGACCGGCGACGTACGAGGACCTGCTCGAGGTTCCGGATCACCTCGTCGCGGAGATCGTGGAAGGAGAGCTCTTCACATCGCCGCGGCCGGCGTCGCGGCATGCACTCGCCACGACTCGACTCGGCAGTGACCTGGATCAGCGCTTTGGACGTGACGATGGCGGTGCCGGTGGCTGGTGGATCGTGATCGAGCCGGAATTGCATCTCGGCCGCGACATCCTCGTTCCCGACATCGCGGGATGGCGGCGTGAACGAATGCCGTCGTTTCCCGACGTTACGTTTTTCGAGCTCGCCCCGGATTGGATCTGCGAAGTCGTCTCGCCTTTCACGGCGCGTCTCGATCGAATCCGCAAGCTGCCGCGCTATGCGCGCTATGACATTGCGTACGCGTGGATCGTCGATCCGAAAGAGAAGACGCTCGAGGTCTATCGCCGCGAGGGCGCGCACATGTTGCTCTTCTCGACCCACGAAGGCTCCACCCTCATCCGCGCCGAGCCCTTCGATGCCGCCGGCCTGAACCTCGGCGCGCTCTGGATCGAGCCTTAACCTTCCATCTCCGCGAAGTTCACCGACACCAGGCGCGAGCAGCCGGCTTCCTCCATCGTCACGCCGTACAGCACGTCTGCGGCTTCCATCGTGCGGCGGGAGTGCGTGATCACGATGAACTGCGTGTCGCGCGACATGTCGCGGACCAGACGGACGAAGCGCTCGGTGTTCACTTCGTCGAGCGGGGCGTCGACTTCGTCGAGGATGCAGAACGGCGAAGGCTTGTAGCGGAAGATCGCGAAGAGGAGTGCGATCGCGGTCAGCGCGCGCTCGCCGCCCGACAGCAGGGCGATCGACTGGGTCTTCTTTCCGGGCGGCTGGGCCACGAGCTCGATGCCGCTCTCGAGCACATCTTCTTCGTCGAGGAGCTGCATGCGCGCCGTGCCGCCCCCGAAGAGCGAGGCGAAGATCTCGCCGAAGAATGCGTTCGTGGCGTTGAAGGCCTCGCGGAACAGCTCGCGCGAGGTGAGATTGATCTTGCGGATGGTCTGGCGCAGCGACTCGATCGACTGCACGAGATCGTCGCGCTGCGTGCGGAGGAACGACTCGCGCTGCTCGAGCTCCTGATGCTCCTCGATCGCCAGCACGTTCACCGGCCCGATCTTCTCGAGTTGATCGATGAGCTTCGCGACCTCGGCATCGAGTGCCGCGCGCGCCTCGTCGCCGGCAGGCGGCTCGACATCCGCCAGCGCGTCGACGCCGGCGTGCAGATCGAGCGAGATCTGCTCGCGCAGCAGATCGAACGCCGACTGCGCGCGATCCACGCGGCGCTCCGACTCGAAGAGCGCGTCCTTTGCCGTGTTCCACGTCTCGCGCGACGCGACCGCGCGCGACTCGAGCTCCTGCACGCGCGCGTCGAGATCGGCGACTTCCGCCTCGAGCGCAACGCGCAATTCCGAGACTTCATGCAGTTTCGCGAGCGACTGATCGAGCTGGCCGCGGGCGTTCTCGACGGCACTCTCGGTCTCCTCGCGGCGGCGCACGAGCGTCTCGATCTCCTGCTGCAGCTGCGTGGCGCGTGCGCCGAGGGAGACCACGATGCGGGAGAGATTCTCGTGCTCGCGTCCGATCGCATTCACGTTGCCCGCGGCGGTCTCGACGTCGACGCGCGCCTTCGACGCGACTTCCGTGACCTCCTCGAACTCGGCGCGCAGGCCCGACAACTGCTCCTCGTGCACGCGAATCGTCTCGTGCAGCTCGCGCTCGTGCGATTCGAGCTGCTCGAGCTCCGTGATCGCCGCGTGGCGGCGCGCGAGGAGCTGCTCCTTTTCTTCCGCGTACAGCGTCTGCTCTTCCGAGGCGACCGCGAGGTCCTTTTCGAACCGCTGCAGCTCCGCGCCGGCGCGCTCGCGTTGATTGTGCCGCTGGCGCAGCTCCTGTTCCGCGTTCCGCGCCCGCTCCTCGGCGAGAATGCGCGCATCATCCGCCGCGCGCAGCTCGTCCTCGAGCTCGTGCAGCTCCGCGGCGATGCGGCCCGCGCGCGTCTCTTCGCTGCCGACGAGCGACTCGAGATCGGCAATCTCGCGTTTGAGCGAGAAAACGCCCGGCGTCGCGCCTTCGGTCTTTCCTCCGATGACGAGCGGGCCGCGCACGACATCGCCTTCGAGCGTCACGTACGTCGCGTGCGGACGCTCCTTCGCGCGCGCGAGCGCTTCGCCGAGCGAGCCGACGATGTACGCCTCGGGCACGGCCTGGCGCACTGCATTCGCCGCGATTCCTTCGCCGAGGATGGAGTAGACCGCGTCGCCGCTGTGGAGGACAGGCAATCCTGCCTGTCCCGTTTGGACAGGCAGGATTGCCTGTCCTCCACTTGCGTAATCGAGACAGATGAACGCCCCGCGCCCCGCCCCGCGCTCGCGCAGGCGGCGAATCGCTTCCGCCGCGATCTGCTGCGACTCGACCACGACCGCCTTCGACACCTCGCGCAGCAGCGTGTCGAGCGCGGCTTCGTATCCCGCGGCCGCGTGTACGGCTTCCGCCGCCGCGGACGCATCCGGCATCAGCTCGAGGATCGCGCGGCGCACGTCCTCGTCCTGCGCTGCGAGCGATGCGAGCAGCGCTCGCAGCGAGTCGATCTTGTACGTCGTCTGCGACACGCGGTCCCGCGCGCCGGCGAGCGACTCGCGCAGTCCGTCGCGCCGCGCGGAGAGCTCATCGCGCGACGCGAGTGTCTCGCGCGCGTGCTGCTGCGCCGCGACGAGGGCTGCTTCCGCCTCGCGCACCGACTGCTCCCACTCCCGCATCTGCACGAGCGCGCCGTCGCGGCTCTCCGCCGCGCGCCGCGCGCCCTCGGTGAGCTTGGTCAGATAGAACTCGCACTTCTCGACCGCGATCTCGATCTGATGCACCTGATTCCGCGCCTCGGAGATCCGGGCGATCGTGCGCATCAGCGACTCGCGCGCATCTGCAAGAGCTTTTTCATGCTGGCGAACCTTGTCGCCGTGCTCCTGGCGGTCGCGTTCGAGCTGATCGGCGATGTCGCGCAGGCGATTCCGCTCCTCGCGTGCCGCATCGAGCTGCTGCGACTTCTCGTCGAGCGCCGCCTGCTGCTCGGCGCCCTCCTGCTCCAGCGTCGCGATCTGCTCGCGCGCATTGCCGATACGCTGCACGAGATCGCCGAGGTTCGTCTCCGACTGCTGCAGGAACGAGCGAAGCCGTTCCACGTCTCCCGACAGCCCCGCGATCTCCTCGCGCACGCGTGAGGCGCGATGCGCGCGATCCGTGTGCACGCTGCGCGTCTCGGCGAGCTCCGACTCGTCCGTCGAAAGCTGCGCCGCGAGCTCCGCCTCGCGCCCCTGCGCGTCGGCGAGTCCCACGTTCGCCGCTTCCTGCTCCACCTGCGCGACGACGATGCGCCCTTTGTACAGCGCGCGCTTCGCGGTCGAGAGCTGATCGGCGAGCTCCTTGTGCCGCCGCGCTTTCCCGGCCTGCCGCTTGAGCGAGTTCAGATTCCGTGTGACCTCGGAGAGCGTGTCGTCGATGCGCAGCAGGTTCTGCTGCGTCTCTTCGAGCTTCAGCTCCGCCGCGCGGCGCTTCGTTTTGTACTTCGTGATGCCGGCCGCTTCTTCGATCAGGCGGCGGCGGTCCTGCGGCTTGTTGGAGAGGATCAGATCGATCTTCCCCTGCTCCATCACCGAGTAGTTGCGGATGCCGAGGCCGGTGTCCATGAGGATGTCGGAGATGTCCTTCATCCGGACGCGGCGGCCGTTGAGGCGGAACTCCGACTCGCCGGTGCGGAACACGCGGCGGTTGATGACGATGCGGCCGTCGTCGGCCGCGGGATGGTTGCTGTCGCCGTTGGCCGTGCCGAGGGTCAGCGTGACTTCGCCCATCGAGAGCGGGCGGCGCCGCGCGGAGCCCTGGAAGATCACGTCGTCCATCGTCTCGCCGCGGATGTGCGTGGCGCGGTTCTCGCCGAGGACCCAGATCAGCGCGTCGCAGATGTTCGACTTGCCGCACCCGTTCGGGCCGACGACGGCGGTCAGCGCCTCGGGAAAGGTGAGATGGGCCGGATCGTAGAAGGATTTGAAGCCGTGAATTTCAAGCTTTTCGAGTCGGAACATTTTCTCCCGGAGGGTAACATCGGACTGCGCGTCAGATGGCAGCAGTTCTTGTGCAGTCCCTCAACCATTTCCTGGAACAGGAAATCCGCGTGGGCTCCTTCCCGGGCGCGGGCTACGCCATCGGCTCGACGCGCGCGCTCGAACACGAAAACGCGCTCGGAAACGCCGTCGCGGTGCCTCTGCGCCTCGCCGCGACGCCCGACACGATCTACGACTGCGCCTCGCTGACGAAGGTCCTGGTGACGACGATTCTCGTCCTGCAGGCGGTGGCCGAGAAGCGGATCGCGCTCGACGACGAGTACCGCGGCTACACGTATCGCGAGCTGCTCACGCACACCAGCGGCCTCCGCGCCTGGCTGCCGCTGTACGCGCTCTCAGAGGAGGGCGGACGTCCCGTCCGCCCCGGCGGCGGACGAGACGTCCGCCCTCTTTACGTGCGTGCGATCGAGGAGCGCGGTCCGGAGCATCCGCGCGGCAGCCAGGCCGTCTACTCCGATCTGAACTTCGTGCTGCTCTACCACGCGCTGCACGAGATCTTCGGCGACTACGTGAGCGCCGCGCGCGAGCGCATCTTCGCGCCTCTCGGACTGCGCGACGCGATGTTCAATCCGCCGGCGTCGCTCCGCCCGCGCATCGCGGCGACGGAGTGGGGGCAGCGGTTCGAGTTCGGGATGTGCGCATCGCGGTCCATCGCCTTCCACGGATTTCGGCAGGGACTGATGTGGGGGGAGACGAATGACGGGAACTCCTTCCATGCGGGCGGCACGTGCGGGAACGCGGGACTCTTCGCGACCGCGCGCGACGTCTTTCGCATCGCGCAGGCGTTCGCTTGCGGAGAGCTCGTGCCGCCCGCGCTCGTCGAAGAATCAACGCGCGTACACGCCGGCGATCGCGGCCTCGGATGGCAGATCAGCGAGCTCGGTTACGGCCACAACGGCTTCACCGGGACGTCGCTGTGGATCGACGGCGAGCGGATTTCGGTGCTGCTGACGAATCGCGTGCACCCGTGCGCGGCGCCGATCGCGATGCAGCGGATTCGCAGCACGTTTCACGGCATGAAAACGTAGCGACCGGCTTCAGCCGGTCGGCCCCGCGGCAGGCGGGCTGAAGCCCGCCTCTACGTTCGCATCCAGCCCCACTCCCTCGCTTGCCGCGCGAGCGCATCCGCCCTCGCGTGCTCCCCATTCGCCTCCGCGAGCACGGAAAACAGGAACAGCGTCTCCGACAGCTGCGGATCGGGATCGGTGTAGTCGTCGCGGAATCGGGTCTCGAGGAGCTCGACGTTGTCGCGATAGAGCCGCAGCGCGGCGTCGCGGTCGCCGGCGCGCAGCAGGATGTACGCGAGGGCGAGCGACTGGAACTCGAGGATCATCGGATGCTGCGCGATCTGCGTCTCCATCAGCCGCCGCGCCTCGTCGAGATCGCGTCCGAGGTGGGCGAGGCAGAGGGCGATGCCCTCGCGGGCGGAGGGATCGTCGGATTGCTGATACGACGCGATCGCCTCCTCGTAGCGGCCGAGGAGCTTCAGCGCCTCGGCGCGATGAAACACGTCGCCGGTGCGATTCGCCTCCATCACCGCATCTTCGTAGCGCCGCTGCTGAATGAGCTGCTGCACGTTCGTGATCGGCTTCTGCGCGATCATGTAGGCGACGAGCCAGCCGATCGTAACGACCGTGATGAGGACGACCCAGAACCAGACGCTCATCGGCGCTGTGTCTGCGGTTGCTGCGCTGGCGGCGCGGGCGCGGGTGCGGGCTGCGGCGCGATCGCCCCGCGCTCGACGATGTAAGTGCGCATCGCCTGCGGCTGTCCCTCGTACTGGAAGTCGAGCGGCGGCAGCTGCGCGGGAGCGCTCTCGTACTCCATTTTCGCGAGATCGGCGATCTCCGTCAGCGGCATCGCCGGCGCGTCCGACACCTCATTCGCGTTGCGCACCGTCACGAACTGATGCAGCGCCGCGAGCAGCACGAACACGACCGCGATCGTCACTCCGATCACCACACCCTGGCGCTGGCGCGCGTACTCGAGAACGGTTTCCGAGGCCGTGAGCTCGCGCGGATGAAAGATCTCCTGGACGATCGCCTGCGTGTCGACGCGCTCGCCGGTCGCGGGATCCGCGCCGCAGTACGGGCAGAGTTTCGCGGCCGCATCGATCGAGCGGCCGCATGCCGTGCAGACTCCGTCGCTCATTGCCGGAATGATATTTCAACGCTGTAACGCGAGGCGACGGGCCGGCCGTTCACGGTGGCGGGCTTGAAGCGCCAGCGCTGCACCGCGCCGATGAGTGCCGGCGTGTCGCCCGCGAACGCGCGACGCACATCGATGTCGCGGACGCGTCCGTCGGGTCCGATCACGAGATCGAGTTTCGCGCGGCCGGATCCGCGCAGACGCGGCACGGGCTGGTACTGCGGCACGGGCCGGGTCATCGCCACGCCGCCCGCGGCTACGGCGGATGGCGAGGCCGGACGCCCCGCGGGCTGCCGCGACGCCTGCGCGTACGCCGCGCCGGTGATCGAGCGCGGGTCGACGAGCGGCGCCGCTTTCTTCTCCGCCTGCGCGCGCTTTGCCATCTGCGCGTACTCCGCGGCGGAGACGGCGGTCGCGTCGGTTCGGTTCCACTCGGCGGGTGTTCCGGCCTGCGGACCGCTCGCGGGTGCGCTCGTGATCGGCTGCTCGATGGCGATGCCGCCCGGCTCGTTCATCGGCACGAGCGGCGTGTCCGCGCGCCTCGGCCCGGCGCCGGGTGTCGCCTGCTCTTCTTCGGTCACCGGCACGGGCGCATTCTTCGGCGCGCCGTCGCGGTTGATGATCATGCCGACGAGAAACGCGAGAACGAGCAGCAGCAGGCCCGCACCGCCCATCGCCATCAACTGCTTCGCGCTGCGCTCTTCCGGTGGCTTGTAGTCGGTGACCGGAGCGGGCACCGTCGCCTGCGCCGGCGCGGGCTTCGACTGATCCCAGTTGCAGTACGGGCAGATGCGAGCCCACTCATCGATCGCGCGCTGGCATCGGACGCAGCCTTGTCGTTCGCTCATTGAGCGTTCTTCGGTGCAACGAGCTTGCCGTCCTTCCAGTACACGACGCCGTCCGCAGTGACCGCAAATCCCTTCGGTGCAATGCCTTTGGCGATGACCGAGCTCTTCGATTTCGTGAAGCGGTAAAGCGTGCCGCTGCTCGAGTCGTAGGCGATCCACTGTTTGCCGCGGATGACGACACGGTCGACGCCGGTCGGAAACTGCGAGGCGCGGCTGCCGAACAGTCCGAGGCCGAGGAAGCCGCGGAGGAATCCGCGCGCGACCGCCTGCACGGTCGACTGTGTCCCCTCGGTGAGCCAGACGCGCTTCGCCGACGGATCGGCGACGGCGAGGATGCGCGCGGTGATCGCGGTGCCGCCGCCCGCGAAGGCCATGTCGACCGGCACCGCGCCGACGCTCACGACGCCGGTGGTTTTCATCGCGCGCAAGTCGATCGTGCGGATGCGCGCGTCGCGCGGGTAGAGGAGATACGCAACGCGCCCATCGATCTCGAAGTCGGAGGCGAACGGCGCGACGGTGACGCGGCGCGTGACGCGATCGTTCGCGATCTCCTCGATCGTGCCGGTCGCACGCGAGTAGACGTAGAGCGTGCCGTTGGATTCGCGGAGGAATGCGGGATCGGCCGCGACCGCGATGCGCGCGCCGCCGATGCGCTGCACGACGCGTGCGTCGCGCGCGAGCACATACAAATCGCGCCCGACGAACGCGCCGGCGATCGGCGTCTCCGCCGTCTGCACGCGCGTCGTGCGTCCGCTGGGTTGCTCGATGATCGCCGCTTCGTTGTTCAGCGCGTCGAGGACCGCGATGCGATCGCGACCTACGACGATCGCTGTCGGCGTCTGAACCTCGTGGCCCGGTTTTGCGACGACGACTCCGCGTGGCGTGCTCGCGACAACCTGCGCGAACGCAGGAGTGGTAGCGAAAAGGAGCAGGACGAGTGCGCGCTTCATTGCACACCTGCCGGATCGAGCAGCAATGCGTCGCGATCAAAGGAGGGCGGGCGTCCCGCCCGCCCCGAGGAGGCGGACGAGACGTCCGCCGTCCTTCCGAGGATGCGATACGTGAGGCGGGCGCGAACGTCGAAGACGCCGTTGAAGACCGTCGGCTCGCTGAATCGGAACGGGACTCCGCCGATCGTGCCCGACTCGAAGGTCGTTTGCCCGTTCGCGACCTGCGCGCTCGTGAAGACGACATCGCTCGTGAAGGTCGTTCGATCGAGCGTGACGCGCTGCTCGGGAGTCAGTTGTTCGAAGGTCTCGATCAGTGCGCGGAGCTCCTCGGCCGTCGGAGTTGCGCCCGGAAGCGTCGGCGCGGCTTTTCTTTCCGTTTCGCGACGAAGGGTGCGCAGGGTCTCATTTGCCGGGAACTTTTCGAGGAGCCCATCGAGCGTTGTGCGTGCGGCGCGGTGTTCGCCGCGCGCGAGTTGGATGAGCGCGCGGCGCATCTGCGCGCCCGTCGTGTTGCCGGCTGGGGGTCCCTCACTGATGCTCGGGATGACACGGCGATACGTTGCGACCAGCGCCGGCGAGAACGGGTTCGCCTCGAACGCCTCCGCCCAGCGGCCGAGTGCCGTGAGCGCGGTGACGTCGTCGCTGCGAGCGGCGAGCACGCGCTCGTATTGCGTGCGCGCCTTCGACGTCTGCCCGCGCTGTTCGTAGAGCGCGGCGAGCCGCAGCTGCGCGCGATTGAGCAGCGACACGTACGCGGCGACGTCGCCGCGCGCGGTGGAGTACACCTCGAACGCCTCGCCGCGCGCGACGTCGCGCTGCAGCGACGCGAATTTCGACGAGCGCAGCGACTCCGTCACCGTCACGAGCAGTCGTTCCGCTTCATCGACTTCGCCCGACTCGATCAGCGCCGTTGCGAGCGCGTGCTGATAGATCGCGACGTCGAGCGGTTCCTTCGCGAGTGCGACCGCGTTGCGCGCCGCGGCCGCCGCTTTGCGCGGATGTCCGAGGATGCGCATCGCGGACGCGTACAGATTCCAGTTCTCCGCGTCGTCGCTCGCGTAGCGCGCCGCTTCCTCCAGCAACTCGAACGCGCGTGCCTTGCGACCGAGCTTCGCCTGCGCGAGCGCCGCGTATGACGTCGCGTTCGCGTAGCGCGACATCGCCGACTCCCGGCGCGCGTCGAGACGCTCCGCTTCCGCGAGCCCGGACGCGTTCAGGTACTCCGCGCGCGCGAGCGACTGCTCGTTGCGTGTGGCGCGGAGATCGCCGAGGTTGAGGCGGGCGGAGACCTGCGCGGAGAAACCCTTCGCGCGCAGGAGCTGCTGCTCCATCTGCGCGATCTCGAAGTCCGAGGCGAGACGCTCCTGCGCACCGAGCGGGAACGCGAGAAGCAGCAGGATGAGGGCGGACGTCCCGTCCGCCCCCAACCGCCGTGGCGGACGAGACGTCCGCCGTCCGAAAAGCAGCGCGCGTCTCATTCCGCGAAGTACCCTTTCCGCGCGCTCACGATCTCGATTCCCTTGCGCCGCGGCTTCACGTCGACCGTGCGCCAGCCGCGCTTCGTTCCGTCGCTCTGGTAGACCACGAGGTAGCGGCTGTTGATGTCGGTGAGCACGCGCGAGAGCTCGCGTCCGACGCTCTCCTTCGTCGCCGCGGAGACGCTCCCGCCGGTGTTGCTCGCGGCGCGATCGAGGAAGCGCGCGTGCGAGGAGCCGAGAACGAGCGCGTGGACGACCGTTTTCGTGCCGCTGACTTTGCGCAGCGCCTGCTCGTCGGTGAGCGCGCTGTTGCGATCGCCGCCGTCCGTGATCACGATCGCGTACGTCCGCTCGTTCGATGCGACCGATGCGAGTGCGTCGCGGAGGGATGTGCCGCCCGAGGGGATGATGTCTTTCGGGATCGCACGAGCCTTCGTCACGTGATGGTTGAAGAGCACGACCGACGCCGTGTCGCCGGGGCGGAGCTGCTTCGTCGCCCTCTCGACCGCGTCGAGTGACGCAACGAGCTTCCCGTCTCCCATGCTGAGCGAGCGATCGACGACGAAGACGAAATGCGCGGCGGGACGCTCGAGGCGCACGTCCCGAATCGTCTGCTCCACGCCGTTCTCGCGCACGCGCAGATCGCCTGCCCGAACCGCCCGCGACGAACGCACGCGCAGCGGCACTTCGACCAGATCGACGTTGAGCGTGTCGCTCGCCGACAGCGCCGCCGTTATCACCGTCGCGTTCTCGCTCGTCCTGTACCCGTTCGCCCAGACCTTCGCGCTCACGGTCCGCGCCGCGAGCGACGTGCCGAAGTCGAAGGCAATGCGATACGGCGGCCTGCGCGCGACGCCCGCGAGCACGCCGTCGACGAAGAAATCGACGCGGTCGACCTTCGCGACATCCGTCGTCACTTCGAGCGCCTGCACCCCGATCGCCTGTGAGTTCGGCAGCGGCGAAACGAAGGTGGTGGCGGCGAGGATGAGCGAGAGGAGCATGCCTCGCGCAACTCGCCGCGACGGCTAAGTTATTTCGTTCGTGATGTTTGCCATCTACTGTGGACGTTGTGTCCAGCGAAGTGGGCGGCCGCGCAGCGAGCGCGGCCGCCCTTTCGTGTCAGGGCGACGGAGGAGTGTGCGTCACGGTGAGGTCGTACGTTCCTGCTGTGTAGCCGCGGACCATGACGAAGAACCTCGTCGCATTGGCGGGCACGGTCAAAGCGCAGGTTTCGACGGCGCTGCTGGTGAACGGCCGGCAATCGTAAGAGTTCACGCTCGGCGGAGCGGCGAACCGCACGTAGAGATCGGGATCGCCTGTGGCGCCCGCGCCGCCGATCTTCGCTTCCATCGGCGAGCCTGCGATCGCCGCGAACGGGCCGTACTGCCTCGTCTGATTCTTTGTCACGGACTGCGCGGCAAAGTTCTGCGTCTTCGGCTGACCGGGAGGAACGACCGGCTGCGTGACCGCGCACTTCGTGATGTCGCTCACGAGCGCCGCATCGATGGTGAACGACGCGGCGGGGCCGTACACGCACGCGACCCCGTTCCTGTCTTTCGGGGTGAGCGTCAGACTCCAGTCACCCTGACCGTTGCACTGCGGATAGTGCATGACCGAGAACGCGTCGTAACTCGTCAGCGGCTTCCAATCCGAATCCTCGAAACACGATCCCGAATTCGGGCGCGTGTGCTCGTGGCGGAATCCCAGCGTGTGTCCGAGCTCGTGGCGAATGATTCCGCCGAGGGTCAGCTTGCCGCCCGGGGTGAGCCCGAAGCTGCTCTCGTCGATCAGGACGTTCCGCGCGGAGCGCGGCTCGTTCGGGAAGAACGCGCGCGCGAGATAGTCGCCGTTGACGTTGACCGGACGCACGTCGAACATGACGTTTGCGTTGCCCGGCCCGCAACTGCTGTCCTGCGCCGCGACATGCACGAAGTCGATGTCGGAAGTCTTCTCCCACTCGCCCGCGGCGCTCTCCATCTGCGCGACGACGTCCGCATGCCGTCCGCCGAAGGTCGTGCTCACGCAGTACGTGATCTGCTTTTTCAGCTGGCTGTTCCACTTGTCATCCAGACCGCCGATCGTGTTCAGGATCAGTACGACCCGCGGCTGCGCGGGTTTGACGTTCTTCTCGTAGAACTCGAGTAGCTGCTTCTCGTCCGAGATCGGCGTATCGCCGTTGACGATCCACTTCCCGCCTTCGAACGGCTCCTTGTAGACGGTTCCCTTGAACTCCTCGAAGCTGAGGATCGCGTGCATCCGCCGGTCGCGCTCCGCGAACGTCTGCGAGTCTTTCTCCGCCTGCGCCACTGCCTCCGGCGTCGCCTCCACTTTCTGCACCGGTTCCGGAGGCGGCACGGTCATCGACGTATCGCTGACCGCGGTGCCCGACGTATCGCCGGCGGTGGTGGTCGCCTGCTGTTCCTTTCTGCAATTACTCGAGACCAGGGTGAGAGCGACGATGATGCTGATCATCCCGAGCTGATGTCTTCTCATGACTCCTTCTCCTCATTGGCTGCGCACGGTTCGACTTTGAGATTGACGAGATCGACGTCCCTGACGATGGCGCGCGCGCGCTCGTAGGCGCGCGATCCTTCGTTTTGGTCTTCGTAGGCGATGCACGCGCGCGTCTCTCCTTCGATGCCGATGCGCGTCGTTGTGATGGTGACTTTGACGCCGCGCCGCTGGTCTTCCTCCGCGAGCTCCACGACCTCTCGCAATGCCGCGCGCGCCTCGGGCGGCACGCCTGTTCCGCGCGACAACGCATAGACGGCGAAGCTGCGGACCGGCGGCGGCAGGGTCTTGCGGGGCGGTTGCGGTTTCGGCTTCGGCTTGTCGGTCACGGTTGCAGGCGGCGGTTGTGTGTCAGCGGTTTCGGGAGCGGGTGGCGGCGCGGACGGTGGCGCAGGTGCCGTGGATGGAGCGGGCTCACGCGGTGGCGAGACTGTCGCCTCGCGGCAGGCGGCGCTGCCGGCGAGGCCGATCAGAAGAAAGACGACGCACCAGTTGGACATGTCGAGTGGAATGAGAACTCTACGCCTAAAAAGGCCACACGGGCAGAAATATCCCCAGGCTGCAGGCCGTCCCTCCGCCCAAACCGGAGGCGGCGTTTTCGCGCGAACGGGTGCCCGCGTTTACCATGTCTCCGCGATGCTTCAGCCCGATACCCTCCTCGGCACGTACCGGCTCATCGACCGTCTCGGGGTGGGCGGGATGGGCGAGGTGTGGAAGGCGGAGGACACACGCCTCGGCCGCACGGTCGCGATCAAGATTCTGCCGCACGCCATTGCCACCGACGCGACCGCCATCGCGCGCATGAAGCGCGAGGCGCGCACGGCCGCGCAGCTCTATCACCCGAACATCGCCACGATTCATGCGTTCGAGGAAGTCGGCGACCGCCTCTTCATCGTGATGGAGCTCGTCGAAGGCGAGCCGCTCAGCGCCGTCATTCGCCGGGGCTCGATCGCCGAGGCGGACGTCTGCCGCATCGGAAGGAGCATCGCCGACGCGCTGGCGGAGGCGCACGAGAAAGGGATCGTGCACCGCGACATCAAGCCCGACAATGTGATCGTCAACGGCCCGCGCGTGAAGGTGCTCGACTTCGGGATCGCGAAGCAGGTCGAGCACGAGAACGTCGGCGTGAACGATCCGACGAGCGTGCTCACGCAGCAGGGGATGATCATCGGCACGGTCACGTACATGTCGCCCGAGCAGGCGCTCGGCAAGACGCTCGATACGCGCACCGATCTCTTCTCCCTCGGCATCGTGCTCTACGAAGCGGCGACGGGACGCCTCCCGTTCCGCGGCGAGACGGCCACCGAGACGATCATGCACATCGTGCGCGACGAGGCGCCGATGCCGCAGGGGATCTCGCGCGGCCTCGCGGCGATCATCCATCGCTGCATGCGCAAGCAGCGCGAAGAGCGCTACGCGTCGGCGCGGGAGCTCGCGCAGGCGCTCGAAGCGCAGCTCGCCGTCGCGCCGACGGCGCCGCTGAGCCGGAAACGCGTCCCGGCGGCCGCGCCGACGGTGATTACCGGACCGCATGCAGGGACGGGCTTCAGCCCGTCCGCCCGGCTGAAGCCGGGCGCTACGTTTATCACTGTCGTAGTGGCCCTCGTGCTCGCCGGCGCGATCGGCGCGTTCGTTGTGTCGCGCATGCGAAAGGCGGAACCGCCTGCAGTCGTGGCGGCAGCTGCGCCCGCACCGGTGTCAGCGCCCGCCCCGATGACGACCGTGAGCGTCACCGCCCCAGCCACGATCATCGAAGAAACGACCACCACCGCCGCACCGCCTCCGCCTCCCGCGCCGGTCGTCACCACCGCCGCCGCCGCGCCCGCGCCGCAACCGCCCGCGCGCACCGCGGACGACCACTACAACGAAGGGATCACGCGCCTCATCGAGCGGCAGCCGCGTCTTGCGCGCGAAGCGTTCAAGGCCGCGATCGCGAAGGATCCGCACCACGCGAAAGCGCATTTCCGTCTCGGCGAAGTGGCGCTGTTCGCGCGCGACGGCTACACCGCGCGGCAGGAGCTCACGGCCGCGCTCGCGGACGGCGACCGGCTCGACGCGCGCGAGCGCAAGCTCGCGGAGCTGGGACTGGCGCTGCTCGATCGCAATCGTGAACGCGCCGAGGAGCTGTTTCGCGAGATTGCGGCGATCAGCCCGCGCGATCCCGATCTGATGCGCTTCCGCGAAATGCTCGGCGGCGAGCATGAGGACGGACCGAGACCGGGACAAAGGCCGCCGTTCCGCCGGCCGCGCCCCCGTCCGTGATGACGTACAATCGACTCACCGCATGGCCCGTTACGGAATCGAAGTCTGCAACCGCTGCCGGGAGTGCACCTGGCGGACGGACGACTTCTTCTGCCAGTTCGATCCCGACATCCTCGAGGCCTTCGACTCGATCACCTTCGCGAACGTCTATCCCGAGAACGCCGTGCTGTACGCCGAAGGCGAATCGCCGACGGGGATGTTCATCCTCTGCTACGGCTCGGCGAAGCTGAGCATCTCCTCCGGCAGCGGCAAGAAGCTGATCACGCGGATCGTGCAGCCCGGCGAAGCCCTCGGACTCTCGAGCGTCCTCTCCGGCAATCCCCACAAGTCGACGGCGGAGACGGTCACGCCCTCGCAGGTCAAGTTTGTCAAGCGCGAGGACTTCCTCCGCTTCATGGGGGAGCACAAGGACATCTCGTTCAACGTCGCGCGCCAGCTGATCGAGGAGTGCGAGTCGGACGCGAATCAGATCCGCGCCCTCGGACTCGCCAACTCCGCCGCCGAGCGTCTCGCCCAGCTCCTCCTCGCCTGGTGTGACGAAACCGGCAGCCCTTCGGCAAGCGGAATGCGTTTTCCCGTGGCGATGACGCACGAGGAGATCTCGCAGCTCATCGGCACCTCGCGCGAGACGGTCACGCGTTTGCTCAAACGCTTCAGGGATCAGAACATCCTGACCGTCCGCCGCTCCTCGATGACCCTTCACAAGAAGGCGGAGCTCGAGGAACTGTGTGACGACGTACCAACGCCCCGGTGACCAACGTCACAAAGCCTGCTACTCACCTCTCCTAACCGCCCGGTCCAACCGTCCTCGTGGCTTTTCCCTCCGCGACGCACATTGAGCACGTCAACGGAGGAAACCATGGAAACCCAGACCAAATCAGTCGTCAACACGTTCACGCGTTACTTTGCTGCGATCCTTCTGATCGCGATGGCCGCGATGCCTGCCGGCGCCGCGGACGTTGAGCTCAACAACCCGTACACGATCCACGGCCTGCAGGTCCGCACGCATCTCTGGACCGAGGAAGCGAACGGCCGGATGAAGGACATGGGACCGATGGTGTTCCAGGAAATCGTTCCGTGCCGTCTGGTCAGCACCCTCGACGCCGACAACTATCCGCATCCGTGGGGCGGCGACGCGCTCGCTCCGAACGAGGTCCGCACCTACATGCCGGCGGGCATTCTCGTGTCAGGCGACTTCACCAATCCGTGCTCGGACATCGTGCCGGTCGGCTCGTTCGCCGTTGCGCTGCGTCTGACCTCGCATGAAGCGGAAGGCGACGGAACGATCTACCTCGCACCGGCGAGCGAGATGCTGTATGGACAGGCCGCACTGAAGTTCGCGGCGGGAGAGAGCTCGCTGAAGGAAGCGAACGTCGTCCTCAATCTCAACATGTTCCGCGTCATGGCCGCCGATCACGCGACCGATCTCACCATCGACGTCATCGGCTACTTCCTGCACGATTTCGACGGCGGCGGTGGCGAAAAGGGCGATCGCGGCGAAGCGGGCGCGCAGGGCGAAAAAGGCGAGAAGGGCGACCGCGGCGAAGCGGGCGCGCAGGGCGAAAAAGGCGAGAAGGGCGACCGCGGCGAAGCGGGCGCGCAGGGCGAGAAGGGTGACCGCGGCGAAGCGGGCGCGCAGGGCGCGAAGGGCGAGAAGGGTGACCGCGGCGAAGCCGGCGCACAGGGCGCGAATGGTGAGAAGGGCGACCGCGGCGAGCAGGGCCTGCAGGGCCAGCGCGGCGAGAACGGCGCGCAGGGCGCCAAGGGCGATCAGGGACCGCAGGGGCCGCAAGGGCCGCAGGGACCGCCGTCCAACTCCAACTACTCGGCCGGCGGCACGTACACGTTCCCCCCCGGCGGCAGCCTCCGCATCAACGACTCGAGCGTCGGCCCGAACAGCTTCATCGTGCCGGTGTACGTCGAAGTCTCGAACGGCAACGCAATCGCGATCGAGTCGATCGGACGCGGTTCGTTCGTCGCCTCGGGCAGCCCGAACAAGGACTTCCGCTACATCGTGTTCAACTGAAACCCGCATACAATCGCGCGACGGTGCTCGACCTGATCGCCGTCGCGCGACAACTGATTGACGTTCCCTCGCCGACCGAGAACGAATTCTCGGTCGGCGAGTTGCTTGATGGAACGTTGTCGGACCTCGGGTTCTCCACCCGCCGCCACGAAGTCACCCCCACGCGCTTCAATCTCTACGCATCCGCCGGCGGCCGTCCGCGCGTGGTGCTCAACTCGCACATCGACACCGTGCCGCCCTGGTTCCAGTCGTCGGAAGACGACGAGTATCTCTACGGCCGCGGCGCCTGCGACACGAAGGGCGTGATCGCCGCGATGCTCGCCGCCGGCGAGCGGCTCCTCGCGCGCAACATTCGCGACTTCGCGTTCCTCTTCGTCGTAGGGGAGGAGACCGACTCGATCGGCGCGAAGACCGCGAACACGGAGCTCGCGGACCTCGGATCGGAATACGTCGTCGTCGGCGAGCCGACGGAGTCGATGTTCGCGCGCGCGTCGAAGGGCGCGCTCACGTGCACGGTGCGCTTCGAAGGCGTCGCCGCGCACTCCGCGTATCCGGAGCTCGGCGACTCCGCGATCAATCGCATGGTCGCCGCGATCGCCGAGATCAACCGCACCGACTGGGGCTCGCACGAGATCCTCGGCCACGCCACGGTGAACGTCGGCGTCGTGCGCGGGGGAACGAAGCCGAACATCATCCCGTCCGAGGCGGAGTGCGACATGATCTTCCGCCTCGTGACGACGCCGGAAGACGTGCAACGGAGGCTCGAGCTGCTGCTCGCCGAACATGGAGGAACGATCACCCTCGCGCGCGGCAATCCGCCGCAGTTCATGGTCGTCCCGGAAGGGCAGCCTTCGAGAGTCGTGGCGTTCAACACCGACGTCCCGTGGCTCGGCAATCTCGGCAAGCCGCTGCTCTTCGGCCCCGGCTCGATCCTCGACGCGCACGGCGCGAACGAGCGCATCGCAAAGCGCGACCTCCTCGCGGCGGTGGAAACGTACGAGCAGATGGTGGTCGCGCTGCTGGAGGGAAAAGTGTCATCCTGAGCCGCGAAGACGGCGAAGGATCTTCCCGCGTGCAAAGGAGAAGGGCCGTCGAACGATGAACGATGAACGATGAACGATGAACGATGAAGGATGAACGATGAGCAACGCGCCTGATCCTATTCATCGTTCATCGTTCATCGTTCATCGTTCATCGCTGACGTTCACCGACTCCCACTGCCACCTCACGATGTCGAACGCCGAGGCGAATCTCACCGCGGCGCGCGCTGCGGGAGTGCGTGGATTCGTGGTGCCTGCGACCAAGCGCGAAGATGCTCCGCAGGCGGTGGCGATCGCCAACGCGAATGACGACGTCTGGGCCGCTGTGGGATTTCATCCGCACGACGCGAAGCATTGCGACGACGACGCGTTCGCGGAGATCGCGCGTCTCGCGCGCGAGCAGCGCGTCGTGGCGATCGGCGAGATCGGACTCGACTACCACTACGATCACTCGCCGCGCGACGTGCAGCGCGCGGTGTTCGAGCGGCACATCGCGCTGGCGAAGGAGCTCGACAAACCGATCATCGTGCACAACCGCGAGTCGACCCAGGACATGGTCGAGATCCTCGGACGCAGCGGCGCGCGCGGGATCCTCCACTCGTACACCGAGTCGCTCGACGTCGCGCGGCGGCTCGTCGATCACGGCTACTTCATCTCCTTCTCCGGCATCGTCACCTTTCGCAGCGCGGACTCGCTGCGCGAGGTCGCGCGCGCACTTCCGCACGATCGCGTGCTCATCGAGACGGACACGCCGTATCTCGCGCCGGTGCCGTACCGCGGTCGCGACAACGAGCCGGCGTACGTCGTGAAAATCGCGGAGCTGCTGGCGAAGCTGTGGGACGTACCGGTCGAGCGCGTGGCGGAGCAGACCACCGCCAATTTCGAGCGCGCCTTCGCTGTTAAACTCCCGCAACCCTCCCCAGTCCCCTCTCCCCGCGTGCGGGGAGAGGGCCAGGGTGAGGGGCAGCCGAAATGACCCAACCGGATCTGTCCGTCGTCTTTCCCGTCTACAACGAGGAAGAAAACATCCCCATCCTGCTACGCGAGATCGCCGCGGCGCTGGAGGGGACCGGCTGGACGTACGAGATCGTCGCCGTCGACGACGGCTCGAGCGATCGCAGTCTCTCCGCGCTGCGCGACCTTCGCGCGGCGTACCCGAACCTGCGCGTGCTCGCGTTCGAGAAAAACAGCGGACAGACCGCGGCCCTGGACGCCGCGTGGCGCGCGGCGCGCGGACGCCTCGTCGTCTCGCTCGACGCCGATCTCCAGAACGATCCCGCCGACATCCCGAGGCTCGTGCGCAAGCTCGAGGAAAACAGCTCGGACATGGTCATCGGCGTGCGCGTGAATCGCGCCGACACCTGGAGCCGCAAAATGCAGTCGCGCATCGGCAACAGCGTCCGCAACTGGATCACCGGCGACGCGATCACCGACACCGGCTGCTCGCTCAAACTCGTCAAACGCGAAGCGATCGACCGCGTCCACCTCTTCACCGGCATGCACCGCTTCCTCCCCACACTCGTCCGCTACGCCGGCTACCAGGTCGTCGAAATGCCCGTCAACCATCGTCCAAGGCAGTTCGGCCAGTCAAAGTACGGCGCCATGAACCGCGCCTTCCGCGGCCTCGCGGATTGCTTCGCCGTGCGGTGGATGGGGAAGAGGATGCTGGATTATCGCGTGAGGGAGGACGAGTGATGGTTGCCCGGTTACCCAGTTACCCGGTTTCCCGGTCTCCAGCTGGACGGGCGTGGCCGGGAAACCGGGCAACCGGGCAACCGGAGGGGCGTGCGGTGAGCGGAGGACGAGTAATGGTTGCCCGGTTACCCAGTTACCCAGTTTCCCGGTCTCCAGCTGGGCGGGCGTGGCCGGGCAGCCGGACAACCGGGCAGCCGGAGGGGCGTGCGGTGAGCGGAGGACGAGTGATGGTTGCCCGGTTACCCAGTTACCCGGTTTCCCGGTCTCCAGCTGGGCGGGCGTGGCCGGGCAACCGGGAAACCGGGCAACCGGGCAACCGGGCAACCGGGCAACCGGGCAACCGGGCAACCGGGCAACCGGGCAACCGAGCACCCGGGCAACCGGGCAACCGGGCAACCGGGCAACCGGGCAACCGGGCAACCGGGCAACCGGGCAGCCGGGAGCGCCAGCGATGAGCGGCTTCAACTGGGACCTCTGGGTCGCCTTCGGCCTTGCCGGCCAGCTCCTCTTCGGCTCGCGCTTCATCGTGCAGTGGATTGCGTCGGAGCGGAAGAAGGTCAGCTACATCCCGATCCTCTTCTGGTACCTCTCGCTTTGCGGCGGCGTCATCACGCTCATCTACGCAATTCACATTCGCGACACCGTGTTCACCATCGCGCAGGGCGGGGGGTTGATCGTCTACCTCCGCAACCTGATGCTCATCTATCGCCGCCGCTCGCATGCTCAGCCAGGAACAGCGCAGCCAGCTCCTCCGGATCGCCCGTGAGTCCATCGAGGCCGTGCTTCACGGCCGCCGCCCCGAGCTGAACGCGGAGCACTTCGATGACACGCTGCACAAGCCGGCGGGAACCTTCGTCACGCTGCGCACTCCCGACCATCACCTCCGCGGCTGCATCGGCTCGATCCATCCCGTCGCGCCCCTGTGGCAGTCGGTCTCGAACAGCGCGATCAATGCCGCGTTCCGCGACCCTCGCTTTTATCCGCTGCAGCAGGACGAGTGGCTGCGGATCGCGATCGAGATCTCGGTCATGGGACCCATCGAGGTCGTTGCCGATCCCGAGGAGATCATGGTCGGCCGCGATGGCCTGATCGTGAGCCACGGACGCAACGCCGGCCTGCTTCTCCCCCAGGTCGCGACCGAGTACGGGTGGGACCGCGAAGTCTTTCTCAGCCAGACCTGCGTCAAAGCAGGGCTTCCGCCGGAGTCCTGGCGTACGGCTGAGTGCCGGATCGAGCGTTTTCCGGCCGAAGTTTTCGGCGAGTAAACCACTCAATATTGGTCACTTAGCGGTCGTGACGACCCCATCGGGGCATATTCCCGCGCGAGGGGTGCGTTCTGCGTGCCGTAATGCCCAATAACTACCGCCCAACGAAAGACTCGCTCTATTCTCGTGTCGCCCGCGCCCGCAAGGCCGTCGAGCGTCACCGCGTCCTGCGCTCCCTCGGCGGACGCGGCGCCGCGGCCGTGCTCCTCGGCACCGCGCTCTCGATCGGCGGCATCGCCGAAACGCTCGACAACGTGCACTTCCTCGTGCAGAAAGACCTCGACTCCGTGCGCGTGGTTCGCCAGCGCGGCGAGGACGAGAAGGTCGTCGCGAACCTGAACGGCAACTTCGCCGGCAACGCGGTCTTCAAGCTCTCGCAGGCGCTGCCCGACCGGTACGTCTCGCGCGAGCTCGCGCTCTTCGATCAGAAGTGGATCGCGACCGAGGTGTGGGCATCGGGCAAACCGCAGGGCGGGGAGCGCGATGTGTTCTTCGAGGAAGTGAAGCGGATCAACGACGCGCTGCGCGCGGAGTTCTTCGCGGAAGAGATCCCCTACGGCGAGCTGATTCACGAGAAGGCCCAGAAGTACGACGTCGATCCCGCGCTCGTCGCCGCGGTGATGGAACAGGAGTCGCGTTTCAAGCCGCGCGCGAAGTCGCCCGTCGGCGCGCGCGGACTCATGCAGCTCATGCCCCGTACCGGCAAGTGGATGGGCGCGCGGAATC
This sequence comes from Thermoanaerobaculia bacterium, assembly GCA_035525285.1. Lineage (GTDB taxonomy): Bacteria > Acidobacteriota > Thermoanaerobaculia > Gp7-AA8 > Gp7-AA8 > QHVT01. The sequence continues at coordinate 50,551 of DATLFB010000032.1, forward strand.
TCTACGATCCCGAGCAGAACATCGACGCCGGCGTGAAGTACATCAAGTACCTCGACAAGCGCTTCAACGGCGATCTGAAAAAGATCGTCGCCGCGTATAACGCCGGCGAAGGCAACGTGAAGCGCTACAGCGGCGTCCCCCCGTTCCGCGAGACGCGAACGTACGTGAAGAAGGTTCTGACGAACTACGACAAGCGTACGAAGCAGCTCGAGAAGTACCAGAAGGAGCAGGCGGGAGGGAGCGTGCCGGAGGTGGATGGGACGCTCGCATTGCGGTGACGAATGAAGGCAGAAGGCAGAAGGCAGAAGGCAGAAGTGAGAAGAGCTTAGAGCCGTCTTTTCTGCCTTCTGCCTTCTGCCTTCTGCCTTCTGCCTTCATCCGTCCGTTTGACGCTTACGCCTCCTTACGCTAACTTATTCACCTAACTGGCAAAAAGACCAGGGAGGGGACAATGGTCAGTGTGCGTAGGGTGGCTCCCTTTCTCCTTCTCGTGATCGCGACGGCGGCGTTCGCGCAGCCTCAGTCGTCGACACCGCCGCGCGAGCTTCATCGCGTCGGCGATCATTGGACCCCATACAACCCTCCCGATCCCGCCACGTATCCGGCCGGCGCGAAGACGCACGAGATCAAGGCCGGCGACACGCTCTGGGCGCTCGCGCAGCAGTACTACGGCAACGCGTATCTCTGGCCGCAGCTGTGGGAGTCGAACACCTGGATCACCGACGCGCACTGGATCTATCCCGGCGACGTGCTCCTCGTCGAAGGTGAAGGCGCCGCGGCGGCGAGCACCGCGGACGGCGGCACAGCAGAAACCGGCGAAGACGGCGCGCTCGACACGGTGACGCCGCGCAGCGGTACGCTCAGCAGCGAGTCGAACCTGTTCACCGCGCAGCAGGACCCCGATCGCGGATTCGCGGTCGCGCGCATCCAGCGCGAAGCGCGTCCCATCGCGCTCGCGACCGAATCCGACATCTACTGCTACGGCTACATCGGCCATCCCGACGAGCCGATGCCGAACTACGTCGAGTCGTACGAAGACGTCGAAACGAAGTACGTCCCGCGCGCGCAGACGGAGTTGGCCGGCTCCGCGGCGGTCGGCGATCTGATTTACGTGCACGGCGGCGAGGCGAGCGGCCTCACCGCGGGTGAGACGTATCTCGCCGTGCAGCCGGAAGAGCTCATCCGCCATCCTCACACCGGCGCCGTCATCGGCCGCCACTACGCGTATCAGGGCCAGATCCGCATTCTCTGCACGGAAGGGGAGCGCTCGCGCGCGATCGTCGTGTCCTCGTGCCGCGAGATCGCGATCGGCACGCGGCTCAAGCCGATCCCCGAGCTCCCGATTCCGATCGAGCGGATTCCCGATCTGCCGCAGTGGTGCGATCCGCCGAGCGGCCGCACGACCGGCACGATCGTCGACTCCCGCGAGTGGGACCTCGGCCTCGTCGAAGGCATGCTCATCCAGATCGACCTCGGACGCGAGAACCAGATCCAGCCGGGCGACTTCCTCACCGTCTTTCGTCCCGCCGCCCGCCGCGATCAGCCGCGTCAGGTTCTCGGCCAGATCGGCGTGCTGACGGCCGAGGCGCGAACGGCGACTGCGGTGGTGCTGCAGGCGCGGCGCGAGATGCTCGTCGGCGACTCCGTGGAAATGCGGTGAGCCCGGTTGCCCGGTTGCCCGGCGTCCCGGTATGCGGGTCACCTCAGGCGCCGGCACCCGCACGGCGCCGCCGGGCAACCGGGAAACCGGGCAACCTGTTATCATCCCGCGTCCGTGACGGGTCCATAGCTCAGCGGTTAGAGCTACCGGCTCATAACCGGCAGGTCCCAGGTTCGAATCCTGGTGGACCCACCAGAGCGTGATGCAGACTGGAATTGTCCTCATTCATAACTGTCGCATGCGTGCCGGAGAGCATCCGTCACCCACAGGCGTTCCGACTAAGGAACGCCTTTCGTGTTTCAGGGGGAATCGTTGAGCGATCTCGACAAACTTTGGGAGCTGCAGACCGTCCTCACCGCGTTGAACGAGCGCGAGAAACAGATGGCGGTGAAACCGGAATCGTTCGCCCAGATCGACCGCGAGTATCAGGCCGCGAATGAAGAGATGACCCGGCTGCAACAGCAGATCGACGTGCTGGCGAAGGAACGCCGCCGCGTCGAGGGCGAGCTCTCCGATCAGCAGGAGTTGCTGAAGAAATATCAGGGCCAGCTGATGCAGGTGAAGAACCAGCAGCAGTACGCGGCGGCGTGGAAGGAGATCGACGCCGCGCGCAAGCACGTGAAGGAGCTCGAGGAGTCGGATCTGAAGAACATGGGCGAGGCGGAGACGCTGCAGTCGCAGCTCGACTCGCGCACCGCCGGCCATGCGGATCTGCAAGCGCGCTACGACGCCGCGCACGCCGAATGGCAGCACTCCCTCGGCGATCTGAAAGCGGAGTCCGAGAAGCTGCGCAAGCGCGCCGCCGAGATCGAGGCGACGATTCCCGAGCGCCTGAAGAACGAGTTCCAGAAAATCTACAGACAACGCCAGCAGATCGCCGTCGCGCTCGTCGTCAACGACACCTGCTCCTCCTGCCGCTCGCGCGTCCGTCCCGCGCTCGCCCAGCGCCTCAAACGCCGCGAGTTCCTGCAGTGCGAAGGCTGCCACCGCATCATCTATCTGGAGAAATCCTCATCCTGAAAATCACCGCCTGGATCGACGGCGCGGCCCGCGGCAATCCCGGACCCGCGGGCTACGGCGTGTACATGAAGTCCGACGGCGGCGATCTCATCGAGATCAGCGGCTATCTCGGCCCCACGACGAACAACGTCGCCGAATACTCCGGACTCCTCGATGCGCTGAAGGTGGCGGCCGAGGAGGGCGCGCGCGAGGTGGAGATCATCTCCGACTCCGAGCTCCTCGTGAAACAGATGCTCGGCGTGTATCGCGTCAAGCATCCGAACCTCGTTCCGATGCACGCAGAGGCGAAGGCGATGGTGCGGAAGTTCGCGCGCTTCCGGATTCGTCATACGCTTCGCGCGGGAAACAAGGATGCCGACCGCCTCGCGAATCGCGCGGTCGATCGCGGCGAAGGGCGGGTCGTGGAGCGCAGTCGTGTCGAGAGCTGACGAGATCCGGACGAACATCGAGCAGCTCGAGGCGCGCATCGCCGCGGCTTGCAAGCGTGCGGGACGCTTGCGCTCCGAGGTCACGCTGGTTGCGGTGTCGAAGACGTTTCCCGCATCCGACGTCGAGCTCGCGATCGCCGCGGGCATGACCGATATCGGCGAGAACAAAGTGCAGGAGGCGCGCGATAAGAAGCCGGATGTCGCGGGCAGCGCGCGATGGCATCTCATCGGACATCTGCAATCGAACAAGGTGAAGGACGCGGTGCGCCTCTTCGACGTCATTCAAACCGTCGACTCGATCGAGCTCGCGGAGAAGATCGCGCGCGCTGCCGAACAGCCGCCTGACTTGCTGCTGCAGGTCAACATCGGACGTGAGCCGCAGAAGAGCGGCGTCGATCCCTCCGAAGTCGCGGCGCTGGCGAAGAGGATTCCGCTGCGCGGCCTGATGGCGATTCCTCCCGCCGGCGAGCCCGAGGAAATGCGCCCGTACTTTCGCGAGCTGCGCCGCTTGCGCGACGATTGCAACGTGAAAGAGCTCTCGATGGGCATGACCGACGATTTCGAGACAGCGATCGAGGAAGGCGCGACGATCATCCGCGTCGGACGAGCGATCTTCGGGAGCAGGGGCTGACGATGGAATTCGCGCTCATCATCATCGACGTCCTCATGATCATCCTCGAAGTGATGCAATGGCTGATCTTCGTCTGGGTGATCCTCTCGTGGATTCTCTTCTTCCTGCGGCAGTCGAAGGCTCGCTGGCGTCACCGGCAGCTTTTCGGCCTGCTCGAACAACTCAACGACATCTTCGAGCGCATGACCCGGCCGTTTCTCCGCCCCATCCGGCGCTGGCTGCGGCGCTTCGACACGGCGGGCATCGACTGGTCTCCGCTGATCCTCCTTCTGATCATCTTCATCCTGCAGCGCATCCTCCTCGCGGTCCGGGTCAGGCTTATACTTCCCACGTAGCGCCCGGCTTCAGCCGGGCGGCTTTCGGCGGGCTGAAGCCCGCCGCTACGTGTGACGTGCCGGGAGGGTGACCATGCAAAATCTCACGCCGCTCGAGATTCAGAAACAGATCTTCTCGCGAGCGATCAAAGGCTACAGCCCCGACGAAGTCCGCGCCTACCTGCACCTCGTCGCGGAAGAGATCGAGCGGCTCGTGCGCGAAAACGACCGCCTCTCGCGCGACGTCGCCGTCCTGCGCGAGGACCTCGAGGACCACAGCAACCGCGAGCGCATCCTGAAGGACACGCTCCTCTCCGCGCAGAAAGTCGCCGAGGACCTCATCACGAACGCGCGCAAGGAAGCGGAGCTCGTCGTGAAGGACGCGGAGCTGCTCGCCGAGCGTCTCGTCGGCCAGGCCATGCAGCGCGTGGGCGATCTCGAGCGGGCGATCGGCGATCTCAAGATCGAGCGCCGCGCCGCGCGCAACAAACTGCAGGGAACGCTCGACACGATCCAGCAGATGATCGTCCTCGACGCCGAGGAAGAAGCGAACGAGCATCCGTTGACGTCGCTGTTCAGGCAACGGAGCTCATAGACAACAGCGGGAGTCGCTCGTGGTTACATACGATGTTCCCATCGTGAGCCGCCATCTCGACCGCGACGAGATGCTCGGTTTCGTTCGCTCGCTCGATCCGGCGCTCCAGCAGATGATCGCCATCCGCGAAAGCAGGCCGTTTCTCGGCTCCGTCGATGCCGCGGTGCTGGCCTCGCTCACGGCCGGCGGTGCGGCGGTCGCGGTTTCCCTCATCAACGGCTTGTTTCTGCTCTGGAGCCAGAACCTCGCCCGCCGCCAGACGAAGGCGTCTGCGCCGGAGAAGCCGGTCGTCGTCGTCCGGACGCCGTCGGTGACCATCAATGTCCGGTCGCAACAGGACGTTCCAACCGAAAGTGAGATCGATGGAGATATAATTCTAGAGATACGACTTAACGCAGAGACGTAGTGAAATCTCGAACGGACGCGCAGTGGCAAAGAAAAAGAAGGGCGCGGATCAGCCATCAGTCGGATATTTCTCCTTCAGCGGTCTCGATGCGTTCGGCGACGACCCATTCACGGTGTTCTCGACGCTCCAGGAGTGGCTTCTTCCTTCTGTCAGTGAGCTCAGCGAGCGGTCTCCCCAGCTCGTTCGAGAAGAGATTCGCGGTCCGACGATTCTCCCGACCTCGCGTCTGCAGGGCGAGTGCAAATTCGACGGTCGAGGCCTGCAGTGCGAGATCATCCTGTACGAGGGGTTGTTTCTCTCCCTTCGCTGCTTCGCCGAGCTCCTGGCGACGCAGATGCCTCCCCCTGACAAAGACACTTCGCTGCGTTCGCTCCTGGCCGGCACCGCCAGGCCACGCGCCGGCGAGCGGGAGAGCCTGGAGCGGCCGAAGGCGATCGAGATTCTCGAAGCGGTGCTCGAGCGGTTCTGGCTGAAGCCCGAAGATCCCCTCGGCCTGCGCAACCTCGACTTCCTCGACAAGGCGCGGATGTTCCGTCCGGACTACGTGAGACCGATCGCCGATGTGCTGGCCAGTCTCCGCTCCGCGCTCGATCCGCCGAGGCTCGAAGGGGCGCGGATGCTGATCCAGAGCGCCTCGCTCTTCGTGCTCGCGCACGAGCTCAGTCACTACATCGTAAAGTCTCGGAGCGACCCGAAGAGTCTCGCGGCGTGGTCCTCCGCGGTGCGCGCCTGCGGCTTTCGCGCCCCTGAGCCGGCCGAGGAGGGCTGGGCCGCGAACTGGGCTGTCGAGTTCCAGGCGGACATGGAGGCGGGCACGATGCTCATGCACTTCGGGCAGCGGGCCGCGCGCGGCGAGGTGGATGCGATCCGCACTTCCACCGACCCTGACGAATTCAACGTCGGCTGGACTCTGGGAACGTGGTCGAGCATCTACTTCACGCTCGCCACGGTGCACCTGCTGGAGATGTACGGTTGGGCGCGATTCGGGAGGCCGTTTCCTCTTTCCTCGCATCCGCCGGCGATGCGGCGACGCCAGTTTCTCGTTCGCACCATGCCGCCGGAGGTCGCGGTCCTGGTGAGCATCCACGGCGAAATGATCTGGACGGAGCTCGAAGCGCTTTTCAGCGATGTACTCGAGCGCCAGGTCGCGCAGAACCGCTTGACCGTCACGGGCCGCGACCGGACGGAGATGCTCGAGTACTTCGCCTCCACGCGATCGCGTTTCGAGCAGAGCTACGCGAAAGGCGGCCTTCTCGAGGAACTGAAGGATCTCCGGTCGAGACTCCGAACGTGAGCATGCGCAGGTGACGTCATGACGCTTCTCTTTTGCACTCGCTGTAATGGAGGCATCTCGCTCTCGATTCTTCCCGGCGGGAATCCAATCGCGAAACTGCATCCGGAAATGTTTGCCACGCACTACGGGCAGTGCGCGCGATGTGAACGGATCTATTGCGGCCGCTGCATCGAGGCGAACGAAAATCGCTGCCCAGGCTGTCAACGGCCGGTCGCCATCACCGGTCCGATCGAAGCGGGCGCAGGATAAACTCCGCGCTCGTGACGCTGCTCGTCCGCAACCTCTCCCAGCTCGCCACCCCGGCCGGCCGCGCGGCGCGCCGAGGCCGCGCCATGCGCGAGCTCTCTGTGCAGAGCGATGCCGTCATCGTCGTGCAGAACGGACGCTTCCTCTTCGTCGGACCCGAGAGCGAGATGCCGCGGGAGATCATCGTCGATGAAGACTTCGACGCGCGCGGCGCGACCGCGATCCCCGGCTTCGTCGACTCGCACACGCACATCCCCTTCGCCGGCTTCCGCGAGTCGGAGTTCAATCGCCGCCTGCAGGGAGAGACGTACGAGCAGATCGCCGCGTCCGGCGGCGGGATCGCGTCCACCGTCCACGCAACGCGCAAGGCCAGCGAAGATGAGCTGATCGCGAACGTGCTCGCGCGCGCGCAGACGATGGCGCGCTACGGCACGACGACTGCCGAGGCGAAGAGCGGCTACGGATTGGACAAGGAGTGCGAACTGAAACAGCTTCGCGCGATCCGCGAGGCGAACGAGCGCTCGCCGGTGCGCCTCGTGCCGACCTGCCTTGCCGCGCACGAGTTCCCCCCCGAGAGCCGCGGCAGCTCCGCCGCGCGCCAGGGCTACCTCTCCACGATCCTCGGCGAGATCCTCCCCGCCGTCGCGGAGCAGAACCTCGCCGTCTTCTGCGACGCCTTCGTCGAGCGCGGCGTCTTCACGCGCGAGCAGGGCGAGGGCGTGCTGCGCGCCGGTGCGGAGCTCGGGATGACCCCCCGCCTCCACGCCGACGAGCTCTCCGACACCGACGGCGCGCGCCTCGCGGCCTCCATCGGCGCCGCGTCCGCCGATCACCTCATGCACGTCTCCGACGACGGCATCGCCGCGCTCGCGGCCTCGAACACCGTCGCGAATCTTCTCCCCGCGACGAGCTTCTTCCTCATGTCCGACCGCTACGCGCCCGCGCGCAGGCTCATCGACGCCGGCGCGATCGTGTCGCTGTCGACGGACTGCAACCCCGGCTCATCGATGACCGAGTCGATGCAGACCGTGATGCAGCTCGCGACGCTGCAGATGAAGATGACCGTCGAAGAGTCACTCACCGCCGCGACACTCAACGGCGCGTACTCGCTGCGGATGGCCGACCAGACCGGCTCCATCGAGACCGGCAAACGCGCCGACTTCGTGCTCATCGACGCGCCGTCGTATCTCCACCTCGTCTACCACTTCGGCGTGAATCTCGTGAGCGCGGTCTTCCGCGACGGTCAGCGCGTCGCGTAGTCAATCCAAAATCCAAAATCTAAAATCCAAAATGCTCCACGATCCGCTCGTACAGCACGGCCCCGATCTCGCGCTTGCATTCGAATGAGCACCCGGCCACATGCGGCGTGAGAACCAACCGCGGATCGTCCGGCAGCGGCTCCACCGGCGGCTCGGGATCGAAGACATCGAGCGCGAGACCGCCAAGGTGATCATCCGCCAGTGACGCGAGCGCCGCGCGCTGATCGAGCACCCCGCCGCGCGCGGCATTGATGAGGAATGAGCCGCGACGCAGCGCGCGGATCTCCGCCTCGCCGATCATCCCGCGCGTTTCCGCGTTGAGCGGCACGTGCAGCGTGAGGACGTCGCTGATGCCGAGGAGCTCGGCGAGCGTGCGTACGCGCTCGGCGCCGCGATCGGCGAAATCGCTGTCGATCAGATACGGATCGTACGCGCGCACCTTCATGTCGAACGCGCGTGCGAGACGCGCGACGCGCATCCCGACCTGTCCGAGTCCGACGATGCCGAGGGCGTAGTGGCGCATCTCGTGGCGCGTCGCGCAGTCGTCGCGCGAGAACAGGCCGCGCGCGACTTCGCGCGTGTACTGCGGAATCGTGCGCGTCATCGAGAGGATGAAGCCGATCACCAGCTCCGCCACCGCGTTCGCGTTCGCGCCGGGAAGACTGACGATCGCGATCCCGCGCGCGCGCGCCGTGTCCGCGTCGATGTTGTCGATCCCGCTCGTCCCCTGCGCGATGAGCTCGAGCCGCGGCGCGGCCTCGAGCACGCGCTGCGTCACGCGGTTGTACGCGCGCGTGACGAGGATGTGCGCGTCCGCCACGTTCACCGCCAGCTCCTCCTCGGAACGCACCGGCCGGTAGACGACCTCGAAGCGGCCGTCGTCCATGGCCCGGTCGATCAGGCTGCGGTCGACGTCGGCGGCGACGAGAAGCGTTTTGCGCACCGCGTCATTGTTACACTTCGCACGCTTTGGTCCGATTCGTCCGCAAACACTCCACCGCGCTCATCGCCGCCGCCGTCTACAACTTCGTCATCTTCTTTCCGGTCGCGTTCATGGGCCGCGTCCTCTCCCCGAACGACGTCTTCTACAACTTCGCCCCCTGGTCCGCGATGCGGCAGGACCTCCCGCCGCAGAACCCGCTGCTCAACGATCCGCCGACGTCGTATTACACCGTCCTGTCGATGGTGAAGAGCGACTGGCGGACGTTTCACTGGGACCCGTACATCGCCGCGGGCGTCCCCGGCTTCGGCTCGTCCGCCGCGTCGTCGCTCACGCCGGTGATCCTCATCCCGGTGCTGCTCGTGCCGCTCGTGTGGAGCTACACGGCGATCGTCTTCCTGAAACTCAATCTCGCGTTTCTCTTCTCCTACCTCTGGCTCCGCGAGGAACGCCTCGGACGCCACGGCGCCGCGATCGGCGCGATCCTCATCGCCGGCGCGGGCGTCTACGCGGTGCGCTGGCTGTGGCAGATCACGAATGCGACGGTCTTCTATCCCGCGCTGTTGTGGATCGTGGTCCGCACGTTCCGCGGATATCGAACGTCGATCGCTCTGATCGCCCTCATCGCCCTGTCGTTCGGAATCTCCGGCTTCCCCGCCGCCATCGCCTACGGCATCTGGATCACCGTCGCCTACGCCGTCTTCTATGGACTGCGGCGGCAAAGCCGCCGCTTTCCCTCCCGAGGCGCAGCCTCGGCCATCCTCCGCACCGCCGCGGGCGTCCTCATCGCGGTGATGATCGCCGCCCCGATGCTCGTCCCCTTCATCCAGTTCATCCGCCGTAGCGGCTACCTCGACGTCCGTCAGAAAACGAGCCTCGAAGCCGTCTACCCGCTCTCCCACTGGCGCAGCTTCATCGAGCCCGACCGCCTCGGCAATCCCGCCTACAAGAACTGGATGGGCGACCCCTCCCTCGGCGTCATGAACAATTACGTCGAGGCGACGACGTATCTCGGCCTCCTCGCCATCCCGCTCGTCCTCCTCGGCCTCTTCAACCGCCGCGCGCGCGCGCGCTGGTTCTGGCTCGCGGCGATGCTCGTGCTGCTTGCGTGCATGTTCGGCCTCGAGCCCATTGCGCCGCTGTTCGCGAGCCTCCCGGGCTTCAAATACTCCGCGCTCGCGCGACTGTCGTTGCTTCTGCCGCTCCCCGTGGGCTACCTCGCCGCGGCCGGCGTACGCCTGTTGCGAAAACGCGTCGCCGTCATTGCCGGCGCGATCGCGATCGTGGTCGCCTTCGATCTCGCCCTCGTCGCCGGCCGCTTTCACCCCTATCTCGAACCGAAGGACGCGGCTGTCCCGTCGACCCCCATCATCGATTTCCTGCATTCGCAGCCCGGTCCCTTCCGCATTGCGCCGTTCTTCGATTACTTCTGGCCCAATGCCGCGGAGCTTTTCCGCCTCGAAGACGTCCGCAGCCATTTCAGCTCCGAGCGCGATTACAGACGCCTGTTGCAGCGCCTGGAGCCCGGCGTATGGAACGGCCGCTCGACGGTCCTGCAGTTCAACAGCCTGCAATACCAGTTCAATGACCCGCTGGCGGGCATGCTCGGCATCCGCTATTACCTCGAGCACAAAGCGATCGACATCATCAAATGGTCGACCATCGCCGCGACCACGCCCGGCGTCAAGGAAACCGGAACGATTACGCTCGAGCCCGGCGACATCCTCGACCGCACCGTGCGCATCGACACAGACCCCTTCTGGGCCATTGAAGTCCCCGCGCACGTCGAACAGGAACTCACCCGCAACGCGCGACTGGAGCTCTCGCTCCTGAAAAACGGCGCCGTCCTCTGGACGCGCGCGTTCACCCCAACGGACGTCAACGCGTTGAGCAAGCTTTACGTCCCCGTCCGCCCCCACGCCCGCGTCGGCGATGAGCTCACGTTGCGCGTCCGCTCCCACGGCGTGCGCGGTCATGTCCTCGCCGGCGAAGGCGGCATCTATTACGGCCGTGTTGCAACGCCCGTCGTCTTCGACCGCGAGCTTCCCGACGGCCGCCTCTTCCGCAATCTCGCCGAGCTCCCGCGCTTCTGGACGGTGACCAGCCTCCGCAAGCTCAACGACGACGAATTTCTAGCCGCGAAAGACGTCGATTACGCCACCGAAGCCGTGATCACCGACGATCCCATCCTCCCTCCCGCCCTCGGCGCGTCGCCCGCGCGCGTCACGCTCCGCCGATACGCACCGCACGAGCAACGCCTGGTCGTCGACTCCGCCGCCCCCACGTTCCTCGCATCATCCGAAAAACTGACGCCGGAGCTCGCGGTGACGCTCGACGGCCGGCGCATCCGCCCCACCGAGATCAACATGCTCTTCGCGGGCGTGCACGTTCCCGCCGGCCGTCACGAGATCGTGTTCTCGCGGCGGATCGGGCGGGGGTGGTGGTGGATGGCGATCGTGGGCGGCGCGCTGTGGGCGGTGGTCGTGGCCGGCCGCATGATCGGTCGCGGCAAGACGGGATGGTGATGCTTGGCGGCCGTCGCCATCTACCGAAGTGACGCGATTCGGCCCGAAAACGGGATCGACGAGTCGGTCCATATAGGCAGGCGTAGATGCAACGCGGCAACGTGTCGATCGGTGCTGGATGCCAGAACCATATCGAGATGTGTCTGGCGGTACGAAATCTGGAGTTAGGCGGAGCCTGCGCATCCGCTCCGGCGTCAGGCCCTCGCGCAGGACCGGCACGAGCAACACGATCACGGCAAAGAACACCTTCCGGTCCAGAAATCGCACCGAAGGCGGCGTCACTCGCCGACGACAGCCTTCCCTCGCGCAGCAGAAGCTGAACCGGACGTTCATTTCTGCAGTGAGCCGTCGCTTGCCAACACATCGTGCGATCTTCTGTTCCCAGCCTCAGCGACTCGTCATTGCAGCAGCTTCCGATGTTCTTACATCACGATGCGTGCATGCCCACATTCTGAGCAACCATTGTCTTTGGCTGAGCGGCCACAAATTAGACCCACTTGCGCAGTTACTGACCCGCGAAATGGACGTTTGCAAGCATATCGGAGTAGAACTTGACCCCCCTCCAGCCGCCAAATGATGCGTTAAGTGCTTTTGGATGAAAGAGTTCGCTTCTTCTTTCCCAGCTTGGCCGCGAATCCGCTTACGCAGCAGCCAAAAATTACCGTTTGTTTTTTTGAGGAGCGTTCATGAAACGAGTTCTCTTCTCGATCGTGGCGGCACTGATCGCGTCGGCAATGTTGGCCTCCAACGGCGAGATTCGCCGCAATAGCAAAGCGATCAAAGACCAGTACATCGTCGTCTTCAAGGACAACGCGGTCCGCGATGTACCCGAAGCTGCCTCCGAAATCGCACGTGAACACGGCGGCCGTCTCGGCCACGTCTACCAGCGGGCGCTCCAGGGTTTCTCGATCGAACTCTCCGAAGGCCGCGCGCGCTCGTTGGCCAAAGACTCCCGCGTCGAGTACGTGGAAGAGGATGGCGAGGTCAGGGCGGAGGCGACGCAGAGCAACGCCACGTGGGGCCTCGATCGCATCGACCAGCGGGACCTGCCGCTCAGCGGCACCTATACCTACAACTACACAGGCTCCGGGGTGAAGGCTTACATCATCGACACGGGCATCCTTGCCTCGCACAACGAGTTCGGCGGCCGTGTGATCGCCGGCTACACCGCCATCAGCGACGGCCGGGGCACGACGGACTGCAACGGCCACGGTACGCACGTCGCCGGAACGGTTGGCGGCGCGACGTACGGCGTGGCAAAGAGCGTCACGCTGGTTCCCGTGCGTGTCCTCGACTGCAACGGCTCGGGCACTAACTCCGGCGTGATTGCCGGCGTCGACTGGGTGACCTCGAATCACGCGGCCGGTGCGCCTGCCGTGGCGAACATGTCCCTCGGGGGCGGTGCCAGCTCTGCGCTCGACACGGCCGTCAACAACTCCATCAATGATGGCGTGACCTACGCCGTCGCCTCCGGCAACAGCAACGCCGACGCCTGCAACTACTCGCCGGCGCGCGTAGCGGCGGCCATCACCGTCAACTCCAGCACTTCGTCAGACGCCCGGTCGTCGTTCTCGAACTGGGGAAGCTGCACGGACATTTTTGCGCCTGGCTCGAGCATCACCTCGGCCTGGTACACGAGCAACACTGCCACGAACACGATCAGCGGCACTTCGATGGCCACACCCCATGTGGCCGGTGTAGCCGCTCTCTATCTCCAGTCCAACACCAGCGCCTCTCCGTCGACGGTCTGGGCCGCCATTCGAGACAGCTCGACACTGAACAAGATCACCAGCGCGGGAAGCGGCTCACCGAACCGGCTGCTCTACTCGCTCCTCAGCAGTGGCGGCGGAGGTGGCGGGACGACCACGCAGCTCCTGAGCAACCCGGGTTTCGAATCCGGCAACAACGGCGCCTGGACGACGACTTCCGGCGTGATCACGAACTCCACGTCGCGCACACCGCAGGCTGGTGCCTGGTACGCGTGGCTCTGCGGCTACGGTTCGTCGCACACCGACTACGCCTATCAGCAGATCTCCATCCCGTCGGGCGCCACTGCCGCCACGCTCAACTTCTATCTGAAGATCGACACCGCCGAGACGACCACCAGCACCGCGTACGACAGGATGTACGTGCAGATCCTCAATTCATCCGGCAGCGTCCTGGCGACGCTCGCCACATATTCGAACCTCAACAAGAGCTCGTCCTACTCGCTGAAGTCATTCGATCTTCTCTCGTACAAGGGCCAGACGATTCGCGTCCGGTTCTATGCGACCGAGGACAGCATCTACCAGACCTCGTTCCTTGTCGACACGACCTCGCTCAACGTGACCCAATGACGTAGCCACCACCACGGAGATCGCATTACGCAGATTCCGATGTTCTTACGAGAGCTTGCGCACGTCCCGACAAACCTGAGTGGTCCACTTGGGTGTGGTCACCGTGCGCAACGTGTGACACTTGTTCAGTCGGTCGAGATGGGCAGGCGCGTCGCCTGTGTCCAATAAACCTCGCCGTTAACGTTAACAGCAGAGAAAGGAGACTCCATGCATCGTCGTATCTTCGTTTTACTGGTAGTCCTTGCCCTCGGTGCGGTTCCGCTGCTCGCGGATCACTCGTGGGGCAGCTACCATTGGGCCCGCACATCGAATCCCTTCACTCTCAAAGTCCACGATAACCTGACCTCCAAATGGGAGCCGTACCTGAGCGAGGCGGACACTGACTGGGACAAGTCTTCGGTTCTGGACCTGTCCATCCTCTGGCAGTCGCCGCTGTCGAGCGTCAAGCGGTGCACGTCGACCAGCGGGAGAATCGAGGTCTGTAATGCGAAGTATGGCAACAATGGGTGGCTCGGAGTGGCCGGTATCTGGGCGAGCGGTAATCACATCACCAAGGCCTATACCAAAGTAAACGACACCTACTTCGACACCGCAACGTACGACAAACCGGCCTGGCGGCGGCTGGTAATGTGCCAGGAAATCGGCCACGACTTCGGTCTCGATCACCAGGACGAGGCGTTCGACAACACGAACCTCGGCACCTGCATGGACTACACGAACGATCCCGACGGAACCATCAAGGGTCAGTTGAGCAACGAGCACCCCAACGCCCACGATTACGATCAGATCGAAACGATTTACGCGCACCTCGACAGCACCACGACGATCTCCGCCATCTTCGACACGATGACGCATTCAGCGTCCCGTCCTCAGACCATCGAGGAGATCATGGCTGACGCGAGTCAGTGGGGAGCGCCGGTTCGCTTCGACAAGGCAGGACGTCCGAATCTCTTCGCCATGCCGGTCGGCCTCAATGACGCAGGTGAAACGGAAATCATGTTCACGCACGTCTTCTGGGCCCCCATCAATCCCTTCGAAGGCCGCTTTGACGGTCCGGGCCGCGACCGGTCCAACGAGGAGTAACGACGAGAAGAGGCACTTCCTTCGCTGGTCGAAGGGCGAGACCGTGGCGTTTCGCCCTTCGATCCGGCGCTCGTCAACAAACGTTGGCCCGCGGTCAACTGGTCGGATCAGCCTTGAGGAGGAACCGGTCGTGTCGTCGGCACTGCGAGCCTTGGAGTTGTACCCGCAGCCGGACAGGATACTTGTTGCTCGAATCGATTGCGAACACGAGCGACGGTATGCCGTATCGATTTCGCCGGCCGGAACTCCGTCCTCACGCGTATCTCCACAACCCTCCGACATCTACTTCCGCTTCGCGCTCCATTACTACGCGCGCGTTCTCTACGATCTCGCCTCGCGCAGGCAGTCCACGGCGTATTTGAGGGAGATCATGACGCGCATCGCGGAGGGGACGATCGCGCGCTCGTCTGATCTGTTCGAGATCGCGCAGGTCGGCGCGACACTGACCGGCGAGACCGGGTACCGCGTCGCGACCGCCACACTTTCGTTTCGCCGCCATGGCTTGCGAAGCTATGCGGTCGACGGTGACCTCACGGCCCTCCCGCTCACCCAGCTTTCGATGTCTGTCGTGGCGGTATGCCAGGCCCTACTCGCGAATCTTTCACAATCGAACATCGATGCGCTACCGCTCGCGTTAGCGAACATGAACGTGTCCTACGACATTACGCATGCCTTGACCGATCCCCAAAGCCAATACGAAGTTCCGGCGGTCGCGTATCACGCGATCGCGTTTGAGTGACTGTTTCTACGGCTTCTACCGTTTCTCGATCAGCCGTCTGGTCGATTGAGGGAGGAGCGGATATGGAGGAGAGATGATCCGACATCGCCGTGCAATCCTGGTTGCGTCTTTCGTCACGCTCGTTGCCGCGGCCCGCGCCTTCGCTGGTGACGTGGGCGGCAACGTCTACTCCAGTCCCGGCACGCTCACTTTGCGGCTGGAATGGGGATCGAGCTTCCAGAACGCCAGGGAGATCAGCAAAACCGGCGACGGAGCCTACGCATTCGGTGTAAACATCCGTAACAACACGAAATATCGCGTGATCGGGAAATCGGCTCCGACGGGCTGGGCGTGCAAGGGGAAGCAGATCGACAAGTACATCACGTCAGCGGCCGCAACGAAGACACACGTCTACTGCGGCTCTTCCAGCTCCGCGGGAGTGCGCGTAGGCTCGTGGAATCTGGAGTGGTACGACAGCGCCGACGCCGTGGACAAGAAGAAAGCCATCGCCGCCCTCATCAACCAGTACAACTTCGACGTCGTGATCGCCAACGAGGTTCTCGACGCCGCCTCATGGGACGACTTCATCAAGAACTACCTGGGCAACGCCACCAACTGGGACTATCGCATCTCTCAGGCGGGGTGCTCGCTCAAGCAGGTCACGATGTGGAGAAAGAGCACCGTCACTTTCGAGTCCGGCTATGACCTGAATTGCGCGACCACGAACTGCATCATCGACGAGAACAGCGCTACCTGGGATGACTGCGGCGGGCGCCGGCCCTATGTGGCGAATTTTGCCGTCAACAACTCCACCGTCAAATTCACCACCGCCACGATCCACTTCAAGGCCTATACGACCACCACCGATTGCCAGCTCAGGAAGGATCAGGTGGATTCGTTCGTGAAGTGGGTGGACTGGGCCGGCATGGGCTCGAAGAACTTCCTCGCCGCGGGCGACTACAACGACCAGTTAGCCGGTACCGGCAATTGCAGCTCGATCGATACGCTGGCGTCGATGGAATCTCATTCCGGCTTTTGGTTCGCGACCGCTCAGCCGGGCTATTTCTATTCGAACATGATGGGCAATGGCCTCGTAACCTACGACACCAAGAGCTTCCAGAACACGATCGATCACTTCTGGGTGACCAACAGCCTCTTCGATCTCCTGGAAACGACAACCGACACGTACGGGAACCGAGCCAATGCCGTACAGGCGAATATGTATTTCTCGGCGTGGGACGAACCGGATCACAACCCGCCCTACATCGTGATCAAGAAGTAGCGAAAAGGTCAGCACATATCTGATCCGATGTGTGGCGCGAAATTCCGCGGCCAAGACAGTCGGCGCTACGCCACGTCGAGGAAGTCCGGCAGTGCGAGGAGATTCCGCTTCCGAAGTGGCTCTGGTCCGGCCGATTTCGCGTGCTCATGGGAGCGAGGCATTTAATCGAGCCATGGATCGAGCACGACAGGGTCGCGCTCCGCTCCGACACCGTCAGTCCAGGCTGGCGGGTCTACGCCGGCACGGCGCGCGAGTAGCTCGACTAGCCCAGCAGCCACCGTGAGTTCGCGGCCGCTGAAGTCTCTCGAGCTGCCTCTGGAACATCATAGCTGCACGGCGGCACGGCAGCCGCAGTTCGCTCCCGCCGTCAAAGGCATTGGTGGGCGCGGCGGCTGCCGCGCCGCATTCCCTGCGAGCCGGTAAGCGGCTCGCAGGTGAAGCGACGAGCGTTAGCCCGACGAGGTACGGAGTCGAGCGGATGACCGCTTCGCAACGTGTTCGTACCAAATGTAGTACGATACGACGTACCATGGGAAGAGCCTCGCGGCGCGTCAGACTGGATTCGGATATCAAGCCCGTCTCGGAGTTCCGCGCCAATGCCGCAGAACTGATTGAACAGGTTCGGACTACGGGTCGACCGCTCGTTCTTACGCAGCACGGACATTCAGCTGCGGTCGTGCTCGACGTAGCCGACTACCAGCAGATGGTCGATGAAGTAGACCTGTTGCGAGATGTTCGTACAGCGGTCGAGCAGATCGAAGCGGGAAAGGGTGTATCGAACCGAGAAGCAAAAGCGGAGTTGCGGAGACGATTCGAGCGGTGAAGGTGATTTGGGCGCCGCTGGCAATCGAACGGGCTTATGAAGAGGCTCGCTACATTGCGGCCGACAAGCCTGACGCCGCTCTCAATTGGCTCGAACACCTGTTTGAGAGTACCGATCGGCTCGAGAAGTTTCCGGATTCTGGTCGTGTCGTGCCGGAAATCGGGTTGCCCGAATACCGCGAAATTGTCTATGCCAAATCCCATCGCATCGTCTATCGGCGCGAAGCGAATGCAGTTTTCATTCTTACAGTTCGACGTTTCAAACCGCAGCTCGACATCTCCGAAATCCTTTCCGAATAGCGCGCGGGCTAACTCTGGCGAGACGTGCCGCCTGGCTGGGGAACGTCGTAGCTGGACGGCGGCACGTCGGCTGCACATCGCGCCGCCGTCAAAGGCATTCGTAGCGCGGCAGCGGCCGCGCCGCGTCGCTCCATGCGCGTGACGCCCGCCGCAGCCCGGCTTGAGGCGTTAGGCGCTTTCGTGCGGGTCAGCCGCATGACACGCTCAGCGTGAGCACCAGTTGTAAGCGGGGCAAGGTTGACGTGTCATACGCACGTCACTGGACAAAGAGAACGTTACAAAATCAAGGGTAGGACCTTTCGGCGATTCGGACACTCCTCGGTTAGAAACGTTCGCGACTCACGCGCTGTGGACCACGTTTTCCGCGGGGGACGTCGTGTTTCCGAAGCAACAGCCGCGTCTATTCAAGGGAGGTGCCTATGCTACAGAGCAGTAGCGCTATCGAGTCGGTCGCACAACTCGTGGTGCCCGCGTTGACCGGCGGGCTTAGTGCGATCATTGCCATGTGGATCCAGCGGCATGCGCGCTCACGCGAAGTCACCGACAAAGTTCAAATTCAATACCTGAATCCACTACTGTCCGGTTAACTTCGGACCTGCGGCGCGTAATTATCACGAAGGCAAAGAGATAGCTGAGATTTTTGGTGGTTTCGATTTGAACGCGAAGGTGCTCGCCGATGATGGCCTCGGGCAACGGTTCCCGAGGAGGCAAGGTGAACGTCGGCAAGACTCTGTTCGCGCAGGTGATGGACTTTCTTCCCTGGACCACCTTTCATCGCATCGTCGGCCGATACCGCGGCAATCATCGAGTTCGTGCCTTGTCGTGCTCCGAGCAGTTTCGTTGCATGGCCTTCGCGCAGTTGACTTACCGAGAGAGTCTGCGCGACATCGAAGTCTGTATGTCGGCGCAGGCGTTGAAGCTGTACCACATGGGGTTTCGGCAGCCGGTGAGTCGTTCGACGTTGGCCGACGCCAACGAAATGCGGGACTGGCGAATCTATGCCGAGTTCGCGCAGCGCTTGATCGCCCAGGCGCGTCGGCTTTATGCGAACGACTCGTTCGGAGTGGAACTGAACGAGACCGTCTACGCCCTCGACGCAACCACCATCGACTTGTGCCTTTCGGTCTTTCCTTGGGCTCCATTTCGTGCCAGAAAAGCAGCGATCAAACTGCACACGCTCCTCGATCTTCGAGGTGCGATTCCAAGCTTCATTCACATCTCCGATGGCAAGCTTCACGATGTCAACGTTCTCGATTTCTTGATCCCGGAGCCGGGTGCCTTCTACGTCATGGATCGGGCCTATCTGGACTTCGAGCGCCTCTATTCGATGTCTCAAGCAGGAGCCTTCTTCGTTACGCGGTCGAAATCGAACCTGGCCGCTCGTCGACTCTATTCGGAACCGAGCGACCGCGCGGCCGGGGTCATCTGCGATCAGACCATTGCTCTCACCGGACCACTCTCGAGCCAACGTTATCCCCAGAATCTTCGGCGCGTCCGATTCAAACATCCAGAATCCGGCAAGACACTGATCTTCCTCACGAACCACTTCCAACTTCCAGCACTCACCATCTGCGCGCTTTACAAGAGCCGCTGGCATGTCGAACTGTTCTTCAAGTGGATCAAGCAACACCTACG
>DATLFB010000071.1:0-17556 GCA_035525285.1 Thermoanaerobaculia bacterium
GCGGTAAGCGAGATTGCTTCCGCGCGAAGCGAGTTTGCTGACGCGGCAAGCGAGTTTGCTTCCCCGCCAATCGAAATTGGCTCGCGGCCAGGGGAAAATCAGTTCACGCGCAACCAGAATTGCTTCGAGCGGAACCAGACTGAGGAGACCTGGCTGCCGGACGCACTTGTGCGAAAGATCCCGTCGGCCGCGCGAGACTGGCGGTGGCAGCGGGTCTTTCCGGCGACGAGGGCGATGGAGAGACCGGGACGGGAAAGAGGGACGCCACCATCTGCATGAAACGGTCGTCCAGCGGGCGGTAAGCGACGCGGCGAAGGCGGCCGGCATCGGCAAACGTGTGACGTGTCACACCTTCCGCCATTGTGCCGCGTCCCCGGTTATGCCGAGTCGGTGGCATTTCACGCCTGCTCTTGAGTTGGAAGGTCGGAATAATCCTGCCCTCCTCTCCGGCCTGGTTCGGGCACGAATCGATCGAGACGACCCAGATGTATCTCCACGCCGCTCCGGTTGAAGGAGGAAGCGACTCTCGCACACGCACCTCTTGGCCAAAGGCCGGGCCGGTATCGACCCACCGATAAGTTGCTCGCGCTTCTTGAGGGATCTCGATTATGCCGCGCAGGAAACCGTGGAATGCAAGAGGCCCGCCGAATTCATCCACCGGCTCGGCATAACCGGGCGCGCGGCACAATGCCGGTTATGCCGCGCGCGGCATAACCGCCACTCGTTTGCCACGCATCTGCTCGAGCGCGGACACGACATCCGGACCGTGCAGGAGCTCCTGGGCCACCGCGACGTCTCGACCACCATGATCTACACGCACGTCCTGCGCCACGGCGCCCGCGGCGTCCGCAGCCCACTCGACACGCCATGAGTTGCATAAGGCCGACACGATGGCAAATGCCCCCTGAGCGATAGACTGCAGAACCGAAGGAAAGCCCGCAGTCGAAATGAAGTGAGGCCGACCGATCGAAGTCCTCGCGGCGGCACGCTTTCCATGAAGCTCCGCTCATTTGCACGCTCAGCGCAAGCAAGTCCGTCGTGACCATCGCGGTCAGGTACAGCATGTTACGCCGACCGGCCCGCAGCAGCGCACGCAACCCGGGAGATCCTCAATATTCCTGCGATCATTCAATGCGGATTACAATATGCGATCGGAATGAGTCGCAACTTCTTTGGTTCTGCAGCTTCAACGCTGTCCACGACGATCCGCGAAAGAATCGCTTCGCGGCTGGAGCCGCAGCGCTTCGCGATTCCAGTCTACCGTGGGACGGGCCGCCAAGAAACTCTCGTTGGTTCCGGAATTTTGCTCGCGATCGCCGGCGTGAAATTCTTTTGCACTGCCGCTCACGTCTTCGATGCTCTTGCAAGAACGCCTCTCGTCTTGCATGGTGAGGGGCCAGCGCATCTCGTAAAGACGCAGGCTCATGTAACTCAGTTGCCGGCGACCGGCCGCGGGGCAGACAAATACGATCTTCTCATCGATCGTTTCGAGTCGGATCGCGCAAGGTGGTTCAGCAGCCATAGATTCATCACCGTTGATCAGATCGATCAGAACGAGATCCCCGACTACCGCACGTTGCTTTACACGTTTGCGGGTTATCCGGCGTCGGCAAATCGACGGCAGGGCGAACCGAAGTTGGCAACCTACACAGACGGACCGCTTGAGTTCGAGAAGTATGAATCATATGGGTTCGTTCCTAATCTGCATCTCATCACGGGCTTCAACAAGAAACGAATGATCGATGCAGCGGGCAAGATCGTCACACCCTGCGATCCGCATGGCATCAGTGGTGGTCCAGTTTGGCGGTTGAGCTACCCATCGGCAGGTGAGCGCACGAAGTTTAGGCCCAAGCTGGTCGGAATCGGCCTTGAGTACAGGCCGGATGCTCTCATCGCGCTTCGTCTTTCGCTTGTTCTGGAGACCATTCGCTCACTTTATCCTGACGTTTCCGTCGGCATACCACGATCACAGTGGATCGGGGTGAATGCCACGACAGCGACCCAATAGCGGCCTAACTTTGGTGTGAAGCTGGCACGGCCCGGCTTCGGACCGGCAGCCGAGCTGCCTGCCTTTTCGCCAGCCTGACGGCGTCACGGCGGTTGCAGTTCGCCAGTCGCGGCTCCGCAACTCCTCGGCGGCAACCGCCGCGCCGCTTCGGCTTCGGCACGCGGGACCGGCCGTGCAGCTTACACCAAGGACGTTAGCCGGACGAAAGATCGCGACACGAAAATCGCACCTTATTCATACGCAGTCATTCGTCTTCCCGAAAAGAGCTCCGTCTCCGGGTAGTGGGTCAATTTGATAGTTATTTGCCAACAAACCCATCCCGGAACGCCAGCGCAACCGTCGTAAAGTCTTCCTCGACCGCCAGTAGTTCGCCATTGTCGAAGCGAAAGATCGTACCCCGGTGATCCTCGGCGAAGGTGATGAATCGCATCCCGTGCACGCAGACCTTGCGGCCGGTCGCGGCGTCCGTGAGAACGACGAGAGGGACATAGGGCGAGGGCGTGCGCTTCGTCGTCATCGGATCACCCGCGCTTCCTCTCGCGGTCGAGCACTTCGCTTGCGACCCTGACAAACGCCTCGGCGATGTGAGGGTTCACTTCCGTAAGCACACGGCTGCTGATCTCTTTCGCGATTGCGTCGTATCGCCTCTGTGCCGGTTCGTCGTCGGTGTCGTCGGGGAGCATCGGCCACACGATCAGATGCGTCTCGTCGAAGGCGTCCACGAACGTCAACCCTTGCGCAGAACAGCGAAGCAACTCATCCGCGAACGCGTTGCCATGCTCGGGCCGCACATCGTCGGAGATCCGAAGTTTTGGCGCGCGTTCACTCTTTGGCATCGGTCAGTCTCCAAGGTCGAAGAGTTCGGACACGGCGACGTACCGCCGCGTCAAGGCGCAGCACGCGTAGGCAATGAGAGTCATCGTTACGAGGGTTGGCGACATGCGCCCCATCCTCAGCCTGAGCAGGTGCTGGCGGCTCCGGTGCGCGATGCGCGCGACGGCGGCGGGCTTCAGCTCGTTCGCTCGGATGAATGCCTCCAGTCGCGTCACGTCTGCCAGTATACTGGTTGGCGCCGCAACGGGCTATCGCGTCACTCTGTCCGCGAATGGTGGACAGGAGACGCGCCGGTCCCGCGCTGCGGAAGGTTGGAGCACGCATCCGCGAGCTCCGGAAGGAACGCAGGATGAGTCAGGAAACGTTGGCATTCGACGCCGGAGTCGCGGTGAACTCCATCGCGACGATCGAGCGCGGAGAGGCGAATCCGAGTGTCGCCGTGCTGCTCGCGATCTCGCGCGTCCTGAAGGTGCGAGTGCGCGATCTGGTCGAGGACATCTAGCCGGGTGAAGTTCGCCCGGCGAGGAGAAGGCGCGGCCGACCTACTATCCACCTCCACCCACCCATCGGCACGCTGCGGAAGCGCGGAAGCCCGGCCACAGGGAATAAACTGCGTCGCGGCCGTCCAAAGAGATGAGCCGGGTGACGACAATCACAGATCTGCTAACACGTGGCGTGGAGGATGCAAGCTTGACATATATGTCAAGTGAACTTATGTTTACCCATCCAAGCAAGCGAGGGGGGACTGTCTCTGGATGGTCCTAACTTTCGATGATGATGGGCTTCTGCCAGAGGGCGATTACCCGATGACGACTGCCGAGTTGGGGAATAGTCTTTTGGTACATGGGCCGGGCCGGACGAGGTGTCCACAATGGGATGCCAGATGGCGGCTTCGGCTGGTCAACAACTTGGAGCGTTTAGTAAAGCAGCTCTGGCAAATAGGTATAACAAATATCTTTATCGACGGCTCATTCGTCGAGGACAAGGATCACCCTAAAGATATCGATGGCTATTTTGAAACAACGACGTATCGCTTCGCGACGGGCGCGCTTGAGCGTGAACTCAATGCGATTGAGCCGATTTGGACGTGGAACAACAAAGCGCGGAGGCCTCATCGAGAATCAGAAAAGGCAGAGTTGCCTATGTGGCACAAGTATCGCGTTGATCTGTGGCCGCAGTACACCGGCTCCCGTAGCGGGCTGCGCGACAGATTCGGTAACGATCTGCCTATAGCCGCTGCATTCCGTATATCTCGGCGACTGAATAGGCCGAGAGGGTTAATTAAACTGGAGGCGTCATGATCCGAAATGACAATGAATACGCTCGCGCTCGGGAACGACTTGAGCAGGAGCGCGGACGCCTAGAAACGTTTAAAGAGCAGTTTGGGGGAGAGTTCGCGCCGGACGAAGTCGGCCGTTTGATGGAGCCGCTGGTGTCGTTCTATGAGCAGCTTGTCGATGAGGTGCGGGTTTATGAACGGTTGAAGCGCGGCGATCTCGGCGACCTAAAAAATCTTCACGGCCTCGGACGCTTACTCGTGCACTTGAGAGTCGCTGCCAGTTTGACACAGCGACAACTAGCCGAAAGGCTCGAGGTGCACGAATCGCAAGTGTCCCGCGATGAACGCAACGAGTATCACGGCATCACGCTAGAGCGTGCGAGCAAGATCATCGACGCGATTGGACTCGCGGTTCGGACGCAGGTGATTTTCCAATGCGAGCCGCGCGCGCGCTGGAGTCCGGCATTCGATAAGGTGACGGAGAGCACACGTCAGGTAATCGCGCCCGCTAAGCGAGGATCACCACTGAGTCCGCCCGACAAGGTGTATAATGCCGATTTCCCAGACGCCGCTTGATATTGAGGGCTATTACGTTCTGACGTTTCACTTCGGAACTAATGATAGTTACGTAGACGAAAAGGACTCGACTGGAGAAGTTGCCGTTGATTTTGCCGTGTTCCCCCACCCGGAAGATTCGCTGCGCTTTCAAATAGCGATGTCGATTAACATTGAACACGCGGAGGATCGGAACGAGCCGTACTCGCTTGAGCTCGAGCTTTATGGCTTCTTTCGCTTCAAGCCTGATACCTCCAAGGATATCGTTAATAAGATGCTGTTCTCGAATGCCGCGCCGATTCTGTACGGCATCGCACGCGGCTACGTTGGCCAAGCGACAGCGACCGCGATGCACGGGCCGCTCATGCTTCCGTCGTATAACTTTGTTGCGCTTGCAGCGCGAAAGCTTGCGAAAGAGCGAGAGCAGGCGCAGCAACTCGCGCAGGGAACGCCGGATGCGGCGGCATCAGACGCGGGTTCTGATGTCGCCGTAACCAACGATTAGCGCCTTGCCCGCCCCTGCCGCCGCATTCTTCAGTTGACGGTAGGTGAGGAGTATTATCGGACACATGAAAGCAAAGCGTGACGAACGGCCCCCGCGCGACGTGAATCAGAACGTGAAGCGCATCTTTGACGAGATGATCGAGCGATCCGAGGAATCACCGAACCGAGGTAACATCAAGGCCGTGCCGACTCCCGGCAAGAAGCGCGGCACGGCCAAGTCGAAGTAGGGCCGGGCTCACCCCGGCCCGCTGTTGTCATGCTTGCCACGGTCACCTCCTGCGCACTAACTAAACTAATCAGCATCAGGGAATGGCAGTTCGAGGGTTGCGCCCCTCTTTGGCAGCACCTTGTCAACCATCTTTACGAATCGGTGCCAGCCATAAGCGTTCGCTATCGCGAGTCTTTGAAACATCACGAGCGAATGCAGGTGCTGCTTGAGCATCGGGTCGCCAATGTCCTCAGTGAGCCATTGGTGTAGCTTGCTTGGGCGCGATCCGTTCTCATTCATCGGACACTTGGATTCGAGTTTATCCAGCAACCCAGGTGCGAGGCGTTCAAACACGAGATCGCGCGTGTACTGTGCGACTACGCTGTATCGATTCTTCGACATCCCCGGCCACGGCCAGCCTTTGAGCTTGTAGATGTTTTCGTAGAACTCGTCGGGGAACTTCTTCGTCCAGACGGCTAGCTCTTTCCGAACGATCAACTCTAGGTATTTCTCAAGCGCATCCTGCGGTCGGACTCCTTGGTATCCCGTCGCTTCATCAACAAGGGCGATGATGCCGACCTTCGCCCAACTGCGGAGCAATATTTCGCACTGATCGGCTACATGTTCCTGTTGGTAGTGAAGTGCCTCAGCCTTGCGTGCGGCAAGTACGGCTTCGCACAAATCAGCAAGCACCGTAGCCTCGTAGCCATAGGCCAAACTGCCCGAAGCGCGAAACCGAATGGGGTGCGTGATCATGTCGCGCAAGTTGTTGTCAATAAAGGGCGAAATGCCTTTTGTTGACGCAAAACGGGTCAAACGATCACCGCCCCCCCGCCCGGCCGTTCCCTGAGAGATGTCCAGCGCCTTGAAGATCCCGCCCTGCACGATGACGCGGCGACCGTCTTTCAAGACGTAGCACGGAATTTCAACCCCCGCGATCCGCAGTGGGCGATCCGGAGAACCGAAGCCGACTTCCGGAATAGCATCCGTCTTGTCCCACCGCGCCCGTGCAGCACCGGACGCGATCTCGCTCCGCTCTTCAGGTGACAGAACCTCAGCGCGCTTGTTACCGCCCTTCACTCCGGCGGCAGCCTTGACTTTGTTTTTCGTGGGATCGTCTGCCATGCATTTCTCCTCGTGGTGCTTGACAAGGTACGTGCTAAGCATTAGATTGTCAAGCACACCATGAACAAACTTTCCCCCGAACGCCGCGCCGCCGTCCTCTCCTGCCTCGTGGATGGAGCCTCGATCCGCGCCACGTCGCGCATCACGGGCGTTGCGAAGGGGACAATCCTCCGCCTGCTCGAATCGGCCGGAGCGGTCTGCGCGGCGTATCAGGATCAGGTTCTCCGGAACCTGCCGTGCCGCCGCATTCAGGGCGATGAAATCTGGAGCTTCGTTTTCGGGAAGGACCGCAACATCACTCCGAAGACGCGCGACCGTTCGCCGTCTCAGGTTGGCAGCGTCTGGACGTGGACGGGGCTGTGCAGCGAAACGAAGCTGATGGTGAGCTGGTACGTCGGCTCGCGGGACGACTTCAGCGCACGCGAGTTCGTGCGCGATCTCGCGTCGCGCCTTCCGCGTCGTATCCAACTCACGACGGACGGGCTCCGGCTCTACATCAACGCCGTTGAGGAGTCGTTCGGCTCGGACATCGACTACGCGATGCTTAAAAAACTGTATGGGCCGAGCGGCAACGACAAGTCACCTGAGACGCGCTATTCACCGGGACGCGTGACCGGCGTTGAAACCTCCGAGATCAGCGGCACGCCGGACGAGCGGTACATCAACACGAGCTACGTGGAGCGGGCGAACCTGACGCACCGCATGGGCATGCGCCGGTTCACCCGGTTGACGAACGGCTTCAGCAAGAAGTTCGAGAATCACTGCCACGCCGTGAGCCTGCATATGATGTATTACAACTTCGTGCGCGAGCACATGACGATCAAGCGGACTCCGGCCGTTGCAGCGGGCGTGACGGATCGCCCGTGGACCATGCTGGACATCGTTGATTTGATCGAGTCCGCCGAGTGCGAGGCAGCGCAGGCTGTAACATCAAACTGACCCATTACCCGTCTCCGCAAAGGTCGTAGCTCTCGGGACCTTGTCTGCAAGATCTGGAAACGCCGATCGGATCAAGTTCATGATTACCCAAATCCGTAACGCGACAGCGCTTTCGATGTCCTTTCGGTACTCGACCGCCATACCCACCAGCCTTATAGTGATCGCGAGGTCCGGGAGGCGAAAGCGAACCCGCCACACAGGTCCGCCGCTCATGCCGTGAGGTTTGGGCGCGACGACGAACCGCTCGTCATCATTCATGCCGTTCCGAGCCATCGGAACAACCAAGTGTGTCCGCACGTCCGCCTTGGCCGTCACGTAATCGGAAATATCGCAAACGTCCGACCAATGCCCGAACAATACACCACGCGACAACCGGCCTGGGGCTAGCGGCTTGTTCTTACTCGCAGGAAATCCGAGCACGCAATAGGCCGTCATTTCCTTTGAAACGTCGAAGCGCACGTCAGATTGACGTGGTTCAACGTCGATGAGATCCATGGGGATAGCAGGAACATGTTCGATCTCGGCTGACGTCGGGCTCCCGAGCCGAAGAACTCCGACGTCAAAAGGGTCATCCTCGAGCTGACTCACGGACGATCGCACGAGCTGTCCTTGAGGCCGAATGAGGTATGAGCTCCCGGTAGCGTGCGGGGCTATGAAGCCCAGTGGATTTTGCGGTCCCCGAAAGACATGTGCGGCCGAGACCAGAAGGCGCGTCTTGCCAACAGCGAGCAGAAAGCAGGAGCCCACAACCGGTACAGTCCCATCATTCTTTAAACCCACCAAAGGGTAGACAAAGGGCCGAATCAACGGATTGGCCGCGGTGTTCCGCTGCTTCACAAACCGCGGTACATCCTGAACATCAAGCGGTAAATCACTCAAGGAGCTGACAGCTCGGCGTTTGTCGCGTCTAGGCATTTTAGGCAGACAATGTTACAGGAATATGCGCTAACCGTCGGCATGACGCCGCACGCTCACCGCGTCGCCGGCTAACTCACACAGGAGCCGACGGCGGGCTGGCTGTCCGGCCCGCCGGCCGAGCCGGCTACGGAACATCGTAGCTGGGCGGCGGCACGTCGGCTGCAGGTCGCGCCGCCGTCAAAAGCATCCGTGGCGCGGCAGCCGGCGCGCCGCGTCGCTCCATGCACGTGACGCCCGCCGCAGCTCAGTGTGAGGCGTTAGCCGGAATGAACAAACCCCGACGGAACGAGGAAGATCCGGCGAGCGGCGTGTGTTGCATTGAGATGCGCCAATGGCGTAGCATGCCCCGGTGCAGTTTATCGGGCGTTCACGCGACGGATCACCGAAGCGATGTCCGATGCCGAGTACCGACAGCTTTAAGAGACGCTCTTACGTCGTCCGGCTCATGGTGATGTCATTCGTGGCACGGGCGGCGTTCGAAAGCTTCGGTGGGGAGATGCCAAACGTGGCAAACGCAGCGCCTATCGGATCATTTACTACTGGCATGAGCAGCGAGAGATCTTCCTGATGCTCTACATGTATGCAAAGTCTGATCAAGCCGACTTGACTGCCGAACAGCGCCGTACCCTCGGAAAAGTTGTCCGAGAGGAGTTCAAATGAAGAAGGAACAGTTCGACGAGCTTATCGAGGGCGTGCGCGAAGCAGGCAGAATTCTACGCGGAGAAGCGAAGCCGAGCCGCCAGTTCACTTTCACTCCGGAAGACGTTCGTGCAATTCGGGCGAAGCTGCGCAAATCGCAGGACGAATTCGCGATGATGATCGGTGTCAGCGTTGCCACGCTTCGGAACTGGGAGCAAGGGAGGCGACAGCCTCACGGTCCTGCGCGCGCACTTCTCAGGATCGCAGCGGAAAACCCGAAGGCGGTGGAGAAAGCTCTCGGTCGCCACTGAGTCCGTCTGCGCGAGGCGTTAGCCCGACGAACGCGCTACCGGTTCCTGTCACTGCGCGCGAGCAGTGCCGCCACGCAGCAGGCGAAGGGCGAAGAGCAACACGATGGCCCCGATGAACGCCACGAATATTGTTCCAGGCAATCCGCCAAATGGCGTTGACACACCGAGTTTCCCGAACAACCAGCCGCCAACGAACGCACCAACGATTCCGATGATGATGTCGCCGACGATGCCGTAGCCTGTGCCACCCATGACCATGGAAGCGAGAACGCCAGCAACGAGTCCTACGATGATCCAGATCAAAATACTCATACAACCGATCCTCCGAGTGGCTTCATGCCAGGCTCGTCCAGAGCAACGCCCATGCCGCCGATGTCGCAACGAGCGACTGATGCGGCTCCGGCTGTAGCTGCTGCGTCCAGAAATCTCGGTTTCGGCGAAAAAGTAGGGTAGAGTCATCTACCTGCAGCAAGGAGGCGGTCATGGCACGAGGCGGTGGAAAAGCTCCCAAACAGATCACCTGGCTCATCTGTCTTGTTCTCTACATCGTTGCGCTCGTTGCGCACTTCGGGGTAGCTCGCATTCCCGGCAACATCGCGGATTGGGCGTGGATCGCCGGTTTCGGCTTGTTGCTCGCCGCTGTTCAGATTCGTGGGTTGTAGCAGATCTTCTGGCGAAGCTTCGCGCGGCTGCTGCGGTTACCCACGAAATGAGAACATCAATATTGGAGTAACGCTTGCGGCGGCGCCAGCGAGCGTTCGCGTCGAACCACTGCGCATGCAGGTGCTCTGGACCACCGCGGCTAAACGCAGATCCATTTCTTCCGAAGGTAAGTGACGTCAGCGATCTGCTCAAAATCCCTGTCGCTTGTCACCAATTCGGCCCGGAACTTACGTGCAGTCGCCAGCACGATCGCGTCCGCCATCGCAAGGCCGTGCTCGAGGCTCACGAGCCGAGGCAAACGGCCGGCAGAGTGTCATTCCGAGCCGCCGGAGCTGCGAAGCAGCGAAGGACGGTCGAGGAATCCCCGGCCGAAGCACGAGTAGCGCCCCAGCGCCGGGGATTCCGCGCCGTCTTCGCGGCTCGGAATGACACTCATGAATAATGCCGGCTGACTCCTCCTGGCGAGCGAGCAGGCTGTGTGATTGAGCCTCGAAAGGTGACTGAATGCGGAGCTAACGACGCATCCGATGGTGCCTTCCGTTCAGTTGACGGCGCGGAAACCGTCGTGCTGCACGGCCCCTGCGAGCCGGTGAATCCGCGTCCTTGCTCTCCTTGCCGCGCGGGACTACATTAGGCGCGTCCAACCAACGACGGCGGAAAAAAGGAGACGGTTGCATGCATCGATCGGCAGTGCTTCGGTGGCTCTTCGTCCTTTCTCTCGTTCTGATTCCCGGCCTCGCGCTCGCGCAGTCTCAGGCGACGACCGGCGTGATCGAAGGCATCGTCTCCGACGCGACCGGCGGGGTCCTGCCCGGCGTGACGGTCTCCCTTCGCAACACCGCCACCAACTACGAGCAGGTGCTCGTCACCGATGCGTCCGGCCGCTTCCGCGGCGTGCTGCTTCCGCTCGGACCGTACGAGGTGAAGGCGACGCTCGAGGGTTTCGCGACGCAGGTCCTCAAAGGCCTCAACCTCGGCGTCGGCCAGACGCTGACCGTCGAGGTGAAGATGGGCCAGGCCGCGGTGAGCGAAGAGCTCGTCGTGACCGCGGAGGCGCCGCTCATCGAGACGGCGCGCACGGAAGGCGCGACGCGCATCAGTGAGGAAGCGGTCTCGGATCTGCCGAACAACGGGCGCAACTTCCTCGAGCTCACGAAGCTCACGCCGGGCGTCACGATCGTGCAGGGTCCCGACGGCGACGAGCTGTCGATCAACGGGCAGAAGGGCATCTCGAACAACATCTCCGTCGACGGCGCGGACTTCAACAATCCGTTCTTCGGCGAGCAGCGCGGCGGGCAGCGGCCTGCATTCACGTTCAATCTCGATGCGGTGAAGGAGATAGTCGTCGTCGCGGACGGCGCGAACGCGGAATTCGGCCGCTCGCAGTCGGGCTTCGTGAACGTGATCACGAAGTCGGGCACGAACGAGATGGCCGGCACGGCGCACATCGTGCTGAAGAACGACTCGCTCTCCGCGAATGCGACGAAGCCGGACGGCACGGAGGCGCCGAAGTTCGATTCCGAGCAGTACCAGATGGGGTTGACTCTCGGCGGGCCGCTCGTGCGCGACAAGCTGTTCTACTTCACGGCAGTCGACTTCCAGCAGGCGGAGTCGACGAAGCAGACCGAGGCGGGGAGGATCGAGCAGAGAGTGGTGGATGCGTTTGCGGCGCTCGGCAGCCCGAACGAGAACGGACCGATCACGCGCACGAACGACGCGCGCGTTTTCCTCGCGAAGGCCGACTGGAGCGCGAACCCGCGCAATCTCGTCACCCTTCGCTACAACTACACGTGGTCGGAGCAGGAGAACGGCACATTCGACGTCGACTCGTGGGGCAGCAGCGCGAACGCGATCGAGAAAGACTCCTCGCACGCCGGCACCGGCAGCGTGATCTCGACTTTCAGCAGCAACCTGCTCAACGAATTCCGGTTCCAGTACGCGCGTGAAGATCGTCCGCGTCCGTACAACGGTCCGAACATCGCCAACCAGAGCCGTCCGCTACCCGATACGGCCTTCGACTTCGGGAAGGGCTACCGCTTCGGCATGCCCTTCTTCATTCCCGTCGAGTACTACGACACGCGCATCCAGTTCAACAACAACGTCTCGTATCTCCGCGGCGCGCACTCGATCAAGTTCGGCGTCGAGTACAACCGCGTGAACTCGGTGCAGACCTTCATCGGATTCGCGAACGGCCGCTACATCTTCAGCTCGACCGACGGCTTCCTCAACTATCTGAAGAATCCGAGCTACGTCGAGTGCTCCGATGGCTCCACGTCGCAGACCGGCACGTGCCCGACTGGCACCAGCATCACCGGTCCCGTCCTGCTCTATCTACAGCAGGCGGGCGTCGGGTCGTTGTCGGTCGAGGAAGCGGGAACGCAGAGCATTCCGCAGACCGAGCCCGCTGTGTTCATTCAGGATTCGTGGCAGGCGACGCCGAATCTCAACATTCAATACGGCCTGCGCTGGGAAGCGCAGATTCAGCCGGATCCGATCACGCCGCCGAGCCAGGTCTTCTACGCGCCGTTCATCGGCACGACGAGCAAGGGGCAGGAGTTCCCGTCCGACGGCACGATTCCATCCGACTACAACATGTGGCAGCCTCGGCTCGGCCTGTCGTGGAATCCGGGCGGCGACGGCAACAAAGTGCTGCGCGCGAGCGCGGGCATTTTCTACGGCCGCGTTCCCGGGCTCTCGCTGGCGTCGTCCCGCTCGACGAACGGCAGCCGCGGCCAGACGATCTTCCGCAACAGCGCGCTCACGGGCATCCTCGGCCCGGTGCCCGCCTATCCGAATCTGATTCCGCAGAGCCAGATCGGCTCGCCGTTCCTTCCCGACGTGTTCGTGTTCGACGAGGACTTCGAGAATCCGCGCACCACGTCGTACAGCCTTTCGTGGGAACAGGAAGTGATCAAGGACTACGCGGTCCTGCTGAAGTACAACTACGCGAAGGGCGAGCACATCACGCGCTTCATCAATCGCAACGATCCGCTGCTCGGATCGCCGTGGGGCTCGGGCCTCGCGCCCGCCGGCGTGAACGGCATCAATACGCTGACGACCGTCGAATCGAGCGCGAAGAGCCTCTATCGCGGATGGACGCTCGGTCTGACGAAGCGCCCGTCGAACAACGTGCAGTTCCAGGCGTACTACACGTATTCGAAGGATCTGTCGGACGACGACAACGAGCGCGATCCGTTCACGTTCCGCTACGCGAAGGTGACCGATCTCGACGCGGAGTACAGCTATTCGGACCGCGATCAGAAGCATCGCTTCAACAGCTGGATGCTCTGGAATGCACCGCTGGGCTTCGACGTGAACATGCGTTACTCGTACCGCTCCGCGCAGCCGCAGTCGATCACGCGCACGGGCGCGGTCGCGAACACGCCGCAGGATCGCATCAACCCGGACGGCACCGTCACCAAGCGCAACCTCGGCCGCAAGGACAACGAGTTCTCATCATTCGATTTCCGCGTGTCGAAGCAGTTCGCGATGGCCGGCGTGACGCTCGAGCCGGCAATCGACGTGTTCAATCTGTTCAACGCCGAGAATTTCCGACGCCCCGAGGTGACGAATCTGATCTTCAACTTCGACGGCACGGTGCAAAGCGGCAACGGCGATCCGCGGCAGTTCCAGCTGGCGTTGCGGGTGCTTTGGTAGCGACGTGTCATGACACTGCAACGCGCGCGTGCCGTCCTGTTCGATTGGGACGGCACGCTCGCCGATACGGCGGAAGCGAGTTTTCGCTGCTACGTCCGCACGTTCGAGTCGTTCGCGATTCCCTTCGACCGCGACACGTTCGCGCGGACGTACTCGCCGAACTGGCATTTCACGTATCGTGCGCTCGGGTTGCCCGAGGAGCGATGGGGGGAGGCGGATGAGGCGTGGCTGCGGAACTTCGCGTGCGAGGCGGTCGTGCTGATCGATGGCGCGCGCGAAGTGCTGCAGTCGCTCGACGCGCGAGGCGTTTCGACGGGCATCGTGACGAGCGGAGGGCGCGAGCGGGTGTCGCGCGAGCTCGTGGAGCACGGACTGGCGGCGCACGTGCGCGCGTCTGTCTACGGTTGCGACGTCGCGCAAAAGAAGCCGCATCCGGAGGGACTGCTGTTGTGTCTCGAACGGCTCGAGATCGCGGCGGGCGACGCGGTGTACGTCGGCGACAGTCCTGAAGACGTGGAGATGGCGCGCGCGGCGGGCGTGCGATCGATCGCGATTCCCGGCTCGTACCCGAATCGCGACGCGCTGCGCGCGGCGAAGCCGGACGCGATCGTCGAGTCGCTGCGTATGATGTTGAACGGAACGCCGGCTTTCAGCCGGCCGGTCCGCCGATCTCCGATCGGCGCCGACTGAGAGTCGGCGGACCGGCCGGCAGAATGCCGGCGTTCCGATCGAGGATGACACCCGGAACGATCGTGGCCATCTGGATCAAGCGCTTCAAACGCGGGCCGATGGATCCCGCGGACGAGGCGCGCCTCGTGGCCGGACGCGGCATCGAAGGGAATGCGAATCAGGGCGGCAAGCGGCACGTCACGATCATCGACGAAGCGCGATGGCGTGAAGCGGAGCAGGAGCTCGGCGTCGCGGTCGATCCACGCGCGCGGCGGGCGAACGTGATGCTGCGCGGAATCGATCTCGAGCAGACGCACCGCCGCCTGCTCCGCCTCGGCAACGCGGTCGTGCGCATCTACGGCGAGACGCGGCCCTGCGAGCGGATGGACGAGGCGCACGCGGGACTGCGCGATGCGCTGCGGCCGCGCTGGCGCGGCGGCGCGTTCGCCGAGATCGTCGAGAGCGGCACGATGCGCGCCGGGGATCCGGCGGATTGGATCGAAGAGGAGCAGCCATGCTTGTCGTGAGGGACATTTTCCGCTGCAAGCCGGGGAAGGCGAAGGACCTCGTCGCGAAGTTCAGGAAGACGATTCCGTCGATGGAGCAGCTCGACGGCTTCTCGAACGTGCGCATCCTCGTCGACGCGGTTGCCGATTACTGGACGGTCGTCGTCGAGGCCGACTTCGCGACGCTCGAGCAGTTCGAGCGGCACATGAGCGAGTTCGGCGCGCGCGCGGACGTGCGTGAGGCGATGGAAGGCTACATGGATCTCGTCGAGGGCGGCCGGCGCGAGATCTATCGCGTCGTGGAATGAAGATCGCCGCGCGGATCGTCGCCGCCATCGCATTGCTGGCGGGCGTCCTCTGGTTCGGCGGGCGCTGTTACCTCGCTCGCTCCGTCGCGCAGCAGGACGGAATCGTGAAGACGAGCGTCGCCGCGCCGGTCGAGATCACCTTCGACGCGAAAGGGATTCCGCAGGTCTGGGCGAAGACCGATGCCGATGCCTACTTTGCGATCGGCTGGCTGCATGCGTCGGAGCGCCTGTTCCAGATGGAGCTCGTGCGGCGTC
This sequence comes from Thermoanaerobaculia bacterium, assembly GCA_035525285.1. Classification (GTDB taxonomy): domain Bacteria; phylum Acidobacteriota; class Thermoanaerobaculia; order Gp7-AA8; family Gp7-AA8; genus QHVT01. The sequence continues at coordinate 15,379 of DATLFB010000071.1, forward strand.
TCGCGCGCGGCGAGTTGTCGGAGGTCTTCGGCGAGGCGGCGTTCGACACCGATGCCGCGCAGCGCCGCGCCGGATTTGCACGGCGCGCAACGGCCGATCTGGCGGCGATGAATCCGCGCTCGCGCGCGCTCGTGCAGCGTTACGTCGAGGGCATCAACGCGTGGATCGCGCAGGCGACGTTGCTCCCGCCCGAATTCGTCGTCCTCCGCATCGCGCCGCGGCCGTGGGATCTCATCGACTGTCTCGCCATCAGCGGCTATCAGACGTGGTTCTCGCACGAGCTGATGGATCAGGACCGCCGCTACCAGAAGATTCTCGCAAAACTCGGAATGCCGGCGACGACGCTGATGCATGCCGGGCATCCGTGGTCGCCGCCGACGGTGCCCGATCTGCGCATCACCGGTGCGTCGAACTCGTGGGCGGTGACGCCGTCGCGGTCGGCCTCCGGCGCCGCGTTGCACGCGTCCGATCCGCATCTCGCGGTCGATCAGGCTCCGGGACTCTGGTACCTCGCGGGGCTGCATTCGGAAGAAGGGCTGAACGTCGTCGGCGTGACGTACGGCGGCGCGCCGTTCGTGGTGATGGGACACAACGATGCGATCGCGTTCTCGTTCACGGTCTCGTCGGTGGACGTGATCGACTACTTCGACGACGCGCCGCGGACGACGATCGCGCGCGAAGCGATTCGCGTGAAAGGCGAGGACGAGCCGCGCATCGTCGATGTGAAACGCGGCGCGCGAGGCGTGATGCTCGACGAGAAGACGTCGATGCACTGGGCGGGATTCGATTTCTCGTCGGCGGATCTGCTGGAAGCCGCGCTCCGTCTGCAGAGGGCGCAGACGTTCGACGACTTTCGCCGCGCGGTGACGCGCTTCGGCGCGCTCGACGCGAACTGGATCTACTCCGATCGCGCCGGCAATATCGGCTACCAGCTCGGCACGCCGATTCCGATCCGCGACTACGACAGCTACGTCCGCCAGGACGCGCGCGATCCGAAGACGGTGTGGCGTGGCTATCGCGAACTCGAGGAGACGCCGCACGCGCTCAATCCGCCGCAGGGTTTCCTCGCCAGCTGCAACAACCAGATCGTCTCGCGCGAGTGGCCGTACGCGATTCCGGGCTTTTACGATCCGTACCGCATCACGCGCGCGAACGCGCTGCTGAACGTAGCGACGGGCTTCAGCCCGTCGAAGGGCGGGCTGAAGCCCGCCCCTACGTTAGCAACGCGCGACGACATGCACGCGATGCAGCTCGATCTCGTGTCGGGGCTGGCGTTGCGGTGGAAGGATCTCGCGATCGAGGGCGCGGACGCCGAGGTCGCGAGCACGTTCCTCGATCACGACGGCTGGGACGGCCGGATGAGCGAAGACAGCAAGGCCGCCCTGCTCTTCGCCGCGTGGTGGAACCGCATGGCGCACGCCGTGTTCGAAGACGAGCTGGGAGAAGACTGGACCGCGGGCCGCGTGCTGCTCGACGAGGCGCTCACGAACAACATCGCGATCGATGACCGCCGCACGCCGCAGGTCGAGTCGCTCCGCGACATTTCGGCGCGCGCGATGCGCGAGGCTGTCACCATCGCGAGCGACCGCACGTGGGGCGAGGCGTCGACGCTCACCGTGCAGCATCCGCTCGCGCGCGTGAAGCTGCTCGACTGGTGGCTGAAGCTGAATCGCGGACCGCAGCCGGCGCCCGGCGACAACGGCACGCTCAACGCGAACTTCTTCAGCTTCCGCGAAGAGAAGAAGGAGTTCCACTCGCGGCTCGGCCCGAGCATGCGCTTCGTGCTCGACTGGTCCGATGTCGACGCATTCACCCTCAACGGCGCCCTCGGGCAATCGGGCAATCCCTTCAGCCCCCACTACGACGACTTCCTCGACATGATGCGCCGCGGAGAGGAGTGGAACGTGCCCTTCACGAAAGAGAAGGTGTACGCGAAGAAGGCCTCGCTCCTGCGACTCGTGCCCTGAACGTAGCGCCCGGCTTTTAGCCGCAATGGTCTTCAGTTAAGCATCCCGAGTCTTCGCATGCAGTGATGTGAGTCCCCTCTCCCCCGGACACGGGGGAGAGGGTTAGGGTGAGGGGGTGTTCCGTCCGCCACCCGGAGATGCCCGCCCACCAAACCAAAAAACCCCCCGGGGGGGGGGGGGGGAGCCAAGGCGAAAGGGCGCCGGGGGAGTG
>DATLFB010000086.1:0-13596 GCA_035525285.1 Thermoanaerobaculia bacterium
GCCTCTTTCTGAGATCTATCTCGTTTAAAATCAGTTGTTTAGCCACAACGATTCTAACGAGGCGGCTCAGAAAAAGCAACCCCGATTGCGCCGTATCTACCTTCTTTTACTTCAACTTAGCCACGCCAGGACAGGAACTAGGTAGGCGCGTCGGCACGTACGCTTCGACAATCTCTCGCGTTGAGTTGGGGACGCTTGAGCCGTCGGCGGCGTTGCTCACAAAACTCTGCGACGAACTCGATTTCACGCCCGCATTCTTTGCGCGTCCCGTCATGGACGAGTACGTGCTCGGCAACTGCACATTCCGCCGTCCAAACACGACGCCGCGCCGCTTGCTCGATCAGGCTATGGCGCGCGGGACAGCCTTTCAGGAAGCTGTCGCGGCCCTCGCTATGCTCGTCGTCCTCCCGCCGTACAGTCTGCCGTCGATTCCAGTAAACAGTGCGTCTGAGATCGAGGCCGCCGCAGATGGGACACGCGAACTGTTTGGGCTCAGCCTGCGAGCACCGATTGTCAGCATGATCCAACTTGCCGAACATGCTGGCGTTGTGGTCACGCGCATTAGCGGCGCATTCGAGAGGGTCGATGCGTTTTCTCACTTCGGTGCGCCATCGGTGATTGTGTTGCCGACGACAAAGAACAACACGTCCACCGAGCGCGCAAAAGTGGCGCATGAAATCGGGCATCTGGTACTTCATCGTGGCCGACCGACTGGCGATGCCGTATCGGAGCGCGCGGCAGACCGGTTCGCACGCGCACTAGCAATGCCAGCGCAGGTATTCGGCGATGAATTCGGGATCTTGCCGCGCGTTGATTGGCCGCATCTATTCGAGTTGAAGCGGCGCTGGAAGGCCGCAGCGTCGGACATTCTCGACCGCGCACTCGAACTCGATCTGGTGCCGGCAACGACCGCTCGACGCCTCTACAAACAGTATTCATGGAGACGGTGGCATCAGGGCGAGCCTTACGAGATGGCGCCGGAACCAACCGAGTTGCTAGCCCAGGCCATCGAATTCGCCAAGCGAGACACCGGTGAAACGCTGGCGACGCTCGCGGACACACTCGGGTGGGGCGCGACGGTCGCGGAGGAACTAACAGGCATCGCGATGCCAGAATGGGATGTCTTTGGCGGCGGCAACGTGGCGCGAATAGACGACTACCGGCGGGCGTAGCGGGCTCGCTACTTGAAGTCGCGGAACAACTCGGCGGGCGGCACCTTGAGCGCTCGCGCGATCTTCAGGATGACGACCAGCGTCGGCGACTTCTGGCCGCATTCAAGCTACCCGTAGTATCTCGTAGAGACGCCTTAGGCGCGCCCGCTTAACGGACCACGGACAGCCACGAAACGCTCCTGCTCGAAATGGCGATCATCCGTAATCGCATGCGTGATCGCCCGTGCGTCCATAATACACATCGACATGCAGTCGACAAGGCTATACCCCTTATCCGCCCGATTTCGATACCTTTCAAGGGCGTTCCTGAAAAGACCGCGGTTTTGTTCGATCACTTCAATGGCGGCCCCGCCTTCTAGTGCGATGTGAACGAATTCACCGGCGCGATGTCGAAGGGCCGCGCCGCTTTCGGAAACGTAGTTCAGCAACTCGATCAGAACCGCGTCCGTGGTTATGACCTTTGCGCCATTGAGTGAGGTTGCTATTTGCTTAGCCACGTCGTGATACTTATCATCTCGTTTGATGAGCGCGACGAAGTACCACGTATCGGCGAAATAGCACGAACTCATTTTTTAGTGGCGGGCCGCTTCGCCTTTTTACCGTAAAGTTTCCGGTCAATCGTTCGCGAGTTAGCCGGAGGAACCTTTGCCATTTCATCGTCCGACACGTCCGACATCAGCTCTTCGATCATTAGCCAGAGTGGCGGCTTAATCGACGTTGAGCCCGTGAGCGGAGATGCCGGAACGATTTCGACACCGTCCACTGTCAGTGGGCGGTGTAGCATTCCGGCGCTGTCAAATTCAGCGGTACCAGTAACTCGTATGTGTACTGACGTTCGCTCGTGTAGCGCCCTGGTGATCTTTTCCTCATCGGCTTCATTGAATGGCATTTCTAGTTCACGGCCATTATCCAGAGCCACGGCCATCCGCGGATTGCGGATGCGCGCCATTGTGACCATGCCGGTGACGTCAAATGGCCGTTCCGTTGGAATAACACCAGGATCGGCGAGGCGCGCGGTTCGGTCCCTAACTGACTTGCCAAGCGTAGCGATCCTATTACCCTTGCGCTGAAGTTCTATCGACTCCGACGGCCCCAGCGTGCGGCCCCATGTGCTCAATTGACTGACTACGGAGAGTGGGAACTTGCTAGGTAACTCGCGACCTGACGCGAGTTCGCTAACTGCTTCGGCGATCACGTCGACAGCGTCATCGATCTCGTCATGCATATCCAATACTTCAACTAGAGGTGGCGGCGGTTCGCTGTACTCGCGATAAAGAGGGAGCGCGGCGCTGCTAGGCTTGACCTCGTAGAACTTGATAAGGATCGCGGACTCAAAGCCTTTTGGGAGTCTCTGGCGCCGGGGATTACGACGACGCCATAGTTCCTTTGCAGTTTCCACGACGAGTTCGCGGAAGGCCACGACATCAGGAAGCGCCGCAACATCGACGCCGTGATCGTCGAACCGGCCACCCTTGAATACGTGGTCGATAAGATGCCGCTTCGTGTCCGTCACGGTGACCAGCGCCTCATGATTCTGAATGCTACACCCGAAGGATAAGCCACCGCGGGCCGCGTTGCGATGCGTGGCGGTACATTTTACCATGCGAAACGACGCGGGTAGAGAGCAACGCATTCAGACTCTTTTTCTCCATCCGGTAGAGTTGTACGACCTCGCGGATGTGGCGCGCCTCACCGGCATGCCGCTGCGCAAGCTGAGGCGGGAGGTCGCTGGCGGATACCGCGACGGGCTGAAGGTGCGCGGCGCATGGCGCTTCACATGGCAGCAGGCGGCCTGCCTTGCGCTGGAGCGGTGGACGCTCGCCGAGATACACGAAGCCCTCGGCGACGACGCTTCGGCCGTCCTGCCTCCGCTCCTTTCGCTGCGCTCCGTGACGCTGCGCCTTCCCGAATACGTCCTCCGCGCGCTGGAGACGATCGCCGCCGAGCATGGCGTGACGATGGACCACGCGCTCTACGGCGAACTGCTCGACTTCGCTGGAACGCTCTCGGGACGGATGGAGGCGACGGTTCCCGGCTACCGGCGCGCGTACCTGTTTCCGGGCCGAGAGTGACTTTATGTGCAGGTTCACGACTTTATGTGCAGGCTAGACTTTAGGTGCAAAGCCCGTCGGAGGCAGCGACATGCCGCCTGATCATCCGCCGGGTGGCGCTCCCAACATGCAGCGCGCATGCGCCGTATCTGCATTCGGTATGCGCCCTCGGCTCCCGGTCGTCCTCGGCAACGACAAAGCGCGCGACCCGCGTCGCCGAGATCGTCGGACCGCGAGTCCCGTCACGCACACGCTCTCATTTGCGCGCACGCGCGGAGTGAGACACTGATGAAACGCGCGCTCGTTCTTCTCGCGTTGAGCGCGCAGCTCTTCGCCGCCGAGGTTCCCATCGCCGAGCCGCAGATCGTGCCGGGCGACGACTTCTTCAGCCGTGCCTGGCCCGATGTCGCCGCGGGTGACGCCGGCTTTCTCGTCGCGTGGGAAGAGCGCACGTTCGGCTCGTATCCCGGCATCGCGAGCTTCCGCACTTACGATCGCGACGGCGTGCCGCATCGGCCGGACGCGTTTCGACTCGGCTCCGGCTACAACCGCAGCCCGCACGTCGTGTGGACCGGCAGCGAATACCTCGTCGTCTACGCGCGCTGGCTGTCGCGCTTCGGATCGCCGCCGATCCCCGCGCTCTTCGCGGCACGCATCACCGCGGACGGCGTGATGGTCGAGGACTCGGAGGTCGTGATCGCCGAGGCGCAGAACACGGGACTCGTGGAGGAGGTGGTGTGGACCGGCAGCGAGGCGATCGTCCTGGCGACGATCGAAAACGCGCCGTGGCTCCTGCATCTCTCCGCGCACGGCACCCTGACGCAGCGCACGCAGATGCTGGAGCGGCCGGCGGACATCGCCGCGGGCGGCGGCGCCGGATTTTTCCTGTTGCCGCAGAGCGAGGGCGACGCGGCGGCGGCGAACGCGGAGAAGATCGCGATCGTCGACAACACCGGCGCGGGCGTCGTCGTCTCGTTCCACAGTTTCAACCGGACGTTGCTCGACGGCTTCGTTCTCGCGCCGCAAGGCAAGCACGCCGACTCGATCGCGTGGGACGGCAGCGCGTGGGTGACCGCGTACATCGAAGCCGGCGCGGTGTGCACGGCGCGCTTCACGTCGGCATCGGACGTCGTGCGCTCGTGCAACGGCGAGACGAATGCGGCGATGCCGGTGATCGACGCGTACAACCGGCGCACGCTCACGGCGTGGCTCGTTGGGAAGCAGATCCTCACCGACCGCGGCATGGCCTCGGAGATGATCGCCGTGCAGCGAACCGCGGACGCGACAGTCGATCCCAGCGGCCTGCTCGTCGTGTGGAACGAGAACGATCGCATCCGCACCGGCGGCCCCGGTCGTCCCACGCAACAGATCTCCACGCCGGCGAAGGCGTACTCTCCACGCATCGCGACCGCGGGCTCGCAGTCGCTGCTCGTATGGGTGGAGCCGACGATGATTCGCGCGATGCGCCTCGACGCGCAAGGCAATCCCATCCCGCCGGCCGTCGATCTCGGCACCGGAGACTGGCCGTCGCTCGCAACAGACGGCACGAACTGGATCGTCGCGTGGCGCAACGGCAACGAGGTCGTCTCCACGCTCGTCACGCCGAATCTCGACAGCAACGGCCTGCAGCACTACGGCGCGGCGGAGACGTGGCAAGACCGTCCGGTGGCCGCCGCGACTCCGTCCGGATTTCTCGTCGTGTGGAACGAGACGCAGAGCGAGCTCGAAGGTACGCACGATCGCATCGTCGCCGAGCCGCTCGACGCGAACGGCCAGCGCATTTCCGGCGGCGTGCGCATCGTCGATCGCATCGACGGCACGCGCGCGGACGCGACCACGCTCGCCGTGCGCTGCGTTAGCGAGCGATGCCTCGTCGCGTGGGACGAGACCGCGCCCGGCCGCGCGGAGCTCGTGAGCATGATCGTCGGCCCCGATGCGAAGCCGCTCACCAGTCCGCGCGTGCTGCGCGGCGTGCTGACCGGCGGGCGCAAGGCGATCCTGCCGTTCGAGGGAGGCGGCTTCCGCCTGTACAGCGGCGGCGCGCTGATCATCCTCGACGCCGATGGCAGACAGCTCGACACGCAGCGCTGGACGGACAAGAACATCGACCTCGGCGCGGCGGCGATCTTCCGCGGCCGGCTTACGCTCGTCTACAGCCGCGACTTCCGCGTCTTCGTCCGTGACTTCGGCGCGCGCACGCGCGCCGTGCGCCACTGACCGATGTCATCCCGAGCGTAGCGAGGGACCCGGGCGGGCGTGTGGGGCGATGCACCGGCCTCGCGCCGCCCACGCCCCCGGGTCCCTCGCTTACGCTCGGGATGACAAGCGCGGTAAGCTCCGTGCACGTGACCACGACCGGCTTCTTCACCGACTCCACGCTCTGCATCGGCTGCAAGGCGTGTGAAGTGGCGTGCAAGGAATGGAACGACGTTCCCCACGATGGCTTCTTCTGGTCCGGTCTCTCCTACGACAACACCCTCGGACTCGGCCACTCCACGTGGCGGCACGTGAAGTTCGTCGAGCACGAGACGAAGATCGGCGCGGGCGGCAACGATGCGTCGTACTCCACGTGGCAGTTCTCGTCCGACGTCTGCAAGCACTGCGAGCACGCCGGATGTCTCGAAGCGTGTCCCACCGGCTCGATCATCCGCACGGAGTTCGGCGGCGTGTACGTGCAGCCCGACATCTGCAACGGCTGCGGCTACTGCGTCGTCACCTGTCCGTTCGGCGTGATCGACCGCCGCCCCGACGACGGGCGCGCGTTCAAGTGCACGTTCTGCTACGACCGCCAGAAGGCGGGCGAGCAGCCCGCGTGCGCGAAGGCGTGTCCGACGGAATCGATTCTCTTCGGCGATCTCGAGCAGCTCGAGCGCGCCGCCGATGCGCGCATCGCGAAGCTGCACGCCGCCGGCATGACCGACGCGACGCTCTGGAATCCGAAGCAGACCTCCGTCGGCGGCACGCACGCGTTCTTTCTCGTCCGCGGCGATCCGCGCGAGTACAACCTCCCGCTGAATCCCGAAGCGCCGCAGACGTTGCTCAAAGAGTCGTGGAGCGCCGCCGCGGCCGCGGCGGGCGTGATGGCCCTCGGCGCCCTGGTCGCGTTCGCGTTCAATCGACGATGACGTACTACGACCTCCCGCTCCTGAAGCCCCCCGTCTGGACGTGGGAAGTCCCCGCGTATTTTTTCGTCGGCGGCGCGGCCGGCGCAGTCGCGGTGCTCGGCGTGGCCGCACGAATCGCGGGGAACGACGAGAAGCTCGTGCGCGACGCGCGATGGATCGCCGCGATCGGCGCAACCGTCTCCGGCCCGCTCCTCGTCGCCGACCTCGGACGTCCCGAACGATTCCTGAACATGCTGCGCGTCTTCAAGCCGCAGTCGCCCATGTCCGTCGGCGCGTGGACGCTCGCGCTCTTCGGCGCATCATCGACGGCCGCGCTGTTTCTTCCCGGGAAAACGCTGCGCGATGTCGCCGCGACCCTTTCCGCCGCATCGGGACTCGTGATGTCGACCTACACGGGCGTATTGATCGGCGCGACGTCGATTCCCGCGTGGAACCGGCACGCGAACACGCTTCCGATCCATTTCGGCGCCTCCGCGCTCGGCTCCGCCGTCGCCTTGCTCGAGCTCCGCGGCAATCGCAGCGACGCCCTCAACGCCCTCGGCCTCGGCGCCGCGCTCTTCGAGTCATTGCCGGGCGACAGTGACGCGCTCTCGCACGCGCTGTCGGGAACGGTGCCGTTGGTGCTCCGCCTGTTCGGCAAACGCAAAGCAGCCGCCGTTTCGTCGCTCCTCGGCTCGCTCATCACGCGTTACGCGTGGGTCGGTGCGGGAAAGAAAAAAGGCGGTGCGTAGGAGATTGCGCGGCAGAACCCTCGTTCCCGTCGACCCACACGAAGGAGCCTTGGGCAACCCGCGCTGCCGGCCGTGCCGGCATCAGTACGCGAGAAACAGGAGCATTCGGGTCCACGTACCCCAGCATGAGGGGAGGGCGGACGTCTCGTCCGCCTGGCGGACGGGACGTCCGCCCTCCTCGTATGCGTCGACCGGAACCTCGGATCACTGCTCACGCGATACGCGTGGATCGAGCGAGGGAAGCGGCGCGCGTCAGGCCAGCTTCCGCGCAGCCAGGATGGCGAGCATCGCGATTAGCGCCATCACGGCCCGGATGTCGATCGCCGGCACATCGGACAGCGCCGCCTGCGCCGTGAATGGCGTGGCGTCGGCGGCACCCGGGAGCGACGGATCGTCCGTGACGCCGCCTGCGATGTTCGATCCCGCGAACGTTCCGAAGTTCACGACCATCGTGACGCCGGGCGGCAGAGCGTTGACGCGCACGTCGAAGACAATCGTGACCGCGGCACCGGGAAGGATCGTGCCGGCGTTCACCGCCACGCTGGTATCGCCCGCCGTATTGCCGGACGTCACCGTGCCCTGACTGGTGGTGACGGATCCGACGACGAGCGTCGTTCTCGCATCAGGCGTGTCGTTGAAGACGACCGCGAGGGCGTCGCCGGTGCCCGTGTTGGAGAGCGTGATCGTGTAGCGGAGCACATCGCCCGGCTCGGCGATGTCGTTGCCATTGGCGTCGGTCTGCAGCGCGGCTGTCTTCGTGGCGGCCACGATCGGCGTGAGCGTCACCGGTGTGACGGTCGGATCCGCCGAGCCGCCCACCGAAGGATCGTCGGTCAACACATTGACGAAATTCGTGCCGGAGACCGTCCCCTGATTCGAGACCGTGGTCACGCCGGACGCCAGAGGATCGTCGAGCACGACGTCGAACGCGATCGTTGCCGAGGCGCCGGCGAGGAGTGTGCCGATGTTGATGCCGGCGGAGGTGTTGCCGGCGCTGTTGCCCATCGTCACGACTCCCGCCGATGTGGTGACCGATCCCACGACGAGCGCTGTGTTCCCGTCGGGTGTATCGCTGAACGCGACGCCGGTCGCATCGCCGGCGCCGCTGTTGGTGACGACGATCGTGTAGCGGAGCGTGTCGCCCGGCTCGGTGAATCCGTCGTTGTCCCCGTCGATCAGCAGCGCATCCACTTTCGTCGCCGAGACGGCGGGAAGCGGCACCACGATCTCGACCGCGTAGTCCTCCACTTCGCCATCGATCGCCTCGCCTGTGAAGCTGACCACGCCGCTGGTCGTGCAGCGGAAGCGGGCGAACGTCGTGCCCGGCGTCGCGCTTGCCGGCACCGTGAAGCTGCGGGAATTCGTGCCGGCGGCCAGCGCGGTGCCGCCGGGGAAGAGACTCTCGTTCGCGTCGCCCCAGTCGCCGTCGGCATTGAAGTCGATCCACGCCGAGAGCGTGCACGGCGCCGATGCGACGACATCGATGCTGGCGCTGAGTCCGATGCGAACGGGCGTCGTGAACGTGACGCCATCCTCGTCATCGCCGGCGACGGTGCAGGTTCCGAACGTCGTCCCGCTGTTCGTATCGTCGCCGTTCGCCGCCGCGCCCGCGAGCGCATCCGCTTCGGAATCGACGCAGTTGCCGAGGAAGACGGCGCCGCCGAGGACGTGTCGCGCGCCGTTCGATGCGAACAGTGACGGATACGTCGGATCGGGCGCATCGCCGAAGTCCAGCAGGGTCGCCTGGCCGAAGTAGTGGCTCGGGTCGGACGCCGAGAGCGCACCGAGCGTCGCCGACGTCGCCTCGACCGTTCCCACGTTCACGTACTGTCCGGCCGTCGCGACGTCCGCGGCTGTGCAGGTCATCGACGCGCCGTCGGCCAGGGTGGTCGACGGACAGGTGACGGTCACTCCCTGATCGTCCGTCACCGTGACGCCGGTGAGCGTGTCGGGCCCGTGATTCGTGACCACGTAAGTCCAGTTCACCGGATCGCCGGGCGCGATCGCCGGACCGGGCGCAACATCGGCGTCCGCTCCGTTGGTCGATTTCCGGATCTCGATCGCGTTGCCGAAATAGAAACTCGTGGCGCTCGCCGTGACCGTTCCGCCCAGGGGGAGCGTCGCTGTCGCCGTTCCGACATTGCTGTACTGCCCTGACTGCGCCGTTCCGCTGGCGGTGCAGATCACGATCTCGTTGACAGCGAGCGTGGACTGCGGACAGGTCACGGTGACTCCCTGATCGTCGGTGACCGTCAGCCCGCTGACGGGCTCGGGTCCGGGATTCCTCACCTCGTACGTCCAGGTCACCGTCGCACCGAGTACGAGCGTTGGTCCCGGTGGTGAGTTCGATTCGATGCCGTTGGTTCGTTTGACGAACAACAGAGTCTGGCCGTAGTAGTGACTCGGATCCGAGGCGGCCACTCCTTCTTCGCTCGGGAGTGTCGCGGTGACCGTTCCGATGTTCGCGTACTGGCCCGTTTGCGCCGTGCCGGACGCGGTGCAGGTCATCGATTCCCCGGCGGCGAGCGTGATGCCGGGACAGGTGACGGTCACGCCCTGGTCGTCGGTGACGATGATGTCCGAGAGAGGGTCACTCCCGATGTTCGTGATCTCGTACGTCCAGTTCACCGTGCTGCCGGCGGGCAGGGACGGTCCGGGTGCCGTGTCCGCGTCGACGCCGTTCGTCTGCTTCTCGATCGCAACCGAGAGAGCGGTCTGGCCGAAGTAGTGGCTGGGATCGGAGTCATTGACGATGGTCGTATCCGGCAGCGTTGCCGTGACGGTGCCGATGTTCGTGTATTGCCCGAGGGTCGCCGTACCACTCGCGGTGCAGGTGAACGAGAGGCCGGCGTCGAGCGTCGTGCCGGGACAGGTGACGGTCACGCCCTGATCGTCGGTGACGGCGATGTTCGCGAGCGGACGGCTGCCGGTGTTGGTCACGACGTAGGACCAGTTGACTGTCGATCCGGCGATCACCGCCGGACCGGGAGCCGTGCCGGCGTCCTGTCCGTTCGTGAGCTTTTCGATGTCGACTTCGGATTGAGCGGTCGCGGTGAAGGCTGCGGCGGCCAGGAAGGTAGTGAGGAGTCCCCGAAGGATCGCGAGACGGATGAATGCCAAAGCACAGCTCCTTACGAACGGCACGCGGGACGCTCGTCGCCGGGCAGGAACGGCGAGCTCGCTGCCGACCATATCCGAATTCGCCCGAATCGTGGTATCCGGTATTCAGTGGAGAGTGAAGGTGGCGCGGGCGGGCCGCGCTACAAAAGCAGCGTGATCGTTCCCGCCACCAGCATCACGCCCACCATCCACGCCCACCGCGCCGACGCCGCCGCGACGCTGCGTGCTTCGACGCGCACATCGAAGATCGCGCCGCCGATCGTCTTGCCCCACAGCACCCACGCGCCGGCGAAGTAGTAGTACGAGACCATCGCCACGAATCCGCCGAGCGCCGCGAGATGCAGAGGCGTCGCTGGTTCCGGGAGAAGGGGAGAGAGCGCGAGCGCGAGCGCGGCGAAGAGCGAGAGATCGATGAGCAGCGCAAGCGTGTGGCGGAGCCAAGGGAGGGCGGACGTCTCGTCCGCCTGGCGGACGGGACGTCCGCCCTCCTCGTATGCCTCGACCGGAACCGCGTCGAGCTCGATCTCGTCGAATCGCATCACACCCTCCCGCCACGTCGATTTTACGCCGCTATGCGCAACGGCAGATATTTTACGTAGATTCGATACAGCAGGTCCTTCCCCTGCTTGTCGTAGCGCAGCGCGAGCTCGCGGCTGCGCCGGGCCAGCTCGTCGTTCGGATTCGCCCGCAGAACCTCGTCGAACTCGCGGATCGCATCCGCCGTCCGCTCTTCCTGCAGCGCCTGCGCGCCGAGGTTGAAGTGCGCGTTCACGATCATCTGGCGTACGCCGGTGTTCTGCGGATCCTGATCGAGCAGCGGCTGCAGATTCGAGATCGCGTCGCTGTACTTCCGCTCGGCGAACAACGCCTTCGCCGAATCGAGCTTCGCCACCTGCTGCGATGCGATCTCGTACTGCGCCTTCGCATCCGGCGGCAGCGGCTTCACGCGCTGCGCGTTCTCGTACGCCGCCTTCGCGGCCGGATAGTCGTGCAGGTCGTACGCGGCGTTCGCCGCGGCCATTTTTTCCTCGTAATACTGCGCGAGGGGCTTCCCGTCGATCATCTGCGCCGACTTCGTCCGCTTCGCCTGCAGATCCGCGATCATCACCAGCGCCTTGTCGTGCTGCGGATCGTCCGGCTTGACGTCCTGCAGCAGGGCGATGGCCTCGTCGATGCGTCCATTGCCCGCAAGCATGTTCGCGCGCGCGAAGATCGCCTCCGTCGCCGCCGGATCGGCGGCCGGCCTGGTCATGAAGCGCGTCCAGACGAACCAGCCGCCCGCGCCGAGGGCGAGCAGCGCGAGCACGGCGGCGACGGGGACGATCGGAATCCTGATCCCCGCCCGTTTCGGTTTCGCCTTCTCGATTTGCTGCACCTTCTTTGCCGGTGCTGCTGCCGCGGCCGGCGCAGCAGCAGCGGCCGCCGCCGCCGAGGGCGGAATGAGCGGAGCTTCGAAGCCCTCCGGCAACGGCTCGTCCTCGAAGAAATCGAGATCGAGCTTGTTGTCGTCGGGCGGTGGGATGGCGATCGCATCGCGTTCCGCGGCCGGTCCGCCGGCTCCTTCGAGGCGAGACATCGCTTCCTGCGCGTCGTTGTTGTTCGGATCGAGGCGCAGCGCCTCAGTCAGATCCGCGCGCGCGCGCGCCGTGTCGCCGCTGCCGAGCGAAGTCTCCGCCGATGCGACCAGCGCCTCGACCTTCTCCTCGATCTCGCGCCGTTTTCCCTTCGCGCGCTCGATGCGCTCGGAGGCCTGATCGTTCGTGACGTCGATGAGAAAGATGCGCGACCAGAGATCGATGGCCTGCTGATAATCCGCGGCCGCGAACGCGCGGTCGCCGTCGGCGAGATACTGCTCGATCTTCTTCTGATCGTCCGGACTCGTCGACACCGAGGCGGTCGAGAAATCGAACTCGCCCGGCGCGGAAGGCGTGGGGGCGGCGGGAGCGGCGGCTCCGCCAAGCGGCGACTCCGCCGGCGAATTGAACGAGAACGCGCTGAACGCGGACGGCTCGGATGCTTCTTCGAACGTGAAGCCGAAGTCCGACGCCGGCGCCGCGGCGCGGCCCGTTGCCTGTGCCGCCGTGTCGTCGATGACGAACGAAGGCTCCGACAGCGCCGCGGCCGCGCGCTGCGATCCGCTCTGCTGCATCGCCAGCGCCTCGGCGATGCGCACGACCTCGGGATGCGTCGCATCGAGCGAGCGCGCCTTCTCGAGCTCCGCCTTCGCCGCGGCGACGTTGCCGGCGGCGAGGCTCTCGTTGCACTTGCGCGTGAACTGCGCGATGAACGGCGCGGCCTCGATCTTCTCCCGCGCCTCGTCGCCGAGGATGCGCGCATCGTCGTTCAGCAGATCGTTGGTCAGGATCTCCGTGGTGATGTGGATGACGCGCTCGAAGTCGCGCGCCTGCATCGCCGCGCGCGCGGCCTGCATCGGATCGCCGGTCTCGGCCGGAAGCAGCGCGTCCACATCGATCGCCGCGTTCGGATTGCGCGTCTTCTCGAGCAGCTTCTTCGCCGGATCGAACATCGGATCCATCTGCAGGATCAGCGTGCACCCCGCGGCGACTTCGTCCTTGCGTCCCTGCTTGTACAGCGAGAGCGTCTGCTGGAACGTCGACACCACGCGGTCTTTCACCGGCGCGGCGAGAGAGGAGTTTCCTGGGTAGTTCATGGTGGTCCGGCGATTATAGCTATACTCCGCGAATGGATTACGTCAGCGCGCCCGACGGTCCGAAAGCCATCGGACCCTACTCCCACGGCATCAAAGCGAACGGGTTTCTCTTCACCTCCGGCATGGTCGGCATCGACCCCGCGACCAACGATCTCGTGACCGAGAGCTTCGAGGCCCAGGCGCAGCGCACGTTCAAAAATCTCGCAGCCGTCCTCCGCGCCGCCGGCACCGACTTCAGCCGCGTCGTGAAGGCCACCGTCTACCTCACCGACCTCGGCAACTTCCAGACGATGAACGCGATCTACGCCGAGTATTTCGGCGATCACAAGCCGGCGCGAACGACGGTGGAAGTGTCGAAGTTGCCGAAGGATGCGGGGTTGGAGATCGATCTGGTCGCGTTCGTTTGAAAACCAAGGTAAAAGGTAAAAGGTAAAAGGTAAAAGCGCCCTAGCCAGTGTCATCCTGAGCGAAGCGAAGGATCTGAAAGCGTAGGTACCAAGGCTTGTCATCCCGAGCGTGAGCGAGGGACCCGGGTGGGCGGGTGGCACGAGACTCGAGCCGCACACACGCCCAGGTCCCTCGCTAACGCTCGGGATGACAAGGCTGGCCACGCATGCTTTCAAGGTTGAACGTCCGCCAGGCAAAATGAGTCAAGTTTGCTCAACACAAAGCTGCGCGAGAACTTCATCTCTGCTTCACCGGCGCGTGCGCCGTTAACCCGCTCAG
>DATLFB010000087.1:0-30662 GCA_035525285.1 Thermoanaerobaculia bacterium
CGAGATCTTGCCAGACCAAACCCGCCATCGTAGGATGCTCGTCGAGGAGGCCAGCGATGGCCTGTAGTTCCTTGGCGTGATCCAGGGGCAGCCAGTCGGCAGTCAGACTGAGTTGTTTTTGCCGCGCTTGGCGCATTCGGAGCCTCTTTCTGAGATCTATCTCGTTTAAAATCAGTTGTTTAGCCACAACGATTCTAACGAGGCGGCTCAGAAAAAGCAACCCCGATTGCGCCGTATCTACCTTCTTTTACTTCAACTTAGCCACGCCAGGACAGGAACTAATTAGTTCACCTGAACTGTTCAGCCTCTCCCGCGCCATCCCCCCCTAACGAATCGGAATCCCCGTCCCAAGCTTCACCGTCCCGAGAAGGCTGATCGGTTTGATCTCGTGCTTCCAGATCGACTGGCCGGCGATGCCGACCTTCGCGCTTCCTTCGCAGGTTCCCGCTTCGATGGCGCGGATCTCTCCCGATTGCACTTTCACCACCATGCCCTTCAACTTCAGCGAGAGAGTCACGTCGAACTCGATCTTCTTCGTGAACGCTCCCAATTGAATCTCGACGTACGGATGCAGCTCCGACTTGACGGTGTGCTCCGCCATCGGCACCAGCACCGTTTCGCCCGCTTTGCTCTGCGTCGCCGCGTCGGACAGCAGCGAGTACCTTTCCCACGCTCCGGCCAGCAACGTGATGGAATCGATCTCGAGCGCCTCGGAGAACTTCTCGCACACCGCGGATTCGAGACCGCTGAACGGCATTCCCTGCAACGCGCTCGTGACCTGCGTGCGAAACGAGTTCAGTTCCGCATCGGGCATTCCGGCGCGCAGGACTTCCGCGGGAAAACCGCCGGCAGGCAACCCGAGTAGCTGCCGGACAGAGAGTGTGGCCTCAGGCATCAGCGCCTCCTTCCGCGGTGACCGCGGAACGAATTCCGTGGCGCAGACGAACGCTCAATCCGTTTCGGATCTGCTCCGGATGCTCGATGGTGTGGCTGGTCGAGCCGAGCCCGCTCCGGATCGAGACGGCGGGCGGCGGCTGGGGAGATGGAATGACCGCTTTTGGTCGTAGAACACGGAACAGGAGCGCGGCAACGATCAACGCCGCTGCAACGAGGAGGATGGCCAGCCAGGGGATCGGAGCTGGCGGCACGAAAACGGAGACACTCAACTGCGCGCCGTCGATGGTCCAGCGATCGTTGATGACCGCGCCGGCGGAGACGACGTACGTTCCGGCCGCGGAAAATCGATGAGCCGCCACGGGCTGATCGACCAACGTATCGGCTGTGCCGTCGTTCCATTGAAAGCGCCAGGTAGCTTTGATCGCAGCGGGCGGCGGCGGATCAAACGTGACTTTGAACGTCACCTCATCGTTCACACGCGGGTCGACGGTCGACGACGACAGCGAGAGTCTCGCGCTCTCCAGCCACGGCAACTGCGGCATCTCGATCGGCTGCCCGGCGACGGAGAGAGTGAGCGAGTTGCTCTCGACCTCCCACCTGTCGTTGATCACCGCGGTCGCGGAAAAGTCGTAGCTTCCGGCGTTGGAGAAGCGATGCGTCACGGTTGCCTGATCCGCCACGGTCTCCCCGGTGCCGTCGGGCCATTGAATGCGATAGGTGACTTTCGGCGGAAACGGCGGCGGCGGATCGAACGTGAGGTTGAACGCCACCTCGTCGTTCGTGCTCGGGTTGACGGCCGGAGTCGACAGCGTCAACTTCGGAAGCGCGAGGGTGATCGTGAGGACCGAGCCGGGCGCGACTTCCGATCCTGGTGCGATGCTCTGTCCGAGAACAACCCCGTCTTGTCCTGCGATGTTCGCGCGCAACTGCAACGGTGCCAGCAGCGCGTCCGCCTCGTTTCTCTCCAGCCACAACAACTGCGGCATGGTCACCGTGGCCGGCGGTGATGCAGCAACGGAGAGACGCATCGCCGTGCGGCCGGTCGTCCAGCGATCGTTGATCACCGCGTAGGCCGCGACGGTATGGGTTCGCGCTTCGGAGAATCGACGCGCCGTCTGCGGTTCGGCAGTCGACACCTCACTGCCGTCATCCCACACGAAGTGATAGTAGATCGACGCGGGCCTCGCCGGCGGCGGGTCGAGCGTGATGCTGAACGTCACCTGCTCGTCCGTACTCGGATTGGGATTGGAGGCGGCGAGCGACAGCGCCGGTACGCCGAGGACGATGACGACACCGGGGTCCGAGGAAACGTCCGCATCCGGCGGGGGATCCTGCGCGACCACGATCCCCGCCTCCCCGTCGACCTTCACCGAACGATCCAGCCGTTGTCGCAGCAGCGCCAGCGCGTCATTCCGCTCGAGCCAAAGCACGTTCGGCATCTTCAGAGGCGCGGGCGCAATCGTCGGCCTTTGAGAAGCGGCGTTTCGCTGAGCCTCTCTTCTCGCGGCCTCTCGCCTGGCGCGCTCCGACGCTGGAATCTGAGCCTCCTGCGCCGACGCGAAAACGCACAGCAGAACGAGCGCGAGGCGCGCCCCGAAACTCCTCGATTGGCTCATTTCATCCGGCATTATGCGCCTTCGCGCGTCACGGCGGACTGAGGGACGGACGGCTTTATTGCAATGACGAGAACGCGGGTGTAGGGTTGAGTCCTCGCTTCGATGAGCACCCGCTTCGTATCCGCCTCCGCCGCGGTGCTGTACGCGTGCGTGATGATGCACTCCTCGTCCGCCGAGGAGTTGCGCTGTGACTCGCTCGCGCCATTGCGCGGCAGCAAGTCGGGATACCAGAGCCGCGGCAATCGCTGCGAGGGGTTGTATGTCTCGAAAGTCGGCTCGCGCAGTCTCGCCGCGATGTCCTTCACGCTGGGCCGCGTGCGATACGACCTCGCGACGGCAAAGGCAATCGAGGTCACCGCTCCGGGACAGACGCAGCCCGTCAACGTACGCGCTTTGGCCATTCCGCTGAAGACGTATTACCGGATGGACGCGACGCTGGCGCCGGGCGCCACACTGCGGTGGCTTCTGAAGGATGTCCTCGCTCCGGAAGGACTGACCGACAATCGCATCGGAGTCTTCGGCTGGCGGGGTGCCGAGGACAGCCGGACGCTCGTTCCGGTGCGGGTGACGTCGGCGGGAGCGGCATCGGCCTCTCAGGCGCCGCTGCTGATCATCCAGGCCTCATTCGACGCGCAACGAGTCAAATGGCGATGGGGCGCATCGCGCAACGAACAGTGCTCGGCATTGGGCGCGTGGCAGGACGCCATTCAACGTCCGGTTGCCGCGGGCTGGCCGATCGCGATCGATCTCTCGGCGCTTCCCGCCGGCACGCATTGCCTCGAAGCGGTGGCTCAATCGGACGCGAGCACCGGCTGGTCTCCGCTCAAGCTCCGCATCGACATCCCATCGCGATGAACGACGAGGCGCGCGCATCGCTGGCATCGCAGCGCGACGAGCGGATCGCGAAAGCCGCACAGAGACTGCTCAGCGGCGAGACCGCACGCGATGTGCAGGCCGACCTCGACGACATCGATGCCTACTCCAAAGTTCTCAATGCCATCGGGCCTTCGAAGCCGCGCCGCCTGAACTGGATCGCGCCCGCCATCGTCGGCCTCGTCTGCGTCGCGGTCGCCGGCGTTCTCTGGAGTGTGAAGGTGCCTCGCACGAGCATCTCCATGGCCGCGCAGACCGGCACGATGCGGTTCTCGCTCGCGCGGCGGTGGCAAATCGAGAATGCGTTTCATTCGAAGCGGATGCACTTCGAGCGTCTGTCGACGATTCAGGCACCGAACCTCGGCTTGAGCATCGCCGAGGCCTCTCCCGACGCGTGGTTCGAGCTGCGCGGCGACGCCATCGACCTGCAGATCCTCGACATCGATCGCGGCGCGCGCGTGGAGATCAACAACGACCCGGGTGAGATCGACCTCTACGCCGACGGCGCGCCTTTGCGCGGCAAGCTCACCGTCTCGGGCAAGGGGGTAGCCGTCACCGCCGGCCCTCGCGCCGGAGAGACCACCGTGGATGCGTCGTACGACCTGGAGATCCCGGAAACCGTGGAGTTCGCGGTGCTGAAGCCGCAGCGGATTCCGTCGCAGCTCTCCGTACATTCGCCCACGGCGGCGTGGAAGCTCGGCCGCATCTCTGCCGCGCAGCTCGATTTCACGCGCGAAGAGAAGCGCGACGCCGGCGAGCGCTCACTGACCTCGGCGATCCGGAGCGGCACGCTGCGGTTCGACGACACTTCGTCGACGCTCGATCTGCGCGAAGGGGACTACGTGCGCATCCGTCCTACGGAGTCGGCCGTGGTGCTGACGCGTGAAGCCGAGGGCGCGATTCACGTCACGCTCAGCGGCCTCGTATCGAGCGTGCGCGTGGGCGACGGGGCGTCCGAGCGAAACCTCGCGCCGTCCTGGCTCGAGTATCTGTACGGGAAGAAGTCCCTCGGCTTCTTCTGGGGTGCCATCGTTTTCATATGGGGGCTGATATGGAGCGTACGAAATACGGTTTTCCGGTAGCGAGAGTGGTTTGTGCGGTGGCAGCGTTCGTCCTCGCGGCGTCGGCAAAAGGCGACGAGCCGGGAGAGACAGCCGCGATCAACCTGCGACAGAACACCGTGCGCATCGAGACGCGCATCGGGAGCGAGACGGAAAACGGGTTCGGCTTCATCGTCGGCGAGGACGAGGGGACGCTGTACGCCGTCACCGCGTACCACGTCGTCGCGAGCGAAGACGTCGACGCGGAACCGCCGGTGGTGAAGGTCGAGCTGTTCAAACCTCAGGGCAAGCTGATCGACGCGGAGGTTCTCGGTAAGCATGACAGCGAGCATGATCTGGCGGTGATCACCTTCCGGGCACCGAAAGGTTTTCAGTGGAACAAAAATTGTTTCGGCAGCGAGGAGGAGCAGAACCGGTCGACCAAAGTGTGGTTCGTCGGCCGGCAAGGCGAGTGGACGGTACCCACCTCCCCCGGCACGATTTCGAGTGAAGAACCCGACGATGGAGAAATCGAGATCGAACGTCTCGACGTGCTCGAGGGTTCTTCCGGTGGCCCGCTCATCGCTGCTTCCGGCATCGTGGGCATGGTGGTGACGGATTCGGCCGTCACCGCGCGGGCGCTGAGTATCCGTTTCATCAAGCGGCGGCTCGACAAATGGCAGCACCCATTCGATCTTGAAAAGAGTGCGCCGGCGCCAAAGGCTGCGGACGCACGTCGAGAGGACACGAGTCCGGAGGATGCGCCCCCGGAGGACCCAGTGCTTGCGAAAGGCGCGGCGATCGCCGCGCGCGACCCGTACTTCGCCGCGCTTCGCGAGCTGCAGCGCGAAGGACCCGCGCGCCGCGGATTCGATCGCGGAATGGCGTCCGCGGAGAATCAGACCGCGTGGGGTCCGGGCAAACAGGCGATGCTCGAGAAGCTCAGCGGCGACGAACAGGAAGGCTTCCGGATCGCCACCTGGTTCGCGGTCGATCGCAACAAGAACAACGAGCTCGCCGCAAAGGGAGAAGCGATCGCCGAGGCGGATCCGCTCGTGGCGGCGGCCCGCACGCGAAGCTCCGACCCGCGCTACTGGCTCGGATTCGACATCGCCACCGCGATCTTCGGCAACCCGAGGCTGGGCGCGCAGGGGAACACGGCAACCGGCACCGGTTCTCTCGGCCTTCGCGACAGCTTAAAGAGTCCCGAAGCGCAGAGAGGCTTCAACGCGTCGGTGGCGCACCACCTGAGCAGAAAGTATTGATCACACGAACCGCATCCACGCCCGCGGCGCCGTCGTTTTCAGACGCGCGTACCAGCGGCATGGGAAGTACATCACCACGACCACGGCCGCGGTGACGAGGTAGAGCAGCGCGAGGCTCCACTGATAGCCCGGCGGAACGTCGGGCGGCATCATCGGGTGGTTCGCGACCAGCCAGCCGGTGTGTTGCGGCGTGCGCGCGAGCGAGATCAGCACGGCGACGACGTGAATCAGCGGGATGTGCAGGATGTAGTAGAAGAACGGCACGCGGCCGAAGACGGCGAGCCATTGCGCGACGCGGTTGCGCGCGTTCTCGAGGAATGGAAGAACGAGAATCGTCGGGCCGAGGGTCATCAGCAGGAAGAGCAGGGACGCTGGGTATTTCGCCGTGGCGATGAAGGCGAGCGCCTTCGGCATCGGCGAGCCGGGCGGCGGCGGCCAGGGGCGCGGATCGCCATAGATCGCGCTCACACGCAGGATGACGAAGAGCACGATCGCCGCGAGTCCGATGGCGATGCACCACCGGCGGCGCGAGTCCGCGGGCATGGTGACGATCGCGCCGAATGCGTAGCCCGCGGCCATGACGCCGATCCAGGGAATGAGCGTGTACAGCACTACGACCTGCAATCCGCCGAGCTCGAAGAACCCGCCGGTGTAGAGCACCTGCAGAAAACGGGACGGCGATTCGATCTCGCCGATCGCGTTGTGGCCGAAGATGATCGCCACGCCGATCGCGGCGATGAGCGGCACCGGAAGATAGACCAGCGCCGCGAGCACGACCATCGACCAGCCGATCACCCAGATCACACCCGCAAAGGTGAAGTGCGCGTAGTCGAAGTTGAAGGTCCAGAAGAACCGCAGCAGCGTCAGCTCGAGCAGCACGAGCCAGAGCCCGCGAATCAGCAGGAACTTCGCGAGCGCGGTCCGCGAGGCAACGTTCCGCCCGTACAGAAACGCCGCCGTACCGGCGAGAAAGACGAACGCGGGCGCGCAGAAGTGCGTGACCCAGCGCGTGAAGAAGATGCCCGGCGAAGGCCCGCCAGCGGGCACTCCGGCATAGACGCGCACGTGGTCGATGGCCATGAGGACCATGACGGCGCCGCGAACGATGTCGATCGCAGGGAACCGATCGCGTTGCATGCGCCCATTGTCGCGCATGTAGCGCGGGCCTCTGGCCCGCCGTCTCGCCGGCATCCTGCCGGCGATCGATCAGCGCTGGCCGGAGGCCAGCGCTACGGCGGGCAGGATGCCCGCGCTACTCTCGGGCCTCCCCGTGCTGGCGTTATCATCGACCCGATGCAATCCGACGCCCGGGTTCTGATCGTCGATGACAATCCGCACGATCTCGAGCTGCTCGGGGAGCACCTGTCGGGCGAGGGGTACGAGCTCGATCGGGCCGAGGACGGCGTGGAGGCATTTCATCTCCTCGAGGCCGATCCGTGGCGGTATGACGTCGTTCTCCTCGACCGCAACATGCCGCGCCTCGGCGGCCTCGAGCTGCTCCAGCGGCTCAAGCAAAGTGGCGACCTGAAATCGGTCCCGGTGATCGTGCAAACGGCTTCCGACTCGCGCGCCGATCTCCTCGAAGCCATGCGCTCAGGCGCGTACTACTACGTCACGAAACCCTACGACGTCGAGATCCTGCTCACGGTCGTGAAGACCGCGGTACGCGACCGCGCGAACTACCGGCAGCTTCAGTCGGTCGCGCGGCGGGCGACTGCTGCGACGCGCCACCTCCGTTCGGCGCAACTCTCGGTGCGAACCCTCGACGAAGCCCGTGACGTCGGGACGTTCCTCGCTGCCCTGTGTCCGGATCCGGTCAACGCCGTCATTGGAATTACGGAATTGATCGTCAACGGGATCGAGCACGGGAACCTCGGCATCACCTACGAAGAAAAGTCGGAGCTCAACGCGACGGGTCGATGGGCCGAAGAGCTCGAACGTCGCCTCGCGTCAGCGGAGCACGCCTCGCAATTCGCAGATGTCTCGTTCGAGCGCAACGAGGAAGAAATCCGCATCACGATCCGGGATGAGGGCGCCGGATTCGACTGGCGCCGCTATCTCGAGCCCGACCCGAATCGCATCTTCGACACCCACGGCCGCGGCATCGTCATCGCCCGCCGCCTCACCTTCGACACGCTCGAGTATCGCGGCGCCGGCAACGAAGTCGTGGGACGCATTGTGGTGGCGTAGGGCGCAGACGCGGACCCGATGCTACGCCGCGAGAATCCGCCGCGCGTCGTCAGCCTGCCGCGGCTCATTAGCGCAGCGAACATCGCCTCGATCGCGCGCTCGAACTTGAAGCGCGCGTGGCCGGTCGCGAAGACGGGGATCGCAACGCTCGCGCAGTGCAGCGCGTCCGCGCGCGCGAGCGCGTTCGTCACGCAGCGTTGAATCGGGGACCCGACCGCGCTTCATGCTCGATGAGCTCACCGCAGCCGCTCGACCCTACCGGTAGCGATGTCGTAATACGACTCACAACGCTTCAGCGTGTCGTTGTTCGCAAGCATTGGGGCGTGCAGTTCACGCTCATGATCGTCGCCGCGCGAAGGTCGGGCTTTTCGACGAGGCGGAGTTCTCGGCGGCTCGAACGATGCCCTGACGGCTCCGGTCGCTGTGTCCCATCACGACGGTCGGCTCATGAGCGTCGACGAACATCAATCAGCCCTCGAAAGCGGGAAGCCGACCGGCGTCACCGCCGGACTCGCATTCACTTAACCTACGCTGGCTCAGCTAGTTACAAAACCGCTCTACTTCAGAACCTTCCGCCTTTCTCGAATATTTATCGAAGATACTACACCGGCCGTTCGCGTCACCGCTCGGACCACTACTGAGTTTGCGACGACGACGAGCTCGTGATCATGTCCCGATCTCGCCTCACGCGGTCGGCGATCACGACGCGGGCGCGGCCGAACTGTTTTCCAGATGTCTGCCAAAGTCCATGCAAAGCAGATAACCTACGCGCCGAAACCCCCGATTTTGCGGGGCTGGGAGCGACATGCACATCATCTTGTTCCACGGAAGGGTAGGATTTTTGCCCGCACCGACACTCCTGAGGTAGGCGCGTGAAGAGAGATCAGCAAGACGGAGTAACTTGCCAGCGCGCTACAAATAACCAGAAGGGTCACGAATGCCTCCACTGCCTTTCGTAGTAATCCGCGCAACCGCGGGCTACTTCCTCGTAGCCGTCGTGTGCAGCGTGGCCGGCTACTCAATGAGTCATGCCGCCGCCGTCCCGTGGAGCGCTGAAGCCGTTCGGTTCGGTTGGCTATTGGCACTACTGTTCCCGACATATGTAGCGCGCGCGATTCTGTATGAGCACGATGGCTTAAAACAATTCGTTGCGACTGGACAGCGTGGGGCCATCCAGCACATCCGATCCCAAGCACTTCAATATCTGACTATCGCATTCGTTGTGCTCAGTGCTCTGACCTATTTAGCGGTAGGCGCACCCATTCCGGCGGATTGGGTGTTGCTGACGTTTGCAGTGCTCCCGATCTGGATAATGACGGGCTGGTTACTGACAACCTGGCCCGATAACGATCGCCTATATGACTTCCGATTTCGCAGTTTCTTCCCCGCGTTCGCAACTTGTTTGCCGCCGTTTCTTTTTGGCTATTCAACACATGGCGCTTGGTACTGTGTTGCGGTTGGCTCGTTACTAGTTATTGGATATTGGTTGGCAGCGTTTAGACTCCGTCGCCCTAAGCACCTCGCGCTCTTAGGTGGCGCGACGTTTTTGGCTTTAGCGCTTATCACAGCGCTGACAATTCAACACGACAATCCATTCGTCGAATGCGTTCGCGTTACGACATTTGGCGTACTACTAACTCTGGCAATGGGCGTCGCCGAATCTTCGCGAGTCACAGCGCGCGTACTCCAGAATCGTGAGTATCGACGCCAAACCGAACATACCGCGGGGGAACGCGCGTACTATCTGGCGGGTACGAACGTTGCGACTGCGCTCTGCCTACCATTTTTCATAGCGACTGGACTTCACCCGAATGTCACACCACTATATTTCTGGTTGATCCTCACGATAATAACCGCTCAATATTTTGCGTGGTTCGTGGATACAGGATCAACCAAATGGGCGATCTGGCCTGCCATCGGCTTTATCACCGGGTTGACGATGCCGCTCGCGGTCACAACGATAAACGCGACACGCATTGTAGCTCAATTGCCGATTAGCCGCATCCCGACGTCTATATGGGAAATTTGCGGCTCAATTGCACTGCCATGGGCTCTGTGTGGCTTCGTCGAAAAGAGTATCAAGCCGTTAGCGCAACTGCGGCAGCGCGGACTGCGTCTTACGTTCATAGATGCGCGACATTGCATAGCCCTGACAGCTATCGCCAGCGGCATGCTTGCAGGTTTGCTAATGGTCGCCGCGACATCACTTAACATCGCACCCACAGGACCGCTATCGGACGCTGTCGCTAGCCATTATGCTACTCCTGCAATAGTGTATTTCTTGATTCAACTTATTTGCAGCGTTATTCTAGTACTAATGGCATGGATGGATGGCCAAGTTGCGCAAACTACACAATCAGCAACAATTTCCGAAGAGAATAGTACCGCTCGGGACGCAACGCCGCGCGATGGCCTGAAGGTACTGTGGGCGTTGTTCGGGTCCACTCGAATCGGCTCATCCATAATCGCAGGTGTGCTTTCGGCAGTTGTCGTTCTTCACGTGGCGGGCGTTTCGGCGTGGCGTCGCGCGATTGCTGCGGGGGTATGCATGACACTTTTACCAATGTTTGGCTTCGTTGTAAATGATCTATTTGATAGAAACAAGGATCGGCTAGCAGGTGTCGATAGGCCGATTGCCAAAGGGCGGGTTAACCCAAGCAGCGCGAGGGCATTCGCAGTTGTTCTCGGCTTAGCTGCCGTTGTGGTGGCGCAGTTGACGGGCGAAGTGCCTATCGTGCTCGGTGGCATTACGGCATTGATGCTATACACTCCGGTCGCGCAAGCCGTGCCGCTGATTAAGGGTGTCTACACGGCGTTGCTGTGCATGATTCCAGTTTGGTATGGTTCGGCGCTGACGGGGGTTGCCCCTAACATGGCGGTGCTTGTCGCGATGATAATATTCATTGTCGGACGTGAACTCATGCTGGACGCTTTGGATATTCACGGCGACACGCTGTGGGGCTTGCGCACGATCGCGGTGCGCATGGGCGGGCGCGCCGCTTTGCGACTGTCGCGGCTGGTCATGGTGCTGGGAATGCTCATCGCTCTTGTCTCGGTGCCATCAGGTTATGCGCGCTTGATGGCTCTGCTTGCGACAGCCGCGACCGTCGTCATCTTGGCTGTCCCCGCTAATAACAGATTAGTGGCGGCTCAGCTTCGATTACCGATGCTGCTGGGTGCGCTGGCCGTTGCTGTAGCGATGGTATGATGGCGCGATGGCGACGCTTGTTGGCGCCGACGTGTATCTTGGCCATCATTGGAGGGTTCGAGATAGCGGCGGCAAGTGGTTGGGTGCAACCAGAGGCGCAGGCAGCGTGGGTAATTGGATATCTTCGATCGGCATCGGTCGTGGTTATCGTCGCGATCGCCGCGATCGAGAATATTGTAGGCCTTACGGCATGGTTTCCTGGGTCTGTCGCGATTCTGGTGGCTATGGCGGCCACTGGCGGTCGACCCAGCCGCGCAATAGCAGTGTTCGCTGCGATAGTGATAGGCGCGTTCGTAGGGCAGGTAGTCGACTTTTGGTATGGGCGTCTAGTCGCCCGCCCGCCTCAACGATATTCTCTAGGTCGAACGGATATCACGGGAGCTGTCCTAACGTATTGGCATCCACAATTAGGTTCGATTTACTCAGCGCAGCGTGGCGCGCGCGGATTGCAGTTTAGCAGCTTCGTTGTGCTACTAGCGCTTGTATGGTTTCCATGGAATGTGTGTTGGGGTTTAGCAATGTATCATTTCGGCGCCCTTCCAGTATCGGCCCGCAGTTGGGAAGTTGTTTTTGCTGCTTACTGCGTTGTGTGGCTGGGATTGGAGATGCGGCGGTTTATCAGGGATAAGCGGTCCAGCAAGCACTGACGAGTTGCTTTCGTGTCAAGCGCCGCTGCTGGAGCTCGATTGGAATAGAACAAGGTGACTCGGCGTCGTCCGTGCACATCGCTAACGCTAACCATGTGGTTTTCCCCTGACTGTCGAGAGAAGCCATCGCTTTACAGATCAATAGCACAAACCGCTGGGACGCGACGGAATATGCGGGAGACCTGTCCATCCACCGAAAGCCGGCTCGTCGCGAGCGGTCCCGAGAGCAGGAGTGCGGGGTTGACGATGACGTTCGGAGCGACGGGATGTGAAGAAGGACTGCGACGCGCGAGGCGCTGCATGCCATTCAAGGCGGTCATCTTCAATTGTCCGATCTTGTCGGACACTTCAGCGTAGCCCTCGGCAGCAACGTTCTTCTTCATCTTCTTCAAGTCATTCCAGTACTTGCGAGGGTGTTTCCTCGCAGTCGACGGTCAGATCGACTGAAGACCAGGCAGGCGTAGGGCACGAACGAGGCACCGACCCCTACGCCGCGAGAATGCGCCGCACGTCGTCGGCCTGCCGCGGCTCGTGCACCACGATCACGACATGCTCGACCTGCGTCGCCGCTGCGCGCAGCGCGGCGAGCATCGCTTCGATCGCGCGCTCGAACTTGAACCGCGCGTGGCCGGTCGCGAACACGGGCATCGCGACGCTCGCGCAGTGCAGCGCATCCGCGCGGGCGAGCGCGTTCGTCACGCAGCGTTGAATGAGCGCTTCCGACGAGAGGTGCGTTTTCGGATCGCTGGCGATGCAGTGGATGGCGGCTTTGTACGGCAGGCTTCCCGCGGTGGTCGCGTATGCCGTGCCGGCGGGGAGCGCGCCGCGTCCCGACTCGGCGACGATCTTCTCGCATGCGCGGAGCACTTCGAATCCGCCGCGCTCGCGGACGGCGCCGCCGGTGCCCATCATCAGCGACAGGCGCGCGTTCGTCGACGTGCAGATCGCCTCGGCCGGCGCGTCGGTGATGTCCCCGGTGAAAAGGGTGATCCTCATGTCATCAACGTGGAGGACAGGCAATTCTGCCAGTTCCTGACTCAACGAGGACAGGCAGGATTGCCTGTCCTCCACTTCTCATTTCACGGCCGCGAGGTGGTTGTACATCTTCCAGCGGACGTCGACGTCCTTCTGCGCCGCCGCGATGAGCGCGCGCGATTCCTCGCCGTCGCCTTTGAGCAGCTGGTTGAAACGATTCTCCGTCCGCAGGAACTGCTCGACCGGCATCGTCAGGCGCCGCGTGTCGAGCTGCAGCGGCGGCTCGCGCTCGGGGTGGTAGCGATAGAGCAGCCACTGGCCCGCATCCACCATCGCCTTCTGATGCTGGAGGCCGGTGGCGATGTCGATGCCGTGGGCGATGCAGTGGCTGTACGCGATGATCAGCGACGGGCCGTCGTACGCCTCGGCCTCGATCAGCGCCTTCAGCGTGTGCTCGTCGCGCGCGCCCATCGCGACCGAGGCGACGTAGACGCTGCCGTACGTCATGGCGATCAGGCCGAGGTCTTTCTTCGCGGCGGGCTTGCCGCCGGAGGCGAACTTCGCGACCGCGGTGCGCGGCGTCGCCTTCGACGCCTGCCCGCCGGTATTCGAGTACACCTCGGTGTCGAGGACGAGCACGTTGACGTTGCGCCCGCTGGCGAGCACGTGATCGAGGCCGCCGAAGCCGATGTCGTACGCCCAGCCGTCGCCGCCGACGATCCAGACGCTCTTCTTCACGAGATAGCCGGCCAGCGCGAGGAGCTGCTGCGCGTCCGTGGAGTCGAGCTTGTGCATCCGCTGCGAGAGCTCGGCGCGGCGCAGGCGGCTCTTCAGCGCATCGACGCGCGCGCGCTGTTCGAAGATCTCCGCCTCGTTCTTCTGCTCGCACTTCAGGATCTCGTCCGCGAGCGTTTCCCCGACCTCGGCCGCAAGGTTCTTCAGCAACTCGCGCGCGAAGTCGCGCTGTTTGTCGATCGAGACGCGGAAGCCGAGGCCGAACTCGGCGTTGTCTTCGAAGAGCGAGTTGCACCACGCGGGACCGCGGCCGTCGGCGTTCGTCGTCCACGGCGTGGTCGGGAGGTTGCCGCCGTAGATCGACGAGCAGCCGGTCGCGTTGGCGATGACGACGCGGTCGCCGAAGAGTTGCGTCATGAGTTTCAGATAGGGCGTCTCGCCGCATCCGGTGCAGGCGCCGGAGAACTCGAAGAGCGGCTGCGCGAGCTCGATGGAGCGGATCAGATTCGGCGTGAGCTTTGAACGATCGAGCTCGGGGATGCCGAGGAAGAAGTCCCAGTTTTCGCGCTCTTCGTCGCGCAGCGGCGGCTGCGGTTTCATGTAGAGCGATCTGCGGTCGGGAACGATCTTGCTCTTCGCGGGACAGACGTCGACGCAGAGCGTGCAGCCGGTGCAGTCCTCGGGCGCGACCTGGATCGTGTACGCGAGTCCGCCCGCGAACTCCTTGTGCATCGGCTTGATCGATTTGAACGTCGGCGGCTTTTCCGCGAGCAGCGCTTCGTCGTACACCTTGATGCGGATCGCCGCGTGCGGACAGACCATCGCGCATTTGCCGCACTGGATGCAGGCGGCGGGATCCCACACGGGGATCTCCTGCGCGATGTTGCGCTTTTCGTACTTCGTGGTGCCGACGGCGAATGTGCCGTCGCAGGGGAGGGCGGAGACCGGGAGGGAATCGCCTTCGCCGCGGAGGAGGACCTGGAGGGTCTCGCCCCTCATCCGGCCCTTCGCTTCGCTCAGGGCCACCTTCTCCCCGCAAGCGGGGAGAAGGGACTGGCCCAGTCCCAGTCCCCTCTCCCCGCCGTGCGGGGAGAGGGTTAGGGTGAGGGGCGCCACTTGCGGCAAATCCACCTCGTGCAGGTTCTCCAACGCTGCATCCACCGCGCGGAGGTTCTTTTCGATGACCGCCTCGCCCTTCACCGCGTAGCTCTTGCGAATCGAGTTGCGAATCGCGGCGAGCGCTTCCTCGGGCGGCAGCACGTTGGCGAGCTTGAAGAAGCAGACCTGCATGATCGTGTTGATGCGGTTGCCCATCCCGCTCTCGCGCGCGACTTTCGTCGCGTCGATCACGTACAGGCGCGCGTTGCGCTCGATGAGCTGGCGCAGGACGCGCGGGGGGAGCATTTCCGCGCTGCCGTTGAAGAGGAACGTGCCGCCCGGCATCAGCTCCTTCACCATGTCGTAGCGCTCGATCAGCGACGGCTGATGGCACGCGATGAACTGGGCCGCGGAGATCAGGTACGGTGCGCGGACGGGCCGCGGGCCGAAGCGGAGATGCGAGACCGTGGCCGCGCCCGACTTCTTCGAGTCGTACACGAAGTAGCCCTGCGCGAAGAAGCCAGCGTCGCCGATGATCTTGCAGGAGTTCTTGTTCGCGCCGACCGTGCCGTCGGCGCCGAGGCCGTAGAAGAGCGCGCGGATGACATCGGGCTCCTCGATCGAGAACGACGGGTCGTAGTCGATGCTCGTGTGGGACACGTCGTCGTTGATGCCGATGGTGAAGTGGTTGGGGGGCCCCTCACCCTGGCCCTCTCCCCGCGCGGCGGGGAGAGGGGACTGGGGGAGCGAGTCGAACACGGCCTTTACCATCGCGGGCGTCATCTCCTTGGAGGAGAGCCCGTAGCGGCCGCCTACGACTTTTACGAAACGCTGCGCT
This sequence comes from Thermoanaerobaculia bacterium, assembly GCA_035525285.1. Classification (GTDB taxonomy): domain Bacteria; phylum Acidobacteriota; class Thermoanaerobaculia; order Gp7-AA8; family Gp7-AA8; genus QHVT01. The sequence continues at coordinate 15,383 of DATLFB010000087.1, forward strand.
TCGAACAGCGCGTTCACCACATCGAGGTACAGCGGCTCGCCGTTCGCGCCCGGCTCCTTCGTGCGATCGAGCACCGCGATCGACTTCACGCTCGCAGGCAGCGCGGCGATGAAGCTCGCGGCGTCGAACGGGCGATAGAGCCGCACTTTCAGCACGCCGATCTTTCCGCCGAGGGCGTCGACGGTGGTCTCGACCGTCTCGCAGGCGGAGCCCATCACGATGATCACGCGCTCGGCGTCGGGTGCGCCGTGGTACTCGTACGGCAGATACGTACGGCCGGTGATGCGCGCGAGGCGCTGGAAGGACTCGCGCACGATCTGCGGGCAGGCGGCGTAGAACGGATTCGACGCCTCGCGCGCCTGGAAGAAGACGTCGGGATTCTGCGCGGTGCCGCGCACGACGGGGTGATCGGGCGAGAGCGAGCGTGAGCGGTGGTCGAACACCAGCTCGAGATCGATCATCGCGCGGATCTGTTCGTCGGAGAGCAGCTCCACCTTCGCGACTTCATGCGACGTGCGGAAGCCGTCGAAGAAGTGGAGGAACGGGATGCGCGACTCGAGCGTCGCCGCGTGCGCGACGAGCGCGAAATCCTGCGCCTCCTGCACGCTGGCCGAGCAGAGCATCGCCCATCCCGTCGAACGGCAGGACATCACGTCGCTGTGATCGCCGAAGATCGAGAGCGCATGCGTGGCCACGGTGCGCGCGGCGACGTGAATCACCGCGGGGGTGAGCTCGCCCGCAATCTTGAACATGTTCGGGACCATCAGCAGCAGGCCCTGCGAGGAGGTGAACGTCGTCGCCAGCGATCCGGTCTGCAGCGCGCCGTGCACCGCGCCCGCGGCGCCGGCCTCGCTCTGCATCTCGATCACGCTCGGCACGGTGCCCCAGAGGTTGGGCATCCGCTTCGAGGCCCATTCATCCGACAGCTCGCCCATCGTCGACGAGGGCGTGATCGGATAGATGGCGATGACTTCGCTGGTCTTGTAGGCGACGCGCGCGACGGCTTCGTTGCCGTCGAGCATCGCGGAATCAGTGTGCATGAAGGGTCCTGATGCAGTCCCAGCAGGCGGAGATGTTCGTGGAGATCAATCGCAGCACCGTCAGCCAGAGGCTGGGCTTTTCATCCAGCAGACGGAGGAAGCGATCGCGTTCGACGAACCCGGCCACGCACGCGCTGCGCGTGGTGGCCGAGCAATCATGCTTGCGGCCGGAGACGGCACAGGAGACACCGAGGATCTCGCCCGCCGACGCGACGAGCAATGCTCTCGCCTGGCGCGTGCGCGGCGAGGAGAAGGAGAGAGTGGCCTCACCGGAGTGAAGGTAGTAGACGCCGTCCGCCTCGTCTCCCTCGCGGAACAGGACGGTGCCCGCTGGGAGAGACGTGACGGTCTCGTACGGCGAAAGCATTTCGGCGATGGAGCTCATACGCTCACGAGGTGCTCGAGCTGCGGGCGGCTGAGAACGAAGAGGCTCGAGCCTTTCACGTCGATCATTTTCTTTTTCTTGAAATCGCTGAGCAGGCGGGTGACGGTCTCGCGCGTGGTGCCGATCATCTGCGCGATCTCCTCGTGCGTGAGGAGGACCTTGAGGCGGATGCCTTTCGCGGTCAGCTCGCCGCCGCGGTCGCACCAGTCGAGAAGCAACCGCGCGAGTTTCTCCGAGGTGGTCTGCGAGAGGCCGAGGGAGCGGATCTCGCGCTGCGCGGAGTGATACTTCTCACTGAGCTGCTGAGCGGTATGCAGACACGCCTCGGCGTGCGTGTTGAGATACTTGAGGAAGTCGTCGCGCTTGACGAAGTTGAGCTGCGACGGCTCGATGGTCTCCGCCGAGACTTCGTACGGCTTGCCGAGGATGGTGGCGCTCGCGCCGAGGACCTCGCCGGGCTCCGCGATCTTGACGATCAGCGTCTTCCCTTCGGTGGACGACGTCGTCAGCTTCGCCCGTCCCGAGCAGAGGATGAAGATGCCTCGCGGCTCCTCCCCCTCGACGAAGAGCAGGGAGCCCTTCGGGTACAGGCCGGTGAACTTCACCGCATCGAGCGCCTGCACGGCAGGCTCGCCCATGTTGCAGAAGAGCCGTTCGGCGCGGACGCGGCACTCGCCGCAGTTGTATTCGACTTCGAGGTTGTAAGGAGAGGGCATAGTGCCTCCGTTTCGATTGGCAGTGTGGGCGCTGTGGATTGCGCCCGCATCGACCATGATCACGGGTTCGGGTGATGGGGATCACAGGGCGGGGGGTGGGGGTGGTTGCGCGGTTTCGCGGTGTCGCGGTGTCGCGGTGTCGCGGTGTCGGGGGTTGCCCGGTTGCCCGGTTGCCCAGTTGGAGGCTGCACATTCCGTTTCGCTTCGGCGACGTCCATGCAGCCGCACACCGGGTAACCGGGGAACCGGGTCACCGCGCAACCGCGAAACCGCGCGCCCCCCATGTGCGTCCCATCACACGGGCATGTACGACCGCACACGAGCGTTCTTATGCCCGGCATCTACATTGCGGATCGGAGCCAGCAAACGGTGAAAGGACTGCACATCACGCTGATCATCGCGACCGTGCTCGCGGCCGGAGTCCTCCCGGCGTGCGTGCCCGGCGTGTGTTGTGCCGTTCTGCCGGATGCATCGACGATTCACGCGCAGATGCCGTGCTGTGCGATGACGAACTCGTTCGCCCCCCGCGACGCCATGCGTCTGCAACCGGCAACGTTTGCCGGCTCCACCTCTCCGCTGCCACAAATGTGGGCACCGGTCGCGGTGGTCGCGCGGCCCGGTGCGCCGGTTGTTCCTCCGCGCGTTCAGACCACACTCGACACCGCCCTCGAGGCTCGTCACGAGCCCTCTCCCCCGCTCTTCCTTTTGAACGCGCAATTCCTCATCTGATAGGTTCCTCTCAACCTGCTTTCCGCAGATCGGTGGTCGACGTGTGTCTGAGAGGATCCGATGAAACGCTTTATCTGGCTGCTGCTGCTCGCACAACCGCTATTCGCCACTGATTTCAACGACCCGCAATCGCTGGTGGATGCAGCGATCGCGAGTCATCCCACGCTGGCGCGGTTGCGCGCCGAGGTGGCGGCGGCGCGCGAGCGTGTCGCGCCGGCGGGCGCGCTGCCGAATCCGATGCTCATGGCCGGCGTGCAGAACAAACAGGTCGACCTGCTGCGCGACGACGAGATGATGACCATGTACATGGCCGGCGCGTCACAGACGTTCGTGCGTCCCGCCAAGCGCGACGCGCGCCGCGCCGCGGCGGAGCTCGCGGCGCACGCAGTCGAGCGCGAGCTCGACTCGGCACGCGCGGAGATCGAGCGCGACGTCCTGCTCGCGTGGTACGACCTCGCTGCGATCGACGCCGAGCTGCACACGATCGAGCAGGTGCGCGAGCTCGTCGACGCGGTGATCGCCGCCGCGCGCGTCCGCTACGAAGTGGGCACCTCGGCTCAGGCCGACGTGATCCGCGCGCAGTTGCAGCAGAGCAATCTCGAGCACGACGTCCTTCGCCTGCGCGGCGCACGTCGCAACGCACTGGCGCGACTCCTTCCGCTGCTCGACCTTCCGTTCACGACGGAGGTTCCCCCGGTGACGATCCCCGAGGGCACGGACGATCTGGCGATCGGCGCACCGGCGGCGCCTCCCGACGATCATCCTGCGATCGCCGCACTCGAAACGGAAGTCGCGCGGCAGGAGGCGCTGATCCGCCTCGCGCGTCTCGAGACGAAACCCGACTTCGACATCGAAGCGTCGTACGGAATGCGGCCGCAGCAGCGCGACATGTTCAGCGTCGTCGCGCGCATCGAGCTGCCGTTCCGCCGCAAGGATCTCATCGAGCCGCGCGTGCGCGAGGCAATCGCCCTGCGTGACGCCGCGAAGCTGCGCATCGCCGAATTGCGGCGCTCACTCACGCAGGAGATGGCGATCGCCGTCGCCGCGCACGAGGAAGCGACGAGTCAGCTGAAACTGCACGAAGAGGTCCTCGTGCCGCAGGCGCGTCTCGCGTTCGAGTCGACGCTCGCCGCATACCAGACCGGCAAGGCGGCCTTCGACGCGATCCTCACCACCGAAACGGCGTATCTGCGGTTGCGCCTTCAGTACTTCGACCTTCTCGCCCGCCACGCGCAGGCGGTCGTGAACTACGAGGCGCTGCGCCGCGGCGCGCGCATTGGAGGGCGGACGTCTCGTCCGCCAATGGAGGCGGACGGGACGTCCGCCGCCCAGATGACGAGCATGCCATGAAGAAACTCATCGCAGTCCTTCTCCTCGCACTCTCCACCATGGTTCCGGCCGCGTGCCGGAGCAAAGAGAAAACGTCCGCGACCGAGACGAAGGTCGAAAAGGCCGCGGACATCTACACCTGTCCGATGCATCCGACCGTGACATCGGACAGACCGGGAAGCTGTCCGATCTGCGGCATGGCGCTCGTGAAACGCACGCCAGCCGCGCAAAATCCGTCGCTCGTCGGGATCTCGCTCTCGCCCGAGCAGCGCGTCACCGCGAACGTCCGCACGGTCCGCGTCGCACTCGATACGCACACCGGCGAGCTCGTGACCACCGGACGGGTGACGTTCGACGAGCGGCGCCTCGCACAGGTCACCTCGTATGCGGCCGGACGCATCGAGCGTCTCTTCGTGAACTTCACCGGCGATACCGTGAAGCGCGGCCAGGCCGTCGGCACGATCTACTCGCCCGATCTCTTCGCCACGCAGCAGGAGTACCTGCTCGCGCTCGAGAACCGCGAGCGGATGCGCCGCGCGGGCTTCGCCGGTGCGCGCACCGCGTCCGACGATCTCGTCGAGTCGACGAACCGGCGGCTGATGCTCTTCGGCATGACCGCCGCGCAGATCGCGCAGCTCGAAAAGTCGCGCAAGCCGATCTTCGCCACGACGATCACTTCGTCCGTCAGCGGCATCGTGACGAAGAAGCTCGCCGTCGAGCAGCAGTACGTGATGCAGGGTCAGGCGCTGCTCGAGATCGCGGATCTGTCGCGCGTCTGGGTCGAGGCCGACGTGTACGAGCAGCAGCTTCCGAACGTCAGCGTCGGTCAGCGCGTCGAGATCACTTCGGCCGCGACGCCCGGCCGCACGTTCAACGGCGCGGTCTCGTTCATCGAACCGGTGTTGCAGGGCGCGACACGCTCCGCGCGCGTCCGTATCGAGCTCGCCAATCCCGGCCTGCTGCTCAAGCCCGATCTGTACGTCAACGTCCGCATCATCGGCGCGCCCGCACCGCTGCACATCATGGTTCCGGCGAGCGCGGTCGTCGATCGCGGGCAGAAGCAGTTCGTCTGGGTCGAGGTGCAACCGAACGTCTACGAGCCGCGCGAAGTGCGAAGCGGCGGCCGCCACGGCGAACAGGTGGTGATCGCGAGCGGCCTGCGCGCGGGCGACAACGTCGTGGTCGAGGGCGGGTTCCTGTTGGATTCGGAAGCGCAGTTGAGAGGGGCGAGCGCAGGAGGGCACGTGCACTGAGGCACGCACAGTCCCCTCTCCCCGCGCGCGGGGAGAGGGCCAGGGTGAGGGGCCCCTCACCCGGCGCTGCGCGCCACCCTCTCCCCGCGTGGCGGGGAGAGGGGACTGGAGCACTGGAGCAACCATCATGATCAAAAAAATCATCGAGCTCTCCGCCCGCAACCGCTTCATCGTCCTTCTGATCTACGCCGCAATCATCGGCGTCGGGATCTGGGCGACGCTGAACACGCCCCTCGATGCGATTCCCGACGTCTCGGACAATCAGGTCATCGTCTACGTCGACTGGCCGGGACGCTCGCCGCAGCTCGTCGAGGATCAGGTCACCTATCCGCTCGCGTCGAATCTGCAGGGGCTGCCGAACCTGAAGTCGGTCCGCGCGCAGTCGATGTTCGGCTTCTCGCTGGTCTACGTGATCTTCGACGACGACGTCGACATCTACTGGGCGCGCACGCGCGTGCTCGAGCGCCTCAACTACATCAGCGCGCTGCTTCCCGCCGGCGCGACGCCGCGCCTCGGCCCCGAGGGGACGGGCGTGGGTCACGTGTTCTGGTACACGCTGCAGTCGAAGTCGCACGACCTCGGCCAACTGCGCTCGATTCAGGACTGGTACCTCAAGCTCGGACTGCAATCAGTGGATGGCGTCGCGGAAGTCGCGAGCGTCGGCGGATTCGTCAAGCAGTACCAGGTCAATCTCGATCCGATCAAAATGGCCGCGCGCGGCGTATCGCTCGATCAGGTCGTCGAAGCCGTGCGCCGTTCGAACAACGACGTCGGCGGGCGGCTGATCCAGGTCGGCCAGAGCGAGTCGATCGTCCGCGGCATCGGCTATATCAAGCGCGTCGCCGATCTCGAGAACATCGTCGTCGACGCGCCCGGCGGAACGCCGATCTACGTCTCGTCCCTCGGCAGCGTGCAGCTCGGCAGCGAGCTGCGCCGGGGCCTGCTCGACGAGAACGGCGAAGGCGAAGTCGTCGGCGGCATCATCGTCGCGCGCTACGGCGAGAACGCGAAGGCCGTCATCGATCGCGTGAAGACGCGAATCGCGGAGCTGGAGAAAGGCCTCCCGCCGGGCGTCACGATTCGCACGTCCTACGATCGCTCCGCGCTCATCGAGCGCGCGGTCGGCACATTGAAGGAAGCGCTGACCGAGGAGGCGATCATCGTCTCGCTCGTCGTCGTGATCTTTCTGATGCACGCGGGCTCGGTGGTCACGGTGCTCGTCGGCCTCCCGCTCTCCGCGCTCATCAGCTTCATCCTGATGCGCCAGTTCGGGATCACGTCGAACATCATGTCCCTCGGCGGCGTGGCCCTCGCGATCGGCGAGATCGTCGATGCATCGATCGTGATGGTGGAGAACGCGTACCGGCGGCTGAGCGAGGCCCCCACCGGGGGAGAGGTTCAGGATGAGGGGGCAATGCATTCCGAGGCCAGTCCCCTCTCCCCCGCCGGGGGAGAGGGCCAGGGTGAGGGGGCAACACAGCGCGAGATCGCCCCTCACCCTAACCCTCTCCCCGCGGGGCGGGGAGAGGGGACTGGGCGCGTCGACATCATCATCGACTCCGCCAAACAGGTCGGTCCCGCGATCTTCGGCTCGCTGCTCGTGATGATCGCGTCGTTCATGCCCGTCTTCCTCCTCACCGGACGTGAAGGAAAGCTCTTTCATCCCCTCGCCTACACGAAGACGTTCGCGATGATCGGCGCCTCGGTGCTCGCGATCACGCTCGTCCCCGTGCTCATGACCTTCCTCATGCGCGGGCGCATGCGGCCGGAGAGCGGGAATCCCGTCAGCCGCTTCTTCACGCGCGCGTACGAGCCGCTCCTCCGCTGGTCGCTGAAGTACGGCAAGACCATGCTCGTCCTCAACGCGATCGCGCTCGTCGCCGCCATTCCTCTGATGATGAGCCTCGGCCGCGAGTTCATGCCGCCGCTCGATGAAGGCTCGCTGCTCTACATGCCGGTCACGCTGCCCGCGATCAACATCACCGAGGCGCGGAGGATCGTGCAGTTGCAGGACAAGATCATCGCCGCGCATCCCGCGGTGAAGTACGTCCTCGGCAAAGTCGGACGCGCGGAGACGGCCACCGATCCCGCGCCGGTGTCGATGTTCGAGACGATCATCGAGTTGAAACCGAAGAGGGAATGGCCGAAGGGGATGACGAAAGATCAGATCATCCAGGACCTCAACGAAAAGCTCCAGATCCCCGGCGTCACGAACGCGTGGACGCAGCCGATCATCAACCGCATCGACATGCTCAACACCGGCGTCCGCACGACCCTCGGCGTGAAGATCTTCGGTCCCGATCTGCAGACCCTGCAGCACCTCGGCCTGCAAGCCGAGTCGATTCTGCGCAAAGTGCCGGGCGCCGCCGATCTCTACACGGAGCGCATCTCGGGCGGCCAGTACATCAACATCGACGTCGACCGCGAGGCGATCGCGCGCTACGGCATCCCCGTCGGCGTCGTGCTCGACGCGATCGAGACCGCGATCGGCGGCACGAACGTCACCACGACGGTCGAAGGCCGCGCGCGCTATCCCGTGCAGGTGCGTTACCTCGCCGACTATCGCGACGACGTCGGGTCGATGCAGAACCTGCTGATCACGATTCCGCCCGGCCTGCAGATCCCGCTCGGCCAGCTCGCGAAGATCACGCAAACCCCCGGCCCGGCGATGATCAACTCCGAGAACGGCCAGCTGCGCGCGCTCGTGCAGCTCAATGTGCGCGGACGGGACATGGGCTCGTTCGTCGACGACGCGCGCGAGGCGCTCGACCGCGAGCTGAAGCTTCCCGCCGGCTACTCGATGCAGTTCTCGGGGCAGTACGAGAACCAGATCCACGCGCGGAAGCGGCTGCAGCTCGTCGTCCCGCTCGTGCTCATCATCATCTTCGTCATCCTCTATTTCACGTTCCACTCGGCGGCCGAGGCTTCGCTGGTGATGCTGTCCGTGCCGTTCGCGCTCGTCGGCGGCGTGGTGCTGATGTGGATCTATCAGTTCAACTGGTCGGTCGCGGTGTGGGTGGGATTCATCGCGCTGTACGGCGTCGCGGTGCAGACCGGCGTGGTGATGGTCGTGTATCTGCACGAGGCGCTGAACCGCTACATGGCGCAGGGACCGCTCACCGAACAGGCGATTTTCGAGGCAACCGTCGAGGGCTCGCTGCTGCGCGTGCGGCCAAAGATCATGACCGTTGCCACGACGGTCATCGGCCTGCTGCCTCTGCTGTGGGCGACCGGCACGGGCTCGGACGTGATGAAGCCGATCGCGGTCCCGCTCATCGGCGGGATGATCACGTCGACGATCCATGTTCTGCTCGTGACGCCGGTCATTTTCCTGATCGTCAAGCGAAGACAACTACAACGTAGCGGCGGGCTTCAGCCCGCCGACGCCCGGCTGAAGCCGGTCGCTACATTCGAAGGAGAATCACGATGAAGCTCAGATTTCTCGCAGTCCTGGCCCTGGTGGCGACCCCGCTCCTCGCGAGCTCGACGCTGTTCACGAACTATGAAGCAGTCCGCCAGGGGCTGCTGAAGGGCTCGCTGAAGGACGCGCAGACGAGCGCGAAGAGCCTCGCCGCCGAGGCGACGAAGGCGAAGAATGCGGACGTCGCGAAGGCGGCTGACGCGGTGGCGAAGAGCGCGGATCTCGACAAGGCGCGTGAGGCGTTCGGCCCGCTCTCCGACGAGCTGATCAAGCTGCGCAACGCCTCGCAGGGCGAGCGTCCTGCCGTCGCCTACTGTCCGATGGTGAAGAAGTCGTGGCTGCAGTCGAAGAGCGACAAGATCGGCAATCCGTACGACGCCGCGATGAAAGAGTGCGGCATGTTCAAAAAGGATTGACCGTGTCATCCTGAGCGATGAACGCCGAACGCGGCGCGATGCCGGACGCGAAGATGCGGGAGCGGATCGCGGCGGCGCTTCAGGGAAGAAGGCGCACGCATCCATTCCAGTCAGAGACTCTTCCCTGCGTAGAAGCGTTGACATCGCCGCCGCTCCGAGGGAGCCTCGGGTCGATGGCCGAGCCTCCGCGCCTGCTCGATCGGGTCCGCACAGCGATCCGCACGCGCCACTACAGCCGGCGCACGGAAGACGCCTATGTCGGCTGGATCCGGCGATACATTCTCTTTCATGGCAAGCGGCATCCCGCGGCGATGGGGCCGGACCAGGTCAATGCATACCTCTCCCATCTCGCGGTGCACGAGCGCGTCAGTCCGTCGACGCAGGCGCAGGCGTTGTGTGCGCTGCTGTTTCTCTACCGCCACGTGCTTGCCGATCCACTCCCGTGGCTCGACGAGATCGTGCGGGCGAGGCGGAGGGAGCGGCTTCCGGCAGTCCTGACGCGCGGTGAAGTGCGCCGCCTGCTGGGGGCGATGGAGGGCACGCCGCGCCTCGTTGCCGGCGTGTTGTATGGAGGCGGCTTGCGGCTGCTGGAGGCCCTGCGGCTGCGGGTGAAGGACCTCGATTTCGCGGCGAACCTGATCATCGTGCGGCAGGGAAAGGGCGACAAAGATCGTCGGACGATCCTCCCCGAGGCGCTGAAGCCCGAATTACGCGCGCACGTCGAATGGGCGCGTCGCATACACCAGAAGGACCTGGCCCGCGGCCTCGGCGCGGTCGAGCTCCCGCACGCCCTGCAGCGAAAGCACCCGAATGCGGAGCGAGAGTTCGCATGGCAGTGGGTCTTTCCGGCCACGCGAATGTGGTGCGACCGCGTGACCGGGGCGAGGGGCCGGCACCATCTCGACGAGTCGGTGATCCAGCGAGCCGTCCGCGCGGCCGTGCAGAAGACGGGGCTGGACAAGCGGGCGTCCTCGCACACGCTCCGGCATTCGTTCGCGACGCACCTGCTGGAGGATGGATATGACATCCGCACCGTGCAGGAGTTGCTCGGCCATGCCGACGTCCGTACGACGATGATCTACACGCACGTGCTGCAGCAGATGGGAAAGCGATCGATGCGCAGCCCGCTCGATGGCCTGGCGGAGGGGGAAGAGCGATGAACGGCGCAACGCCCCGATCCTTTGTGGCAGTTCCTTCCCCCGAACCTTTGCGCACAGCCTATCCCCCGAGCACTACGCTGCATCCTCGCAACCTATCCCCCGCCACCGACCACCGCGCGATCGACGAAGACGCGCTGCGGCAAAGGGTTGGCCTGACGTGCGAAACTGCGAAACGCGATAGGCTGCGTGGGAGAGGGCTATGCTGTCGCAGCCTAAACAGTTTAGCGGGACGTTAGGCCGACGAATCTCAATTCGCGGTTTGGCCCGCTTTCCATGAAGCTCCGCGTAATTTGCGCGCCCGTCGACGACACCTCTCATCGAGCCTCGGCGTGAACCACCAGCACGTCAGGGCAACGTAGGTTCAACGCTCCGCGTCCCCGACTACTTGGCGTCCATGGACCACTTACCTCCGCCGTACGTTGCCTCCGGAGCCAGAGTGACGGCAGCGAGCGCGGTTCGTAGAAGAATCGTGCCAGGGCCCGCGTCGCGCCTGACCTTGCTGCGTGCCGGCAATTCATTACCCAGGTATCGCAGCTCACAGCCACTTGCGGTCACACCCACGCCCAGCGATCGGGGTAGGGAATCGGGGGGGTTAGTACCCTCCTGTAGGGGGAAGCCTTGTAGTTTGCGAAAGGAGCAATCAAGATGCAGTATCCGGTCGCCATCCACATGTCCGCACTTCTGCTGTTCGTATCCTGCGCGGGAACTGCGTTGCAGTCCGTCGAAACCAGCTCAGAGGTGGCTGTCAAGACGCTCGTCACAACGTGCGATGGCGCCTTGAATTGCGATGAGGCAACCTCAAGCGTCGGTGAGCGTGCCAAGCTCACGTGCACCGATGCCCTGAACGATCGACGCCAAACCGAGCCACCTCAATGCCGTTTCCTTTGCAGTCCCGCCTGCGGTAGCGGTAAATTGACTGTAGGCGCCTCCGCGTACACGACTGGCAGAGGTATGGTCACTTTATCGTGTTGGCCAGAAGGGACGGTTGTATGCAAGCTGGACGTACAACAGCCTTAAGTTATTGAGACGGCAGTATTAGTTTCGGCGACTTGACCAGCCTGGCCACCCTTGGCTACCGACCCGGCCTAACTTTGGTGTGAAGCTGTCACGGCCCGGCTTCGGCCCGCCGGCCGAGCCGGCTGCTTCAGCGCCAGCGTGACGGCGTCCCGGCGGTTGCAGGTCGCCACTCAGTTCTGCGAACGTCATTGGCGGCAACCGCCGCGCCGCTTCGGCTTCGGCACGCGGGCCCTGGCCGTGCAGCTTACACCAACGACGTTAGGCCGATAGCTGCACGAGGGTCAAGAACGGTTGTGCGAATAGTCCTCGCCCAGTGACAGAATCGCCGATCGACGCGGCGGCGTCAGATTGACTTAACACCCCGACTGCATCACGATACAGCGACGGAGCTTGGCGACAGACTATTTACCTGCATTCCTGCAGGCGAGCTCACGACAAACGTGTAATGCGCAAGAAGAGACGAGAGGAATCGGCGAAAGCTGCAGCGAAACGCAGGTTCAAGGACACTTCTCGCAATTTCGCCGTGCTAGCTCTTCTTGTTCGTGCATACCGTATTCTCATTGGTTCAACCGCAGTGTTATTGTGTTTATTGGCATACGTTGTCATTCAACTCTTCAACGATAGGTCTGAAGATGGCTTGGGGGTATTCGGCGTTGCTGTTGCATTGCTGTCAGCCGCAGGCTGGAAGACCGCCCGTCAGGCTGAAGAGATCTTCAACAAGAGCGGCGCTGACCATCGTCTGATGAAGCTTGCCCGAAGGCTCTTTCTAATCTGTTCTCTTTCTCTCGGTGGTGGCGTCGCTTTCGCTCTTAGCCTCACTCCCGCGCTGCGCCCCTTTGCAGATGCTATCGTTGAGCATCTTCCGCAGCTTAGAACATTAAGCGTTACTATCATTAAGAAGGTTAGCGACTATATAATTGGCGGCGTTGTTTTCGAATTGGCCCGGTCGTCGTTCAACCGTCAAATTAAGAAAATACTATTGCGTGGTTGATGTTCGGCGCACTGTATGCAGTCGCTTAATCTTAATTGCCCTGTGCCGTTGAACGGCCTAACTTTGGTGTGAAGCTGTCACGGCCCGGCTTCGGCCCGCCGGCCGAGCCGGCTGCTTCATCGCCAGCGTGACGGCGTCACGGCGGTTGCAGTTCGCCACTCGGTCCTTCGGACGTCATTCGCGGCAACCGCCGCGCCGCTTCGGCTTCGGCACGTGGGCCTTGGCCGTGCAGCTTACACCAGGGACGTTAGGCCGATGCAGGTCCACGCCCGTGCTCTCGTCTCGTCCAAGAACGTCTATCCGGCGTAACCGACGCCGAGGCCCGCAGCTGCACTAGATACGGCATGTCACGTACACTCCGGCGCAGCGACCTACGCAGCAGGAGGCTCATGGCCATGGAAGGTAGCAGATTTGACGAGATCGAGCGACGACTCACGATGCTCGAGGCACATGTAAAAATGGCTGCCGTTGCAGGTGCGGTGGTTGGTTTGACTATCTCGGGTTTGGTGTCTGCCCTCTGGATTGGGTTCAGAACGGCGAAGGAAGCGATCGACCAGCTTCAGCGCAGCGCGGTCACGCTGAGAACAGAGACGGACGCCTCGCGCAACGCGGTCCTTACGGTTCGACGAGCGATCGATAGCGCCGTGGCTGAAGCCATACGGAACGGTAAACGCGAACTCGACTCGTACACTTCTACGCAGCTTCGAATGGTAACGGAGGACGCGAAACGAAATATCACGGCGGCTGCGACGGCACCCGAGATCGCGCTACTCCCACTACAGAATCGGTGGGTTAACTACAACCGCCTTACATTCGGTGATGCTCGGTCCAGTAGGGACGCTTTCAGCGTGGTGCGACTGGCCGGTGTCGTAAAAGAGGGCACTGGCAACATAGCGATATTACCAGCCGCGCACCGGCCCAAGGTTGACGTTCTTGCGACCGTAGCATGCTCGGAACCTACGCCTTGTAAAGTATCGGTGGGCGCGACAGGGATACTTCGTCCTCACTCAACTTATAAATGGTTATCGCTAGATGGCGTCAGCTTTGTTGCGACCGTCCCTCCTCGCTCAACGCGCAAGGTTCCGTGATCGAAAGGTCGAAGCGTGCGTCCGAGGCACCCACGGCCTAACTTTGGTGTGAAGCTGGCACGGCCCGGCTTCGGCCCGGCAGCCGAGCTGCCTGCTTTATCGCCAGCGTGACGGCGTCACGGCGGTTGCAGTTCGCCACTCGCTGCACGGCAGTTCATCGGCGACAACCGCCGCGCCGCTCTGGCTTCGGCACGCGGGACCGGCCGTGCAGCTTACACCAAGGACGTTAGCCGGACGTAAGAAACGGCTCAAACCGACTCCCACGAGAAATCACGAAAACCGCGCTTGTGTAAAGTGCACCCTGGAAAGATATCTTCCTTGACACAAGCGGGTAGGTTATCAGCCGAAGGATTAACAACATGCACGGGAACAGCCGTCAGCTGCCGTCCTAACGCGCTGAGCATTTTCCGAACCCCTGCATCGTAGTCTGGAAAGGAGTACCCACACACAATAATTGCACGATAGCTCGGTTTCACCTTCAGTGCGATATGCCTGGTAATGTGATAGCTCCAATCGTAAAGCGCTTGTGGTGCTGCTGGCGTCAACAGGAACGGAAATTCACCCACCAAGAACCTACGCAGCTGCATAGGTCCGACGTCGGGCGCGGCATCCGGGTTGATCTTGACGTCGCTTGCTACGGCCATTTCGCCTGCACCGTACGCCTTCCATTTAATACTTAACACCAACTGCGAATCATAGGTCAAGGTTCGGAATAGCAACGGAGGTTGTATCCACGAAGCTGTAGCGATTGCGGGAAACGACCGGCAAATAATTTCGAAACACCTGTCGGCAGGAGAGCCGTCGACATACCCGTCGGCAAAGATGAGATCGACCGAACCGTGAGGCTTTAACACTTGCAGCACGTCCGACCTGCCGTCTTGTTCCAACGAGAGGGTGAATGCATGACGGGCACGATGCAAGGCCATCTCGAGGCAGAGATCCCAATTAAACGTTATTACGGTGTCCTGTGGTGACAGACACTTAACAAAGTCATCATACCCAGCGGAACAAACCAATGATCGCTCATAGATGAACTCGCGTATCGCCTGCCAGAACTTATCTAGAAGCGGGAAGAAACGCAGGTCGCGCTTGAACTCGTCAAAAAACAGTCCTGCTATGGAGTCAATGGGAAAACGGTTGCCACTTCGGAATCCGCTCTGCACGGCAGCAGCTAGTAACGATGACGTAATATCTTGCAGAAACGCTAACGGTGTCCGGTTGTGGACACGATGATATGGTCCCATCACGTATCTTGTGACTTGGCCGAGCACGCGCGGCCCGTCCGGCAAGCCTGCGGCGTATGAAGCTCCCGCTCCTAAAATGAAGAGTCGTCCACCATTTGACGCTTGCGGCATACTTTTCTGGAGAACACAGATCGTAACATCTGCGCGAAACGCCGGCTAACTTTGGTGTGAAGCTGTCAGCGGGCTGGTGTCCGGCCCGCCGGCCGAGCCGGCTACAGCGTCGCCAGCAGCACGGCGTCACGCCGGCCGCAGATCGCTCCCGCCGAGTGTCTCGTTAGTCGCGGCGGCCGTCGTGCCGCTCGGGTTCCAGGCACGTGAAGCCCGCCGCAGCTTACACCAAGGACGTTAGACGGACGAAGAAAGAGTCCGCGGACGCTCCACAAACATGCCCGGAGGGTAGGAAACTTCGCTCTCGCGACTCTCCTATCTATATAACATGGCGAGGGAGGCAAGCTCATGACAACTGCGCTCAGTCGACGGCGTCGAAACGT
>DATLFB010000088.1:0-34778 GCA_035525285.1 Thermoanaerobaculia bacterium
GAGAAGGTGGCCCTGAGCGGCGCGACGGGCCGGATGCGGGGCGGCCCCTCACCCGGGCCCTCTCCCCGCTCGGCGGGGAGAGGGGACTGGAGCTCATGAGCCTCGCCCGCCGCATTGCCTGGCGTTACCTGCGCCGTCCGACGGACGCTCTCGTCTCCGCTGTCGGGCTCGTGTCGATCCTCGGGCTCGTGATCGGGGTGATGGCGCTCGTGATCTCGATGGCGTTGATGACGGGGTATCGCCGCGATCTGCAGCAGAAACTCCTCGGCGGGAACGCGGAAGTGTTCGTTTACTCTGTCGGCGCGCCGATGAACGCGCCGCAGCGCGTCGTGGAGACGCTTCGCGCCGTGCCGGGCGTGGCCGAGGCGTCGCCGGTGCTGTACCGGCAGGCGGTGGTCACGACCGAGACGAACACGACAGGCTCGGAAGTGATGATGAAGGGACTCGATCCGCGCCGGACACGCACCTCGCCGATGCTCGCGAAGATCGCCGGTCCCTCGCAGCGCTTTCAGACCGCGGAAGGAACGCCGGGCGTCGCCGTGGGCAAGTACCTCGCGACGAAGCTCGGCGTGAAAGCGGGCGACGCGATGAGCGTCACCGTTCCCTCCATCGAAGCGCAACGCCTGATGCCGCGCACGGCGACGTTCGTCGTCACGAACGTCTTCGCCACCGGCTTCTACGAATTCGACGCGCGGTGGCTCTTCGTCGACCTCGCCGACGCGCAGGAGCTCGTCGGCATCGGCAGTGCTGCGAATCTGATCGACGTGAAGCTGCAGCCCGGCGCGGACGTCGACCGCGTGATCAAGGAGATCGAGCGCCGCACCGACCGCCGCTACGCTGTGAGCGACTGGCGGGACATGAACCGCCAGCTCTTCTCGATGCTCCAGATCCAGCAGCTCGTGCTGTTCATCGTGATCGGGCTGATCGTGTTCGTGTCGACGTTCAACATCGTCTCGACGCTGATCATGACCGTGCACGAAAAGCGGCGCGAGATCGGGATCCTCACCTCGATGGGCGCGGAGCCGCGCACCGTGCGCCGCATCTTCATCTGGTACGGCACGATGGTCGGCCTCAGCGGCACCGCTCTCGGCGTGCTCCTCGGCTCGGTCGTCTGCTGGCTGATCACGCGCTACGAGCTCGTGTCGTTCCCGCCGGAGATCGCCGAGGTGTACTTCGTGTCGTCGATCCCGTTCATCACGAAACCGTTCGACCTGGCGGCCATCGCGGCGTTCTCGATCGCCGTGTCGTTCCTGGCCACGATCATTCCGAGCATGCGCGCGGCGCGGCTCAATCCCGTGGAGGCATTGCGATACGAATGAACGAACAGACGATGCGGCTTCGCCGCGAGCTCGAAGACAACGTGCGGCGCGGGAAGGAGCTCGCCGCGCGCGTCGATGATGAGAGCCTCTCTCGGCGTCCGGCCGAGCGCTCCTGGTCCGTGGCCGAGTGCCTCGAGCACCTCAACGTTTCGGCGGAGGAGTACATCGGCCGCATTCGCGCCGGGCTCGATGCCGCGGAGCGCCGCCCGCCGCGCCGGCGGGAGCGCTTGTCCATCCTCGGCCGGATCTTCGTCTGGTTCATGGAGCCGCCGGTGCGCAAGCGGCTCCCGGCGCCGCGCGGATTCCGTCCCGCGAAGGCGCCGATCGCGCGCGAGGTGCTGTTGCACCGCTACGACACCCTGCACGCGGAGCTGATCCGGCTGCTCGAAGAGAGCGATGCGTTCGATCGCTCGCGGATCAAAGTGCCGTCGCCCGCGTCCGATCGCATGCGCCTCTCCGTGCTCGACGCGTTCGCGATCCTCGCCTCGCACGGACGGCGGCATCTGTGGCAGGCCGAGCGCGCGATCCGCTGAGAGACGCGCGGGCCGTATAATCCGCGTGGGTCCTCATGCTGCGAGCAAGACTGGTTCTCGAAGACGGTACGACGTACGAAGGGGAGTCGTTCGGCTCGCAGGCCGACACGATCGGCGAAGTGGTCTTCAACACCTCGCTGACGGGCTATCAGGAGATCGCCACCGATCCCTCCTACCGCTTTCAGATCGTGGTGATGACCTACCCGCACATCGGCAACTACGGCGTCGAGAGCCTCGTCTCGCAGAGCGACGAGCCGCAGGTCGCGGGATTCGTCGT
Organism: Thermoanaerobaculia bacterium; assembly: GCA_035525285.1. Lineage (GTDB taxonomy): Bacteria > Acidobacteriota > Thermoanaerobaculia > Gp7-AA8 > Gp7-AA8 > QHVT01. The sequence goes on from DATLFB010000088.1 coordinate 2,130, forward strand.
TCGCGACGTGATCGACGAGCCCTCGAGCGCGCACTCGCAGATGTCCCTCGGCGAGTACTTCGAGCGCACGAAGATCTCCGCGATCTCCGGCGTCGACACGCGCGCGCTGACGCGGAAGATCCGCACCGAAGGCGCGATGCGCGGCATGATCACGACGGACATGACGCGCTCGGCCGACGCGATTGTCGCTGAGTTGCGGCAGGCGCCGTCGATGGCCGGCCTCGATCTCGTGCAAAGCGTCACCGCGCTGCGCCCGTATCCGTTCGATGAGCATCCGTCGGAGATGCGCCATCGCGTGGCGGTGTACGACTTCGGCGTCAAGCGCGACATCCTCCGCCAGCTCACGCGGCAGAACTGCGACGTCACCGTGTATCCCGCGACGACGCATGCCGACGAGATCCTCGACCGCAACTATGACGGCGTGCTGCTCTCCAACGGTCCCGGCGATCCCGAGCCGGTCACGTACGCGCAGGAGAACATCCGCCATCTCATCGGGAAGCTTCCTCTCTTCGGAATCTGCCTCGGCCACCAGCTCCTCGGCCTCGCCCTCGGCGGGCGAACCTACAAACTGAAATTCGGACATCGCGGCGGGAATCATCCGGTGAAGGATCTCCGCACGGGACGCGTCGAGATCACCGCGCAGAACCACGGCTTCTCCGTCGATCCCGACTCACTCAGCGAGAACGACGTCGAATACACGCACGTCAATCTGAACGATCAGACCCTCGAGGGCTTCCGGCACCGGCGCGAGCCGATCCTCGCCGTGCAGTACCACCCCGAGGCCGCGCCCGGACCGCACGACTCCTTCTATCTGTTCACGGACTTCGTACAGATGATGGACGAGTGGAAATCGCGCCGGTGAACGGGAAAACGTAGCGCCCGACTTCAGCCGGGCGTCGGCGGGCTGAAGCCCGCCGCTACGTCCATGTGCTCGCCGAACGTCTTCTTCAGCGTCGACACGATCTCACCGATCGTGCACTCGTTGCGCACGGCGTCGACGATCGAAGGCATGAGGTTCGCGCCGCTGCGCGCATGCTCGTCGAGCTGCGCGAGCGCGCGCTGCCAGTCGCGCGTGCGCGACTGCCGAAACGCGCGCAGGCGCGCGACCTGATCGCGCTCGACGCTCTCGTCGATCGTGAGGAGCGGCAGCGTGGCCTTCTCCCCGTCCACGAACTCGTTCACGCCGACTACGATCGCGCTCTTCTCCTCGAGCGCGCGCTGCGCGCGATACGCCGACTCGCCGATCTCGTGCTGCATGAAGCCCGACTCGATCGACGCTTTCGCGCCGCCCATCGCGTCGATCTTCTCGATCAGCGCGCGCGCCTCGCGCTCGATGTCGAGCGTCAGCGACTCGACCGCGTACGAGCCCGCGAGCGGGTCGGCGGTCGCGGCGATGCCGGTCTCCCACGCGAGCACCTGCTGCGTGCGCAGCGCGATCTTCACCGACTCCTCCGTCGGCAGCGCGAGCGCCTCGTCGCGGCTGTTCGTGTGCAGTGACTGGCACCCGCCGAGAACCGCGGCCATGGCCTGGTAGGCAACGCGGATCACGTTGTTCTCCGGCTGCTGCGCGGTCAGCGTCGAGCCGGCCGTCTGCGCGTGGAACCGCAGAGCCAGAGAACGCGGATCCTTCGGCGCGTAGCGCTCTCGCATCAGCTTCGCCCACAGCTTCCGCGCGGCGCGGAACTTCGCTACTTCCTCGATGAAATCGTTGTGCGCGTTGAAGAAGAACGAGATCCGCGGCGCGAAGCTGTCGACGTCGAGCCCGCGCTCGACCGCCGCCTGCACGTATTGCAATCCGTTCGCGAGCGTGAATGCGACTTCCTGCACCGCCGTCGATCCCGCCTCGCGGATGTGGTAGCCGGACACGGAGATCGTGTTCCAGCGCGGCACATGCTTCGCGCAGAACTCGAAGATGTCGGTCACGATGCGCAACGACGGCGTCGGCGGGAAGATGTACGTCCCGCGCGCGGCATACTCCTTGAGGATGTCGTTCTGAATCGTGCCGCTGAGCGCGGACCAGTCCGTGCCGCGGCGCTCGGCGACGACGAGCAGCAACGCCAGCAGAATCGACGCTGGCGCGTTGATGGTCATCGAGATCGACACGCGATCGAGCGGAATCGCCGCGAGCAGCGTCTCCATGTCGTCGATCGAGTCGATCGCCACGCCCACTTTGCCGACTTCTCCGCGCGCGCGCGCGTCGTCGGAGTCCATCCCGATCTGCGTCGGCAGGTCGAACGCGACGGAGAGTCCGGTGGTCCCGCGCTCGAGGAGATAGCGATAGCGGCGATTCGATTCCGACGCCGTGGAGAAGCCGGCGTACTGCCGCATCGTCCAGAGCTTCCCGCGATACATCGACGCCTGCGGGCCGCGGGTGAAGGGAAACCTGCCCGGCTCGGCGAGGTCGGTTTCGGGGTCGAATCCGCGCGCGGACAAGTCATTTTCGGAAAACAAGGGAGGGCGTTCACTCACGGCGCGGTAGTTTAATGCCTGACCCGTTGCATATCCGCGGTAGATGGACCCATACTGATGACATGGGTCCGAAAAAGAGAGAGATTCTGGCTGCACTCGTGTGTCTACTGATTCCGACGCTTGCGTTCGGCGCGATCTCGAGCATCTCGCCCTCGCAGATCAATTTCGGCGAGGTCGAAACGTTCATCGCGATCAACGGAACCGATCTCTCAGGTACGGTTTCGACGACGGTCGTTTTCACCGGACCGGCGGGAACGATCGCTACAGAGCCGAACAACGCTTCGAACAGCCTCCTGCTCGTCTTCGTGCCGGTGGAGGTCGCGCTCACAGCAGGCGACTACACGATTGACGTCTACGCGCAGAATGCGACGGGTACGATCCATAGCGGTCCTGCCGCATTCTCGGTGGTGGTGCCAGAGATCGAGTCGCCGCCGCTGATGTCGGCGCCGGAAGTCCTGGTCGTTGAAGCCTTGAGCGCGAGCGGCGCGAACGTCGACTACAACGTCACCGCGATCAGCATCGACGGATTGACTACTTATCCCGTCACATGTACTCCGCCCTCGGGCACACTGTTCTCGCTCGGCTCGCACGATGTCAGCTGCAGCGCGTCGAATAGTTCCGGCACGTCGACCGTGCAGTTCGTCGTTCGCGTGACGGACACGACGCCACCCGTGCTGACGGTGCCGGACAACATCGTGAGTACCGAGGCCGTGGTGACGTTCACCGCGACCGCAGTCGACAATTTCGGCGGCGCCGTGACGGTGGCTTGCACACCACCCTCCGGATCTACCTTCGGCACCGGCGTCACGACCGTCAACTGTGCGGCGACCGACTCGTTTGCCAATGTGGCGTTCGGCTCGTTCACGGTGACGGTCACGGGCGGCGCACCGCTTCTCTCGCTGCCAGCGGACATCGTCGCCGAGGCGACGGGACCGAACGGAGCGACGGTGACCTATGAGGCGTCGGCGATCGACGGCACCATCGGCTGCTCGCCCGCATCGGGCTCGCTCTTCCCGCTCGGTGACACGACGGTTACCTGCTCCGCGACGAACGGATTCGGAACGACCACCGGCACCTTCACCGTGACGGTGCAGGACACGACACCACCCGTCATCAATGTTTCGGACATCATCGCCGAGGCCACGAGCGCCGCCGGTGCGATCGTCACGTTCGCGACGACGGCGACGGACATCGTCAGCGGTACCGTGCCTCTCACGTGCACTCCCGCATCGGGATCGCAATTCCCGATGGGGGCAACGCAGGTCGTTTGCTCCGCGGCCGACGCGGCCGGACTCACTGCCGACGCGACGTTCTTCGTCACGGTCGTCGACACGACGCCGCCGGACATCACCGTTACCGACATCACGGCCGAGGCAACCAGTGCTGCGGGAGCGGCGGTGACGTTTGCTCCGACAGCGACTGACATCGTCAGCGGCAGCGTCGCTGTCGTCTGCACGCCGCCGTCCGGGTCGACGTTCGCGCTCGGCGCGACCACAGTCAATTGCAGCGCGGCGGATGCAGCCGGCAATGTCGGCACAGCATCCTTCACCGTGACCGTCGTCGACACCACGCCGCCGGTCATCAGCGGCGCCGACGACATCACCGCCGAAGCGACCGGCCCCGACGGCGCGACCGTGACGTTCAGCCCCACCGCGACCGACATCGTGAGCGGCAGCGTAGCAGTCCTCTGCACGCCGGCTTCCGGCTCGACGTTCGCGCTCGGCGCGACGACAGTCGATTGCAGCGCGACGGACGCCGCCAACAACACCGGCACCGCCTCCTTCACGGTCACGGTCGTCGACACGACGCCTCCGGAGGTCACGGAAGTCAAGGCGACGCCTGGCTCGCTCTGGCCGCCGAATCACCAGATGGTCAACATCGTCGTGACCGTCACCGCCACGGATCTCACCGATCCGTCGCCGGTGTCGGAGATCGTCTCTGTCTCGTCGGACCAGCCGATCAACGGAACGGGCGACGGCGACACGGCGCCCGACTGGAACATCACCGGCCCGCTCACTGTGGAGCTCCGCTCGGAGCGTTCGCACGGGAAAGACCGCACCTACACGATCACCGTCGCGACGACGGACCTCTTCGGAAACTTCACGCTTTCGACCGTTCAGGTGAAGGTCACGCAGCAGCCATCCTCGAAGAAACGCGCCGTGAGTCCGTAGGCGCGAAACCAAACTCGCATCTCGCAACGAACGGCTCCGCGACGCGGAGCCGTTCGTGTTTCACCCAACATATAATCCGACTCCCTTCGATGGCCCTCTCCGGCAACCTGAAGACGATGCTGCCCGGCGATCTGCTGCAGTGGCTGAGTCTCGGCCAGAAGACGGGCACGCTCGTGATCTCGAACAAGCGCGTGGAGAAGAAGATCTTCTTCCGCAACGGCCGGGTGATCTCTTCCGCCTCGAACGATCCGCGCGAATACCTCGGCCAGTTCCTCATGAGCCACGGCTACCTCAGCGAGGCGGAGCTGACGAAGGCCATGGAGGTCCAGCGCCAGTCCGGCATCCTCCTCGGCAGGATCCTGGTGATGATCGACGTGATCAGCGAAGAGGATCTGCAGCGCCTGATGCGCCGCAAGGCCGAGGAAGAGATCTACGACATCTTTCTCTGGACCGACGGCGACTTCTACTTCATCGATGACGAGCTGCCGCAGATGGAGATGATCCCGCTGCAGGTCGACGTCACGGGCATCATCATGGAAGGCACGCGGCGCGTCGACGAATGGTCGCGCATCCGCGAGACGGTCCCCCATCAGGGCGTGATTCCCGTATTGAAGCGCGAGCCCGACTACGCCGATCTCGAGGAAGTGGAAGAGCCGATCGTGCGCGCGATCGACGGCAAGCGCAGCATCGCCGACATCGTCCTCGAGAGCCGCTCCTCCGAGTTCGTCGTCTCCTCGACCGTGGCCGCGCTCGTGCGCCACGGCTTCGCCAGCCTCGAGGATCCGACGTCGCAGAAGATGCGCGCGATCACGGAGGAGATGCTCGAGGCGCCGACCGTGCCCGCGCCCGCGGCGCCGCCGGAGTTCAGCGAGACCGACGAGATCCAGTCGCTGCTCAGCGGCGCGCAGAGCGCGCTCAAGAGCCGCGACTTCGAGCGCACCCAGCGCCTCCTGCGCGCCGCGCAGAACATCGATCCGAATCACCCGAAGGTGCGCTCGGCGATCAAAGGGGCCGAGACGGTCATCCTCGGCGATCTGCGCACGCAGGGTCTGCTCGAGACGAAGGTGCCGAAGGTCTCGAAGGCGCTCGAGGAGATCACGCAGATGAACTTCTCGCCCAACGAAGGCTTCATCCTCTCGCGCATCAACGGCCAGTGGGACATCGGCTCGCTGATCAAGATCAGCCCGATCCGCGAGACCGACGCAATGCTGATCTTCCACAAGCTGTGGAAGGACGGGATCATTGCTTTGGAGTAGGGTTAGGGGTTAGGGGTTAGGAGCTTTGCCGCGCGGGTGATTAGTTCCGGCGCGCCGATGCGCTCCGCGAATGCGGCGAATCCCGGCGTGGGACCGTTCCAGCGGAGTTGTTCCACTTCGTCGAACAGCGGCGCGTCGGTGCGCAGCGTCGCCAGCGTGCGAAACAGCAGCGCGTGCTCGCGATGCTCGATCAGCGTCGACGCGAGGCGCTCGCTCTTCGCGACATTGCAACGCCACTCCGACGCATCCGCGGGAATCGCTTCGATGTGTCCGAAGCGCGCGAGCACGGCCGCGGCCGATTTCGCGCCGAATCCGGGAAGGCCGGGGAAGCCGTCCGCCGCATCGCCGACGAGCGCGAGATAGTCGGGAATCGATGCCGGCGCGACGCCGAACTTTTTCTGCACTCCCGCCGCATCGCGAATCGTTCCGCTCTTGCGGTCGACCTGCACGACGCGCTCGCCGACGACGCACTGGCCGAGATCCTTGTCGGGCGTCCAGATGCAGACCTTCTCGACCGTCGGGTCTGCGGCGGCGAGAGCGGCGGCGGACGCGAGACCATCATCCGCCTCGAGATCGACCATCGGCCACACCGCCACACCCATCGCCGCGAGCGCGTCCTCGAGCGGATGAAACTGCGCCCACAGCGCGGGCTCGATGCCGATCCCGGTCTTGTAGCCCGGCCAGAGGTCGTTGCGGAACGACTCGATGATGTGATCGGTCGCAACGCCGATGTGCGTCGCCCCTTTCTCCATCATCTCCAGGACCATGTGCAGCACGCCGCGCACCGCGCCGAACGGAACGTCCCCGTTCTTCGCGCGCCGGAGGCCGTAGAAATGGCGGAAGAGCTCGTAGGTGCCGTCGATGAGATGGACGATCAAGGGTGCGGCGATTGTAGCCCCGTGTCATCCCGAGCGTGAGCGAGGGACCTGTGTGTGGGCGGCACGGGTTACGCGCCACACGCCCACCCGGGTCCCTCGCTACGCTCGGGATGACACTCAGTCCAGCCCCACGCGCTTCCTCACGTCGGCCTCCAGCGCGTCCATCTCGCCGCGATCCGTCTCGTGGTCGTATCCGAGCGCGTGCAGGATGCCGTGGAGAATGAGATACCGCACCTCGGTCGCGGTCGAGTGCTTCTCGTCCGCCGCCTGGCGCCGCGCCTGATCGATCGAGATCACGATATCGCCGAGGAACTTGTCATCGCCGCGAAACGTGAGGACGTCGGTCGTCTTGTTCTTCGCGCGAAACTTCCTGTTCAGCGCCGCCATCTCGCGATCGACGACGAACGCGACGGAGACCTCGTCCACGTCGCGGTCGAGGCGATCCATCTTGTCGAGCGTGAGCAGCGCCGTCCGCGTGAACTGGGCGATCTCGCGGCGGCTGAATCGCGGCACCGCCTCGCCGGTCACCTCGACGTTCACGTCGGATTGCCGCCGCCGACGGCTTCGACGGTCGCGGTCTTTTTCTCGCGATCGGCGCGGTCGTACGCGGCGACGATCTTGCCCACCAGCGGATGGCGCACGACGTCGCGGTCACTGAAGTCGAAGAAGGTCAGCCCCGGCACGCCGTCGAGAATGCGGCGCACTTCGCGAAGACCCGACTTCTTCCCTTCCGGAAGATCGACCTGGGTGATGTCGCCGGTGACCACGGCCTTCGATCCGAAGCCGAGGCGGGTGAGGAACATCTTCATCTGCTCCGGCGTCGTGTTCTGCGCCTCGTCGAGGATGATGAACGAGTCGTTGAGCGTGCGTCCGCGCATGAAGGCCAGCGGCGCGATCTCGATGATGCTCCGCTCCATCAGCTTCTCCACCTTCTCGAAGCCGATGATGTCGTAGAGCGAGTCGTACAGCGGACGCAGATACGGATTCACCTTCTCCGCGATGTCGCCCGGAAGAAATCCGAGCCGCTCCCCCGCTTCGACGGCGGGACGGCAGAGGATGATGCGCTTCATCTGCTTGTCCTGCAGCGCGGCGGCGGCAGCCGCGACGGCGAGGTAGGTCTTGCCCGTGCCCGCGGGGCCGACGCTGAAGACGATGTCTTCGTCATGGATGGCCTGCAGATACTTCTTCTGCGCGAGGTTGCGCGGCGTGACGATGCGGCGGATCGACGAAGGCACTGCGTCGTCGGTGAAGAAGTCGACCAGATTCGTCTCCGGTTTGTCGCGCACGACGCGCACGCCGGTCTGCACGTCCGACTTCTTGATCGGATAGCCCTGCTCGATCAGGCGCTGGAGCTCGCCGAGGAGCTTCTGCACCGCGGCGATGTTCTCGCTGCCGCCGGAGACGAAAATCTCGTTGCCGCGCGAGGAGATCTTCACGCCGAACGCGTCTTCGATCATACGGAGGTGTTCGTCGTGATTGCCGAACAGCGTGTGGGTCTGCTGCTCGTCGAGAGTCAGCTCAATGCTCGTCTTCTGGTCTGCCATGCATCCTCATGTCATGAAAAAACTGATCCACACCTCGCCGTACTCGGCGCGGCGGGACAATCGGAGTCGATTCGGGGTCGCCGTGAATGGCTCGCTGCCCCTACGGTGCTCGATGGCCACGATCCCCACGGGGGCGAGCTGGAGATCCTTGTCGATGGTCGTCAGCAAGTCGTCGTAACGCTCGTACGCATACGGAGGGTCGGCGTAGAGTACGTCGAAAACCTCTCCCCGCAGACGCTTAATCCCGGCCAGGGCGTCGACGGTGACGACGCGAACGGGCACGTTCAGCTCCTTCACAGTCTTCTCGATCGCCGCCGTGTGCGCACGCACGGAATCGACCGCCACCGACTCCGCCGCCCCGCGCGAGACGGCCTCGAAGGAGAAAATGCCGCTTCCGGCGAAGAGATCGAGAAACCGCGCCCCGGCGATGCGCTCTCCGACGATGTTGAAGAACGCCTGCCGCGCGCGCTCGGAAGTCGGGCGCACCTCGTCGCGCGGCACGCGGATGCGACGGCCGCGCAGCGCGCCGGCCGTGATGCGGACCGAGCTCACCCTGGAGGGCGGACGTCTTGTCCGCCGGGCGGACGGGACGTCCGCCCTCCTTCGACGACGTGTTTCCCGATGAAGTAGAGGTTCAGGTCTTTCTTCGCCACGTAGATCGTCGTCGGCGCGGTCAGGCAGCGCAGCTCGACGACCTGGTCGAGCACGCGCGACACGCGATAGATCTTGTGGTCGTCCGCGACGAGCTCGTCTCCCGGCTGCGGCTCATATCCCGCGATGCTGCTGGTCACGCCGCGATCCTCGGAGATCGCGCGCAGGAGATCGCGCAGCGGAGAGACCTGATCGTTGAGGCTCTTCGGCAGCACCGCGCTCGGATGGAAAACGCGCTCGACGTACGTGCCGTCCGCCTCGTAGACGCGCAGCTGCGACCGCCGCGTCTCCTCCGGTTCCTTCAGCGCGCGCACATCGATGGCGCTGAGGGCCTTCACTGTCGTCGCGCTCGTGTACGCGTCCAGCGCGCTCTGCGGAAGGAACACTTTCTTGCGGATCGACGCGGCGCCGGTCATGTTGATCACGACCAGCCCGCGCTCGAAGATCGAGACCCGCTGCTGGATGCCGCCTTCGCGCAGGATGTAGTCGATGAGCGGCTTCGGCAGACGGCCGTCGATGAGCTGCGATCCGAGGGCCTGCTCCGCGCCGGCGAGATCGGGGATGTCGTACTTCCTCGCCCGCCGCCGCTGCAGCCAATTCCCTTCGGGCATCGGCGTCGCGATCGCCGCGTCGGGAGGCGCGGGATCGACTTTGCTGATGTCGTGCTGGGCGAGCGCGGGAAACGCGAGCACCAACAGCAGAAGCAGCCCCTTCACGCGACGATTGTAGCGCGGGCTTCCAGCCCGCCGTATGTAGCGCGGGCTTCCAGCCCGCCGTATCGCGGGCGTCCCGCGCCCGCGCCCGCGCGCCGGCAGGATGCCGGCGCGACGGCGGGCTGGAAGCCCGCGCTACTCCTGTTGATATTTCCGCGCCATCTCCCGCGCAAACGTCCTCGCCTCCTCCGGCGGGATCTCGCCGTTGAACACGGCCTCGCGGGTGCGCTCGAGCGCTTTCGCGATGTGCGGGCCGTGCGGCACTTCGAGATCGTTTCCGCGCAGCGGGAGGGTGAAGCGCTGAAACTCGCGCCAGCGTGCGATACGCGGCAGTTCGTGCGGATGTTCCGCCGCGACGATCGCCACCATCTCCGGCGAGAGGCTTCGATACACGCGGAACCAGTGCCGCTCCGATGAGGCGTGCTCGAGCGCCTCGTGCACGCGCGGCAGCTCGTTCGCGATCTCCATCACCGCACGCGCGCGCTTCTGCGAGAAGCCGGAACCCTCGAAGTCGATCGGCGAGGCGTCGCCGCGCAGCAGCACGCCCGTGTACAGCACGTAGCGGTCGAGCGAAGGATCGCGCTCGATCGCTTCGCGCGCGGCCTCGAGCCTCTCGCCAAGCCGCGGCGCGCGACGGTGGCCCATGAGCAAATCGAACGCGCTTTCTTCACGCAATGCGGCAAGCACGACCGGCGCGTCGCGCTCGTCCATCGCCATGAAGACTTCGCGCCAGAGCCGCTCGCGCGAAACGGTGCCGAGGGCATTCGACGCGATCGCGGCGCGCATCAACTCCAGCGTGTGCGGCTCGACCGCGAAGCCGAGGCGCGCGGCGAGACGGATGGCGCGGAAGATCCGTGTCGGATCGTCGATGAAACTCTCGTCGTGCAGCACGCGGATCAGGCCGTCCCGCAGATCGCGCGCGCCGTTCGCGGGGTCGTGAAGCTTCTCGTCGAGGACGCCGAGGGCGATCGCGTTGACCGTGAAATCGCGGCGCAGGAGATCGTCGCTCAGTTTCCCGGCCGTGACCGCCGGGAGAGAGCCGGGCGTCCGATAACGCTCCTTGCGCGCGGTGGCGATGTCGATGTCGGGGAACCCCGTGGCCGTGACTTTGTAGGTCATGAACTGCGGAAACGAGCGCACGCGCCCTTCGATGCGCCTGGCCAGCGCGCGGGCGAGCGTCGAGCTCCCCTCTTCGAGCGTGAGGTCGATGTCGATCGCATGCACGCCGCGAAGCAGATCGCGCACCGGGCCGCCGACGAGATACGGCGTCAGCCCCTTCTCGATCGCAACGTCCTTGACGATGTCGATGGCGCGGCGCTGTGGATTCGGGAGATCGAGCAGAGCCGTCATGGAATGATGGTTTCGTACATGTGGACCAGCACGCGCAGGCGCTGCTTCGCGCGAAACTTAGAGTTAGTCTGCCGCGCCGCGGCCGATTTCGCTCCCGCTACCTCGGGTTTGAAAAGGGCGGCTAGTATCGCATGAGTCAATTCGTTCGGATCGCGAGGCGGCACCAGCAGTCCCGTCCGCCCATGCTCGAGCCGCAAAACGTTGATCTTCGTCCGCGTCGCAACCACCGCCGCACCAACGACTAACGCCTCGGCGACGAAGCCGTCGAAGTCCGATTCGCCGGCCGCGGGATCGACCCAGACGTCTACGCCCGCGAGATCCGCCGGCGTGGGGACATGGGTGTACACGTTCCACGTGACGTCCTCGCGGAAACGGTGAATGCGCGCGAGCGTCTGGTCGATGATGTTGGCCACGGCCGGGCGCGCAAAACTCGCAACAACCAACGTAGCGCCCGGCTTCAGCCGGGCGTCGGCGGGCTGAAGCCCGCCGCTACGTTGGGCGTCGAAATACGCATCCTCCACCGGCTCGGGTAAGGGCTGATACCGGCTCTGCTCGATCTTCTCGATCAGCGGCGACACCACGTAATCCGGCACCGCGGCCTTCCGCAACGGCCAGCGCGCCTGCTTCACATCCGCCGACGAAACGTACGGCACCGCGAATCCGACGAACGGACCCCGCGGCAACTCTCTGCCCGCGTACACGTGCGCGACGTCCGCGCGAACCTCGCCGATCGGCGCCACGACCACCTCGTGCGAGGCCGAAAGCGCCGCGAAGTCCGCGCGCTGGCACTTCCGCTCGTACTCCGACGCATCCGGCCACACCACTTGTGCGATCCGCATCACCGGGCATCTTGCCTTAGAATGCAAACACTTGCGGCAATGAGCGGGCAGAGTGCGGGCGTCTACACCGACCGTGACGACCTGATCGGTCGCCTGCGCGAGATATGTCCCTCATGGACATTCGCCACCGACGGCGCTGCACGCGAGGCCGCGCGTCTCGCCATCATGGACGGCAGCAGCGACCGCCCCGCGGGAAAGAGCGTCGTGCGCGTCATCCTCAGTGACGGCGCCCCCTCAATCGATCGGCACAAGGGCGAGCTGCGGGTCACACGCGCCGAGTTTCTGCGCGCGCCCGCGGAGTACCTCGCCTTCGCGAGCGATCTGGCCGACGCCGCGATGCATGCGGCGCAGCTCGAGCAGGAGGCCAGCTATCTCCGCCAGATCCACGAGCTCATGACGATGATCGACGCCGAGGCGGTGTCGGAGCGGATCACGGAGACCGTGCTCGGCATCCTCGGACTGCCGCACGGCACGCTCTTCCTCCACGACCCGCGCCTCGAGCGGTACGTCGTCAGCTTCAGCAATGATCCCGAGCACCGTGAGAGCGACGAGTTCCTCCCCGGCGTTCCTCCCGATCTGTTGCAGAAGGCGCTCGCGTCTCCGCGGCTCTTCGCCGTGTCGCGCGATTCGGACGACCGCGGCCTCATGGTCATGCCGCTGCAGGTCAGCGAGGATCTCCTCGGCGTGATCCGCGTGCCGCTCGCGGCGGGCGACACGATCGAGGACGACGACGCGGCCAACGTCACGAAGTACCTGACCGCGGTCGCGCAGGTGCTGAGCAACATCTATCAGCTCACGCGCAGCCGCGATCTCGCGATGCGCGACGATCTGACGAAGGCCTACAACCGCCGCTTCTTCGAGACCTATCTCGACGAGGAGATGGAGCGCTCGCGGCGCTACGGCACGCTTTTCAGCATCATCTTCCTCGACCTCGACGACCTGAAGATGGTCAACAACCTCTACGGCCATCTGAGCGGCTCGCGCACGCTGCAGGAAGTGGCCAAGCGCATCCTCGGCGCGGTGCGCGGCATCGACAAGGTCGTGCGCTTCGGCGGCGACGAGTTCTGCGTCATTCTGCCGAACACCGATCAGGATCAGGCCATCATGGTCGCGAACCGCGTCGCCCGCTCGATCTCCGCGAACGTGCTGCACATCGACGCGAACATCGAGGTCTCCATCACCGCGAGCTTCGGCATCGCCACGTATCCGACGCACGCGATGTCGAAGGAGAACCTGATCCGCCAGGCCGATGCCGCGATGTACCGCGTGAAGTCGACGACGAAGAACGCGGTGGGCATCGCCAGCGTGGAAGACGCGACGCGGCCGGTCTGACATGTAGCGCGGGCCTCCGGCCCGCCGTATCGCCGGCTTCCAGCCGGCGGAAGAGGAACCGCCGATCGGAGATCGGCGGACCGGCCGGCAGGAAGTCGGCGTTCCGTACGCCGGCCACTGCTGCGAGGGACGCGTTGCGCATGATCGGCGGTAGCGCGGCGTCCCAGGTCGCGCTCGCGTAGGTCCTGCATCGCGGCGACGACGTCGTGCCGCTTGTCGGGCCGGAACGCCGATTTTCAATCGGCCGGTCCGCCGACTTTCAGTCGGCGATGACGAAGCGCGGACAGGATGTCCGCGGAACGGCGGCCTGGAAGGCCGCGCTACACGCAAACCGTTATCATGCGCGCCCATGAAGCGCGTCCTCCTCGCACTCCTCCTCGCTCTTCCTCTCTCCGCACAGATTCCCTCGCCGTCGCAGCATCTGAAGCTGGACATCGGCAAGGACCGCGTGCTCGCCGACTACAAACAGATCCGCGACTACTTCCGCGCGCTCGACGCCGCGTCGCCGCGCGTCGAAGTCCAGGTCCTCGGGAAGACCACCGAGGGGCAGGAGATGATCATGGCGGTCATCTCCTCGGAGGAGAACCTGCGCAACAAAGCGCGGATCAAAGAGATCGCGAAGAAGCTCGCCGATCCGCGCGGGCTCTCCGACGCTGACGCGGACAAGCTCGTCGCCGAGGGGAAGGCGATCGTGCTGGTGACGTGCAACATCCACTCGAGCGAGATCGCGTCGAGCCAGATGGCCATGGAGTGGGCGCACGCGCTCGCGTCGGCGAAGGATGAGGAGACGAAGCGGCGGCTCGACAACGTCGTCCTGCTGCTCGTCCCGTCGCTCAATCCGGACGGGCAGACGATGATCACCGACTACTACCGCAAGTACGCCGGCACGAAGTACGAGGGCGGGCGGATGCCGTGGCTGTATCACCCGTACGTCGGCCACGACAACAACCGCGACTGGTACATGCTCACGCAGGCGGAGACGCGCGCGATGAGCCGCGCGATTTATCACGAGTGGAATCCGCAGGTGTTCGTCGACGAGCACCAGATGGGCAGCGAAGGGCCGCGCATGTTCATCCCGCCGTTCGCGGATCCCGTCGATCCCGACGTGCATCCGCTCATCTGGCGCGAAGCGAACCTGATCGGCTCGAACATGGCCTTCCGCCTCGAGCAGGCCGGCAAGAGCGGACTCATTTACGGCTACTCGTTCGATGCCTACTGGCTCGGCGGCACGCGCAACACCGGGTGGTGGAAGAACATCACCGGACTGCTGCTCGAGGTCGCGTCGGCGCGCATTGCGTCGCCGGTGTACATCGAGCCGAACGAGCTGCGCGGCGGAAGCAAGGGACTCGTCGAATACAAGGCGACCGTCAATCATCCGAATCCGTGGAAGGGCGGGTGGTGGCGGATGCGCGACATCATGGACTACGAGCGCATCGCGTCCGATGCGTTGATCGAGCTTGCCGCGGACCGCCGCGAGGACCTGCTCCGCAATCTGCTCGCGCGCAGCCGCGCCGCGATCGCACACGCGAAGCCGGGCGACGCGTATCGCATTCCGCGCGAGCAGCACGACTGGCCGACCGCGCAGCATCTCGCGTGGCTCATGGCCGAGCACAACGTCGAGTTGCGGCAGGCGGAGAACGGCGACTACTGGATTCCGCTCGCGCAGCCGTACTCGAAGTTCATCCTCGAGATGATGGAGCCGCAGCGCTATCCGGAAGTGCGGCTGCAGCCGGGGCGGGACATCCTGCGTCCGTACGACGTCGCGACGTGGACGCTGCCGCTGCAGATGGGAGTGCAGGTCGAGCGCGCGATGATGCCGCTGCCGGAAGGGCTCGCGATGAAACGCGTGACGGAGATCAAGCCGGCGGCGAAGGAAGTGATCGCGCGCGGCGGGAAGCTCGCGCGCAAGCCGAAAGTCGCGACGTACAAGCCGTGGCAGCCGTCGATGGATGAAGGGTGGACGCGCTGGCTGCTCGAGACCTTCGGCGTCTCGGTGAAAGGACTCTCGCCGCAGGAAGTGCAGAAGGGTCTCTCGGGCTACGACGCGCTGATCCTGCCCGACATCCACAAGGAGATCCTCGCCACCGGCCGCCGCCGCATGCCGGAAGGGATGCGCTACGAAGAGGAAGTGCCGCCGGAGTATCGCGGCGCGCTGGAGAAGAGCGGCGCCGAGGCCGTGCGGAAGTTCGTGGAGAACGGCGGAACGCTCATCGCCTTCGGCGACGCATGCGAGTACGTGATCGAGGAGCTGAACATCCCCGTGCGCAACGCGCTCGCCGGCGCGCGTTCCGAGGATTACTCGAATCCCGGCTCGCTGGTCCGGCTGAACCTGCGCGGAGATCATCCCGTGACGGCCGGCATGCCGCGCCAGACCGCTGCATTCCTCGACTCCCCCATCGCCTTCGACACCACCGCCCCCGCCGCCGACATGCAACGCTGGGTGCTCGCGACCTATCCGGAAGACGCGCGCGACGTGCTGCTCTCCGGCTGGATCTACGGCGCCGAGCGGCTCACCCGCAAAGCGGCCGCCGTGGCTGTCACGTTCGGCAAGGGAAAGGTCGTGCTCTTCGGCTTCCGCCCGCAGCATCGCGGCCAGACGCACGCGACGTTTCCGCTGGTGTTCAACGCGTTGTGGTGGAGCGTATCGGCTCCTTGACGGGATGGGCATCTGGCATTACATTGGATGCCAGATGGACATGCCTGCATCAGCGACCACCAGGGACGTCGCGCGGTACCGCTCCTTTCTTCGCGGAAGGTCGCCGGGACCGCATGCCTATGTCGTGCTCCTCGGCCTCGACTACTTCGACTACCCACAGCTCAGGAAAGCGATCGACAAGGGATTTCCCTGGAAGGCATTTGACCGATTCGTCGCCAACATCAGCCTGCCGGCAGAGCAGGTCGCGGAGGTAATCGGGATTCCGCGGCGAACGCTCGCGCGGCGAAAGGCCGAAGGCCGGTTCAAACCCGACGAGTCGGACCGCCTCCTGCGGCTCGCGCGCGTGTTCGCGAAGGCGCTCCATCTTTTTGACGGCGATCGCGAGGCAGCGACCCTGTGGCTGACGGACCTCAACCTCGCCCTCGGCCGTATTGCTCCGCTCGACTACGCGCGCACTGAGATCGGTGCTGACGAAGTGGAAGCACTCGTCGACCGGATCGAGTACGGCATGTTCTCCTAGTGATGATCACCGCGTGGCGACTCGTACATCCCATGTACGCAGACGACGCGTTCAGCGGCGAAGGACCACGGCGGCGCGGCGCCCGATGGAATCCTTCACGCACCGCGATGGTCTACACCGCTTCATCTGTCTCCCTCGCGACGCTCGAACTGCTCGTGCACAACCAGCGCGCGCTTCGATTGCCTGAATACCTGCTGTTCTTCTGTTCATTTCCCGAAGCGATCGTGGAGTACCTCGCTCGAAAACACCTTCCACCAAACTGGCGCGACTACCCCGCTCCGCCTGAGCTGCAGCGCATCGGAGCCCAATGGCTTCTCAGCCACGATTCCGCCGTGCTCGAAGTCCCCAGTGCCGTGACACCGGACGAATCGAACTACCTAATCAACCCCGAGCACCAGGACTTCAAATCGATCGACATCGGCCAGCCACGCCCCTTCAAGCTCGACCTCCGCCTCCTCACATGAAACGCCTCACCGACCTCCGCCCCTCCGACCTCGAACGCGCCGCCGTATGGCATTACGCCGGCGAGACGGATGACGTCGCGCAGGTCCGGGCAACCGACCGGCGCGAGCTCACGGATGCCGAGGCGGCCGACTTCATCGCGCGGACGCAGTTCGTGCTCGCGAACGGGACGCAGCACATCGGCTTCTGTTCGCCGGCCGACGAGGCGCTCGACGTGCTGCAGCCGGTGATCGTGACTTCGGAGGGGCTGGTGTACTTCCACTTCGAGGAGCCGCCTTCGCACGAGTCGCTGCTGCAGCAATGGAAGCGCCTCGGCGTGGGGCGCGAGCAGATCTTTCCGGTGCATTTCCGCTGCCTCGTACCCCTCGATGGACGTTACGTGACCGGCACGATCGACGAGGACGATCTCACCGGGGCGGCATAGAACGACTTCTGCTACTGTTGGTCGCGCCGAATGAAAGTTGCGTTCATCAAGCCGCCGGTCGGGGGAATCCTCGGCCTCGAGATGCTCACGTTCGTCGAGCCTCTCGGACCCATCTGCGTCGCCGCCTGCCTCGAGCAGGACGGGCACGAGTGCAAAGTCCTCGACCTCCGCATCGATGGTGAGGAAAAGGGCCTCGCGGAATGCGTCGCCTTCGATCCCGACGTCGTCGGCCTGCAGTGCAACTTCACCACCGAGCGGAACCGCACCGTCCGCCTCGCGCAGCGGATCAAGCGCGACATGCCGCGCGCGATCGTCGTCGTCGGCGGGCACGATGCCTCTCGCGATCCGAACTGGTTCCGCAACACAGCCGTCGACTTCATCGCCGTCGGCGACGGCGAAGAGACCATGCCCCCGCTGATCAACGCCCTCGCGGACGGCAGCGACGTCCGCAAAATCCCCGGCCTCGAAGTGCGCGACCGCGACGGCGCATGGGCGAACACCGGGCACGCGCCCACGCGTCCGCATCTCGACATGTATCCGAAGCCGGCGCGCCATCTCATCGAGCGTTACGCCGATCACTACTACATCAACTTCCACAAGCCGCTGGCGCTGATGGAAACCGCGCGCGGCTGCCCGTTCAAATGCAACTTCTGCTCGGTGTGGAAGTTTCACGAGTCGACGTTCCGCGAGAAGTCGCCGCAGCGCGTGGTCGAAGAGCTTCGCGACATCGCGGCGGACGCGATCTTCATCACCGACGACATCTTCTGGATGAATGTGAAGCGCGGCGAGGAGATGGCGAAGCAGATCAAGGCCGCCGGCATCAAAAAATTCTTCACCGTCCAGACGCGCACCGACATCATCTGCAAGTTCCCGCATCTGATCGAGATGTGGAAGGACTGCGGCAAGCTGGCCATCTTCCTCGGCCTCGAGTCGGTCACCGACGAAGGGCTGAAGGCGGTGAACAAGAAAAACACCGCCGACAACAACGTGAAGGCGATCAACATCCTGCAGGAGCTCGGCGTCGGCTTCACGCCGAATTTCATCGTCGATCCCGCATGGGATCGCGACGACTTCTTGCGCCTGCGCGAGTGGATCGACAAAACAGGCGCCTACAACGCCGGCTTCTCGATTCTGACGCCGCTGCCCGGCACCGATCTGTGGGATCACGCAAAGAATCAGGTGACCACGCATCGGTGGGAGATGTACGACATCGTCCACACCGTGCTGCCGACGAAGCTGCCGATCGAGGATTTCTACGACGAGTACTCGGGCCTGTGGCAGCACGCGCTCGACGTGCGCTACAAACATCGCGGGAAGCTGCGCACTTACTTTGCCCTCGGCGCGGCCGTGGCGACAGGCAAGGTGTCGCTGAAGAACGTCAACCGCGGCCTCGGCATGGCCAGGACGTTCACCAGGCCGGACACGTTCCTGCGCGCGCACGAAACGTAGCGCCCGGCTTCAGCCGGGCGAGGGCGGGGGTAGTGATGCAGTTTGAAATGATCCCCTCATTCCTTTCCGGGAAACATGTACGCCTGCCGGAATCCGGAGTGGATCGATTCCATTTGCTCCGCCCACGTTCCGGCAAAGTCCATCAGTTCGTAGTGCAGGAAGGCGTCCAGAGTCGTTCTGTTTTTCGTGGCGACCGTTTCCAGCGCCCGCACGAGGAATTCCGGCAATCGGACCGTGACCGTACGGAGTGCAAGCAGCGGCGGCAGGACAGCGGCAGCGTCGCTACCAAGCGCCTCGTGAATCTCGGCGAGTGTCCAGCATTCCAGCGCGAAGCAGGCTGCCTGACGCCACGTAAGTCGCCATGCGCCGCGCACCTTCGCTCCGTCTCGATAGCCAGCCGCCACCTCCCGCCTCAGCTTGCGGGCGGAGGTGTTCGTCAGGCGGGCAACCTCACGGAGACCGTACGACTCTGCGCCGTGGAGGAATATGACTCTGATGCGCTCCCGTTGTATCATGCTCAACAGACTATGCTCGATAGACTATCGACGCAAGGGCTAGTTCGGATGTCCAATCGTGGGCATGACGGACGCGCAGCTATTCGGAGAGCGGGTGCGCCGGTTGCGCGAGCAGCGCAAGCTGAGTCAGGAGAAACTGGCGCAGGCGTCCAACCTCACCACGAGCTTTGTCAGTACGGTCGAGCACGGCCGGAAGACTCCAAGCCTCACAACCGTGCTGAAACTCGCACGCGGCCTGAAGGTCGATGCGGCCGAGCTGTTCTCCGGCCTCACCTACGACGTACTGCGCAAGCTGAAACTCTGAAACCAGATGTAGATATTGCTAATAACTGTGGCACGCGTCGTGATCTACCCGTGCTAGGCTCTCCAGTTCCTGAGCCGCCTAACGATCACGCATCGGAGGATACATGACCTACGAAACCATGCCGTCTCGCGAGCATCAAGGCGACTGGATCGCTTCCGCAGTAGACAGCGGCGGAGAAATGTATCTCGCGTTTTTCTCGGGTCCAGACGCGAAGGAGCTGGCCGAGGAATACGCGGAATGGAAGAACACCGCGCAACGGCGCCCGGAACGCCATCGCACGGCAGCCGTGGCAGCCGCCGCACAAGCTGGCTAGTGCGCTACTTCCACGTCCACGACGTCGATACACGTTTGCTTGCGGGAGTGATCGGATGCCGTGTACCACTCGCCGTTCGCCGCTCGCACTCTGACATTTTCCAGCTTATCGACGAACACGCATCGCCAGTTGCCGAATGAGCCGATCGGGCCGAGCCCCTTGAAGCTACTACCGGCGAACTGGTAGAAGAGCGCCATTTGCCTGCCGTGCTTGTGTCCGATTGCGTGCGGACACATCTCTCGGTGGTGCCCGTCGTAGGTGGCCGTAATGATGTTCTTGTCGATGATGGCTTGCCGGATCAGTGTGTAGGCATCATGCATTTGTTTGGTCCTCCATTAGCGTGCAGGTAAAAGGGTTTCCGTGGTCAGCCGACGAGCGAGACGACATCGTCAATGCTCCAAAGTTTGTCCGTCACACCCGCCGCCATCGCCGGGGTACACCGTAGGGTTTGGTGAATCCGAACGAAGTTGTAGTTGAGGAAGTAGAGAGCCACCGCGTGCTTATGGTTTTCTAGTTTTTTACTAAAGGCATTAGTTAATCTTGTAAATCTACGCATCCCCATCCTCATCGAAAGGTTTTGTCTCTCGACGTAGCTGGTTGAAATCAGTTTCTCGTTAGGCTCACCCATGACAATCCGGCGAGTGACCCCGACGCATGCAGCCGGGCTGTAGCGCGCCTCGGCGTCGCGGCCGTGCATCGCGCGGTACTCTTTCACGATCGTGGCGTAATCGACGTTGGCTCCGAACGAGAGTTCCACCGCATCCGAATATGAGGAGTAGCCATCCGTAGAGAGTTGGATGCGCCCCGTGAGTCTGCTGGCAAGGTCGTGCATGAAGCGACGGGCGCTTTCAGCGGAGCGATCATTCACGAGCCAGCAAGGAACGAGCTTGCTCGTGGCATCGATGGCCGTCCACACCCACACGTCGCCCCAACCGAACTGGTCACGTAACTCCGGAGGGGTATTCTTCATTTTAGAATGACAGAATGACCAAATCTCGTCACACTCGATGCGTCGGCACGCCAGCCCCCGGAGCGTTTCGTCCTGATACTTCGCCGCCGCGATCCCAGCAGCGACGGCATAGTTGAGAGCGGTGTGGATCGAGACTCCGGTGATCCGCGTGACGCTGCGGATAGAGTTCCCCTCGACCAAGAGGCTCAGGATTTCGGCGCGACGTTTGGCGTGCAACCTATTCATACCCCGTATTTTACTGCTCAACCGCTTGAGCATCAAGTAGCAATATTGGTAAGTGCTTGTAGGGGAATGCGTGCAGACGTTTGCACGTTTTGGCGGGATGAATCTGATATGCTGATTCGACTCTTCGAGGGAACTGAGGTGACGAGCGGATTTGAACCGCTATCCCGAGGCTTGCAAAACCAGGTGGCTTACCAGTTCGCCCACGTCACCACACGCTAAACAGTTATCTCAAAGAGCTTTCCCGTCGTCCCCGCCCCGTCCTGACCGACGGGGCTTTTAGTTACGTCACAATTTCAATATCATCCTCGATTTCGGTTGCACCCTCCTCCTCCAAAGGAATCTCATCCTCATCAGTTGGGCGGGCCTCTGTCAGGTTCAAAGTCCCAAATATCGGATACTCCACACCCACCAAACCGAAGGTGTTCGGCTTGCCGGGCACCTTGGTGAACACCTTCCCCTGCCGCGCGTAGGTGGACATCACCGACGCCAAGCTGACCTTGTTCTTGTGCGTCGGCTCCTTGCCGATGCCGGTGACGATCTCCGTGATATGCGCCGGGCGTCCGTGTGTCCGCAGGAAGTCCCGCGCCATGGCGGCCCCTCCACCTTCTCGGAGGGCAACGTCCCCATTTGTGGTCAAGTCCTTCGGCAGCGCCTTCAGCGCAGCCTCTAGGCCTTCGATGTGGCCTTCTGCGAGGTTCATTTTCTTCTCAAAGTCACGCTGTAGCTCCGCTCGTTCAGTGCGTTTTTTGCTCAGTTGCTTCTCAATCTGTTCTCGTGCTCCCATAGTTCATCCATCCCGGTTTTGTGGCCCAACACACACCTATGTGAGGTAAATTCCTCTGAGATAAATTGTGTGAAATTGCGAGAGTGTTAGAGCGTTATTTGGACTTCTGCCAGCGGGCGCGGGCGGCGGCCTGCGCGATCTCGCGGCGGCGCTCAGGTGGGATCTTTTCGGCGCGAGCCTTCGCGCTGGCGATGCCGCCTCGCCGCCCAAGCTGGACAGCGCGGGCATCCTTTTTCTTCGGAGGGGCGGTCGGCTCGGCGGTTTGGCCGGTGGCGATAGCTACCACGCGGAACGCGGCCTGAAACTCGTCCTCCGGCTCCTCGCGCTTCTTCTTCGCCATCGGCGAGCAATGTACCATCGGCGGCGGGGGCTGTCACCGATCAGCCTTTTTCAAACTGCATCACTACCAGGGCGGGCTGAAGCCCGCCCCTACGTTACGCTCACCGATATGCTCCTCGACCGCCTGATGCCGCACTGCGACTTCGTGGAGCGGCACTCCATGCTCGTGCACGCGACGCCCGAGCGCGTCTACGCCGCGATCCGCACCGCCGATCTCGCCGGACATCCCGTCGTTCGCACGCTGCTCGCCGTCCGCGGCCTGGGGCGTAGCGCGAAGGCATTCAACCTCGACGCGTTCATCGGCGACGGCTTCGGGCTGCTTGCCGAGGATCCGCCGCGCGAGCTCGTCCTCGGCGTGCAGGGGCCATTCTGGAAACCGGCGTGCAAACTTCAGGCGGTGAGCGCCGGCTCGTTTCTGGCGCCCGTGCCGAACGGCGCCGCGCGCGCCGCGTGGAACTTCCTCATCGAGCGCAGCGGCGAGACATCGCGCGTGACGACGGAAACGCGCGTGCTCTGCGCGGAGGACGCGCGCATGCTGTTCCGGCTCTACTGGATGCTCGTGCGGCCCTTCAGCGGATTGATCCGGCGCATGATGCTGCGCGCGATCCGGCAGGAAGCGGAGCGTTGAGCACACCCTACGGCGAAGACCTCGCGTGGGTTCACCACAACGGCTTCGGCGAGTTTGCGGAATCGGCCGCGCCGGGATTGCTCGAGATCCTCTGGCGGCAAGGCGTCAACGACGGCCTCGTCGTCGACATCGGCTGCGGCAGCGGCATCTGGGCGCGGGCGCTGACGCGCGCCGGGTTTCGCGTCCACGGCATCGATCCCTCGGCCGCGATGCTCGCGCTCGCGCGGACGACCGCACCCGATGCGCGTTTCGAGCTCGGTTCGTTCGTGACGTGCGAGATCCCGCCGTGCGACGCGATCACCGCGGTCGGCGAAGTGCTCAACTACGGGCGCCGCGACGAGCTGCCGCCGTTTTTCGCGCGCGCCGCGCGCGCACTGAGGCCGGGCGGCGTGCTCGTGTTCGACGTCGCCGAGCGGGAGTCGTATCCGCCCTATGACGAGCACCGCGTCGACGGCGACGACTGGGTCGTCTTCGCTCGGAAGGAAAGCGACGGCACGCACCTCACCCGCCGCGTCACGACGTTCCGCGGAGAGCGGCGTTCCGAGGAGGTTCACCGCCTCGAGCTCCATGCGCGCGAGGACCTCGTGGCCATGCTTCGCGCAGCCTTTTTTCGCGTGCGCATCCGGCGCTCGTACGGCAGTCGGCGGCTGCCGAAAAAGCACGCCGTTTACGTAACGGTGGCAAACCGGCCCGATCGGATGTAGATTGTGTTCAACTCAAGAGAAGAGAGTCCCCCTTTAACACGGGTCGGAGGCCAATCATGTCGTTTCGCCATGTTGCATGGCTTGTGTTGTCATTGATCCCGGTCGCTGCGTTCGGGACGATCCAGATCCCGACCAGTGTGACTGCGGAAGCCACCGGACCCACAGGCGCGATCGTCGTTTATTCAGCCACGGTGATCGCGCCGGAAGACGACGATGGCCGTACGGAATTCACGATCACCTGCACGCCGCCGTCGCTGTCGCTGTTCCCGATCGGCACGACAACGGTGAACTGCTCGGCGACCGAGGGCTCGACCGGCAGCTTCCCCGTGATCGTTCAGGACACCACGCCGCCGGCGTTGAACCTGCCGTTCGACATCGTGGTCGTCACCAACGCGACCTCCGAGGTCGTGACCTACACAGCCTCGGCGACCGATCTGGTCGACGGCACCGTCGGCATCACCTGCACGCCGCCGTCGGGATCGACGTTCGCGGCAGGCACGACCGTCGTCACCTGCTCGGCCAGCGACTCGCGCGGGAACACGGCGACCGATACGTTCGAGGTCATCATCTCGTCCACTCCCGTCAATCCCGACGACGTCACGGTCGAGGCGACCGGGCCGGGCGGAGCGAACGTCACCTATGACGACTCGGGTGGCTTCGACAGCGAGGGGCGTCCGCTTCCGGGCAACTGCTCTCCGGCGAACGGCTCGCTGTTCCCGCTTGGAACGACGACCGTCACCTGCTCGAATGGATCCTTCACGATCACCGTGGTCGACACGACCGGACCGGCTCTGAATCTGCCGGGAACGGTGACCGCGGTGGCCACGACGGCGTCGGGAGTCGCGGTTTCGTACACGGCCACGGCGAGCGATCTGGTCGACGGCAACGTGGCGGTGACCTGCGTTCCCGCCTCCGGCTCGGTCTTCCCGGTCGGCACGTCGACGGTTTCCTGCTCGGCCAGCGACTCGCGCTCGAACACCAGCACCGGCACCTTCACCGTCGAAGTGACCACGAATCTACCGAACATCACCGCGGAAGCGACGGGGCCGGGAGGCGCGGTCGTGACCTTCGACGGCTCGTGCACGCCGGCCTCGGGCTCCACGTTCCCCATCGGCACGACGACCGTGAGCTGTTCGGTCGGCGTGTTCCAGGTCATCGTCGTCGATACGACTCCTCCTGCGCTCTCGCTCCCGGGCAATGTGACTGTCGAAGCCACCAGCGCGGCCGGCGCGGTCGTCAACTACAGCGCGACGGCGACGGACATCGTCGACGGCTCGGTCGCCGTCGTCTGCACGCCGCCGTCCGGCTCGACGTTCTCTCTCGGCGAGCACACCGTCAGCTGCAGCTCGACCGATGCTCACAACAACACCGCCACGGGGACGTTCGGGATCGAAGTCGTCGATACGACGCCTCCTGTGCTGTCACTTCCCGATTTGACGGCCGAAGCAACGAGTGCGGCCGGCGCCGTTGTCAACTTCATCGCAACCGCCACCGATCTCGTCGACGGCACGGTCGTCGCGACGTGCACGCCTCCGTCGGGGTCGACGTTCCCGCTCGGCGTCACGACGGTCGACTGCAGTGCGACGGATGCTCACAACAACACCAGCACCGACTCGTTCACGATCACCGTCGTCGACACGGCGCCTCCGGCGATCCACTCCCTCACCGTTTCGCCGGACACGCTCTGGGCTCCCAACAGGAAGCTCGAGACGGTCACGGTGACCGCCAACGTGACGGACGCGGTCGATCCTGCGCCGATCGTGCGCATCTACGACATCACCTGCAACGAGACGCTCAGCACCGGTGACGCCACGATCACCGGCCTGCTGACCGCTTCGCTCCGCGCCGAACGTGACGGAAACGGCGACGGCCGGGTCTACACGCTGCACATCGAGGCCATCGACGCCGCCGGCAACCGCAGTACCGGCACTGTCACGGTCACGGTGCCTCATGATCTCGGCAACTCCACGACGCAGCCCGCGCCGTCAGCGCCGAAACGGCGTAGCGTGCGCGGCGGATAGCCCGCTTCTTGCTACATGGCCTGCGTGCCACGCACGCAGGCCATGCTCCTCGACATCGACGGCACTAGTATTTCGATGCCTGACGTTCATCGCCGCGCGATCATCGTCGACGGCCACTGCGACACGCCTTACCGCCTCTTCCGCCACAACGTGCACCTCGATGAGCACGACACCGAGGCACAGGCGGATCTGAAGTCGCTGCAGGAGAGCGGCATCACCGCGTCGTTCTTCGCCGCGTACGTTCCGCCGCCCTACGCTGCCCGCGGCGCCGCCGACTTCGCGCGGAAGCTGATCCGCGTCATTTACGACGAAGCCGCCCGCCGCCCCGACGCGCTCACGCTCTGCACCGGCAGCGAGGGCATTCGCGCCGCGAAGCGCGACGGCAAGCTCGCGCTGATGATCGGCGTCGAAGGCGGGCACGCGATCGAGGACTCGCTCGACATCCTGCGCGAGCTCTACGAGCGCGGCGCGCGCTACCTGACCCTCACTCACGTGAACACGAACAACTGGTGCGACTCGTCGGGCGATGCGGAGCGCCACGGCGGCCTCACCGCCTTCGGCCGCGAGGTGGTTACCACCATGAACGACCTCGGCATGATCGTCGACGTCTCCCACATCTCCGACAAGGCCTTCTTCGACGTCATCGCAACCACGCGCGTGCCCGTCGTCGCCACCCATTCGTCCGCCCGCGCGCTCTGCCGGCATCCGCGCAACATGACCGACGAGATGCTGCGCGCACTGGCCAGGAACGGCGGCGTCTGCATGATCAACTTCTTCTCCGCCTTCATCAGCGACGAGGTCGCCGAAGTGGCGATGAGGGCCTCGAAGCGCGACAACATGGAGCGCCCCGGCGAGGGCGGCACCGAGGAGATGCCCAACGATCGCGTCGACTGGGATGCGTTCCTGAAATGGTTCCAGAGCCTCGGCTGTCCGGCCGCGACACTCGATCAGGTCGCGGATCACATCTTCCACGTCGCGAGCGTCGCCGGCATCGATCACGCCGGCATCGGCAGCGACTTCGACGGCGTCCCCGCGCTCCCCGACCACCTCACCTCCGCCTCGATGCTGCCCGCGCTCACGGCGCGCCTGCTCGAGCGCGGGATGAGCGAAGGCGACGTCGAGAAAGTTCTCGGCGGAAACTTCATGCGCGCCTTCGAGGCGGTGGAGGGCGGACGTCTCGTCCGCCCCATCGAAGGCGGACGGGACGTCCGCCCTCCTATTCCGACGTGAGCGCGAGCCCCGCGCCGCACGTCACCAGCATCGCCCCCGATGCCCAGTTGATGCGCCGCGCGAAACGCGCGCTCTTCGTGAGCAGCGAGAGGCGTCCCGCGAAGTAGCCGTAGCCGGCGAGGATGAAGAACTCGAGGATCGTCGAGGTCACGCCGAGAATCAGCATCTGCCGCGCGATCGGCGCGTCGGGCGTGACGAACTGCGGGAGAAACGCGGTGAAGAACACCAGCGCCTTCGGATTCGCGAGCTGGAGGACGATGCCGCGTCCGAGGATGTTCGGGCCGCGCACATCCTCCGCGGCGGACGAGGGTTCCCCGAGCGCCGCCGACTTGCTGAAGATCATCCGCACGCCGAGAACGATCAGGTACGCCGCGCCCGCCCACTTCACGACGAGAAACGCGTCGTGGGAGGCCTTCACCAGCACGCCGAGGCCTGTCGCGGACAGTGCGAAGTAGAGCGCGTTCCCGCTCAGAATCCCGAGATTCGCCCACACCGACTTCGCTCCTCCGTAGCGCAACCCGTGCGCGAACACGAACAGCACCGCGGGGCCGGGCATGAGGCAGAGGGGGATCTCCATGAGCACGAAGAGCAGCCAGGTCGTGAACGTCATCGGTCTGGATTCTGCCATTAGAATGTCACGCGCATGCCGACCGACGTTCAACAGCTCCGCGACCTCGCACGCGCGTACTGGGCGGGCAAGACCATCGATTGTCCGAAGCATCCGGGCGTGAAGCTGACCGGCAGCTTCGTGCAGACCACCTTCGCCGATCACATCTTCCTCACCTGCCCGCGCGACAAGGAGACGATCACCATTCCGCAGCGCCCGAAGCAGATGGAGTTCTACGACCAGGCAGTCGAGGGATTTGTCGAGAACATGCAGCGCGGCGACGCGATCCTCTGCTACCGCTGCCAGTCGAAGATCGAGGTCGAGGCGAAAGAGAATCGCGAGACCGGCATCACCGACTACACCTTCACCTGCATCCGCTGCTTCTCATGGGGACGCTGGGTGGGGAAGCCGGAGCTGGCGAAGATCGGGATTTGACCGTGGGTTGCCCGGTTGCCCGGTGGCGGGGAAGCCGGAGCTGGCGAAGATCGGGATTTGACGGGGGCGGTTGCCCGGTCGCCCGGTTGCCCGGTGGCGCCGCGCGGGGGCCGGCGCCAGGTTTATGTGTTCGATCGACGGCCGCCGCCACCCGGACGGCGGCACCGGGAAACCGGGTAACCGGGCAACCGCCCCCGGCCCCCCCCGGTCACCTCGCCATCTGCGCTTCCGGATGGTGAATCCGCCCGCCCAGATTCGCGGTACGGAACACCGCCACCGTCGCCACCACCGCGAGAATCATCACGATCGTCACCGCCCAGCGCGGGAGATCGCGCGAGCGGTACACGATCAGCGCGAGCAGCGCGGCCACGCCCTGCGCGCCGAGGAGCCAGGCAGCCCACTCCGCGGCTTCTTCGTGCGGATGAATCGCGACCGCGTTCACGCCCTCCAGCTCCTCCACCATCTCCTCCGTCGGCTCGCCGGTCAGAAACACCGGAATGGCGATCAGCGAGGCCAGGACGAGCAGCGCCAGCGCCACCCGGAGGATGGTGTGGCTCTTCCAAACGATCCCGATCCCGAACACGACCAATGCGGCGAAGTCGATGATGGGCGGGAAGTTATTCAGCGCGAGGTGGACGGCTGCCGGATTCATGCGTGAGATTCTAGGACCGGCCGTGAAATTCGAGGTAGGGAATTACCTCTCTCCGTCACTCCTTTAATGAAGATCTCAGCCCAGGGGATCGTCCCAATCCCCACAGGAGTTTGTCGTGGCCTTTGCGTACGCACAGACCGCCGAAGAAGCGGCGGTGGAAGTGATCGAGTGGGAACCGCGGTGGAGTCTGCGCGGCCTCGCCGCGAACTTCGCACGCGTCCAGATTCTGCTGACCGTCTTCGACGGCGATCCCGACAAGTGGCTCGACTCGATCGAGCGCTGGGGATCGACGGCCGATGACGCCGACGTACCGTTCCTCGTCGCCGTGAAGCAGCGCCTCATACACGATCCGGGACTCATCGAGGACATGCGCCGCATCGTGCGCGAGTTCGCGGAGTGCTTTACCTGATGTCATCCCGAGCGTGAGCGAGGGACCCGGGGGGTAGGGTGGCACGAAGCCCGCGCTTCGTGCCACCCATCCGCCCAGGTCCCTCGCTACGCTCGGGATGACATGAGAGGATGAGGCGATGCCCCACGTCGTCATCGCCGGCGGCGGCTTCGCCGGTCTCTACGCCGCGCGCGGCCTGAAAAACGCCGAGGCGGAGGTCACCGTCGTCGACCGCCACAACTATCACCTCTTCCAGCCGCTGCTCTACCAGGTCGCGACCGCGGCGCTGAATCCGAGCGACATCGCCATGCCGATCCGCGCGATTCTGCGGAAGCAGAAGAACGTCTCGGTGATCCTCGGCGACGCCGTCGCGGTCGACGTGGAGAAGAAGCGCGTGCAGCTCGCCGGCGGCGAGCTCGCGTACGACTATCTCGTCCTCGCCACCGGCGCGACGCACTCGTACTTCGGACATCCGGAATGGGAGCGCTTCGCGCCGGGACTGAAGACGATCGACGACGCGCTCGAGATCCGCCGCCGCGTGCTGCTCGCGTTCGAGGCCGCGGAGCGCGAGACCGATCGCGCGAAGCAGGAGGCGCTGCTCACGTTCGTCGTGATCGGCGCCGGACCGACCGGCGTCGAGCTCGCGGGCGCGCTCTCCGAGATCGCGCGGCAGACGATGGTGCGCGACTTCCGCCGCATCCGCTCCGAAAACGCGCGCGTGATCCTCGTCGAAGGAAAGGATCGCGTGCTCCCGCCGTATCCGCCCGCACTCTCCGAAAAGGCGCAGCAGCAGCTCGCCAACCTCGGCGTGGAAGTGATCACGAACGCCGTCGTCACCGATCTCAACGAGCGCGAAGTCCGCATCGGCGACCGCGTGATCCCGACGCGCACGATTCTCTGGGGCGCCGGCGTGCAGGCCTCCCCTCTCGCCCGCTCCCTCGGCGTCCCGCTCGATCGCGCGGGGCGCGTGCTCGTCGAGCCCGATCTCACCATTCCCGGGCACAAGGACGTGTTCGTGATCGGCGATCTCGCCGCGGTGAAGCAGCGCGACGGCTCGTTCGTGCCCGGCGTCGCGCCGGCGGCGATTCAGGAAGGGCAGCACACCGCGATGAACCTCGAGCGCGCGCTCGAGGGGCAGCCGCTGCGCGCGTTTCACTATCGCGACAAAGGCTCGCTCGCGACGATCGGCCGCGCCGCCGCGGTCGCAGACCTCGGAAAGCTGAAGCTGAGCGGATTCATCGCCTGGTTCGCCTGGCTCGCGATCCACATCTTCTTCCTCATCGGCTTCCGCAACCGCTTCCTCGTGATCACGCAGTGGGCGTGGGCGTACCTCACGTATCAGCGCGGCGCGCGATTGATTACGGGCTCTCCCAGTCCCTTCTCCCCGCCCACGCGGGGCGAAGGTGGCCCTGACCCCGAGCGTAGCGAGGGGGAAGGGCCGGATGAGGGGCACCCCTCCCCCTGACCCTCTCCTCGCGAGCGGGGCGAGGCGACTGATTCAGCGCAGCATGCGGATCTCGCCGGCGATAGTCGTAACCGCGCGTTCGATACGATTTCTCATCCTGGATGAGATATCCAACATCTACTGACCAGAGGTCGTATATGGCGGATATCTATCGATCACGAGATGCACGGCTTTCTGAGATGGTGCTGATGGTACGAAGGACGCGTTGGGCAGACGCAGCGATGCGTAACCAACGGAATTCGGAACAGTTCCATGTCTTCGCTCCTCCGCCTCCGACAAAGCATTGGCGACCGACGTGACATGACCACGTTTTGCCCTCCGGTGTCGTCGGCGAGAAAGGGCGTGCGCGATCCGCACCAAACAAGGGCCGGGACGGTACTCAAGAGAGTCGCTTCGTCAGGAGATTACGTCTGAGGTTAGAATGGGCCTATGCAAGTCACATCAGGCAAAGTGGTCGACGGACAGGTCATCCTAGCAACGGAGTTACCAGAAGGAACCGAGGTTACGGTTCTCGCGCACGACGCCGAGGAGACCTTCGAGGCTGACGCAGAGCTCGAGGCTGTCCTGCTCGAATCAATCGCGCAGGGTCAGCGCGGCGAACGCATATCCGCGGAAGAGTTGCTTCGCGAAATGCGCGGCCGTGAATGAGTCAGCCGCTACGCATCGAATTCACGGCTTTGGCCGCAGAGCACATTCGTGAGGCCGAGCGATGGTGGCGTTTAAATCGTCCTGCAGCTCCTAATGCCATCCGCGAAGAACTCCAGCGGTTACTTCCTATCGTCGCACTACAGCCTCACATCGGTTCACGCGCAACGAACGTTAAGCTTGACGGTGTTCGGCGTATTCACATACCGCGTGTGCGGTATCATATTTATTATCACGTCACGGGAGCACCCGAATTTTTGGAAATCGTTGCTTTCTGGCATTCAAGCCGCGGGTCAGGTCCTCCGATCTGAGCGCTGCCCAATTCCAGGAGCCGACGGCGGGCTGGCCATCCGGCCCGCCGGCCGAGCCGGCTCGGGAACATCGTAGCTGCACGGCGGCACGTCGGCTGCAAATCGCGCCGCAGTCAAAAGCAGTCGTGGCGCGGCAGCCGCCGCGCCGCGTCGCTCCATGCGCGTGAAGCCCGCCGCAGCTCAGTGCGTTAGGCCGTCCTTGGACTGAGAGCCGCCTCAGAAATGTGGAGTCGCCGAATCGCGGTGGCGCCTCTCAGAAAGGCGCGCCAGCGCGATCCTCTCGTTACATGTGTGGCAGTAAACCCGAACCGGATATCAGCCCAATCGTCCCAGATGGTATCGATTCGGGACACTTGTACCACGATCCACGCCGTCACCGGAATCATGACGACGGTCCAGATCAGCTCCCACAGCAGCAAGATACTATTATGCGCAACATCCAACGTCTCGCCCGTTGCGTTGGTGACCCAGTCATGGGCGACCACGACGATCTGTACCACCAGCGGCATGAGACAGACAACCTTCGGAAACAGCGCGGCAATCGCTCGGTTGTCGCCGCTCTGTCGGCGTGCAACCGTAAAAAACTGGTGCATTGCTAGAATATCGTACAGCTCCGTCAAAGAATGCTCTTCAAACGCACGATAAAAGGCCACCTTCAAATTCTCGATCTCACGTCGCAGCGAAAAAGCGAGCATTACTAGCATGATAAGAAACGCCAAACCGCCTATCGCCCCGAGATCGTTGACGTCCACGAACACGCCAAAGAACGGGGCCCTTACTCCAAACCCCGTCTCGACAT
The DNA here is from genome assembly GCA_035525285.1 of Thermoanaerobaculia bacterium. Classification (GTDB taxonomy): domain Bacteria; phylum Acidobacteriota; class Thermoanaerobaculia; order Gp7-AA8; family Gp7-AA8; genus QHVT01. The sequence goes on from DATLFB010000088.1 coordinate 34,179, forward strand.
AAGTTTTCATCAGCGCACTATAAAACTCATGGTACCGCGCAAGGTGCCGATCACGAGCTTCTAGATACTCGCTGGAACTCCGTTCTTTCAACGCGGCAATCGGCGGTCGTCCGATATTCGCGGTCACATACTCGCTGTCAGGATTGCTGGCTGCGAGCAGTCGCTCGCCAGCCCACGAGTGGTGTAACGAGTTCAGCATGCCCACGAACATCACGACGCTGGCTACGACGAGAATCACAGTCACATTGCGTGTCCGATGTGAAGCTGCGGAGGCGGCGGTCAAATAGTCAAACAATGATAGGCGCTTCGCCGTGCCCGTGGGGCTGGGCACCGAAACCGGCCACTGCTTGCACTTATCCCCGTACAGCGAACGACTGCGAGGTTCCATGACAGCCTCCTTGGGTGGTGGTGGAAGTATAGCAATAACGGAGGCTGCCTCTTCGCTCCAACTCGGCGGCCTAACTAGTTCCTGTCCTAAAATGCCCGAAATCGCCCGTGCGCATTGAGGCAGGCGATATGGAAGTGCCGCCAGAGGGCGTCAATTCCGACCCGAATGATGGTGAGGTTCAAGCGAACGGTACTCGGCGCTTCCGCGGGGTG
>DATLFB010000099.1:0-12469 GCA_035525285.1 Thermoanaerobaculia bacterium
GTCCGGATGCTTGCGGGACAGGCAGGATTGCCTGTCCGGATGCTTGCGGGACAGGCAGGATTGCCTGTCCGGATGCTTGCGGGACAGGCAGGATTGCCTGTCCGGATGCTTGCGGGACAGGCAGGATTGCCTGTCCTCCACTCGTAAACACGTAGTCGGCGGGCTCCTGCGGGCCGTCGGCGATCGCCGCAACGTCGCCGAGGTAAATCACGCGCCCGCCGCGCGCACCGACGACGATCCGCTTCGCGTCCTCCGCGCTGCGAATGAAGCCGCCGGTCTCGACGAGCATCTCCCTGTTGTTCGATGCGAACGCGCCGGCGGGAAGCTGCGTGTTCGCCTGCTGGATGATGCGCACGATCGGCGCCGGCGCGAGTCCGTACGCCGCCGCGCGCGCGGGATCGACGGTCACGCGCAGCTGGCGGCGGAGGCCGCCGATGATCTGCACCGTCGAAACATCCGTGACCTGCTTGATCTCGTTCTGCAGCTGCGCCGCGACGCGCCGCAGCGCGAAGTGATCGTAGCGGTCGCTGGACAGCGTCAGTGCGAGCACCGGCACGTCGTCGATCGACCGCGGCTTGATGAGCGGACCGTGCGCGCCGGCCGGAATCAGATCGGCATTCGCATGCAGCTTCTGATTCAGCCGCACGATCGCCTTCTCCTCGTCCTCTCCGACTTTGAAGCGGACGACGGCCATCGACACGCCGGCCGAGGAGGTCGAGTAGATGTACTCGACGCCGGGGATCTCCCAGAGGAACTTCTCCATCGGCTTCGTGATGCGCTGCTCGATCTCGCGCGGCGACGCGCCCGGCATCTGCACGAAGACGTCGACCATCGGCACGACGATCTGCGGCTCCTCCTCGCGCGGCAGCAGCAACACGGCGCCGAGGCCGATGAGCAGCGACGCGACGATCAAAAGCGGCGTGAGCTTCGACTCGATGAAGAGCGCGGCGAGACGGCCCGCGATGCCGTGCTGCGGTTTCACGACGCCGCTCCGAGCGTAGCGCCCGGCAACGTAGCGCCCGGCTTCAGCCGGGCGTTCGGCGGGCTGAAGCCCGCCGCTACGTTGACACCGTCGCGAAGCCCATTCACGACAAGCGGCACGATCGTCTCCCCCACATCGAGTCCGGAAAGCACTTCCACGCGCTCGCCGTGCGCGTCGCCGAGGGTGATGAGGCGCATGCGCGCGACACGGCTGCCGTCGACGACGAACACGCTCGTCAGCTGCCCGCGGCGCGCGATCGCATCCTTCGGAACGGTGATCCCGCTGCGCGTCCCGATCGTGAACGCGACGTGCACGAACGCGCCGGAGCGAAGGCCCGCGCCGCGCGGCAGATCGATCTTCACCAGCGCGCTGCGCGTCACGGGATCGACGGCCGGTACGATGTTCGTGACGCGCGCGGCGACGCCGTCGATCGTCACTGCATCGCCGGCGCGCACGCGTCCCGCGAGCTCCTCATCGATCGTCGTCTCGACGCGGTAGTGCGCGTCGTCTTCGACCGTCAGCAGCGGCATGCCGGGAACGGCCTGCGCGCCGGGATCGATCATCCGCGCGGTGACGATGCCGGAGATGGGCGCGCGCACCGCGGAGTAGCTCAGAAACGTCTCGGCCTCGGATAACCCGGCCCGTGCCTGCACGCGGCGCGCGAGGAGTCCATCGCGTCCGCGCTTCGCCTGCGCGAGCTGCGCGTCCGCGCCGCTCCTGCGCGCGGTCACTTCGTCGAGCTCCTGCGCGCTCGCCGATCCGCGCGCGCGCAGCGCCGCGAAGCGTTTGTACGTCGCCTCCGCGAGCGCGGCATTCGCCTCGGCCGCCGCGACCGCTGCATTCGCGCCGGCGATCGCCTCGTCGACTTCGCTGCTGCCCGCCGCGGCACCCGCCCTCTTCGCGCGTCCCGCGCGATCGTCGATCTCGAGGAGCACGTCGCCGGCGCGCACGCGGTCCCCTTCCGAGACGAGCACGCGCGTCACGTTGCCCATCACGTTCGCGGCGAGCGGACTCACCGTCGCCGAGCGCACGGTGCCGGTCGTGATCCGCGTTTCCGGCAGTGCCGAAGTCGAGACGATCTCGGTCGGCGCAGCCACGGTCTCCGCGGCCGCGCGCGGAGATTCACTGCCGCACGCGGCGATGAGAAACAAGGAAAGCAGCAAGCCAACGTAGCGCCCGGCTTCAGCCGTGCGGCCGGCGGGCTGAAGCCCGCCGCTACGTTCCGTGCGTCCAGACAAGATCGATGTCACGAAGACCTCCGGTCGAGCGTAAAAGTTCTGCATGGCCGGTCACGGCCTGATACCGCGCGTCGAGCAGCGCGAGCCGCGCGCCGACGAGCGCCGTCTGCGCGCGCAGCACCTCGGTGATGGTGGTGAGTCCGTTGTCGTAGCGGTCCTGCACGATGCGCGAGGCGGCTTCCGCCTGCTGGACGGCGATCGCGGCGACGCCGACCTGCTGGCGCGCGGCATTCGCGCGGTTCCACGCGGCGATCGTCTCCATCACCACCTTGTCGCGCGTCATCGCCTCCATCGCCCGCGCGCCCTCGACGTTCGCCCGCGCTTCAGCGATGCGCGCGTACTTCCCGGCGTCGAAGAGGTCGATGCCGGCGACGAGCCCCATCGTGTGATCGGAGTTGCTCCAGGTCGCGAACCCGTCGACGCGCGGCAGGAGCGATCCGCGCGCGGTGCGCAGCCGCAGCTCGCTCGCGGCGCGCGCGGCCTCCGCCGACGCGAGCTCGCCGCGCGATCTCCACGCCTGCTCGGTCGCCTCGGCGAGACCGATCGTCGCGAGCTCCGTTTCCGGCAACGTCGATTCGACGACGATGGGCTCCGTGAGCGGGCGATGCAGCGTCATCGCGAGCGCGGCGCGCGCGATATCGGCGTCGCCGGCCGCCGCAATCTCCTGCTGGCGGAACTGCGCGAGCTGCACCTCCGCCGCGAGGCGGTCCGACTCGACGACGAGGCCTTGCTCCACCTTGTCGCGCGTCGCATTCGCCGCCGCCTCCGCCGCGCGAACCGCTTCCGCCGCGACAACGCGCCGCTGCTCCGCGACGGCAAGACCGTAGTAGCGGCTGATGACGTCCGACAGGATCTGCTGGCGCGTTTCATCGGCCGCGCGCTCGGCACGCGTGACGCCGTGGCGCGCCTGTTTCGTCCCGTCGAAGCGGCGCAGCTGATCGAACAGCGCGTACTTCACGTTCAACGTCAGACGATCGTGGCGAATGACCGGCGGATCGTTGAGAAAGTTCGGATCGAAGTGCTGCGCCGCAAAGCGTCCCTGCTCCAGCAGCGAGCCGAAGACGAAGACCGGGTTGTCGCCGCGCAGCGCGCTCGCCGATGCGCCGACGACCGGCAGCCACGCCGCGCGAGCCTCCTGCAGCCTCGCGCGCGCCGCGCGGTCCTCGGCCGCCGCGACGGCAGCCCGCGGATTGTGCGCGAGCGCTTCCGCGGCCGCATCGCGCAGCGTCAGCGGCTGCGCGAACAGCGCGGGAGCGAGCAGCAGGCTCGCGATCAGCATCCGCCTCACGATGCGCAGCACGACGACTCGCGCGCTCCCACCTTCCGCAGCACGGTCATCATCGGACACCAGTTCGTGAAAGCCGACTGCACGAGATTGAGTCCGACAAAAGCGATCAGAGCGAGAAACCAGGGACTGACCGTCCAGGCGAGAATCGCGGAGACGAGAACGATGGACCCGGCGATGAGGCGAAGGGAGCGTTCGACGTTCATGAATCCTCCAATGCTGAAGGACTATATAACCATGTAGTCATATTGTCAACAGGGCGACGCAGGGAACGGCGACGGGAGTTCGCGGCGTCTGACGACGCCGCGGATTGAGGATTGTGGATTGAGGATTGAGGAATGAAGCGCGACGGGGAAGGGGGGGAAGAAAGGGAAAGGGGGAAGAGGGAGAAGGGGAAAGGGGAAGAGGGCGGGTCCGGTCCAGTCCCCTCGCCCCACGGCAGTGGGGAGAGGGCTAGGGTGAGGGGTCCCCTTTGGGCTCGTGGGCGACGCCCCTCACCCTAACCCTCTCCCCGCAAGCGGGGAGAGGGGACTGGACCGGACCCGGACCCGGACCCGCCCCTTCCCCCGCTTCATTCCTCAATCCTCAATCCTCAATCCTCAATCCTCAATCCTCGTCCCCCCCTCTCACGATGTCGCGCGTTACTTCCGCGCCCGTGCGAGCAGCCGGGTCTGCGCGGCCATTCGCGCGTGGAGCGCGGTGCAGACCACGTCGCACAGCTCGAAGACCGAGGGATCGGACACGAAGCAATAGACCGTGTTCCCGGCCTGCCGCCGTCCGATGAGTCCCGCCTCCTGCAGCACGCGCAGGTGCTTGCTCACGTTCGGCTGCGTCGTGCCCAGCAGCTCGGTGAGCTCCGTGACGTTCTTCTCCCCGTTCCGCACCAGCTGCAGGATCTGCAGCCGCAGCGGCTCGGCCAGAACGCGGAAGCGCTCCGCGACGAGCTCGAGCGCCTCCGGCGAGAGCGGCGCGTGGTCCTTCTGCTTCGTAGCCATGGCGGCAGTGTATCACCGAGTTCACTACATGCTCACGTAGTTATACAGGCGTTCGTGGTGCTGAAGGACAACCCTCCCGAGGTCGAGGGCGCGGCGGCGTGCTGCACGACGAAGGCGGCGGCGCCGTCATGTGGCTGCAGCGCGGCAGCCGGCTGATCACGAAATCCAGCGCCGCTGCAGCCACAGCGCCACGCTGACCAGACCGATGAGGACCGGCACTTCGACGAGCGGTCCGATCACCGCGGCAAACGCGGCGCCGTGCGCGATCCCGAAGGTCGCCACGGCGACCGCGATCGCGAGCTCGAAGTTGTTCGACGCGGCGGTGAACGACAGCGTCGCCGTCTGCGGATACGTCGCGCCCGCCTTCCGGCTCATCCAGAAGCTGAGGAGGAACATCACCACGAAGTAGACGAACAGCGGCAGCGCGACGCGCAGCACATCCAGCGGCAGCTTCACGATCGCGTCGCCCTTCAGACTGAACATCACCACGATCGTGAAGAGCAGCGCGATCAGCGTCAGCGGACTGATTCGCGGCACGAAGACCCGGTGGTACCACTCCAGACCCTTGATCCTGCCGAGGATGAAGCGCGTGAGGAATCCGGCGAGGAACGGCACGCCGAGGTAGAGGGCGACGCTCTCCGCGATCTGGCGGATCGTGATGTTCACGATCGCCCCCTGCAGGCCGAGCGCCGCCGGCAGGACGGTGATGAAGAACCACGCGTAGACGCTGAAGAAGAGCACCTGGAAAATCGAATTGAAGGCGACCAGGCCAGCGCAGTACTCGGTGCTCCCCTTCGCGAGATCGTTCCAGACGATCACCATCGCGATGCAGCGCGCGAGGCCGATCAGGATCACGCCGATCATGTACTCCGGATAGCCGCGCAGAAACACAACGGCCAGCACGAACATCAGCAGCGGTCCCACGACCCAGTTCTGCAGAAGCGAAAGGGCGAGGACTTTCCTGTTCTCGAAGACGAGGTGCAGCTCTTCGTAGCGCACCTTCGCGAGCGGCGGATACATCATCAGGATGAGACCGGCCGCGAGCGGGACGCTGATCGTGCCGGCGTTCCAGGCGTTGATCGCCGCATTGAACTGCGGCACGGCGTAGCCGAGGAGCACGCCGAGGGCCATCGCGAGAAAGATCCAGACGGTCAGATAGCGGTCGAGGAAGGAGAGGCGTGGGCGCGGCGCGGGTGCGGGCCAGGTCGTCGTCAAGAGATGTCTCCGCCTGCTTGTTACGTCAGCTGACCGGTGCGAACGAGACTATCGAGACTCGTCGTCATCGCCGAGTGCTCCGATGAGGATCAGGTGCTCGCCGGAGAGCACCTTCTTCAGAAACGGATTGCCGCCGCGCCGCCGCCGTTCGAAGTCCGCGCGCGTGTAGAGCGTGGGACTGATCGCCCGCCCGAGCTTCTTCTCGGCAGGAGCGAGGCGCGCAAACAGCTCTTCGAGCATCAGGGCATCGGCGACGACGAGCAGATCGATGTCGCTCTGCGCGCGGTCCTCGCCACGCGCGACGGAGCCGTAGACGAGGGCGAGCTCGATCCGTTTTGCGAGCGGACGAAGCGCGGCCCGAAGGGGATCGGTGATGGCGACGGTTTTGACGACGATCCCGCGCAATTCGTGAAAGATCGGCGCGCGTCGGTTCGCCTGAAAGTGCTTCTGCCTTCCGACAACGGTCGCCCTCACGAGGCCACTCTCGACGAGACGCGCCAGCTCGCGGCGCACCGCGCCGGAGCCGCCGCCGGCGCGGTCGATCAGATCCTGCTGGATAAAGGAGCGGTCCGGTTGAGCGAAGAGAGGCGCGAGCACGCGTTGCTGCGTCGCGGTGAAGAGAGCGTCCGCCAGACTGGTCGTCGCCTTCCTTGCCGCGGTGCCCATATTGGGCATGTTACTGCCCAGTTTGGGCATCCGGCAAGAGGAGGCCAGATGCCTCGCCGGCCGAGAGTGTGACGCGGACGCGGTGTCGCGAGGGCTAAATGCAATCGTCCGTACAGGCGTATGATGACCTCCATACGTCCATCTCGGAGGTCTGACTTCTTGCGGAAGTTTCTGCACCGGCTCAAAGGCAGTCCTCGTGCGCGATTCGTGCTGCGGCTCGCCGTCGTCACGCTGCTGGTCTCTCTCGCGTCGTTCACGAACCTGCTGAACATCCTCGGCATCGACGACTGGCTCGAGCGCCTGCAGCTCGATCAGATGGAGTACAGCGTTGCGGCGCTGCCGGCTCCTTCTCTCCGCCTGCTGTACATCGAAGGGAAAGACAAGTTCGACGACGGGAAGCGCACGTTTGCAGAAGACGAGCAGCTCTGGCGGCGGCATCACGCGAAGTTCCTGCAGGCCCTCGCGAACGGACCGAAGCTCGTCGCGTTCGATCTGACGTTTCCGTCGCCGAACGACGCCGATGAATACCAGAAGGCGAATGAAGAGTTCGTGAACGCCGTGCGCGGTGCGGCGACGCGCATTCTACTCGGAGCCAATCTGAGAGACGACAACACGCCGGATCTTTTCGACGCATTCAAGGACATCGAGTGGGGATGGGTCAAAGTCGGCGGGAAGCGGCTCGAGTACGTGAGAAGGTACTTCCTGGCCCGCTCGAAGCTTCCCGCGAACGCCGCGGTGTCTCCGGAGCCCGCCTTTCCATCGCTGGCGGTGATGATGCGGATCGCGGAGAAGAGTCCGAAGGCTCCCGCATCGGTCAGCCTCGACGTCCGCACCCGCCAGCTGATTCTCTATGCCGGCGGAACGGAAGTCGATCGCATCTCATGCGAAATCGAGTCGGACGAAACCGGACATCGGATCGCGACGCTTCCGCTGCGCTACACAAAACGTCGTTTCGCGGAAGAAGCTCCCTACGTGAAACAGCTCAAGCGCTTGTCGAGCCTCTCGAAGGACTACAAGGGCCAGATCCTGCTCATTGGCGCGAAAGTCGACGAGGAACTGTTCAAGGTCGCGCCCGAGGTCACTGCCTATGGCTACCAGCTCCACGCCAGCGTGTTCAGTGATCTGTCGCGCAACAGCTATCCACGCTCGCTGCCCGGCTGGGCCCAGGTGACGGTTCTGCTCCTTCTCGGTCTGATCGCCGGCATCGGGCGGTCGGCGCTGCCGAAGTCGGAGATCGAAGTCGACACGAGGATCGCCGGAAAGCGCAAAGTGCCGGCCGGCCTGTTGATGCTGCTCGCGGTGTACGCCGTCGTGGTTTGGATTTTCTATCGCAGCGCGTTCGTGCTGTTCGATGTCGGGTACGGTGCGATCGCGGTCATTGCAGCGTATTACTTCTGTGGAGTCTCGCCGGCACGCCGGAAGGCTCGTGCAAGCGAGGAAGCCTGATGCGTGCGCTGTGGTCCGTCTCCGCAATCCTCCTCGTCGCCGCCGGAAGCGTCATTGCCGCGCCTGCCGAGGTGCCCTGCGACACCGACATCGCCGGGCGGATCACGGGCATTCAGACAGGAGGCGCGAGTGCCGGTGTGGCCGACGAAGACGAGATCAGGATCCTGCGGCAGCAGACTTCGCAACGCATTCTGAAAGGCATGCCGCTCTGTGCGGGAGATCAGATCAGCGTGCTCGGCGACACGGTTCTCGTGATGTCGCTCGGCGAGGCCGAGGCCGACATTACGGTGCACGCGGTGACCTCGTTCGAGCTGGCGAATTCGAAATCGATTTTCCTGCGCGTCGGGAAGGTCTTCGCGACCTTACGCGGCTTTTTCGAAGCGAAGACCTCCACGGTGACGCTCGCCGCAAGAGGAACGGAATTCCAGGTGGAAGTGACGGACGCCGGAATCGAAGTTCTTCAGCTCGAGGGGGAGGTCGAGATCACGCCTCTGGAATCGGAGCAGGCGCAATCGAGGCCCGGCGGGATCCACCTGGTCGCCATGCAGCCCGAACGCGCACTCCCGACGCCGTTGAAGCTGAAACGACTCCAGCGGATCGTCGTCGCCCCGCCGCGCGCTCATTCCGCGGACGAAGAGCGTGTTCGCAAAGCGATCGATGCCAATGCGAACGTGATCCTCGCGACGCGCCCCGACCAGCCGTCGACCAGTCTGATCCCGAATTTCGACTCGAAGAGCGAGCGCGCCGCCGCCTATCGGGAAGCCCGCTTCCGGACGATCTGGTCTCCCGAAGCAGGCCATTTCGAGGTCCTCGGTAACGTCTATGTCGATTGGGCGGAATCCCAGAAGGCGCTGGTCTCGTACGAGAAAGGCGGCGAGTCTCCGCCGCCGGACCGCGACGCCGCTTTCTACTATCACAATCTCGGCACGGCCTATCGTCTGGCAGGAGAGCCCAGGAGAGCGCTGGAGTATTTCGTGCGTTCGCAAAAGGAGGATCCCTCGCTCGTGTTCTCCTACAATGACGCAGGCGATCTCTTTGCCGACCTGGCTCGGGCCGCCTACGACGCCGGAAATGTCGAAAAGGCGCGGAAAAACCTGGAAAGCGCGGCAACGCACTACGAGAAATCGCTCGATCCCTCGCTTCACGGACGGGGCGACGAGCCGTACCAGGCCACCCCCGCCTATCATCTCGGCGAAGTCGCTCTCCTGCGCGCTCAATGGACCGGCACGAGCGATGAAATCGGTGCGAGTCTCGAACGGGCGCAGCGCTGGTTCAGGCAGGCCCTCGAATCGGATCCACAATCGCTGTTCGCGCTCGTGGGATTGGGCAGAGTTTCCGAGGCTGCGAAAGACGCCGAACGGGCTCGCGCGCATTATGAAGCCGCGCTGAAACGCGACTCGTCGTTTGCGCCGGCGCATCTCGCAATGGGCGAATCATTCGAGCTGGCAGGCAACTGGAATATGGCAGTCCGCTATTTTCAACGGGCAACGCAGGCCGATCCGCACTATCCACTGGCCTACTACAAGACGGCCAGGGCACTGCAAAAGATCGGCAATCCGGAATTGGCGCGTAATTACTATGCGTCCTACGCCCAGATCGAATCGCCGCTGATGCGCGACGGCGCCCGCATGAGAGAAGCAAAGAATGCGATCGCGAGAGGGCCGGATTTCAAAGAGTCTGATCCGCCTTCCGATTCGTATACGCCGCCTCCGCCGGCGCCTCCTCCGCCGCCTCCTGGGTCGAGCGTTCCCGATCTTTCCGGCGCCTCATCGCAAGTGGCGGAATTGCGGCTCTCGGCAGCGGGATTGCGGCTTGGCCGCGTGTGGACCGAGCCTTCCGAGACGGTGCCAAGGGACAGAGTTATCCGCCAGCGGCCGTCCGCAAGGCAGGTCGTGAATCGCGATTCGGCAGTGGAAATCTGGCTCTCGTCCGGCCCAACGCTGGTGGCAGTCCCCGACCTGACCGGCTCGACGCCGCGGCAGGCGGGAATCGACCTCGCACGCCTCGGACTGAGCATGAGAGAACTGCAGAGCGAGGCCCGCGGTAAGGCCGGAAGGATCGTGAAGCAGGTTCCTCCCGCCGGCTTCCGCGTAAAACGGGGAACGGCAATCACCGTCTACGTCGTTTCCGCCGGCAGCGGTGCAGACGACGCGGTCTATGTTCCAAACATCCTCAAGAAAACCCCTGAACAGGCGAGGGCGGAGCTGGAGAAGAACGGTCTTCGCTTCGAGTTGCAATACGGGAAAGCACCAAAGCACTCGATCTACGTGCAACAACAGGATCCCCTGCCCGGCACCAGAGTGCCCCGAGGATCGACGGTGGTCGGGTACATCGAATGAACGCGCGCGTCATCGCGGCAGCCGCGTCTTCCAGTCGTTCAGAACGACGACCGTCGGCGACTCCTCGTCCGCGATCACGTTGATCAGGAACTTTTGTCCGTCGGCGGTCACGTCGTATGCGCGGCTCGCCGGACGGAAGTTCGCCGCGAAGAGTGGTTGCGGCGGTCCGAAGTCGAAGCCGTTTCCGTTCTCCGTGACGGTGGCGGCGTGCACGCGGCCGGTGAGATCGATGAAAAAGATCTCCTTCGCATCGCCGCGCCAGCGCGGGTGATAACCCCTTCCGCCGAAACCTGCCACTTCAACTCCGGATTCGCCAGAGAGACGACGAACACATCGGCGTGGCCGTTCTCGTTCGACCCGTACGCGAGCCATTTCCCATTCGGGGAAACGGCCGGTGAAAAGGCGGCGATCCCGCTTCCAGCGAAGGCTCGCCCGCGTGACTGGTCGCTCCTGGCAGGATCGTCATCGCTTCGCTCTCCGCCGCGACCGGTCGGTCCGTACCGTCTTCGGGCGGCTGCTGAGCCGCAGAGTGCCGTCGGAACGTCGCGAACATTCGACGATCTCGTGCCATTCACTGCGCAGCAGCGCCATGACCGCTTCCGCGATTGCCCGGCGCTTGAACGCGGTAGCACGCTGAAGGTCACCCATGACGTATGAATCGGAGCAGACGTCGTAGTAGAGCCAGCACTTCTGCTTCGCGCTGAAGATACTGGCGATCACATAGCGCCGTTTGTCGTCGATGTCCTCGATCCGCTTCCTCAGCGTGCGGCCGAGGTCTGCGGGCAGCTCGAATTCTCCTTCGAGGATGAGCATTTCGATCTCGTCCCCGTGCTTCACGCCGAGCGCCACGGCCCTCCCTCGTCGGAGCTCGAGTCCGACGCTCGGTCCTTCGACTTTTTCGAGGATTTCGCTCGCCCGCTGTTTGCGCTGTCGCGTTTTCATTTCTCGATCATAGGGCGAGATCGCCAAGTCGCGCAGACGGAGCAGGCAGCTCACTTGCGAACGGCGCGCCGTCGGTCTGAATTGACTTATGAAATATGGTGGAGCTGGACAAGATCGAACCGACGACCTCCTCATTGCGAACGAGGCGCTCTCCCAACTGAGCTACAGCCCCGTGATCGTCGGCCCTCCGCGCCGTCGCGTCAGAGGATTTCGTACGCGACGGTCAACTCACCGCTGCTAACGGTCCGTGTACCCTTCAGCCTGCTATCCCGTGTTCGGGCTCACTTCGTTGCGAACGGATTCAACGTCTCGACGTGAAAGATGGTGAAGTCACGAGTGTTTCGCGTGGCAACGGTCAGGCGATGCACGATCGCAGTGGCAGCAATCAGTGCATCCTCGATCAGGTGATCGGGGCGCCGGTGCATGAGCGTTGCCCAGGTCCTGAAGACGCGGGCATCGACCGGAAGAACGTTCCAGGTTTGCGCGACAAGATCGATCCATGCCTCGATCTCGGCAGCCTTGTCCGGGTCCTGCTCACGAGTGATCTCCACACCCGCCTGCAACTCGCCCAGCGTCACGGCTGAAATGTGAAGGTCCTCGTCCGCCGTTCGATCGACCCAGGCGACGACCGCGCCGTGCGGACGCGGCTTGCGCAATTCGGATACGACGTTCGTGTCGAGAAGGTACAAGCTCTCTCAATCCAACGCAGACGGTTCCCGCCGGCGCCGAGCTCGGCGCGGCGGCACAGGAATCTCCGCTCGCGGCGCGGCGGAGAGCAAGAGCTCCTTCAACGTCGGGCGTGTCGTTTCTTCCAGTCGACGCCATTGATCGACGGGCACGAGGACGGCCATCTCCACTCCTCGCCGAGTAACGATCTGCGGCCCTTTGGTGATGCTGGCCTCCAGCAATTCACTGAAGCGCGCTTTGGCGTCCTGCACAGGCCACGTTCTGGATTCTTTTTTTCGCGCCACTTTGCCAACCCTGTCAGCTAGTCATCGAACTAGTCAGTTTCATGATACCGCGCGCGGCAAGCGTTCGCACAAACAAAACGCCGGCGTTGCCGCCAGCGTGAGGGAATGTCGACCTGGTGGAGCTGATCGGGATCGAACCGACGACCTCCTGAGTGCGATTCAGCGCTCTGATTCCAATCGGCGTCATCGAATCCAAGTCTCCACCTCGAGACTGCTCACGCCGCTCATCCTACGATAGTCGCTATCGTCGCTAACCCGCATTTCTCACGCTGCAGAAGAGAAAGCCGCCGTTCCATGCTATTAAGTTGAGTGTGAACAACAACTTCGAAGCATGGGAGGCGGCGGCGTGGAACAGACAGAGTGTAACGGGGAACAGCTCAACTTCCAAGG
>DATLFB010000105.1:0-8027 GCA_035525285.1 Thermoanaerobaculia bacterium
GATGACAAGGCTGGCCACGCATGCTTTCAAGGTTGAACGTCCGCCAGGCAAAATGAGTCAAGTTTGCTCAACACAAAGCTGCGCGAGAACTTCATCTCTGCTTCACCGGCGCGTGCGCCGTTAACCCGCTCAGGATGACACTCTGTTTTTGCCGCGCAGACTCCTGGTAGTGGACCTTCAAATTTGAAAGCATGCATGGCCAGCTCGTCATCCCGAGCGTGAGCGAGGGACCTGGGCGGGCGGCGGCGCGACGCGCGGGCTTCGTGCCACCCTACCCCCCGGGTCCCTCGCTCTCGCTCGGGATGACAAGCCTTGGTACCTACGCTTTCAATGTTGAATGTCCACCAGGCCTTTTGGCACGTTCACCTTTTACCTTTTACCTTTTACCTTTTACCCGCGTACGGCATCCCCGTTGCACTTCAGCGGTCCATGAGACCGCACACCGCGGTAGTCCTCGCCCTTACCCTTACGCTTCCGGCCGCTGCCGCGACGCGCATGACTTACGACATCAACGGCCATGCGACCGCGATCGAGTGGGCGCCCACTGCCTTCCCGCTTCCGTACGAAGTCGACCAGCGGCTGCAGGCGGCGTATCCCGGCATCTCGCCGCGGATCGACGGCGCATTCGAGGCCTGGTCCTCGATCGAGGACTCGAGCGTTCGCTTCGAGCCGCGCGGTGTGGTCGCGGTGACGATGCGAACGCAGGACGGCCGCATCGGCGTCTCGCTCGCGGACGATCTCTTCCGCGATCAGGGCGCGCTGGCGATGACGACGTACACCTTCGACGCGACCGGCCGCTTTCTCGACGCCGACATTCAGATCGATCCGTCGCTCATGACCGGCAACTACAACGTCGACACCGCGCTCCGCCACGAAGTCGGACACGTCCTCGGCCTCGATCACTCCGGCGTTCTCTCCGCGGTGATGTATCCGTTCGTCACGACGGGCGATACGCCGATCGCATTCGACAGCGACGATCGCATCATCATCGCCGCCACCTATCCGAGAAGCGATCCGACGCTGAGCGGCGCCACGCTGCAGGGCCGCGTTCTCGGCGATCAGGGCGGCATCTACGCCGCGCAGGTCGTCGCCGTGAACGCACACGGACATCCCGTCTCCACCGTGCTCACGTCATCGTCCGGCGAGTTCACGCTGACCGGCATTCCCAAAGGCCGCTACCGCGTGTACGCCGAGCCGCTCGACGGGCCCGTCGATCACAACTCGCTGCAGGGCACGTGGCGGCTCGCGAAGCCGGTCCCGTTTCCGACGCGGTTTCATGAAGGACCGCCGCTCGACGTCGAGAGCGGAAAGGTCTACGGCAACCTCGTCGTGACGACCGGCGGCGCGGTGCAGCTCAATCCGCGTTGGATCGGGCGCGCGAAACCCGACACGGCCGAGGTGAGCCTCGGCAGTTCGCCCCTGTGCGTGAAAGCCGGCGAGACCATCACCCTCGCCGTCGCGGGCGACGGCTTCATCAGCGGCATGACCGAGATCGAGATTCTCAGTCCCGGATTCCGGCGCGTCTCGGAGTTCCGCTGGGCGGGCAACTACGTCAGCGCGACCTACGTCGTCGCGCCCGATGTCGAACCGGGATCGGCGGTGATTCTCGTCCGCTCCGGCAGCGACCGAGCGATGCTCACGGGCGCGCTTCGGATCTCGACGAGTGAGGCGATCAGCGGCGGTCGCAGGCGCGCCGCAAGGCACTGATCGCCGACAGCGCGCGCCTCGATTGACGCGGAGGGTTCAGTGCTGACGTTGGAGGGCGGACGTCCCGTCCGCCCCCCGGGGGCGGACGAGACGTCCGCCCTCCATTGCCACGCGCGATCTCCTTGCATCAGGACCAACCCTGCGGGACGCATATGCTCGCCGGTTTCCAGGCGGTTCACGTAGTTCTCGTGCAGGTTCGCGGCTTCGGAACCGGAAACACTCGCGCAGCTGCTCCTCACCATCGCCACTGCCTGACTTTTCGCACAGTCGTGCTCACGAATCGTCACGAGGTCGCCTGCGCTGCAGGCCGTCGACGATCTCCTCCAGCCGTGCGACGAGCGCGGGGTCGATCGACGGAGTGTGCTCGACCGCGTGATCTCCTGCCGGCGGCGCTTCGGCGGCGGCCGGCTCTGGGGCGGCCGGCTCGCCGGCTCCCAGCGCCTGCAGCAGCCGGGTTGATGCCGCTTGCACCTCGCGGGCGGCGAGGCGTACTTCGTCGAGATCGATCCCGCCGGCCGCGATCTCCTTCCCCGGGATCAGCGTGACGCGCGTCAGGTTCGGAAGCTGCTCGAGAACCTTCTTCAGTGTCTCGACCGTTACGTTTCCGCCCTTCTCCAGCCTGGCGAGCTGACTCCGCGGAACGTTCGCGCGCCGGGCGAGCTCGTGCTGGCTGATCTTCGCCGTAATGCGAGCCTGCCGGATCTCCTCCCCGTGCACCAGGAGATTGTAGCATGCTTTAACAGTCCATCACAGCCAAATCCGGCAGGGTTTGTCCGACGAGCTCGGGGGCGCCGTGCGCGGTTGCGATCGCGGTTCGGAACCCGAAATGCTCTCGCGCGTGCACGCAAATGATCGCTCGAGTGCAACGATCGACTCGCTGAGCCCATGGAATGACTCGGTCGAGTCCCCCGATCGAGTCGAAGAGCATTTCTCTGGAAACCGGTGAGCGCGTGCAAGCGATCGGTGCATCGCACGCGAAATACTCGGCGAGCGCATGGATTGACTCGCCGAACGCATCGAACGACTCCGCGAGTGCATGTTGTGTCATCCCCCGGCGTCACTCGCGCCATCCCCGCGTCGCGCGCGTCCATTGCCCCGATCGGTTCCATGCATTCCGCGAGTCGATCGCTGCACTCGGTTCCTGTCTTTATGGAAACTCCCGGACTCCTTTTTCTGCCCGCTGTCCCGATGAATGGAATCAACGGAGCATTTCGCATTCCGAAGCCGAGTCGTTCGCTGCACTCGCCGAGTTGATTCATGCACTCGCGGAGAGTCATTTTGTCGCTCCGCCGATAACGCGTGTGTTCACCGTTTCGTAACCAAAACAAATAATCGGATCCTATTTGATTGGAATACGGGACTATTGACTGTTTAAACGGACCAGTCCATATTGGATTCCGTTCGCAAGCTTCCCTGCGCAGGGGTTGATCGAAGAGAAGAAAAGGAGAAGAAAAGGAGAACGGAATATGTCCAATGTCACCGAAACACCCACATCCCATGAGGTCGCTGCGAGCGAAATGCTCGTGCAGTTGCGCGCCCTCGCTCAGTCCGTCGGCGACTACGGCTTCATCACCAAGGGCCAGCGCCGGCGTCTGAACACGGTCTCAACGCTCCCGATACCATTCCTGCTGTCCGTCGCGGTCGCGCTCGATGCCTCGGAGGCGCTCACACGCGCCGCCGGCATCACCGGCGCGCAGATCCGGGACGTCGTCGCCCTGGCCAACGCGTATGTACCGGTTGCCGATGAGATGGCGCTGGTTGCCGGAGGAATGCGCGACACGGTCCAGGCCAAACGCGCGGATACCGGTCAGCGGGCACTTCGCGCCTATCGCCTCGCCAAGAGCTTCAACAGTCCGTCCGATCGCGAGCTGCTCATCCCGCACATCGAGGACATGAAGCGCACGCTCGGCCGCGGGCGACGCAAGGTCGTCAAACCGGTTGCCGAGCCGAAGCCACCTGCCACGGTGCCACCGGCGCCGGCGAAGTCGTGAGGAGGATGCGAGAAAGGAGAAGTCATGTCTACGAAGTACCAGGAAGTGAAGAAAGCCTCGGCCTCGCAGGAGTCTCCCGCGAAGACGAAGCAGAAGACGAAGAAAACGAAAACCAGGGAGTCCTCCCGCACCGCGGGTAAGTCCGCATCGCGCAGTGTGAAGGCGCAGTTCAAAGCGGGGAAGGACATCTGAGGTCCGACGGAGGGCCGGTGCGCGCGCGCCGGCCCTCCCGAGGTGGAGGACAGGCAATCCTGCCTGTCGGCAGAGAGAACGATCATGATCATCCCGATTCAACTGGCACTGCAGGGCGGCGGCGCGAAGATCACGTATCTGCTCGCCGCGCTCGAAGCGGTGCAGAGCCTCGAACGCGAAGGCGTGCTGCGCGTGACCCGCATCGCCGGCACCTCGGCCGGCGCGATCGCAGGCGCGCTGTACGCGGCGGGCGTGGACATGCGCCGTGCGCGCGACGCTTTCGAAGCCGCGCGGGACGAGTTGCTCGATGCGTTTCCGCGCGCGGGTGCGCTGCGCTGGGGCTGGATGCTTCTTCGCCGGCAGCCGCTATGGAACGCCGCTCCGTTGCGTGTCCTGCTCCGGCATCTGCTCGCGCCGCGGGAGACGCTCGGCGATCTCGACGTACCGCTGACGATCGTCGCGACCGATCTCACGAACATGCAGCCGTGTGTGTACGCCGCGCCGGATGCGCCGCTCGTGAGCAGCATCATGGACTCGGCGGGCATCCCGTTCTTTTTCCGTACCGTGCCGATGAGCGCCCATGCCCACTACCGCGTGGTCGTCGACGGTGGCATCTGTGAGAACCTCCCATCCGAGGAGCTGACGTATGCCCCCGAATCCGGCGAAGTCGTCGGAATCACGTTCGCGCTCACTCGCGCGGCCGCGCCTCTGACGAGCTTCGCCGGCTTCGCGCGCGCACTCTTCGAGACGGCGATGCGCTCGCCGGTGCTGCGCGCGCAGCTCGAGCTCGGCCCGAACAACTTCGTGATCCGCACCGACGCGGGCTCGTTCGATTTCGAGCGCGCGCTCGGTACAGGCCTTGCCGCGGAGTACCGCGAGACGCGCCTGCTGGCGGATCGCTTCTTCCGCGACTTCGCTGCACGCCGTGCCCGAGGCGAGCAGCGCGGCGTCAATCCGCTTGCAGCCGATGCGCGCAGCAGCGCGCAGTTTCCGCAGCGCCGGCTCCGCGACGTCAGCGGCGCGCTGCGGGCGATGTATCAGAGACAGCACGAGCATGTCCGTTTCGAGATTCTCTCGCTACGGATGGTCATCACGGGAGCCTCCCTGGCCCGGCACGGCGCGGATGACATCCGCCACGAGATCGTCTTCCGCGCGAGCGAAGAGCCGATCCATTGCTATCGAATCCAGTTGACGCCGGCCGCCGCGCCGGATCTGCAGCAGACGCAGTGCGAGGTGTTCGACGAGCGGGCGAATGGGGTGGCGTTCGATCTCGTCCCGATCCCCGAGGGGTCCGACGATGCGCGCGAGTATCTGTTGTTCTTTCGCTCGCCGGTCGTTGCGGGAGATCCACGCGCACCGATCACGCTGCGGGTTCGCGACGCGGTGGCCGGCGCCTTACGCCTCGGCGTCGATGGCCGCGACGAGCTCCTGGCGCGGGCCTCGCGCGCCGATCGTCCGATCGCGCGCGTGGAGATCGTGGTGCATCTCCCCGAGGAGCTGTCCGATACCACGATCGCGCCGGCCTTCGGCTCCGACGGGAGACGGATGTCTCCGTCCGAGCTCGTTGCATACGCCGCTCCCGCGGGTTACTTCACGCTCGGCTGGAAAGGGGAGAACGTCCCGCCGAACTCGCTGTTCGGCTGCAACCTGGTGAGGAGGTGATGGCGATGACCCGCATCCGCCTGGAGGTGTGAAAACCCCAACGTGTCATTCCGAGCCGCCCTTCGACTGCGCTCAGGGCAGGCTCCGACAAAGAGGAATCCCCGGCCGACGAGAAAGGAGAAATCGTCATGCGTGCTCGAAACATCCACACCGTGCCCAACGGCCGCAGGTCGGCCCAATCTGCCGCGGGGCTGCGATAGGCCGATCCGGATTCGGCCTAACCCCGCTGCGATGGGCCGAACGGCTTCGACTTCCCGTAGGAATCGCGCTGAGGGATTTCCGCGCGTGCCGGCATGGACTAAGATGAACCGGGTCCATGAGTTGACTGTCGGCCACACCAGGAGGATCCAATCCGCGTTTGTCTGGCGTGGCTGGTACGTCTAATCGGCTCAGGGACAAGTTAGGCCGACATGGGCCACAACGCTCCGCATTCTTGAGGTTTCTCGGAGCAACGAAGCGGTATAGTTGGGGCACGTTTCCCCTCGCAGCTGGTTCATCGCGAACTTGCGGGCCGCGACCAGCAGTACGCGCCGCCCGCCCTCGCGCATCGAGCTCACGGTGCTCTGCCGCTTCACGCCGGTTGCGGTTCGCTCCTGCCGGTACACCGTTAGTCGCGGCAACCGCCGTGCCGCGGCGGACGAAAGTGACCTCGATGCGCTCCCGCCCTGAACGGACGCTGCTCCCACGTTAGGCCGGCATGAATTACACCGACTTCCGGTGTAAACTACGAAACAATAGACTAGGCATCTCTGCGTCCGAGGAGGCAGCTTGTGATCAGGCAACCAACAGCGGCGCTCACAGTGTGGGTTGGCTGGCTACTGCTCGGCTTAGGATGCGCGACCTATCCATCACAGAGCGCTTTCAATGCAATGACGGATTTCGGGTTTCGGTGGACAATTAAGTCCCAACCGCAGGCAATAGTTGACAGAATCAGGCAACTTAGTCGTTCGGATAAGGTGCAACTCAAGGAGGAGCGACCTAGCGAATCCCAAGTCACGATAACGACGGAGTATCTCCCGATTAAGCTTCCACCCGAATGGCGTCAGAAGGGACGCGTCGCCTACGGAATTACGTTAGCGACATCCGGCGACGGTAACGCTCAACTTGTCATCGTCACGTGCACAGTTGAGATTCGTGGAATTTACGAACGAACATGGACTCCATCGCCAGCGACGGTGCCGCTAATCAGTGGACGTGACGAAGCGGTACCGTGTCCCTCAGCCTTCTATTCGGATCTTAGGGCGCTCCTAACGCGCATGGAGGTCGAAACACAGTGAGGCTTGGAACGCAGCGTTTGCTTCTCGGTGGAATCGTCCTAGTTCTGGCCATTGTCTCCATTAGCGCCCTATTCGTCGTCGGTCGCGGCGGCGCAATTGCCGACAATAATCAGAAGACCGCGCTGGTGACGATCCTCACACTCTACGGACCACTGCTTGGACTTATCTGTGCTTTTAGCTTTAGTAGCCGCTCAAACCGCCGCTTAACGAAGAATAACATTCCGTTATTCGTTCTTGCGCTCGTCGTCACTACTTTCTGGTGTGCGACGCCAGTCCTAATCTTTGTAACCTCGTTAGTCATAGAATCAACGCTGGAGAAGCTTGCAGCGTTATCACCATTCGGTGACACCGTGGTGCTCGCAATTATTGGATTCTATTTTGGAGACCAGGGACGTGCGGCCTAACTCGAGGTAGAAGCCGACGAGCCGCTGCTCCGTGGCCCGGCGCTGAAGCGCCTACGGAACTTCCAAGAAACACGGCGTCACGCCAGTTGCAGATCGCTTCCGCCGAAGCGACTGGTGGGAGCGGCAGGGGTCTCGTCGTCTGCGGCTACGAAGACGGTCGCCGTGGTCAAACGGTGCGCGGCTCGGAGTTCGAGGCGTTTCGTTGCAGGGATGGGCACCGACTGCTCGAATTCGGCGCGTTGGACACTGTCGACCTCGAACCGATTGGCGAGAACCTGCGGGTTATGAGAGTCGCCAACTGGCCATTCGGCGTGGCGTGGGAGTGGAAGTACGTTCCGGTGGCGGAACTGCTCTTACTCGCGGAAGGCGAGCAGGGCGAGTTCGTGTGAGCGACGCGGCTCCCGAAGGCAGAAGTTGCTCCTGACGCGATCCGGACGTTTCTGAAGGCATACAACGCTGCAAGGCGTCGGCTCGGGCGGGAGTATGTGCCGGACGAGGACGTGGTCGCAAAGTTGTTCGCGGCGATGGCAGCGGGAGATCGGAGTGCGGTTTTGCTGTTTTGGTCAATGCGGGAAGACGTCAACCTTGACGGCGCCGCAGCTGAGATCTACGAGATGGCGGTTGAAGACTGGAAGCTCGGCGCGGAGCCGCCCAACTCATAGGACTCTTTACCGCATCCGCAACCGGACTGATCGCGTTTCCTCCGTGACCGTCGCGACGGCGAGGTCGCGTTTGGTCGCCGAACTGGATGCGGGAAAGAGTTCAGTTGGACGAAGCCGCGACGCCATGGGGTT
>DATLFB010000006.1:0-1663 GCA_035525285.1 Thermoanaerobaculia bacterium
ACGCGTACTCGTACGAGCATGAGCGCGAACGTCTCGCGGCGCTTGCTCCAGCACTCGACTTCTACAATCGCTTCCGTCCTCACCGCGCGCTCGGAGGTCTCACGCCGTTGCAGCGCGTCAACAACCTCCCTGGGACATACACCTAGTCGTTCTTTTCCTTCTTCGACTTGCCCGAGACGCATTTGCCAAAGGCGTTCTTCAGGTTGTGGTTGGTGCCGTACTTCTTCGCGAACGCCTCGACGTTCGAGGCTCGCTCGGCCTTGCACGCCTTGGCCGCCGCGCCTTCGTCCTTGTCGACCTCGTCTTTGTCGTCGTCTTTCTCGTCCTTGGCCTTGTCTTTCGACTTGCCGGACACGCATTTACCGAAGGCGTTCGCCTTGTTCTTGTTCGTGCCGTACTTCGTCTTGAACGACTGCACGCCGATTCGCTCACGCTCTGCCCTGCAGAGCTTGGCGGCGGTGTCCTGGGTGCTCTGAGCCTGCGCCGACTTCGGCTTCTCCGCGTTCGGCGAAGCGGCGTAGGCCGCCGGAATGCCGGCAATGACAAGAGCCACGGCCGCAATGACCCACTTCTTCATGGAGTTCCCCCTGGTTAGCGTTCCCCTAAGAGCCTATCCCGCTAGGCAGGGACCCACCGCCTAACGACGAAGTCGGGCCTCGTCATCCGACGAGGGAGGTAGACGATGGGTCTCGTGCTCCAAGACGACGGTTGGCGCATCCCCGACAAGGTGTGGGAGCAGATCGAGGCCTTGCTGCCCGAGCGCCCGGCACATCCGCTCGGCTGTCACAACCCGCGCGTGCCCGACCGCGACGCGATGAACGCGATCCTGCTCGTCCTGCGCACGGGGATGCAGTGGAACGCGCTCTCGGCGACGGGGATCTGCTCGTGCTCGCCTGCCTACCGGCGCTTCCGCGAGTGGGCAGAAGCGGGCGTCTTCCTCGAGCTGTGGCGCCGCGGCCTGCTCGCCTACGACGCCCAGCACGGGATCGAGTGGGAGTGGTTGGCGCTCGACGGTGCGCTCGGCAAAGCGCCCCTGGGCGGCGAGCAGACGGGTCCCAACCCCACCGACAGAGCAAAAAAGGGGCGAAACGCTCGCTCCTCACCGAGGGGCAGGGCGTCCCGCTCGGCATCGAATCGGCCGCTGCGAACGTCAACGACTTCAAGCTGACCCGAGCGACGCTCGAGGCGATCGCGATCGAGCGGCCCGAGCCCACACCTGACAGGCCGCAGGGGCTCTGTCTCGACCGCGGCTACGACTACGCCGAGGTACGCGCACTCGCGGACGAGTTCGGCTTCACCTGCCACATCCGCTCGCGCGGCGAGGAGGCCCAGGCGCTCAAGCGCGAGGCCGGCTTTCGCGCCCGGCGCTGGGTCGTCGAGCGCACGCACTCCTGGCTTCATCGGTTCCGCCGCATCCTCGTGCGCTGGGAGAAGCGAGCCGACACCTACCTCGCCATGCTCCACCTCGCCTGCGCCCTCATCACCTGGCGGGCGGTCGACTGGAGCGCCTAGCGGAATAGGCTCTTAGGCGAGCGGTCGCTTCTTCGCCATCCCGGGCCGCCGCGGGAATCCGTGCGGAGTCGGACGCAGCTTGCGCAGGAGAACGAGACCGTCGATGTCGTCCTCGAGCCGTGCTCCGAGAAGCCCGGCGACGGTTGCGACG
>DATLFB010000015.1:0-52663 GCA_035525285.1 Thermoanaerobaculia bacterium
CGCCGGCTGGAAGCCGGCGATACGGCGGGCCGGAGGCCCGCGCTACACGTCGTGAGTAGCGCGCTACAGCACCACGCGCTGATCGCCCACGCGCTTCGTCGCGCCTTCCCTGTCGAGATACTCGAGCAGCGGAATCGCGACTTTTCGCGAGATGCCGAACAGGTCCTTGAACTGACCGACGTCGATCGTCTGCCCCTTCTTCTCCGCGAGCTTCGCGCGCGCATCCGCGATCACGTCGCGATGCAGATACACGCCCTCGGCGAGGCGCACGAGCGCACCCTGCTTCACGAGATACGCGATCACGCCTTCGATCACCTTCGGCCTCTGCGGAATGGCCTTGATGATCTCCGACACCGCGGGCGTCTGCAGTCCCGCGGCGGCGAAACGCGACTCGATGTTGCGCGCGAGCTCGCCTTCCGCGCCGCCGAGGGTTTTCGAGCGGCCGGGGATATCGAGCGCGTCGCCGTGCACGACCGCGATCTTCTGATTCGCGAGATCGCTGAGGAGAAAGTTCACCGGCGCGCCGGCGGGAATGAGCTTCTGCACGAACTCCCCTTTCGGCACGCTCACCGCCATCTTGTTGTCTTTGAAGTAGCGCTCGAGGAACTCCATCGCGCGCCGGCGGAAGTCGGCGAGCACGTCGTGATGCAGGAACGTGTTGCCGACGGCCACGACGTTCGGAACCTTCTTCAGCTCTTTCGTCAGCGTCGCGGTGCGAATGCCGGTGCGGGCCTGCACTTCGTCGAGCGCGAGTCCGCGCAGGCCTTGCAGCTTTGCCATCAGCTCGACGCGCTCCTGCAGCGTTCCGCTCGCGAGCGTCTCGAGAATCTCCGTGCGCGTGCCGCGGCTCAGCTTCGAAAGATGGGCGTCGAGGATCGCGCCGCCGCCGATCGTGTACGCGGGCGAATAGCGGCGGATGACGAAGCGATCGCCCGCAACCGCGACCACCGGAGACTCGAGCCGAATCTGAACGAACGCCGACTGGCCCGGTTTCAGCTCACCGTCGGTGTTGTCGACGAAGCGGATCGTGCCGAGGAGCTCGGCGGAGAGATGGTGGAATCGGATGCGCGTCTGTTCTTTCAGCGGCTTCGGCCTTTGGAGGGCGGACGTCTCGTCCGCCCCGGGGCGGACGGGACGTCCGCCCTCCTCGAGCAGTTCGAGTCGCGCGGTGATGATCTGCGACGGGCGCAGCGTGCCCGGATGCAGCACTTGCTGCCCGCGCCGGAGCTCTTCGAGCGGAATGTCGGCGAGATTCATCGACGTCCGCTCGCCCGCCGCCGCCTCCTCGCGCGGCTCGCCGTGCACCTGCACCGCACGCGCGCGGCTGCGGAGCGCGCCGGGGAGCACTTCCACTTCGTCCTCGACCTTCACGTGGCCCGAGTAGGTCGTGCCGGTGATCACGGAGCCGAAGCCTTTCATCGTGAAGACGCGATCGATCGGCAGACGAAACACGCGCGTCGTGGCATCGCGATCATCGACGGACGCGACGGACTGCAGCAGCGCGGCGCGCAGATCGTCGAGTCCCGCGCCCGTCGTGCTGCTCACCGGCACGATGGGCTTTCCTTCGAGAAAACTTCCGGCGACGAGCTCCTCGACTTCCATCCGCACGAGCTCGAGGATGTCGCGCTCGACGAGATCGCTCTTCGTGATCGCGACGAGACCGGTCGGAATGCCGAGAAGCCGGCAGATCGCGAAATGCTCGCGTGTCTGCGGCTTGATCGACTCGTCGGCCGCGACGACGAGCAGCGCGCTGTCGATCCCGCCCACGCCTGCGAGCATGTTCTTCACGAAGCGCTCGTGGCCGGGGACGTCGATGAAGCCGATCTGGTATTCGTCGGTGAACCAGCTCGCGAATCCGAGGTCGATGGTGATGCCGCGGCGCTTCTCCTCGGGGAGCCGATCCGTGTCGACGCCCGTCAGCGCGCGCACGAGCGAGGTCTTGCCGTGGTCGATGTGACCGGCGGTGCCGACGACGCGTTTCCTGCGGATTGTGCTCTGTGTCATCCTGAGCCGCGAGACGGCGAAGGACCTGGGTGGGTGGCGCGGCCGCACCGCCCACCCGGGTCCTTCGACTTCGCTCAGGATGACACAAGCGTTCGAGATTCGCGCCGCCGACGACTACCCGCTTCACGCCAGTCTCTACGACGCGAACAGCGATCGCGCGCTCATCGTCGCCTCCGCGATGGGCGTGAAGCGCCGCTACTACGAACCGTTCGCGCAGTTCTTCGCGCAGAACGGAATCACGACGCTGACGTTCGACTATCGTGGCATCGGCGACTCGCGTCCGCGCTCGCTGCGCAGCTTCGGCCGAACGCTGACCGAGTGGGGGACGCTCGACATCCCCGCGGCGATCGAGTGGGTTGCGCGCGAGCTGAAGCCGAAGTCGCTCGCGTACGCGGGCCACAGCGCGGGCGGGCAGCTCGCGGGACTCGCGCACAACATCGACCGCGTCGAGCAGCTGATTTTCGTCTGCGCGCAGAGCGGTTACTGGCGCTATTGGCCGGGCATGCGGAAGTGGGCGCTCGGCGCGTTGTGGGTGACGATGCCGAAGGTCTCGCGCGCCGTCGGATTCTTTCCCTCGAAGCTCCTCGGCCTCGGCAGCGAGGAGCTGCCGCGCGAAGTGGCGTCGGAGTGGGCGAAGTGGGGCCGCCATCCGCACTACCTCTTCGGCTATCACGATCCCGCGCCGTACGCGCGCATCACCGCGCCGCTTCTCGCGTGGAGCTTCGCCACGGACACGTACGCACCGAAGGCCGCGGTGGAGGATCTGCTGCGTCGCTACCGCGCCGCGCAGATCATGCATCTCCACGTGGAGGTGGGCACTCTCGGCCACTTCGATTTCTTCCGCCAGACGAAAGGCGCGGCGCTGTGGAACGACACGCTCGAGTGGCTCTGCGTGGCATAATCGATCGATGCCGCTCATCGTTCGTGCATTCCCGTTGCGCCGCGATCGTTCGGAAGCCGAGGCGTTCGCGGGTGAGTTGCGAAGACGCGCGGACGACGCGCGCCGCTTCTACACGAGCTTCGGCGTGCGCCGCGAGTCGTGGTTCTTCCAGGGCGAGCCGTTCGGTCCGCTCGTGATCGGCGTGACAGACGCCGACGATCGGATCGAGAGCAACGCCGCCCGTTACGCCGCGACCGACGAAGCGTTCGCTTCGTGGTTCAAAGAGCGAGTGCAGACGCTCTCCGGCGTGGATCAGACGAAGGAGCCGCTCGGACCGCCGGCCGCTCTCGTGTTCGAGTCCTCGCGCGCGGAACTGCCCCGCGGCATCGCGATTTCCGCACGCATCTATCCCGTGAAAAACCGCGAGGATCTGCTGCGCTTTGCCGATGAGTTGCGGTTGCGCGCCGCGAAAACGCGCGCGTTCTACGAGAGCTTCAACGTGCCGCGCGAAGTCTGGTACCTGCAGGAGACCGAGCGCGGACCGGTGGTGATCGGCGTGACGGCGATGGAAGCGCCGGAGAAGGCGAAGGACTACGCGGAGACCGATGAGCCCTTCGCGGTCTGGTTCAAGCAGCGCGTGATCGACGTGACGGGCATCGACCCGAACGTCACGCCCCTCGGCCCGCCGAGCGAGTTGATCTACGAGTTTCAAACGTAGCGCCCGGGTTCAAACGTAGCGCCCGGCTTCAGCCGGGCGTCGACCGGCTAAAGCCCGTCGCTACGTTGACGCTCTTTCCCCGTACACCTCTCGCAGCTGCGGCGGCATCCTGCGCGGCTCGCCGAGCGCTTCCTGCAAGTCTCCCGCGTTCACGATCGCCTGTCCGCGAAAGTGATTGTTCGTGATCACGTACGTCTCGTGGCTGCGCGCCATCCGTTCGACGCGCTCGACCCACGGCGCGAGCTCTTCCTTCGAATACAGATAGTTGTAGCGCTCCCACGTCTCCGCGTGCGCGAACCACTTCTCGTAGTTGCGGCCGTGCAGCCGTGCGTACGCGAGCGGGCCGGTGACCGTATCCGCCGGTTTCACGGAATGCTCGAAGAGCGGCTGATCGACGTTCACCCACGCGACGTCGTGCTCATCGAGGAAGCGGACGAACACTTCATCCTGAAACGACGAATGCCGCACTTCGAGCGCCTTCGGATACGCGGCGAACGCGCGAAAGAGGGCCTCGAGTTTGTCGCGCGATTCCGGCGAGTGCTTGAAGCTCCACGGGAACTGCAGCAGGATCGCGCCGAGGCGGTTCGCGTCCATGAGCGGGTCGAGATAGTTGCGAAACGCCGTCACGTCATCGGCGGCGAGCGGTGCCGCTTCATGCGTGAAGCCGCGAAACACTTTCGTCGTGAACCTGAACTCGCGATTCGCCGCCACGCGGCGCACCCAGCTCTTCGCATGCGTCGCGGGCGGGATTCGATAGAACGGCGAGTTGATCTCGATCGTGTCGAAAAACGACGAGAGATAGGCGAGGTGATCGAACTTCGAGCCGTGCGGCGGGTAGACCGTTCCTTCCCAATCGGTGTAGCTCCAGCCTGCCGGTCCGATGCGGATTTTCTGCGGCGCGGACACTGGTCAACACCTTGACATTCTTATTTTGAGCAGCATCGTTTCGTTGCCTTCCCTCCGACAACTATGCTAAAACCGCGTCATCGGCTACCAGTGCGACATACTCCCTTGCGGACAGCGGCGTTCGTCGGAGAGGTCGTGTTGTTGACGATAGTTCGGAAGGGGGTCGATTCCTAACGCATTCGTTGTAGACCCGAACGCGGGGGCAAAGTCGCGGCACCCCGCACGTGACACCGCTGCGGCAAGAGACTTTCACGGTAACAATCATTAGGAGATCAGGTTTCATGGATACGTTCAACGACAAGTCCCTCAACTGCGCTGACTGTGGCCAGGAGTTCGTGTTCAGCAAGAACGAGCAGGCGTTCTATGCGGAACGCGGTTTCACGAACGAGCCGAAGCGTTGCAAGAACTGCCGCGACAAGAGAAAGTCTGCCCGCGACGGAAACGGCGGTGAAGGCCGCACCCGCCAGATGGTCAGCGTCACGTGCGACAGCTGCGGAATCCCGACCGAGGTTCCGTTCCAGCCGGTCAGCGGAAAGCCCGTCTATTGCCGCGATTGCTACAACCAGCGCCGCTCGAGCACCCGCTCCTCGAGCTGGGCGTAGGGTTTCGACAACAACATTCACTCGGAACGACCGGCGGTTTCGCCGGTCGTTTTGTTTTTGCGGCTGGCTACCCGGTTTCCCGGTTTCCCGGTTTCCCGGCTTGCGGCTGCACGGTGGTTTCGTTTGCAGCATCACCTTCGCAGCCTTCAACCGGGCAACCGGGCAACCGGGCAACCGGGCAACCGGGCAACCGGGTAGCCGGGCAACCATGTAAAATCCCGCCCGCTTGACTCGTCCACTCCCCCGCCCCGTCGACAACGTACTCGAGCTCATCGGCAACACGCCGATGGTGCGCCTGCGCTCCATCCCTGGGGCGAACGACGCCGCGATCTACGCGAAGCTCGAGTTTCTGAATCCCGGGATGTCGGTGAAGGACCGCATCGGCGTCGGCATGATCGCTCGCGCGGAGCGCGACGGCCTGCTGAAGCCCGGCGGCACGATCATCGAGCCGACCGCGGGCAATACCGGCATCGCACTCGCGCTCGTCGGTGTGCAGAAGGGCTATCGCGTCATCCTCTGCGTCCCCGAGAACTTCTCTCTCGAGAAGCAGGAAGTGATGAAGGCCCTCGGCGGCGAAGTGGTGCGCACGCCGAAAGACGACGGGATGAAGGGCGCGATCGCGAGAGCCGAGGAGCTTGCGCGCAGCATCGAAGGCGCGTACGTCCCCCAGCAGTTCCGCAACATCTACAACACCGAGTCGCACTACGAGACGACGGCGCCGGAGATCTGGGAGCAGATGGACGGCCGCGTCGATGCGTTCGTCACCGGCGCGGGCACCGGCGGGACGTTCACCGGCGTCGCGAAGTATCTGCGCGAGCGCAACCCCGACTGCTACTGCGTCGTGGTCGAACCGCAGGGATCGATTCTCAAGGGCGGCGAAGCGGGACCTCACGAAGTGGAAGGCATCGGCGCGTCGTCGTTCATCCCGCCCGTGCTCGACATGTCCCTCGCGAACGAAGTGATCACCGTCGACGACGACCCCGCGTTCGACATGGTGGCGCGCCTCGCGCGCGAGGAAGGCATCCTCGGCGCATCCTCCGCCGGCGCGAACGTCAGCGCGGCCCTGCAGGTCGCGCAGAAACTCGGCCGCGGCAAGCGCGTCGTCACCATCATCCCCGACGCCTCGGAGCGCTACATGTCGAAGGGGATTTACTCCCGCTGGAAGCGGGAGGAGGAGCGGAATTGAAAATTGAAAATTGAAAGAAACCGCGTGCCCCTTTTTCAATTTTCAATTTTCAATTTTCAATTTCGACACGGAAAGCGAGCCACCAGCATGGGTTTTTCAACGGACTGCATCCACGCCGGCCAGGAGCCCGAGTCGGTCACCGGCGCGGTCACGATTCCGATCTATCAGACGTCGACCTACGTGCAGCCCGAGCTCGGGCGCCACAAGGGCTACGAGTACGCGCGCACGCAGAATCCGACGCGCGCGGCGCTCGAGGCGAATCTCGCGGCGCTCGAGCGGGGGAAGCACGGACACTGCTTCGCGTCAGGGATGTCGGCGACCGACACCGTGTTCCGCCTGCTGAAGGCGGGCGATCACGTGATCGCGGGCGAGAACATGTACGGCGGCTCGTACCGGCTCTTCAGCCGCGTGCTCGAAAAGTTCGGCCTGCAGTTCACGTACGTCGATACGTCGAACGTCGACAACCTGCGCGCGGCGCTGCGGCCGAACACGCGCATCGTGTTTCTCGAGACCCCGACGAATCCGATGATGACCATCACCGATCTCGCCGCGTGCGCGGACGTCGCGCACAAAGCGGGCGCGCTGGTCGTGGTCGACAACACGTTCTGCTCGCCGTACCTGCAGCGGCCGATCGAGCTCGGCGCCGACATCGTCGTGCATTCGACGACGAAGTTTCTCAACGGCCACTCCGACTCCGTGGGCGGCGTGGTGGTGTCGAATTCGGACGAGCTCGCGGAGCAGATCGGCTTCCTGCAGAACGCGGTCGGCGCGATCCTCTCGCCGTTCGACTCGTGGCTCGTGCTGCGCGGCGTGAAGACGCTCGCCGTGCGGATGAAACGGCATGAAGAAAACGGGATCGCGATGGCGAGCTACCTCGTGAATCAGCGGAAGGTGAAAAAGGTGAACTATCCCGGCCTTCCCGATCACCCGCAGCACGAGCTCGCGCGGCGGCAGATGAACGGCTTCGGATCGATGATCTCGTTCGAGCTCGGCTCAAAGGAGAACGCGAAGAAGTTCCTCGACCGCGTCCGCCTCTGCTCCCTCGCCGAGTCCCTCGGCGGCGTCGAGACCTTGATCTCACACCCCGAGAGCATGACCCACGGGTCCGTGCCGGTGGAAATGCGCCAGCGCCTCGGCATCACCCCCGGCCTCGTGCGCATCTCGGTGGGGATCGAGGACATCGAGGACCTGATCGCGGATCTGGAGAACGCGTTCGAGGGGATGTGATGCATACTCGCGCCGATGCGCGAGATCAACGACTCACTGCCTGGCGCGGATCTCATCCGTGAAGGTCTCGACGATCTCGCGCGCGGTGTCGAATCGATTCCGGCGCTGCTCGTGCTGGTCGGCGCGCCGCGAATGCGCCGGCTCGGCTTTGATGTCGCCGACACGCCGTACTTCCCCGAGGACCGCCTTTACGAGCAGCTCGCCACGATCTATGGGGATGCCGCGCATTCGAAGTACAACGCCCTCATTCGAACGCTCGTCAGCTTCGAGCGCGCTGTGGCATGCGTGAGCCGGTAAACGCCGACCGCGTCCGTGAGTTCATGCGTCAACTCGCACGCCGCTCGCACGCTACGGGTCGCGTGTATCTGACAGGCGGTGCTTCCGCCGTTCTGCTGAATTGGCGCGAAACGACGGTCGATGTCGACATCAAAGTGATTCCGGATGACGACCGCGTGCTCCGCGTGATTCCCGAATTGAAAGAGGAGTTGCGTCTGAACGTCGAGTTGGCGTCGCCGTCGGACTTCATTCCGCCGTTATCGGGGTGGGAGGATCGCAGCCCGTTCATCGCGCGCGAAGAATCGTTGTCGTTTCATCACTACGACTTCTACGCGCAATGCCTGGCAAAGATCGAACGTGGCCACCGGAAAGATCAAGCCGACGTGAAGATGATGCTCGCGAGCGGACTCGTTGAGCGCGAACGGCTCCGTGGCTTCTTCGATGCGATCGCGCCGGAGTTGTTCCGCTATCCCGCGATCGATCCGCGCGAGTTCCGTCTCGCCCTCCAGGCGACCATACAATAGCCCCGCATGTGGGAACTTTTCGCGCTGATCGTCAGCGCGTACCTCATCGGCTCCATACCGTTCAGCTTCCTCGTCGTGAAGCTCATGACGGGGCGGGACATTCGCGAGCAGGGGAGCCGTAACGTTGGGGCAACGAATGTCGCCCGCACCGCAGGGAAGATGCCGGGGATCATCGCGCTGGTGCTCGACATCGCGAAGGGGTGGCTGGCGGTGATGATCGCGCGGTGGCTCGTGGCGCGGGGCGACTGGCCGATCGCCTCGGGGCCGCTGCCGTGGGAGTCGCGGGAGTTCTGGATCGCGCTGGCGGGACTCATCGCGGTCCTCGCGCACATGTTTCCCGTCTGGCTGCGCTTTCATGGCGGGAAGGGCGTGGCCACGGCGACGGGCGTGTTTCTCGCGCTCGATCCGATCGTGATCGCGGCGGCGATGATCGTGTTCGCGCTCGTGGCGCTCGTCTTCCGCTTCGTCTCGCTCGCGTCGATCGTCAGCGCCGCCTCGGTGCCTCTGTTCTTTCAATACCTCGCGAAGGACGCGCCGTTCTGGCGGATCGTGATCAGCATTGCGATCGCGTTCGCGGTGATCATCAAGCATCACTCGAACATTTCGCGGCTGGTGCAGGGGGCGGAGCGGCGCATGGGTCAGAAGAAGAAGGACAAGTGATGAAGATCTCGATCATCGGCGCGGGCGCGTTCGGCACGGCGATGGCGATCTCCGCCTCGCGTGCGGGAAACGACGTCGTGCTCTGGGCGCACGACCCCGACGTGGCGACGGCCATCGCGGAGACGGGCGAGAATCCCGATTACCTTCCCGGCCTCACCCTCGGCGCGCGCGTGAAGCCGACGAGCGATCTCGAAGAAGCGGCCACGTTCTCCGACACGATCTTCATGGTGACGCCGAGTCACTACTATCGCGAAGTGCTCGCGAGAATCAGCGAGTACGCGCGGCAGCCGCTGCACGTCGTCTCCGGTACGAAAGGCATCGAGAACGAGAGTCTCGAGCGGATGTCGCAGATCACGCGCGAAGTGCTCGGCCCGAATCTGCGCGCGTTCGCGTCGCTGTCGGGTCCGACGTTCGCGGTCGAGGTCGCGCGCGGCGATCCCTCGGCCGCGGTGATCGCCTCGACCGACGTGCTCTTCGCGCAGGAGCTCCAGCGCACGCTGTCGTCGCCGGCGTTCCGGCTGTATCACTCCGAGGACGTCGTCGGCGTCGAGCTCTCCGGCTCGCTCAAGAACGTGATCGCCATCGCCGCCGGCGTGCTCGAAGGTCTCGGCCTCGGCTACAACACGAACGCCGCGCTGATCACGCGCGGCCTGCGCGAGATCACGCGCCTCGGCCTCATTCTCGGCGGACGGCTCGAGACCTTTGCCGGGCTCGCGGGTATGGGCGATCTCGTGCTCACGTGCACCGGCGCGCTGTCGCGCAATCGCACGGTCGGCGTGCAGCTCGGGCAGGGGCGCACGCTGGAGGAGATCCTGCGCGATGCGAAGTTCGTGGCGGAAGGCGTGAAGACGGCGAAGTCGGCGAAGCAGCTCGCGGAGCGGCATCAGATCGAGATGCCGATCACCGACGAGATGTACCGCGTGCTTTACGAGCAGGAGAGCGCGCGGATCGCGCTGCAGCGGCTGATGACGCGCGCGCTCAAGTCGGAGATGGCTTAGAGGAGGGCGGACGTCCCGTCCGCCCCGGGGCGGACAGGATGTCCGCCCTCCATGACCGGCGGCGGCAACCGATAGAGATGCAGCCACAGCGCGCTGCCGAGAAGCGCGAGGAGTGAGGTGATCGCGCCGCCGAGAAAGCGTCGCGGCGGCGCGTTTGCGGGCATCGGCTGCGGCACGGCATCGGGAAGTTGCTCGACGCCGTCGCGCGTCAGAAGGAAACGGACGCCGAGCGCGGCCGCGGCGCGCTTCTGCTCCGCCGAGAGAATCGGGTTGAACGAATGCGTGAGCGGGTTGTAGCCCGCCGCCTTCCACTCTTCGACGCGCGCCTTCGACATCAGCACGTCGTACGACGTCGCATCGCGCACGCCGTAGAGCGTGCCGAGGTTCGCGGGGAAGACTTCGAAGTTCGACGCGACGAGAAACCGGCGCGCGGGATCGAGTTGCTTCACCTGCGCGATCGCGGCCGGCTCGGGTGGCGGCGCATTCATCCGCACGGCAGGATTGAAGCCCGCGCCGAACGCGACGAGCTCTCCGACCGCGGCGGCCGCGACGACTAGAGCGCGACGTTGGAAGTGTGCCGCGAGCGCGAGGCCCGCCAGCAGCCACAGCGCGGCGGGCACGGCGACGCGGCGCACCGTCGTGGTCGCGGCGGCATCGAGGTAGTACGCGAGACGCTGCTCGTACACTTCGGCCGCCTGGAGCAAATGGCCGCGCGTTCGCAGCGTTTCGATTCCGGAACGCGCGGCGCGCGTGAGCGTGGGACGCGCGAACGACAGCGCGGGGAGCAGGCCCGCGAGCAACGCGATCGCGCCCGCGATGATGAGCATCGCGCCGATCTTTCGCCGGCGGCGTGACGCGAGCGCCGCGATCGCGGGCCCGGCGGCGATCGATCCGAAGAGCACGAACGGCACGACGCCGTATTCGAGCGCGACGACCTCGAACAGCGGCAGGTTTCGCAGCAGCGGCCACACTCCCGGCAGACACCACGAAACGGCGAGCGCCACTCCGCCGATGATCAGCCCGCGGCGCAGCGTGGGCGTGAGCTCGCGCCACGCCGCGAGCAGTGCGAGAAGCACGAGCGCGCCGATATAGCCGCCGGCGCGATGGTTGAAGTCCTCGGCAACGGCGACGGCGCTGAGATCGAGCTCGCCGCGCAGAGGCGTGCCGAGGATGCCGGGAAGGATCTGCGAGACGATGCTCCACGCGCGGAACGGATGCGGCAGCAGCGGACGCACCGCGCCGGCGTAGCTGTCGCGCACGTGCACGAAGAACGGCGCGAGCTGCACGAACATCGCGAGAAATCCGAGGAACGCGCCGATGGTCGACGGGATGATCGCGGTGATGCCGAGCTCGCGCCGCTTCTCCGCCTCCCATGCGAGAAAGACCCAGATCCCGATCACGCCGATAAAAAGTGTCTCGGGATGGCCGCCCGCGGTGCAAAGCGCCGCGAAGACGATCACGAACAGCGCGTTGCGGATGCGCGGCTCTTTCATCAAGCGGAATGCGGCCGCGGCGAGTCCGGGCAGCAGCGCGAAGACGTTGGTGATCGGGTAGAGCAGCCAGACGATCGTGTAAGCGGCCGTCGTGTAAACGAGCGCGGAGACGACAGCCTGCGCGTGCGGGACGTCGAGCTCCCGCGCGAGCCAGTACGCGCACAGCGCGGCGGCGAGCAGCTTGAGCAGGGCCATGATCGCCCAGCCGTCGAGGCCGAACAGCAGCCGCGGCCAGGTGAAGGGCGAGAACATCGCGGTCTGCGGATTCGCGAAGAGCGGCGCGCCGTCACCGGCGAAGCGATTGACGAACGGGACCTCTCCCTGCGCGATGAGGCGGCGGATCTCCGCGTCCCACGGAATGAACTGCACGACGACGTCGGAGAGCAGCGAGTTCGCGGGGCGCACGCGCTGCGCGGCGTCGCTCTTCCATGCGCCGAGGTCGAGGGGAATGTCGAGCGGCGCAAAGGTGCGGCCGGGGAGGAATCCCGGCGCGACGTAGATCGACGCAATGATCAGAAAAAAGAGGGCGGTGCGCTTCACAGCCCCTCGTATAGCAAATATGTGAGCGGCATGCAGAGGGCAATGTAGATCCAGCGCGTGCGCTCGAGCAGCGAGAGCGGCACGAGTACGAGCCAGTACCAGGGATGATTTGCCGGCGAGCAGAGAAGCAGCGCGGCGATCGCGGTGGATGCGCGCCGCGCGAGGGCGATGCATCCGAGAGCGATCGCGGCGAGGATCGCGCGGGTGAGAAAGTCGGGGTAGAGGTGGCGATAGACGAAGTCGGAGATCGCTTCGAAGCGCAGCGGATGGTGCGTCCAGATCGTTTTCGTCGGAATGCGCGAGACGATCGCGAACACGAGCTCGTACGCGGGGGAGGCGAAGATCCACCGCGTCGCGTAGTCGCGGAGGCCGGGCATGATGGGTTTGCCGAGGAAGGGGAGGATGGGGAGGAGAAGGACCGTGAGGAACGCGGCTGCCCGGCTGCCCGGCTTCCCGGCTGGTTGTCGGAAGAAGGCTGGCAGTGCCGCGACAGGGGTGATCTTCAGGCCCACGGCGAACCCTGCCGCCGCGCCCGACTTCCGCACGAACGCCACCGCCAGCAGCACCGCCGCGAGCGCGTCGATGTGTCCGCTCCACGTTCCCTCGAACAGCACGAGCGGGCATGTCGCATACGCAAACGCGTAGCGGCGCAGAAAAAAGATCGCGCAGAGATCGGCAAGGATGATCAGTAATCGCCACGCGTGCAGTTCATGCACGGCGGCGAAAAGCAGCTGCGCGTGCGGCGGGTAGATCGAGCGGATCTCGGGATGATTGATGCGCGGATCGCTCGGCGTGTACTCATACGGATTCCCGCCCGACGCGAGCACACGTCCGTCGGAGAGATATCGATACACGTCACCCGACAGCAACGGCTCCGGAACGAACAGCATCGCGCGCAGCGCGAGTGCGATGACGACGACGGACCGTGAAGAAAGCGCGACGTGTCGCAGCGGCAGCCAGGCGAGCGCCGCGAGCGTGTAGATCGCCACAAAACCGCGAAAGCCAAACCGCGCCGTGACCGCCGGCGCGAGCCCTACGGCGGCGGCGAGTAGAATCAGCGCGACTCCATGAGCTCCGCGGAAATCGCCGTCCTCACGCTGTACTACCTCGTGCTCAGCGTCCTCGCCGTCTACAGCGTGCATCGGTTCTATCTTGTCAGATTGCGACGCCGTACACCGCCGCCCGCGCACGTCACCGCGGACGTGTTTCCGCCGCTCACGATCCAGCTTCCGCTCTACAACGAGCCGAACGTGGCCGCGCGATTGCTCGACGCCGTCGCGGCGCTCGAGTATCCCGGCGCGCTCGACATTCAGGCGCTCGACGACTCGACCGACGGCACGACCGCGATCGTCGCAGAGCGCATCGCGCGGATGAAAGAGCATGGCGTGAACGTCGAGCACCTGCGCCGCGGGACGCGCGAGGGTTACAAGGCCGGCGCGCTCGCGCACGGAATGCGCTTCAGCGCCAGCGAGCTCTTCGCGGTCTTCGACGCCGACTTCGTTCCGACGCGCGAGCTGCTCCTGCGCGTGGTCCCGCATTTCGCTGATCCCCGCGTGGGCATGGTGCAGGCGCGGTGGACGCATCTCAATCGCGACTCCTCGCTGCTCACGCGCGTGCAGGCGCTCTTTCTCGACGCGCACTTCGCCGTCGAGTCGGCGGCGCGCCATTTCGCGGGACGCTTCTTCAACTTCAACGGCACGGCGGGCGTGTGGCGCCGCGCCGCGATCGAGGACGCGGGCGGATGGTCGTCATCGACGCTCACCGAAGACCTCGATCTCTCCTATCGCGCGCAGCTCGCGGGATGGGAGTTCGTCTTTCTTCCCGACGTGGAAGTCCCCGCCGAACTGCCCGCGGCCCTGAGCGGATTTCAGGAGCAGCAGCACCGGTGGGCGAAAGGCTCGATCCAGACCGCGCGCAAGCTGTTGCCGCGGATTGCCGCCGCGCCGCTGCGCCGCTCGGTGAAGACAGAGGCCGCGTTTCATCTCACGAACAACTCCGCGTACCTGCTCACCGTTGCGCTCGCGCTGCTCGCGGTGCCGGCGATGATCATCCGCCAGAGCCATCAGCTGCTGTGGAGCTTCGTCGCCGACTTCGTGTTGTACGCCGCGTCGACCGCCTCGGTGCTGCTGTTCTATCGCGAAGGGCAGCGCCACGCGGGACGCGCGCTCCCGCGCTGGCGCGACCTGCTTCCGGTGCTGCCCGTCGGCGTCGGGATGTCGGTGCGCAACGCATCGGCGGTGCTCGAAGGACTGATCGAAGTCGGCGGCGAGTTCCGGCGCACGCCGAAAGCGGGCGATGCCTCGGCGCCGCTGCGCGAGGCGCGCGCGCCGCGAATCCCCTGGGCCGAGCTCGCGCTGGCGCTGTTCTTCTGCGGCGTCATCGTCGCGTTCGGCGGCACACGCCAGTGGCTCAGCGTTCCCTTTCTGGCGATCTTCGCGAGCGGCTACGGATATATCGCCGTGGCGGCCTGTTCAGAGCGTTTAAGTTACTCCAGATCAAAGGGTTAACGCTGGCCTTTGCGTTGCACTCAACCCATGGTGCGACGGAGGGCCTATGTGGCGTTTTCTGAAGCATCTGCTGATTTTCCGAATGAGCCAGAAATCGGCGCGAGGTGCGGCGCGGATGCTCGGCTTCGGGAAACTCAGCCTGGTGATCGGACTGATCGGCGGATGGCGCGCGCTGCGCCGCCATCGTCACGCGTAGGGGGCGGGCTTCGCCCGCCCTCGCCCGGCTGAAGCCGGGCGCTACGTTCCGGGGCGCTGCGTCCGGACGTTACACGCGCGCGCTGCGCCGCCATCGTCACGCGTAACGTAACGTAGGGGCGGGCTTCAGCCCGCCCATCGCCCGGCGAAAGCCGGGCGTTACACGCTACGATGTAGCGCCATGCATCGGCAGAACCTCGGCGAGATGCTCATCGCGTCGAACCTCATCGACGAGGTCCAGATGCAGATCGCGCTCGCCGAACAGAAACGCACCGGCAAACGCTTCGGATCCACGCTCGTCGACCTTCAGTTCATCGACGAAAACGTCCTCGCCGCCTTCCTCTCCAAGCAGATCGACATCCCCTGCATCAGCCTTCTGCACGTCGACGTGCCGCGCAAAGTGCTGCGCAAACTGACGCGCGAGGTGGCGATGGAGTGCAAGGCCGTGCCGGTGCGCATCGAGCACGACCGCCTCGAAGTGGCGATGGTCGATCCGACGGACCTCGACGCGCTCGAGAAGCTCGAGAGCGCCGCGGCGATGACGGTCACCCCGCTGATCGCTCCGGAGAGCTCGATCCTCACGATGATCGCGCGCTGTTATCCGGAAGAAGTCTCGGGCGATGACACGCTGTCGGCGCGGCCGAAACAACTGCGAAACGCGCCGGCCGATCCGATCTTCTGGGACATCGTCGCGGAGCTCGAGTCGGGCGATCTCGACGAGCGCCTCGCGCACATCGAAGAGCGGCTGGACCGGATGTGGGTGCTGCTCGAGAAAGTGCTGCGAACGCTGGAACGCGAGAGCGCGCGGAGGGTGTCATCCTGACGTCACATCCGCGGCGGCTTCTCCTGCTGCGCATCCTGCAGCGCTTTTTCCGCCTCGGCCGGATCGACGTCGTCCGGATACTCTTCCTCGGCCGCTTCCGCGTACGCGGCGAGTCTGCTGGTTCGCTTCTCCTCCGCCTTCTTCTTCTCCGCGGCCACGGCTTCCTCGATCTTGCGCCTTGCCGCCTTTTCACGATCCGCGATCATCTCGGGCGTCGGCCGAAGCGGCTCCGTGGGAGCTTTCGGGATGGGAACGACTTTGTCGGAGGTGGTGACGTGCGCGTTCCCTCCGCTGGTCTTGAGAGTGTCGTTCGTGATGACTTTGGAGACGGGCTTTTTCCCGAGCCGGTTGGCGCGCTTCGCGGCGGCGACGAGCGGCGACTGCTCGGCAGTCGTGGTTGCGGCGGGCGCGGCCGCGGCCGCGGGTTCTTCACTCTTTTTCGCCTCATCGGCGAAGAGCGTCAGCGCGGCGGCGAGCATCAGCGTCAACATCACGGCAGGTTTCATGGAGCGTCTCCCGTGAGATGTAATGCCATCCCGGCGGGAGACAATTTCCGCGACGTACCGAATCTTGCAGGTTTCGTGGTCTGAATGTCGCCGGAATCGCTGCTCGAGCAGTTCGGATACTTCGCCGTCTTCATCGGCACGTTCCTCGAGGGAGAAGCGATTCTGGTCGCGGCGGGATTCTTCGCCTCGCGCGGCTACCTCGACATCTTCGCCGTCGGCATCGTGGCCTTCGCCGGAGCGTTCGCGGGACATTGCTTCTGGTTCTGGCTCGGCCGCGTGCACGGCGTGAGACTGCTCGACCGCTTCCCGCGCATGAAGCGCCACTTCGGCAAAGGCATCCGCGTTTTCGAGCGCTACGGCGCGTCGGCGGTCCTCATCACGCAGTGGCTGTACGGTCTGCGCATCACCGCGGCGGTGATCATCGGCATGTCGCGCATCGCACTCGTGAAGTTTCTCGTCTACGAGGCGATCAGCTGCGCGCTCTGGGCGGCGGTGATCACCGGCGCCGGCTACTACTTCGGCCGCGCGATCGAAGCCGTGCTCGGACGCGTGGAGAACATCGAAAAATACGCGCTGGTCGTGATCGCGGTCGTGGCCCTCGGAATGTGGGCGTATCACCGGTGGAAAGAGCGGCGGGCCGAGGCCGAGGCCGAGGTGTTGTGAGTCACAGCGGCGTGTGAGGCGGCGCGCATGCAACACCGCGTCGCGCGGCGAGAATCGCGGCGGGTCGTCAGGAGGTCCGCATGCGACTCGCGCACAAATACGCGCTCGCCATCGTCGCGCCCCCGTTGTTCGTCTTTCTTCCCCTCGCGCTCGTGTTTCTCGCGCGCGTGACACGCATGCCGCTGCGCACGGCGATCACCGTTTCGTCCGTCGCGCTCGTCGGATACATCTTCGGCGGACTACTCGCCGCCGCGACGATCACGCGCGCGGCGGGCCGCGTGGAATCGGATCTCGCGGCCGGACGCGATCCGAGCGACGCCGTCTCCTCGGCGCTCGCCATGACCACGCTCGCATCGACGATTCTCTGGATCGGCTGGGGACTGATCGCATCGATGGCGGGAGCCGCGCTCATCGACCGCTCATTCCTCGGCCTGCAGTACTTCGCGGAAACCGCGTTGATCGTCGCGGCGCCGGCGATGGCGTGGACCTACTGGGCCGGCAAGCGAATGCTGCTCGAGGCCGCGCGCGACGCGAAGCAGATCGCGTACACCGGCCGCACGTGGTCGGTGGGACTGAAGATCGCGATGGTGTTCATCGGCTTCTTCATCGTTTCCGCGGGAGCGCTCGTGCTCGTCACCGCGTCCTACGTCGCGGCGCACCT
Source organism: Thermoanaerobaculia bacterium (assembly GCA_035525285.1). Lineage (GTDB taxonomy): Bacteria > Acidobacteriota > Thermoanaerobaculia > Gp7-AA8 > Gp7-AA8 > QHVT01. The sequence goes on from DATLFB010000015.1 coordinate 17,370, forward strand.
CGGCGAAGACGTCGCCTACGAGATCGCGCGCGTGTCGCTGCCGATCGCGTTAATCACGACGATCATCTTCGGCGTCGCGACGTGGTTTCTCGCGCACGACGTCACCGCGCCGATGCAGGAGCTGGTGCGGCTCGCGGAGGAGATGGCCCTCGGCCAGTTCGCCATCGAGCCGCGCATCTTCGCCGACGATGAAGTGGGCAAGCTCGCGAAGAGCTTCGGCACGACGCGGACGAAGCTGCGCGCGCTGCTCGGCACCGTCGGCACGCGCGGAGGATCGATCACCGACGGCGTGCGGATGATGTCGGCCGGCACGGAGTCGCTGGTGGACAACGCGCACGAGCAGACGGGGATGGCCGCGCAGTCCACCGACGCGCTGTCGACGGTGCGCAACGAGGCGCAATCGGTTCTGCGCGAGGTCGACCGCGTCGCGGAGCTGACGTACGACTCGGCGGGCCGTGCCACGGAGCTGCGCGCGTCGTTCGCCGAAGTCGCGACGCGAATGGACGATCTGTTCCAGTCGGTGGAGAAGAGCTCCTCGGCGGCGACCGAGATCGATGCCGCCGCGCGCGAGACAGCCAATCGCACCATGAACCTCGCGGGCATCGGCGGCGACGTCCTGGCCTTCGTCGCGGAGATGGACGCGACCGTCGAGCAGATCATGCGCACCGCGCAATCGACGGCGGTGCTTTCCGATCAGGTGCGCGAGAACGCCGCCGCGGGTCGCACTGCGGTCGAGGCAACGGTGTCGGGGATCCGGACCGCGCAGGAGTCGACGCGCCGCACCGCCGGGGCATTCGACGAGCTGCAGCGCAGCCTCGGCAAGATCGATCAGATCCTGCTCTTCATCGACGAGGTCACGAACCGCACGAACCTGCTCGCGCTCAACGCGGCGATCATCGCCGCGCACGCCGGGAAAGACGATCACGGCTTCTCGGTGATCGCCGACGAGGTGCGACAGCTTGCCGATCGCACGCGCACGGCGACGAAGGAGATCGCGGGCATCATCCGCAGCGTGCAGCCGATCGCGCGGCAGGCGGTCGAGGCGCTGGAAGAGGGTGTACAGAACGTCGACACGACCGTCGATCTCGCGCGCAACGCCGCGAACGCGCTGGCGGAGATTCTCGGCAGCGCGGACCGCTCGCTCGAGATGACGCACTCGATCTCACGCTCGCTCGAGGAGCAGGCGAAGGCGAGCCGGCATCTGCACGGAGTGACGGCGAAGATGTCCGACCACATCTCGGAGATGCATCGCGCGACGCAGGGGCAGGCCGAAGCCACGCGGATGCTGGCGATGGAAGCGGAGCGCGTGCGCGACATCGCGCTGCAGGTGAAGCGCGCGACGGAGGAGCAGACCGCGACCGGCGACGGCATCGCCGGCGCGATGGAGCAGATCGCAAACGACGTCCGCACGATCCGCGACCGCCTCGACCGCCAACTCCATCAAGCCGAACAGATCGCCACCGCCTCACGCCTCACGCTCACGATCGCAGAACGCAACAACACGATCGCCGAACAGTTCCGCAACTCGCTGCAAACGCTGTTGCATGCGGGAAAGGACTTTGATGTGGAGGTGGCTAGGTTTCGGGTGTGATTACCGCCCCCCCGCCCGGGGGTTGCCCGGCTTCCCGGTCGCCCGGTGCATCGCGCTTCGACGTTGTATTTTTCGCGGCGGGCTGGTGCCCGCATTCACGTTGCGAACAACCGGCCAACCGACCGTTGCCAGCTACTCCGCCTCTCCTGCGGGCCCAGCCCGCTCACACTGGGCGGATCGCCCTGCGGACACCTCGAGGACGGATACGACATTCCGACGAGTCAGGAACTGCACGTCACGCCGGCGTCCAGACCACGATGATCTACACCCACATGCTGAATAGCGCGGGCGGCCGTGACGTTCGAAGTCCACTGGAGACACTGTAAGGAAGGCGAAGCCATTCGGCCTATCGCGGCGGGACCAGGCCGAATCCTCATCGGCTTGGCGCCAGCCCACCGGCGGATTGTGCGGATCGACCGCAGCGGCGCCGGCGTGCGGTAAGATCCACACAGCCCGTGAGTTGACCGTCCGCCACACGCGGAACGCGCCATTCCGCGTTTGGCTGGCGTGGTTGGTATGTCTAATTGGCTCAGGGAGAAGTTGGGCCGCCGTGAGGGGCCACATTCATCACATCCGGAAGCGCCGTCTCGTTTTAGAATGGTGCCATTCGTAGTGCCGGATGCAAATGAGACACGCAGTAGTAGCGATTGTCACCTCCGCAACGCCACTGTCAGAGCGAGCGGTAGCCCGCCGCAGATCCGTTGGCCGGCGCACCAGACGGTTGGAGTAGTCGATGAGACGGTGGATATTCCCGATTCTACTTTCAGGCCATGTTCTTCTGATCGCGTGCTCAGGCGATCCCAAGCCCAGCAAATCTGAGATCGAACAATCGCTTGCCGCTCAGTTGCCCGCCTTCGTTCGCGTTTCAAGCTTCTCGGTGGAAGCGATGCAAAACATTGGCACGAAGGTCGAGCCCGTGTGGCAGTCCCGTTTCCACGCTAGCGTGAAAGTGACATCGCCTACGTTCACGCCCGATAGTGCCGAGGCCGGAGTTCTGTTCGTCCGCGCCAATAAACGAGATGGTGACACGACGGAAGTCTTCGGGAAATCGGTCTCCACTCTCTATGCCGGGAGATGGCGTACCCAAGTTCTTCTAGAAGGACAGCCAATCGAGGCCTTAGGCCGGCCCGAAAACGCTTTTGGGACACAGAAGATGATCGTCCGAGGCAGCAAGGATGAAGCTGCCTACCTCCTGCGCCAGGAGGCGCAAACGTTGCTGCGTCAGGGACGCGTTCATGACGCGTACATGAAATTCGCGGAGCTCGATCGGCTCTCGCCCGACTCGCCAGACGTCAAGGCGATACTCGTGCGGCTGAATGCAATCCGCCAGCAGGAGGAGATCGGCCGCCAACAGCTCGCGGTCGCGAAGAAAAAGTTCGATGAGGGACTCGCGCTCTTCAACCAGAAGAAGTTCACCGCCGCGATCCCGCTGTTTCGGGAATCGTTCAGCATCAACCCGAGCTCAGCAGAGGCGGCGCAGTATCTGAAGCTTGCGCAGGAAGAGGAGCAGAAGGTGATCACCGCGCGCGATACGAAGCGGCAACAATAGACGCCGGGCACGCTCGTGGTCGTGGGCGGAGCCTGTCAATGTCAACGGCGTAGTGCACGATGTCGAGCTACGTCTCCGAAGGGCTGGGTTGCCAGTCCGTTCGCAGTTGAGCGTGGAGTTTGTTGCCGATCTGACAGACAAATTCATCAACGACTTTCTGGCGGTGAATCCAAAATGAGCCGCACCAGCTCAACGCGGCCCAACTCGGCCGCTGCAGCCGACGCCGTGCCGTTCGCTGTCGCGCTCGTCGTATCATTCCTCGGTGTCGTTCCAGCCGTGTGGAGCACGGCGCGGCTGAGCGGCAAAACGTTGGGCGTCACGGGAGGGTTTCCTGTAGTCCCATTCACAAGCTGGTCCATTGTCGGGCCTGAGGAGGTTTCGATGACGCGATGGTTCTTACCCATTCTCGCCGTGGTCACACTTGTGTTGCCAGCTAAAGCGCAGACGTCGCCTGCTGCGGAGCGCGCTGGGTCCTGGTTCACCAACATACTGTCGGGCGAGCCGGAGGGCCGATCGGAGCGCCTTCAGAGGTACACAAAACGGCTCGGGTCTTTCGAGAAGGTTGATTTCGATCTGTGGGACGAGACTGCGACGAAGGCGATCGGCAGTGGGGACTACCGCGTCGGTCTCGTTTCTGCCCTAACCCAGTTTAACCCCCTGTGGGACAAGGCTGACCAACTCGTTCCAGGTGCGGTTGCGAAGTATGCCAAGAGACTCGAGCAGATCCCGGCCGCATCCGTCAAAGAATGGCAGCTTTTGACGAACGACTCCGCCACGAAAGGCGCGCTCCTTCTTGCCGCCATGACCCTCGCCGCAGAGAATGAGCTGTTTCGAGAGGAACAGTTCAGTGACAAAGCCTTCCAGGCCTTCAAGGCAAAGTACAAATGATCCGTGGCGCCGGCACGCCGCCCAACTCGGCCGCCGACGGCAACCGCTGCACTATTCTTGTCGGTGCTACTCTTTCGGGTGCGGTTGCTGCGGCTGAGCGGCAAACCGTTAGCCGGCCTCAGAACGATGTCCAAGCGACCATCGGATTCGATCGACTGCTCTCTTCACGAGGTGGACAAGAAGATCGCCGATTTGGTTCCCGGCATGCCTAAGCCCGCGAGCAACTCTGCGTGGCATGCGATTCGTCATCTCAACAGGGCATGGAAGGTTCGGCATATCGACCCGGAGATGGCTATGTTCCGCAGCATCACTGGGGAGGAGGAAGCGGCCACTGCCCTGTTTCTCTCGCTGCAGCGCCGCAAATACGAAGGGGCGGACAGGCTGAGGCCTAGAGACCATGTGCACAAGGCTGCCGTCATCCCGTTCCTTGTCGGCATGAACAAGGTCTTGGCCAAGTGGCCGAAGCCACCCAAGTTCGAGCTAACGTTCGAGCTGCAAGGCAAGGCCGAGCGGCTTCTCATTCGATTCACGGTTCGACACCCACGCACCGGCGAAGAAAGTTGGGGCTACCCCGAGCCACCCCTAAACTTTGTTCTCACGCGCCAACAGATCATCCTTCCAAAGCCACTCGAGGACTTCGGCTCCGGTGTTGCTGAAGTCGCTGCCGAGGTGAATGTCAAGGACACAACCGAGTTCTTAAAGAAGAGGGCAAATGTTCGAAATCGGTTACTTTACGCCGGTTCTCAGGGCATACCAGGTGTGGCAGGCGACGTGGAGGCGGGGCTGGCTCTCTATCAGTCGAATGTGTTCTCGATTCTCCGGGCTTACATGCTGATTGACCCGTATCCCGCAAGGCAAGCATTTGCCCAGCAGGGGCTGTTCGGATTCCTGAACATGCTCAAGCAGCTTCCGGAAGGAGTGGAGTTCTAGGCCGAGCCGGCCTTTTCAGCGACGATTAGACCTACGCCCCGCAGTTCTAGTTGACGCCGGACACCGGCCGGCTACAGTAACTCTCACGCTGCAGCCGACGAGAGCCGCTTCTCCATCCTCGTAGGTTTAGAATGCTGCGCGTGCGGCTCTCGCGGCTGAGCGCGGGGCCGTTAGCCGACCTGATTATGAGCACGAGTTACGCCGCCTTAATCATCAGTATTCTTTCGATGCTGGTCGCACTGACATCGCTCGGATGGAACATCTACAAGGAAGTCGCCCTCCGCGCAAGGGTAAGCGTCAGTGTCGGCGTCGGAGACCAGCTCTTTGACGGAAAGCGTCGAGGTAAGGTCATCCTTGTCGAGGTTGTAAACAGAGGTCCCGGGCCCGTCCAGATCACCGGAACTTCCGTCCACGACAGTCGGCTATTTTTTCAGGCACCTGACGACCGCCTGTATCTTCCACTACCGATCTTCGATCACCAGCTTGCTACGCTGCTGCCCGCAGATCTGGGTGTGGGTCAGCGGGCCCATATGGTGCTCGCATACAACGAAGAGTGCTTTCTCCGCAGCAATCGCGTCACGGTTGTCGTGACTGATTCGTTCGGGAGATACCATCGCCCTGGACCCGCAAGCCTTCGCATCGCCCGCGCAGAGTATGAGAAGGACTTCGGGCCATCGGTCGGCTGACTCGGCCGCGGCCGACGGCCACCGCGCCGCCGGTGCTCCAAGTGCGTTACTCTTTTGCGTGCGGTTGCCGCGGCTGAGCGGCAAGACGTTAGCCGGACGAAGAGAGACGCGGTGGGCAAAGCTTCACGCAGGAAAAGCAACCGGGCCGGCCTGATCGAGCTTGAGTCCACCGGCACGATCAATCTTGAGCCGAACGCCAGGAAAGCGTCGACACGCCTCGCTCAACTGATCGCGCCACACACGGTAGAGGGCGAAACAAAGCGTAGCTACGAAGCATTGGTGGCATTGGGCGCCCTGGCGTGGAATCTGTCGCTCCTTCCCGCGCAGGAACGAGGCGACATGATCCGAGAGGCGGTTCGGACCGCGGTCACCAGCGGGTATCCGCTCACCGACGAATGGCTCAGCGAGCTCGTTCAGCGGAAGGCGAGCATGTTTCCGTCAGATGAACGTTGGATACAAAGCTATGAGGTTGTCGTGCAACCAGACGGCCGGCTGGCCATTCTCGTCGTAACTCTGAGCGCCGGCTAACGCCTCACACTGAGCTGCGGCGGGCGTCACGCGCATGGAGCGACGCGGCGCGGCAGGTGCGGCGCCCACGAACGCTCTTGACGGCGGGCGCGTGTGCGCCTGCCGTGCCGCCGTGGAGTTATGAAGTTCCCGAGCCGGCTCGGCCGTCGGCTCGGCCGCACGGTGGAGTTAGGCCGCCGATGACGCGCGAAGCTGCCCCGGAGGACCCATCATCGCGACTACTGCGCCTCTTATTTGCAATGCGCGGTGTCACTGCGAATTATACGGCGACACAACGGCGTATGGCATACCTGCGTCGACGGGCGGATAAAGTACGACGAATATGGCCGTAGTCAGCGGTGGGCCAGGGTCTTGATGTCCCACTTCCTCGAAGTATTCGGACGCCTTCGCCCCTTGCGCGAATAGTCCTTCCTGCGCGACACAAAGGTAATTCCCAATGGTTCCGACGCCAGCCTCAGCCCATTCCGTCCAGCGCATCCAAGTGGCACCGCAGTCCTGCAGCCACTCAGCAAAACGGCCGAACGGTGGAACATAATCAGGCACTGCGGCGCCGGCTAGAATGACCACATAGCCTAAGCGCGCAGTAATGGCTCTCTTCACGTCCGCAAACATCGCATCGTAGATTGTGCTGACTGGATCGAGAGGGTTGGGCCAGACCGGGAGGTAATAAGCTTTATTGAGTACGGGCGCGAGCGTGGCGCCGTCGAGGATCGCTAAGTTGAAACCGACGGCAGGGTTGCCGTTTGAATAAGGCGGAACCGGCGACGTTGGCGGCGTGATATCGACGCCGTCGAGCAAAATCTGAGATTCAACGTCCGCAAACGACAATGCCATTGGGTGTGCGGTCAGGCCTTCGCCGTTAATGATCGTGACCCTGCAGGTTATAACGACGCTCGCGTTAGTGTAGGCCCTCAGGGCCTCCGCTACAGCGTCCTGCTGATTTCCCAAGAACAGCGCAGAGATCGGCGCAAGCTGGAAGTCAATACTAGCCGGTGCGGCAACGACGGCGACATTCCATTGGGTGTAGGCATCGTTGAAGTTCTGGCCGGGTTCGACGCTTCCTGACAACGCAGTGTCGCCGCCGTAGGTAACATAGCTGACGGAGCGACTCGACGCCCAGTCTTGATCTATTTGTTTCCAGTCGTTGGCCGAGTCGGCCTTCGCGTCAGTGAACGCGGCTTTGTACTCTAGCTCGATTTGCCTCTTCGCGTCCGTGTTTACGCTAGAGAACGAATCATCCACGGTTACGTAATAGTAAAGTCGTCCGCCGAGTGTGACTTTGTGGACATAGTGGGTTCCCCACTCGCCAAAGAACTGAAAAAACAGTTGCCGGTTGGCCATCGTCAACTTGCTGGGCAACGCCGTCATTTGAGTCACGAAATCGTGGTGAAACCAGCTTTGATCCGTACTCTCGAGGGCCAGATCGAATGCCTTGAAGTTCTCCTCGTAGATGCCGTAGGTATGTGACTGGATCGTATTCTGATCGCTTGAGTACGCTTCATCGAACTCGCCGCTTAGGGTGCTCAGGCCGACGTTCACACCCAACGATGCGTGCAGGTCACTAGCGAAGTGCTTCTGGACTTCTTGCTTGCCGGCAAACGTATAGGCTTTGCCCTGATTACTGTTGACCGCGAGCGGGATGACGTTATCCGGCACGTCGTAAGTCACCCCACCGTGCGTAAAAGTCTGCTGATCCAGTATTTTATGAGTGAGAATTTGTTTGACGACGCTGTTGTAGTTGTAAGGCCCAAGAACGTTAAAGCCGAATCCTACAACTCCGGACCCGGGGATTGGGTTGTTCGCCATAGTGATCTCCCTTCGTCTGGTAGACCGGCTGGCATCGACGTCGTGCCGTGCTGCGGGATTTGTGGCAGTATGCCACACTAATCACACAGAACGCGGTATGCCAAGGTCTCGAAGGGACGGTCGATAGAGGCTTCGCGCAGGAGCTTGCCACGATGCATGTTTTTTCACGTGGAGTCACCACCGAAATGTAAGACGAGACACGAACCAAGCGGCCGCCAGAACGGCCTAACTCTGCGCTCTTGGCCGGCATCATCCGCAGCGTGCAGCCGATCGCGCGACAGGCGGTCGAGGCGCTGGAGGAGAGCGTGCAGCCCGCCGACCCGCCCCGGGCGGTTGCGCGGTTCCCGGTCGCCCGGTGCATCGCGCTTCGACGTAGCGTTTTTCGAGGCGGGCTGGTGCCCGCATTTACGTTACGGACAACCACCCACTCGCGTCCGAGCTACTCAGTCTGCATGCGGGCGCCGGCCCGCCGCAACACTCGCTCCGGCGAAGCGCGATGCGCCGGGCGACCGGGCAACCGCACAACCGCCCGGGCGGGCGGCGGCAACTACCCTTCGTAAGCCTTCTGCTCCAGCTCCGCCTGCGCAGCCGCCAGCCGTGCGACGGGCACGCGGTACGGCGAGCACGACACGTAGTCGAGGCCGCAGGAGCGGAAGAAGCGGATCGAGTCGGGGTCGCCTCCGTGCTCGCCGCACACGCCGACTTTCAGCTTCGGATTCGTCGCGCGGCCGCGCTCGGTGCCGAGGCGCACGAGCTGGCCGACGCCTTCCTGATCGATCGACTCGAACGGGTCCTTCGGGAGGATCTTCTTGTCGACGTACTCCGGAAGGAACGTGCCGGCGTCGTCGCGCGAGTAGCCGAACGTCATCTGCGTGAGATCGTTCGTGCCGAAGGAGAAGAACTGCGCGGTCGCCGCGAGCTTGTCGGCGACGAGCGCCGCGCGCGGGATCTCGATCATCGTGCCGACGAGATAGTCGATCTGCACGCCGCGCTCGTCCATCGTCTCTTTGGCGATGCGGTGCGTCATGTCGGTGTTGAGCTGCAGTTCCCTGACCGTTCCGACGAGCGGGATCATCACCTCGGGGTGCACATCCACCCCGTCCTTCTTCACATCGCACGCGGCCTGGAAGATCGCGCGCACCTGCATCTCGTAGATCTCGGGATACGTGATGCCGAGGCGGCAGCCGCGGTGGCCGAGCATCGGATTCGTCTCGTGGAGCTGGTTGACCTTGTTGCGCAGCTCGACGAAGCCCCAGTTCATGTCGCGCGCGACCGACGAGATCTGCGCCTCGGTGTGCGGCAGGAACTCGTGCAGCGGCGGGTCGAGCAGGCGGATCGTGACCGGCATCCCGGAGAGCTCGCGGAAGATCCCTTCGAAGTCGCCCTTCTGGAACGGCAGCAGCTCATCGAGCGCCTGGCGGCGCCCCGCTTCGTTGCGCGCGAGGATCATCTCGCGCACTTTCAGGATGCGCTCCTCGGCGAAGAACATGTGCTCCGTGCGGCACAGGCCGATGCCCGCGGCGCCGAAGAGCCGCGCGACGCGCGCATCGTTCGGCGTGTCGGCGTTCGTGCGAATGCCCATCGCGCGGATCTCGTCCGCCCACTTCAGCAGGCGATCGAAGTTGCGGAAGACTTCGGAGTCCTCGGGCTTCATCGTGCCGTCGATGAGCACCTGCACGACTTCCGGCGGTCGCGTGGCGAGCTTGCCGCCGAGGATCTCGCCGGACGTGCCGTCGAGCGAGATCCAGTCGCCTTCCTCGAGCGGCTCGTGCCCTTCGCTGCGCAGCTCGCCCTTGCCGTAGTCGACGCGCACACCGCCCGCGCCGACGACGCACGGACGCCCCATGCCGCGCGCGACGACGGCCGCGTGCGAGGTGAGTCCGCCGCGCGTGGTGAGAATGCCCGCGGCGCTGTGCATGCCGGCGATGTCTTCGGGCGAGGTCTCGATGCGCACGAGCACGACCGGATCGTCTTTCGCCATCCGCACCGCGTTCTCGGCATTGAAGGCGATGCGACCCGTCGCCGCGCCCGGTCCCGCGGGCAGGCCGCGGCCGAGGAGACGTCCGCCTTTGAGCACCTTCGCTTTTTCCTGTGCGTCGAAGACGGGCGCGAGGAGCTGAATGATCTGATTCGCCTCGACCCGTTCGACGGCTTCTTTATGCGAGATCAGATTCTCGTCGACCATGTCGCAGGCGATCTTCACCGCCGCGAATCCCGTGCGCTTGCCGGTGCGGGTCTGCAGCAGGTACAGCTTCAGCGACTGGATCGTGAACTCGATGTCCTGCATGTCGCGGTAGTGCGTTTCGAGTTTCTTGTAGACGTCGACGAGCTGGTTGTACGCCTCGGGCATCGATTTCTCGAGATCGGCGATCGGCAGCGGCGTGCGAATGCCGGCCACGACGTCTTCGCCCTGCGCGTTCGGCAGGTACTCGCCGAAGAACTTCTTCTCGCCCGTCGACGGATTGCGCGTGAAGGCGACGCCGGTCGCGCAGTCGTCGCCCATGTTGCCGAAGACCATCGACTGCACGTTGACCGCGGTGCCCCACTCGTCGGGAATCTGATTCAGCTTGCGGTAGGTGATCGCGCGCTGGTTGTTCCAGGAGTTGAACACCGCGCCGACCGCGCCCCAGAGCTGCTCGTTCACGTCCTGCGGAAAGTCGCTGCCGAGCCGCTCGCGCACGAGTTTCTTGTACGTCGCGACGAGCTCGCGCAGCGATTCCGCGGGAATCGCCGCGTCGTTGACGGCGCCCACGCGCTCGCGCAGCGCGACGAGCTCGTGCTCGAAGTGCTCGCGATCGATCTCGAGCACGACGCCGGAGTACATCTGGATGAAGCGGCGGTACGAGTCGAGGGCGAAGCGCTCGTCGCCGGACGACGACGCGAGTCCCTGCACGGTCTCGTCGTTGAGGCCGAGGTTGAGGATCGTGTCCATCATGCCGGGCATCGACGCGCGCGCGCCGGAGCGGACCGAGACGAGCAGCGGCTTCGCACGATCGCCGAATGTCCGGCCGACGGATTCCTCGACCTTCGCGAGGTTCTCCGCGACGGCGCTCTTCAGCTCCGGCGGATAGCTTTTGCCGTGCGCGTAGAAGTACGTGCACACGCCGGTCGAGATCGTGAAGCCGGGAGGAACGGGAACGCCGATGTTGGTCATCTCGGCGAGCCCCGCGCCCTTGCCGCCGAGAACGTCTTTCATTTTCGCGTTGCCTTCGGCGTGGCCATCACCGAAGTAGTAGACGTACTTGCTCATGGCAGCGCGGATTATGTCATCGGGTGTAAAGCGCGACACCATCGGCGAGCGCGCGCTGCGACTCGGTCGGGGAAGTCGCGGACGCGACCTCGAAGCCGATGCGGGCGACGTCGATCCCGCGCGTTTGCAGCGCCGCGCGCACCCCGTTCATGCGCGCCGCGTCACGCGCGACGATGCGGAAACGGCGTGACGGCTCGCGGCGGATGAGCGCCGCGGCAGTGTCGATCGCCGAGTCGCCGTACATCATCCAATGGCCGGCGCGCTGCATGACCGCGGCGGCGATCTCGGTCTCGTCGATGCGCGCATCGCGGCACGGTGCGGGTGCGCCGAACCACGCATTGCCGTTGCCTCCCCGGCCGATGACGTCTTCGTGCCAGACCAGGCCGCTCATCGCGCGCCGCTGCGCGTCGACTCCCACGATCGCGGCGCCCCACATCGGTCCCTTCCGCCACATCACGCGGAACGCGCGGCCATCCGTGCCGCCGCTGACGAACATCGGCGGATCGCCGATCAAGCCGGCGACGCTCGAGCCGCGTTGCACGAATCGAGCGGGCTTGCCGTTGATCGACCAGCAGCCCTCGAGGAGCGGCGGCGCGGGCGGGGCGAGCTCGGTGCCGAATGCGAGGAGCGAACGGACTACGGAGAACTCCTCGCGCGGCTCGGCGAGGTCGGCGCGCAGATAACGCGCTTCGAACGGCGTGACGTCGATCGTGTGCAGCTCGGCTCCGTCCTTCACGTCGATGGTGGCGACGTCGCGCCATGACGCCGCGTCACTGGACGCAGCAAAACGCACCTGCTGCGGCGACTCGCTCGCATGCTTCGTGGTGAGCACGCCGAGGCGGGTGATGCGCGCGGGCGCGGCGAGCGAGAGGATCATCGACTGCGACGCGCCGCCGGACGGCGTCTGCCACACCGTGTCGCTGTCGCCGTCGAGCGCATGCGCGGCCGACGTGAGGAGGGTGTTCTCTCCGCTGCGCGTGAGCACGGAGGCGCCGCGCGGGACGAGCAGAAGGTTGCCGCGGTCGTGATCGATTTTCGGAGTCTGGTCCGAAGATTCGGGCTCCGCCGGCCGCCCGCACGCGAGCGCGAAGAGAAGGAGGAGGATCGCGGCGATTCGTCTCACGCGCGGTAATCGCGGCGGTCGACCACGATCTTCGTCACGTCGGCGATCTGCCGCGCGGCGCTGCCGACCTTGCGCAGAAGGGACATCCGGTTGAACCGCACGGCGCCATCCTCGACGTTCACCATCACGTCTTTGAAAAACGTCTCGAGCTCCGGCGCGAGCGCCGCGAACGATTCGAACGCCTTGCGATACTGGCGCTCCGCCACGAGCTCACCGATCTGCGACTTCACGACATCGGCAAGCTCGTCGAGGCGCTTCTCGGTCGGATGCTCCAGCCGCGAGGGATCGACGCGCATGTCGCCGTGATCGCCGAGGATGTTCTCGATTCGCTTCGCGGAGTCGAGGATGGAGAGAAAGTTCGGCTCGTCGCGGATCGCCTTCAGCGCCGCGATGCGGTCGACGAGATCCGTGAGCGAGGAGGCCCAGCCGGCTTCCATCGCCGCGGAGATCTCGTCGTACGCGAACTGCCACGCCGAGGCCTCGAGGATCGTGCGCACGCGCTCGGCGAAGAAGGCGAGGAGGTCTTCGCGCAACGTAGCGGCGGGCTTCAGCCCGCCGTCGCCCGGCTGAAGTCGGGCGCTACGTTCGTGGGCTTCGAGTGCGATGTCGATCAGCTTGTCGATGCCGATTTTCACTTCGCGCTTGTCGCGATTGAGAAGAATCTGCACGACGCCCTGCGCGGCGCGGCGCAGGGCAAAGGGATCCTTCGAGCCGGTCGGCTTCGCGCCGATGCGGAAGAAGCCAGCGAGCGTGTCGATGCGATCCGCGAGCGACACGATCGCGCCGGCGAGGTTGCGCGGAAGCGCGTCGTCGAGGCTCACCGGCTGGTAGTGATCGTAGATCGCCTGCCAGACGGTCTCGGGCTCGCCTTCTTCGCGCGCGTAGATCCCGCCGATTTTCCCTTGCAGGTCGGTGAACTCCTTCACCATCTCGGTGACGAGATCCGTTTTACAGAGCTCCGCCGTGCGCAGAGCGTCGCGATCCTCGGAGAGGCGACCGGCGATGAACTGGATGCGCCTGGTCTTGTCGAGGTAGTTGCCGAGCTTTTCCTGGAACTGCAGGTGCGAGAGCGATTCGAGCCGCTCCTCGAGCTTCCTGCGCCGATCCGTCTCGTAGAAGAACTGCGCGTCGGCGAAGCGCGCGTTCGTCACGAACGAGTTTCCGTACGCGGCGTTGCCGTCCGGATCGCCTTCGTTGTCGAGCACCGCGAGGAACGAGCTGGTGAGCCTGCCGTCGCGGTCGCGAATCGGAAGTTGTTTCTGATGGACGCGCATCACCGTCACGAGCACTTCTTCCGGCAGCGCGAGGTATTCGCCGCGGAACTCCGCGCGCACGAGGCCGGGGTATTCGGTGAGGTACTGCCACTGCGCGATGATCGAGGCGTCTTCGGTCGGCGCGCCGCCGACTTGCTTTGCCAGAACGAGCGCGCGCTGCGCCATCACCGTCTTGCGCAGCTCCGCTTCGACGACCACGCTCGCCAGCTCGAGTTTCCTGCGGTAATCCTCGAACGACGTGACCTCGATCGCCTGCGGCGCGAGCGTGCGGTGGCCGACGGTCTTCGTTCCCGACTCGATGCCGAAGATACGGATCGGCAGATGCGCGCCTTCGAAGATCGAGATGACCGAGTGCACGGGGCGGATGTACGAATGCTCGCCCTTGCCCCAGCGCATCATCTTCGGCCAGCGCACCGACTCGACGATCTGCGGGATGCGCTCCTGCAGGATTGCGCCAGTGTCTCGGCCGGTGATCTTCCTGCGGATGCGAATGTACTCGTCCGCCGACTCGATGATGTCCTCCGCGGTCGCGTGCTGTTTTTTCAGAAAGCCCTGCACCGCCGCCTCGGGCGATTTCTTCGGCGGGCCTTTCACTTCCTGTTCGCGATCGGCCTCGCGCAGCGGGAGGTCTCGCAGAAAGATGATCAGCCTGCGCGGAGTCGTTTCGACGACGAGTTGCGGGGCGAGAGTTGTGAGTTGCTCCCGTAGAAATGCCACGGCCGGCGCGTGCATCCACGCCGGAATCTCCTCGGTCAGCAGCTCGAACAGGTACTCAGACATGGTGAGGACCGAAATTGAAAATTGAAAATTGAAAATTGAAAGAGAAAAGTCGATTCATTGCGCAGGCCCTTTTTTCAATTTTCAATTTTCAATTTTCAATTCGCATCAGCGGAAACCCGAGCTCTCGCCGTGCTTCCAGATACTGCTGCGCGCAACGCACGGCGAGATCGCGCACGCGCTTGATCACGCCGACGCGTTCCGTCACCGAGACCGCGCCTCGCGCGTCGAGCGTGTTGAAGAGGTGCGAGCACTTGAGCGTCCAGTCGTAGGCGGGGAGCACGAGCTTCGCGTCGAGACAGCGGCGCGCCTCCCCTTCGTATGCGTCGAGCAGCTTCCAGTGCAGCGCGACGTCGGCGTGCTCGAAGTAGTACTTCGAGAACTCGTACTCGTCCTGCTTCCGCACGGCGCCGTAGCCGAAGCCGCCGCCCCACTCGATGTCGTACACCGACGACTCGCGCGCGAGAAACATCGTCAGGCGCTCGAGGCCGTACGTGATCTCGGCGGAGATCGGCGCGAGGTCGATGCCGCCGGCCTGCTGGAAGTAGGTGAACTGCGTGATCTCCATGCCGTCGAGGAGGATCTGCCAGCCGACGCCCCACGCGCCGAGGGTGGGGGACTCCCAGTTGTCTTCCTCGAAGCGGATGTCGTGGCGCGTGAGATCGAGTCCGAGCGCCCGCAGCGAGTCGAGATAGAGATCCTGGACTTCCAGAGGGGAGGGTTTCAGGATCACCTGAAACTGGTAGTGCTTGCCGAGGCGGAACGGGTTATCGCCGTATCTGCCGTCGGCCGGACGTCGGGAAGGCTGCACGTAGCCGACGTTCCACGGCTCGGGGCCGAGGACGCGGAGAAAGGTGGCCGGATGCATGGTTCCCGCGCCGACTTCGAGGTCGAGCGGTGTCTCGATGAGACAGCCGCGCTCGGCCCAGAAGTTCTGCAGCGTGAGGATGAGCGATTGAAAGGTCACCCGCGGCATCGGGCGCGCATTCTAACAGTGCGTAGAACGCAGAACGCAGAACGCAGAACGTAGAGTCGGAAAGCCGCGAGCTCTTCGTTCTTCGCTCTGCGTTCTGCGTTCTACGGTAGTGGTGGTGGAGGCGGCGCCGTCGAATCCACAGGCGGTTCCTCTTCCTCCGGATCTTCGCTCGGTGGAGGCGCGGTGTCCGCGGGCGGCGGCGGTTGTGGCTGCGGCTCTTCCTCCGGCTCCGGTGCAGGCTCGGTTTGCGTGGGCGGCGGAGGCGGCGGTTCCGGTCGCGGTGATGGCGGCGGCGGCGACGACGTCATGGGCGGCGGCATCGGTGGCGGCGACGGCGGGGGAAACGTCCCCGCAATCGTGCCGGGCTGCTGTGTTCTCGGCGGCAGCGCGTTCGGATCGATCGTGAACGCGGTGGTCGTGTCGGCGTTCGTGTTCGTGATCGGCGGAACCGTCTCGCCCGGCCCGTGAATCGTGCCGGTGACGCCGGAAGCCGATCCTTCCTCGACGACTTCGTACTGCTGCTGATCCTGCTTCGCGCCGCGCCCGCACGCAGCGAGAGCCATGACGCCGGCCATCAGAATGGAGAGTGTTCGCATACTCGTTGAAGGCTCAAAGATCGCAATCCGCTTGCCATATGGATTGCCGGGGTGGTGTGGAGTGCGGCAACGCAAGTTGCCGCTGTCATTAGGACAGCGGCGACTGGCGTCGCCGCACTCCACACTCTCAGTGCTCCCGATGAACGTTGATCATCGCGATCGGCTCAACGGATCGGACAAAGCGTCGCGCGGCTGAGCCGGAACATCCCACCCTTTCAGGTAGTTGTGGATACCGTACCATCGTGGTACGGTTTCGCTCCCTCATGGGGTGCTCGCGATGCTGAAGATCTCCCGATTCACCGATTACGGCCTTCTCGCCTCCCTCTATCTGGCTCGCCAGCAGAGCCGGATCGTCTCCGCGCGCGAGATCGCCGAGTTCTACCACCTCCCCGTTCCGATGATCACGAAGGTGCTGAAGACGCTGCATCAGGGCGGGCTCGTCAGCTCGCATCGCGGCGTCGGCGGCGGCTACTCGTTCGACGGCGACGCGGAGAGCATCACCCTCGGATCGCTCATCGACATGCTCGAGGGTCCGTGGGATCTGACCGAGTGCGAGACCTTCGACGATCACGGCGAGGCGACGTGCGCGATCCGCATCGCGTGCCCGTCGCGGCGATTCATGTTCGGCATCAACCGGGCAATCAAGGGAGCATTCGAGCAGGTCACGCTCGGCGATCTCGTCCGCGGCGGGATGCCGATTCCGGTGATCGACAAGCAGCAGCTGGCTGCCAGAGAGGCGGCGCAATGAGCAACGTAGAGATCCAGGAAATCGCGAAGCAGGAATACAAGTACGGCTTCGTCACCGACATCGAAGCCGACGTCGCACCGCCGGGGCTGAGCGAAGAGATCATCCGCTTCATCTCCGCGAAGAAGGAAGAGCCGGAGTGGATGCTGGAGTGGCGCCTGAAGTCGTTCCGCCAATGGCTGACGATGCGCGAGCCGACGTGGGCGAACGTGCACTATCCGCCGATCGACTACCAGGCCACGAGTTACTACTCCGCTCCGAAGCAGAAGAAGAAGCTGAACTCGCTCGATGAAGTCGATCCCGAGCTGCGCGCGACGTTCGAGAAGCTCGGGATCTCGCTCGAGGAGCAGAAGCGCCTCAGCGGCGTCGCCGTCGACGCGGTCTTCGACAGCGTCTCCGTCGCGACCACGTTCCAGGCGGAGCTGGCGAAAGTCGGCGTCATCTTCTGTTCGTTCTCCGAGGCGGTGAAGAATCATCCGGAGCTCGTGCGCAAGTACCTCGGCACGGTCGTTCCGTACACCGACAACTTCTTCGCCACGCTGAACAGCGCCGTCTTCAGCGACGGCTCGTTCTGCTACATCCCGAAGGGCGTGCGCTGTCCGATGGAGCTGTCGACCTACTTCCGCATCAACACGGCGAACACGGGACAGTTCGAGCGCACGCTGATCGTCGCCGACGAAGGCTCGTACGTCAGCTATCTCGAAGGCTGCACCGCACCGATGCGCGACGAGAATCAGCTGCACGCCGCGGTCGTCGAGCTGATCGCGCTCGAAGGCGCGACGATCAAGTACTCGACGGTGCAGAACTGGTATCCGGGCGACAAGAACGGCAAGGGCGGGATCTACAACTTCGTCACCAAGCGCGGAAAGGCGCTCGCGAACGCGAAGATCTCATGGACGCAGGTGGAGACCGGCTCGGCGATCACGTGGAAGTATCCGAGCTGCATCCTGCAGGGCGACAACTCGGTCGGCGAGTTCTATTCGGTCGCGCTGACGAACAACTATCAGCAGGCCGACACCGGCACGAAGATGATTCACATCGGAAAGAACACGCGCTCGACGATCGTGTCGAAGGGCATCTCGGCGGGTCACGGCCAGCAGACGTATCGCGGCGCGGTGACGATCATGAAGGGCGCGGAGAACGCCCGCAATTACTCGCAATGCGACTCGCTCCTCCTCGGCGATCAGTGCGGCGCGCATACGTTCCCCTACATCGAAGTGCGCAACTCGACGGCGACGATGGAGCACGAGGCGTCGACGTCGAAGATCGGCGAAGACCAGCTCTTCTACGCGCAGCAGCGCGGCCTCAGCGCGGAAGACGCGGTCTCGATGATCGTGAACGGCTTCTGCCGCGAGGTGTTCCGCGAGCTGCCGATGGAGTTCGCGGTGGAAGCGCAGAAATTGCTCGGAGTGAGTCTGGAAGGATCAGTCGGATAAGGAGGGCGGACGTCTCGTCCGCCCTTTCGGTGGCGGACGGGACGTCCGCCCTCCATGTGGAAGAGAGACATGCTCGAAATCAGAAATCTCAAAGCCGGAATCGACGGCAAGGAAATCCTCAAAGGACTCGATCTCACGATCAGGCCGGGCGAGGTGCACGCGATCATGGGGCCGAACGGCTCCGGGAAATCGACGCTGGCGAACGTGCTCGCCGGGCGTCCGAAGTACGAAGTGCTCTCGGGCGAAGTGCTGTACGAGGGAAAGAATCTGCTCGAGATGCCGACCGAGGAGCGGGCGCGGGAGGGAGTGTTCCTGGCGATGCAGTACCCGGTCGAGATCCCCGGCGTGAACAACATCTACTTCCTCAAGGCCGCGCTCAACGCGGTGCGCAAGCATCACGGCGAAGAGGAGCTCGACGCGATCGAGTTCCTGCAGCTCGCGCGCGAGAAGATGAAGGTCGTCGATCTCGACGAGTCGTTCATGAACCGGGGCGTGAACGAGGGCTTCTCGGGCGGCGAGAAGAAGCGCAACGAGATCTTCCAGATGGCCGTGCTCGATCCGAAGCTGGCCATCCTCGACGAGACCGACTCGGGACTCGACATCGATGCGCTGCGCATCGTCGCCCAGGGCGTGAACGCGCTGCGCAGCGAGAAGCACTCGGTGCTCGTGATCACGCACTACCAGCGCCTGCTGCGCTATCTCGTTCCCGACTTCGTCCACGTGCTGGCCGGCGGCCGGATCGTGAAGTCGGGCGGGAAGGAGCTGGCGGAAGAGCTCGAGCAGAAGGGCTACGACTGGATCGAGGCGGTGGCGTGAGCGAGCTTCGTGAACGCGCGGCCGAGCGCTTCGCGCAGCTCGGCTGGCCGACGCCGCGGATCGAGGAGTGGAAGTACACGAACCTCGCGCCGCTTGCCAAAGTGGAGTGGCGGACGTCTCGTCCGCCAGCTGGGGCGGACGAGACGTCCGCCCTCCTTTACGGCTCACGCGCATTCGCGGAGCTCGTTTTCGTAAACGGCCACTTCGTCCGCCGCGAAGGCGCGCCGTTGAACGCGCCGAAGGATGAGCGCCACTACGCCGACTGGGAGCGCAACGTGATGGTCGCGCTCAACACCGCGAACATGCAGGACGGCGCGCGCATCGAGATCCCCGCGGGCACGGTCGTCGACGGATTCATCCATCTGCTCTTTGCCGGCCACGGTGACGGCGTCTGGTCGCATCCGCGCAATCTCATCGTCGTCGGCGCGAACGCGCAGGTGGCGATCGTCGAGACGTACACCGGCAGCGGCGCGTACTTCACCAACGCGGTCACGGAAATCGTCGCGGGCGAAGGCGCGGTCGTCGATCACTATCGCCTGCAGTGCGAGTCTCGCGAGGCGTATCACGTCGGCAACGTGACCATCCACGAGGAGCGCGGCGCGAACGTGACCTCCCGCAGCATCATGCTCGGCGCGGCGCTCGCGCGGACGGAGATCAACGTCGCGCTCGCGGGCGAAGGCTCGAGCATCACGCTCGACGGACTCTTTGCAGGGACGGCGAAACAGCACCTCGACAACCGCACGGTCATCGATCACGTGAAGCCGCACTGCGAGAGCCACGAGCTGTACAAAGGCATCCTCGACCAGAACGCGCGCGGGATCTTCGACGGCCGCATCATCGTGCGCCCCGACGCGGTGAAAACCGTCTCCCGACAGGAAAACCGCAACCTGCTGCTCAGCGAGTCGGCGGTGGTCGACTCGAAGCCGACGCTCGAGATCCACAACGACGACGTGAAGTGCAATCACGGCTCGACGATCGGACAGATCGATCAGGAGCAGATGTTCTATCTCCGCTCGCGCGGCATCGCCGAAGACGAGGCCCGCAACCTCCTCGTCCACGCGTTCGCCGGCGAGATCGTCGACCGGATGAAGGTCGAGCCGGTCCGCGAGCAGATCCGGCGCGCGTTGTTCCAGGCCATGCCCCAGCGCCTGCCGGAAAGGAGGGTCAACTCGCGATGACTTCTTCATCGTTCATCGTTCATCGTTCATCGTTCATCGATCCCTACGACGTCGAGAAAATCCGCGGCGACTTCCCGATTTTGCAGCGCACCGCGAGAGGCAAACACCTCGTCTATCTCGACAACGCCGCCACGACCCAGAAACCGCAGCAGGTCATCGACCGCATCGTCCGCTACTACACCGAAGAGAACTCGAACGTGCATCGCGGCGTGCACTACCTCAGCGAAGTCGCGACGATGCACTACGAGAACGCCCGCGGAGTCGTGAAGCGCTTTCTCAATGCGCGCAGCGAGAAGGAGATCGTCTTCACCCGCGGCACCACCGAGTCGATCAATCTCGTGGCCCAGGCGTGGGGCCGCGCGAACGTGCGCGAAGGCGACGAGATCCTCATTTCCGCGATCGAGCATCACTCGAACATCGTTCCGTGGCAGATGCTCTGCGAGGAGAAGCGCGCGAATCTGCGCGTCATCCCGGTCGCCGACAACGGCGAGCTGCAGATCGACGAATACGAGCGGATGCTCAATCCGCGCGTGAAGCTCGTCGCCATCGGCCACGCCTCCAACGCCCTCGGCACGATCAATCCGCTCGAGCGGATGATCGCCGCCGCGCACGCGGCCGGCGCGCTCGTGCTCATCGACGGCGCGCAGGGCGTTCCCCATCTCCGCGTCGACGTGCAGGAACTCGGCTGCGATTTCTACGCGTTCTCCGGTCACAAGGTCTACGGCCCGACCGGCGTGGGCGTGCTGTACGGACGCGAGGCGCTGCTCGACGCGATGCCGCCGTGGCAGGGCGGCGGGGACATGATCCTCTCCGTCTCCTTCGAAAAGACGACCTGGAACGCGCTGCCTTACAAATTCGAGGCGGGCACGCCGAACATCGCGGGCGTGATCGGTCTCGCGACCGCGCTGGACTACGTGTCGGCGATCGGACTCGACGCGATCAACGCGTACGAGCTCGATCTGCAGCGCTACGCGACGCAGCAGTTGCGCGAGATCGAAGGCCTTCGGCTCATCGGCACCGCGCGCGAGAAGGCGGCCGTGATCTCGTTCGTCCTCGAGGGCGTCCACCCGCACGACATCGGTACGATCCTCGATCAGGAAGGGATCGCCGTCCGCACCGGACATCACTGCGCACAACCACTGATGATGCGGTTTAATGTGCCCGCCACCGGCCGCGCGTCGTTCGGAATCTACAACACCAGGGAAGAGGCCGACGCGCTGGTCGCCGGACTGCATAAAGTCATCGAGGTGTTTCGCTGATGTCGGATCTTCGCGAGCTCTATCAACAAGTCATCCTCGACCACAACAAGAATCCGCGGAACTTTCACGAAATGGCCGGCGCCACGCGGCATGTCGACGGCTACAACCCGCTCTGCGGCGATCACTACACCGTCTTCGTGCGGATCGACGGCGACACGATTCAGGATGTGAGCTTCACCGGCAACGGCTGCGCGATCTCGAAGGCGTCCGCGTCGGTGATGAGCTCGACGGTCAAAGGGAAATCGAAGGAAGAGGCCGGGAGTCTCTTCGACACCTTTCACCAACTCGTCACGGGCGACGCCAGCGGCCTCAGCGCGGCAGATCTGGGACGCCTTGCCGCGTTCTCAGGAGTGAGTGAGTTTCCGGCTCGCGTAAAATGCGCGACCCTTGCATGGCATTCGCTGAAAAGCGCCCTGGAAGGAAACGACGAGAAGGTAACCACGGAATGAGCGCCTTCGTCCTGAGAGCTAATACCCTAAGAGCTAAGAGCTAAGAGCTAAGAATGCGAGAAGAGGTTACATTCAGCCGCAACGCCGAAGCGATCATGATCCCGAGCGGGGAGAGAGTCCTCGTGCCGAAGGGCGCGCAGGCCACGATCACCCAATCCCTCGGCGGCGCGTTCACTCTCATCACCGACCGCGGCCTCATGGTTCGCGTCTCCGGACCGGAAGTCGAAGCCATCGGCAAGGTTCCGACCGAGACGGCCGAGGTGAAGCCCGCGGAGCTCACGCCCGAGAAGCTCGAAGAGATGGTGTGGGAAGCGCTGAAGACCTGCTACGACCCCGAGATCCCGGTCAACATCGTCGACCTCGGCCTCGTCTATCTCTGCGAGCTCGACCAGACGGATGACGGCCGCAAGGACGTGAAGATCAAGATGACGCTCACCGCGCCCGGCTGCGGCATGGGTCCCGTCCTCGCGGGCGACGTGAAGATGAAGCTCGAAGCGCTGCCCGGCGTCCACAACGCGGAAGTCGAGGTCGTCTTCGACCCGGTGTGGGACCGCAGCATGATGTCCGAGGCGGCGCGCCTCCAGCTCGGCATGATGTGGTGAGCTACAATGCGCCATCCCGGCGATGACTTACTGTGCTTACTGCGGAGCCCAGGTTTCTGAGGTCTCCTACAAGCCCTGTCCTTCATGCGGCAATCCGTCGAACGGAGCGCCGAGGCCGCAGCTTGGCGCCGGCGGCACGAACGCGGCGGTGATCGCGATCGCGGTGGTCTTCGGCGGGTTGATCCTGCTGGCGATCGTTGGGATTCTCGCGGCGATCGCGATTCCGAATCTTTTGACGGCGATGCAGCGCTCGAAGCAGAAGCGCACGATGGCGGACATGCGCACCGTGGCCGTGGCGCTCGATGCCTACGCCACGGACAAGCGTGCCTATCCCGACACGCTCGAGTCGCTGGTACCGGTCTACATCAAGCAGCTTCCGAAGAAGGACGGCTGGAGCCACGATCTCCGCTACGAGTGCTGGCCGAGCGGCCAGTGCGAGTCGTACGCGCTAGGCAGCGCGGGCAAGGACGGGCAGTTCGAGCGCGGAACGCTGCAGGAGTACACGCAGGGAGCGACGACGAAGTTCGACTGCGACATCGTCTACTCGAATGGCTCGTTCGTGCAGTACCCGGAAGGGGTGCAGCGCTAGTGGACATTCAACATTGAAAGCATGGGTGCCAAGGCTTGTCATCCCGAGCGTGAGCGAGGGACCTGGGGGTAGGGTGGCACGAAGCCCGCGCCTCGCGCCGCCGCCCGCCCAGGTCCCTCGCGACGCTCGGGATGACAAGCCCTGGCAACGTATGCTGTCAAGGTTGAAGGTCCACTAAATCCATGAGCATCGTCGGACAGCAATAGAAGGAGGGGCATGTGACCTGCCCGAACTGCGGAACTTCGAATCTCGACAACGCAACAATCTGCGCCAACTGTGGACGCCCGCTCACCGCGGCGGCCGTGCCGCCGCCTCCGCCGCAGCAGACGTACACGCCCCCGCCGCCGAGCTTCGGCGCGCCGCCGCCGCTGGCGCCTCCGCCTTCGAATTATCTCGTGCAGTCGATTCTCGTGACGCTCTGCTGCTGCCTTCCCCTCGGCGTCGTGGCGATCATCTTCGCCGCGCAGGTGAACACGAAGTTCGCCGCGGGCGATCTGGCGGGCGCGCAGGAAGCATCTCGTCAGGCAAAGATGTGGTGCTGGATCGCCTTCGGCCTCGGACTCGTGGCATGGTTGATCCTGTGCGTCATCTGGGGAGCCGCCATTGTCCAGGCTTTACGCCAACAAGGCATTGGCGCTTAGCGCGATTGCCGCCGCCGTGGTGGGTGCGTGGGTGTTGTACACGTACCCGCCCGGCGCGCATTCGTTCTATCCCCGTTGCGTGTTTCACGCGGTGACGGGACTCGACTGTCCCGGCTGCGGCTCCACGCGCGCGCTTCACCATCTGCTGCACGGCCGCGTTGCGGAAGCGTTCCGCTACAACCCGATGATCTTCGCGATGATGCTCACCGGCGTCTTCGCGATGCCCAGCCTCGCGCGCGGAACTTCGCCGGCGTTTCTGATGAAGCCGTGGTTCGCGTGGACGGCGCTCGCCGTGGTGGTGGGCTGGGGTGTGCTGCGAAATGTGATGTGAAAACGTAGGGGGCCGGCTTCAGCCGGCCCCTGTTCGACCGGCTGAAGCCGGTCGCTACGTTTTGCGACGGATCACATGTGCGCGCTGAACCACGTCCACTGACCGATCGGATGTCCCTGCTGGAGCTGCTGCGCCTGCAGGTATCCGTCGATCGCGAAGAGGACGGAGAGCACGGTGCCGATCCCGCACGTCACGACGGCGATCACGACGTAGCCCACCATCACCACGATGCCCTTCGTCTTCTGGCCCATGATGATGTAGCCGACGCCCCCGAGGAGGAGCAGGTTCAGGACGAGGATGAGAATCGGATCTTTCGGCGGAGTGGTCGGGTACACGAGATCGCCGCCGCCTGCCGGCGCCGGACTCGGTGGGGGAGGCGGTGGAGGAACGTTCGTCATTTCATCTCCTTCAGATGTTGATCTTCTGGCCCATGTCGGTGAGCACGGGGACGCTGAAGCGCTGGCGGTTGATTCCCTTGACGATGCAGATGATGCGCAGGACGAAGAAGCCGAGGCCGATGACGCAGCTCAACACGCTCGCGGCGCATGCGACCACGGACGGCGCGAAGTACGTGATGACCCAATAGACTACCCACGCGATGACTTCGCCGATGGTGATGCCCATGCCGTTCTTCGCATGCCACATCACGTCGGCGTCGTCCTTCTTCGTGAGGAGCGGAACGAGGAAGAGGATCCAGAGATACGAGAGAACAACCATGAGCGTGCGGTCGGAGCCGGGCGCGGCTCCACCGGTGCTCGGTGGCGATGGCGGGGGCGGCACGGTGGGAGGGATGTCACTCATGAGCATCTCCTTGCGTACGGTTTGTCTGAGACGGGGACGATTCTAATCGCTTTCTCCGATGCGTGTGAGACGGCGCTCGGCCGCCAGCAGAGGTAACACCGCGACGCCGGTGGAGACCGTGAGCGCAATCACGATCGGAAATGCGGCGAACAGGACGTCACCTCGCGCGCTGTTGCCGAATGCCTGCCACATCAGGAAGCGCATCACCGGCCGGGCCATCAGAATCATCATCGTGGCGACGTAGGTCATCGAAATGGCCATGTAGGCGAAGCCGCCGAGCGACAGTCCGACCTGCAGCGGATTCTCGGCGTTGAAGTTCGGCGCGAGCGCGCCCATGCCGACGCCGAGGCTCACCAGGGTCACCGCGAGCATCGACGCGCCGGCCATCGTGAAGAGCCAGATCACCGCGCTCGCGTTCAGGATCACGTTCGCGAACGCGGTCAGCAGCAGCGCGAGCAGCGTCAGCGGCGCGGCGTACACGATCACTTTCACGAGGATGAAGTGCCGGTACGACACCGGCGCGGTCTGGATGATCCAGAACGCCTTTCCTTCCGCGGAGATCGACGGGAACGCGAAGCGGAGGCAGATCGCGGCGACGACGAAGCCGGCCATGCCGAGGTTCGCGTACGCCACGAGCGACGCGCGCGTGTCGCCGCCGAGGGGCAGCATGCGGATGTTGTAGAGGTAGATGAACAGCAGCGCCGCCATCAGGAACACCTGCGACCACTGCGCGACGTCGCGGCCCACGACGCGCACCTCCTTCGCCAGCATCGCTCGCAGCGAGGGATCGGCGCGCGTGAGGAGGCGGTCGAAGAATCGCGTCGCGGACGTCGCGCCGATCGCCACCGGGGCCATGCTCTCCCGCGCCCGCACGAAGGCGATGAAGTACGAGCTGCGCGCGATCGCGGCGAAGAGCGCGAGGAGCACGAGCGCGGTGATGGCGAGGCGCGGCGCGACCGCGAACGCGGCGTCGCGCGTCATCAGCGTCGCCATCGAGGTGCTCGGATAGATGCTCATCGAGGGGAGCTCGATCTGCGCAAGCACGGTGCGCACGTCGTCCGTGGTGATCTGCGCGAAGAAACGCTCCGGACGGCTCATGCGGAACGCGATCACGACGAGGGTGAGCACGAGCGCGGCGATCGAGGCCACGATCTGATGCACGCGGCGGACGGGAAACCAGCGCACGAGCAGGATGATCGTCACCGACGCGAGCGTGACCGGGATGATCAGCATGAGCGTGAGGTTGACGAGCACCATCGCGTAGAACGCCGGCGGCTTCGCGTACTGCCGCGCGTAGGCGATGAAGAGCGGGAGGAGGAAGAGAAAGACGACCGTCGCGCTCTGCACGAGGGTCTTCATCCATCGCGCGAAGGCGACGCGCAGCTTCGCGCGCGGCGCGGCGTGGTAGATGTCGAGGTCGAGGTCGCTGAAAAACGAGCCGATCGCAGAGGTCATCGCCGAGGAGAACAGCACGACGCTCGCAACCAGAAACACGAGCGAGAGGAGATTGCGCAGCAGCCCGAGCGCGAACAGCGGCGTCTCCTGCTCCACGCCCGCGATCGCGCGGAAGAGCCGCCGGAAGAGCACGAAGTCGCCCCAGAGAAACCCGGCGACGATGGCGGCGACCACGAGGATGCGGAGGATGTTCGCCGTGTCGAACGGGCGGAGGCGGGCGGTGGTGAGGCGGAGGGGCCACATGGTTGGTTGCCCGGTTGCCCGGTTTCCCGGTTGCCCGGTCCCGCCCACCGGGAGACCGGGCAACTGGGTAACCGGGAAACCTACGTCAGCGGCCTCACTTCCTCGAACCACTTCATCGTCGACTCCATCCGTGCCGCGCGCGATTTCGCGCGCTCGATGCCGAGGTGAATCAGGCGCTCGATCAGGCGCGAGTACTTCAGCTCCGTGGCTTCCCACAGCTTCGGATACATCGAGATGCTCGTGAAGCCGGGAATGGTGTTGATCTCGTTGACGAACATCCGGTTCGTGCCGCGCTCGAGAAAGAAGTCGACGCGGGCGAATCCGGCGGCGCCGATCGCTTTGAACGCGGCCACCGCGAGGCGGCGGATCTCTTCGCTTTTCTCCTTCGGCAGCTTCGCGGGAATCACGAGCTCGGACTTGTTCTCGATGTATTTGTCCGCGTAGTCGTAGAACTCGCGCGCCGCGACGATCTCCCCCGCCACCGACGCCTCGGGCGCATCATTGCCGAGGACCGACACTTCGATCTCGCGGGCATCGACGCCGCGCTCCACGAGCACCTTCTCGTCGAAGCGCAGCGCGTGTTCGACGGCCGCCGCCACATCGCGGTCGTTCTTCACCTTCGTCACGCCGACCGACGACCCGCTGTTCGCCGGCTTCACGAAGTAGGGCAGGCGCAGCGCGTTCGCGATCGCGCGCGTGATGCGGTCGCGCTCGTGCGTCCATTCGCGCTCGTGCACCGGCACGAACTCGACCATCGGCAGCTTCGCCGCGGCGAAGGCCTGCTTCATGTGCACCTTGTCCATCCCGATCGCCGACGCCGTCACGCCGCTGCCGACGTACGGGATGCCGATCATCTCGAGATAGCCCTGCAGCGTGCCGTCCTCCCCGCCGGTGCCGTGGATGAGCGGAAAGACGACGTCGATCTGATGCGCGCGCGACCACGTTTCGAACGAGAAGCCCGGGTGTCCCATGGCGTCGCTCTTCTCCTCGCCGTTGAGGATGCGCACGCTGCGATCAGGCTCGACAAAGCGCCCGTCGCGCGCGATGCAGATCGGAATGATCTCGACCGACGCGCGCGGAGCCGCGTCGGCGACCGAGCGCGCGGAGAGAATCGAGACCTCGTGCTCGGCGGAGCGGCCGCCGAAGAGAAGGACGGCCTTGATCATGAGAATGAAGGCAGAAGGCAGAAGGCAGAAGGCAGAAGTGAGAACTTCCGCCGTTTGCCGTGCATCTTTCTTCGTTCTGCCTTCTGCCTTCTGCCTTCTGCCTTCATCCTTCTGCCTTCATCTATCTCCCCAGCGGAATGCTCCCCAGAAGGTACTTCAAATCCTCATCCGTCCACCGCACTCCTCCCCCCAGGATGAACGCCGTGTCGTTCAGTGCGTTGTCGATCCCGGTGGTGAAGAAGATGCGCGGGGTGTTTTCCTTTTCCTGCCGCAGCGTGTACTCGCCGAAGAGGCGGAGGTGCGGGTTGTCGTCGCGGCGCTGGCCGAAGTCGAAGGCTTCGCCGGTGAACATGATCCGGTCGGTGAAGCGATAGTCGATGCCGGCGCCGCCGCTCGACTCGAACAGGCCGATGCGCACGTTGAAGTCGTCGAGCTTCCAGCCCGCCTGCGCGGAGATGAGGAAGTCGCGGTCGAAGCGCGTCTGGTTCGTGACCGTCGTCGTCGACTCGCCGGTGTCTGGATTCGTTTTCGTCTCGACGATCACTTTGTCGCGGCGCTTGCCGCGCGGATCGTCGCTCAGCTCGATGTTGTAGAAGCGATTGCGATCGGGATTCGGCGTGAGCCGCAGCCCGACCGCGGAGCGCGAGTTGCCGCCGAAGTCCGGTGTCACGCCTTCGATCGCCTCCGGCTCCGCGAGTCCGGCGAGGTAATCGGCTTTGATTCCGAGCTCGAGCTGCATGCGCGCCGCGCGGCCGAGAGTGTTCTTCAGCTCCGTCACGCCGCTCTCTACGGCCGACAGCGCGCTGGTGAGCTTCTCGTGCGCTTCGTCGCTGGAGAACAGCTTTCCGACGGTGCCTTCGCCAATTCTCACCTGGCCGGTGAGCTCGTTCAGGTTCTCGGCGGTCACGCGGAGATCGGTGGAGAGTCCCTTCAGGTTCGTGACGATCTCGCGCACCTCGGCGCGGTTCTCGTCGGCGGTGCCGCCGAGCTGATTGGCGACCGACTCGATCGAGTCGGCGAGGCGCGGGATCTCGCGGCGCAGGTGGGCGGTGATCTCGCGCGTGTTCGCGAGCGTGGCTTCGACGTTCGAGCGATTCGCGGCGATCAGCGCGCGGACGTCCTCCGTGATCAACTGGACGTTGTCGACGATGTCGATCATCCGCTGCTGTCCGTCGGGACCCGCCACCACGGCGCGCAGCGAAGTCGTGATCGCCTTCACGTCTTCCGCGATCGACGAAACCTGATCGGTGATCTCGTCGAACGTTGCCGGTGCCGCACCCCGTACCGTCACGAGTTTCTCTGTCAGCACGGGAGCCTTCGCGCTGCCCGGCTCGAGCTCGATGTACTTCTCGCCGAGCAGGCCGAGATTCGCCACGCGCGCGACCGCGTCGGCGTGCAGCGGCACGTCATCGTCGACCTTCATGGTCACCTTCGCGCGCCCCTCAGGCAGCACTTTGATGTCCGTGACGTGGCCTTTGCGCACGCCCGCGATGCGCACGGCCGACTCGTCGTCGAGTCCCGCGACGTCGTCGAAGACCGCCTCGACGGTGCGCGTGCCCCGCGAGCGGCTGAGGCTGAGGTCCTCGATCTTCAGGACGAAGTAGCCGAGGACGGCGAGGGCGATGAGCATGACGATGCCGACTTTTGCAGCAGAAGACATGGTTCACTCCGCGAGCGGGTCGACGCCCGCTCTCCGCAACATCTGAAACAGCGTAGCAAGCGGCAGTCCGACGACGTTCGTGTAGCTGCCGTGGATGGAGTCGATGAACATCGCTCCCACGCCTTGCACAGCGTAGGCCCCCGCCTTGTCCAGAGGCTCTCCGGTGCGCACATACCACTCGATCTCCCGCTCGGAAAGCGGCAGCATCCGCACCTCGGACTCCGCGACCCGCGTCTCGTGATGCTCACGCTCCAGGTTCTGGAGCGTGACGCCGGTGTAGACGACGTGGGTCCGTCCGGCGATGGTGGCCAGCATGCGCGCGGCGTCGGCGGCGTCGATGGGCTTCTCGAGCAGCTGATCGCCGAGGAGCACGGTGGTGTCGGCGGCGATGACCCAGCGGGTTGGATGTTCGCTCGCGAGCCAGAGCGCCTTCTCGCGCGAGAGCCGCGCGACATACTCCTCCGGTGCCTCGCCCTCCCCGCGCACCTCGGCAATGTGGCTCGGCAGGACGTCGAACTCGATGCCGATCGACGCGAGAAGCTCGCGGCGGCGGGGGGAGGCGGAGGCGAGGATGAACTTCACGGGACGGAGTTTATCCGTACCCGCGACGATTGGGCATTAACCGGCTTGGCGCACCATCGCTGGGGTTGCTACACACACTTGCCTGCGCGTCACGTCAGGTGCGGCCGTACCATCGGGTGGCGTTTTGCCATATCATCAAGTCGTAACGGAGTGGAGGATGCCCGGCAGAACGGGCGAATAACGGCCGTGTCTGAAGCGACCATCAATGCGTCTGCAGCCGTATCGGCTGGCGC
Source organism: Thermoanaerobaculia bacterium (assembly GCA_035525285.1). GTDB lineage: Bacteria > Acidobacteriota > Thermoanaerobaculia > Gp7-AA8 > Gp7-AA8 > QHVT01. The sequence continues at coordinate 47,530 of DATLFB010000015.1, forward strand.
CGGCATCCGGCGCGATTTTGAGCTATTGCAGTATTGGTTGCGCACAAGCAAAGTTGATTTTGACCTGGCCAAATTCAACGGCAGCCTTTCACCAGACGACAGCAACGCCGATGACTTTGTGACAGTGGCGCCGAGAGATGGAGAGCGTGGACATTACTCCATCGTCTGTTCATGGAACGAACGTGGCGAGGACGTAGAGTTTACGATTGATTTTGTGAACGAGGCGTGGCGCCATACTACCGATGAGCAACCGCCTTACGCTGAGGATTTTATTCGTTGGCTCGGGCAGTTCTTCAGACATCCCTCTGTCAGAACACATTTGCACGCCCGCTTTCGGTTTCCAATCGATGCACGAGACACTACGTTCCCACTCATACTCACCACGGGCCTGCCCAATGGTGCCCAACTCAATGGAGTATCCATCAAGCTTGCCGACGACCCAGAAGGTGTTTTAACGGTCCAAATGCTTCGCGGGCAATCAGAGTGGTACGCTGACGTCGCGTCTGAACGCAACATGACGTTCAGCGAGTTCAGCCCATACGTGGACATCGACGCTTCGGTGGCCGTTTTGCGAGACTTTCTTGCAGAGCGTTCGTCATGAGACTAGTTCACTCGAAACGCCGGACGCGTTACACGCGAAGCCGCGACTATGCTTTCCCGATCGATCGTGCGTCTCACGATCTGAGAATTAGCGGGTTGACTTCGCCGACAGCTATCCCGACAAGATTTCTTGCTGCGATCGAAGCGTCTCGTCAATTATTGGATCTTGGTCCGGATTGGGACGACGAAGGAGCAGCCGCCATCGACGTTGCAACATGGAGCCGTGCGACTGCCTTCCTCCGAAGTGCCATTGCAAAGAGTGGCTGTGGTGCTGCCTTGCCGGTACCAAAGATTTCAGCATGTCGAGACGGGTCCATTGACTTGTTCTGGACGACAACTGAGTTTCGACTCCTGATCAACATCAAGGCATTACCGCAGGTGGAATCGGACTATTACGGCGAAACAGTGGATGGATTTGTGGTTAAGGGTGCTTTTCAAGCTGAAAAGCACGACCTTAGCGTCGTCATCAAGCTGCTGCTCGATAACGCTTAGCGATGACAGTTCGTTGGCCGAAGGAAGCCATTCCGGATGACGATATCCTGTACATGCGAGTGCATCTCAACAATTTGAGAGATGGCGAACTTCAACCCGGTGTGTTCCAGGATCGCGAAGGTTCGATGTCAACGAACTGGCAAAAATACTGTCCGACGCCGGAAGAAGCTCGCGCCAAAGCTCGCAACCCAGCCCGAAACGGCGTCATCCAGGCTGTAGTTCGAGATGTCCGCGCCGCACGGCAAGTAGTCGAGCATTCGCCAGACGAAGCCCGAGGCGACCGGTCCCATACTTCAGTCATCGGCGCAAAGACCGCCGAAGTGCGTTTGCGACTCTACGACGCGTTCACGTGGTCGCTGAGAGTCGCGCAGTAGATATTGTTTCGTAGAGCGGCGGGGGGAGGCGGAGGCGAGGATGAAGCGAGGCCGTGTCATGACGCGGACGCGCGCGTGATGCTCAGGATCAACACCTGCCGCGCCTCCGGCGCGATGCGGTAGGCGATGCGCAGGTGGCCGGTCCGATAAACCCAGAGACCCTTGAGCGGATCGAACAGCGGTGCGCCGGCGATGGGGTCATCGTCGATCGCGTGGAGCGCGCGGCTCACGGCCTCGCGCTCGTGCTCGGCGAGAGCGCGCCACGCGTCATCCGCCGATGAGGCGACGTGTACGCGGTCGGTCACTTCCTCGATCTCGCCGCGCGAGACTTCATCCTCCGCCGCGTTGAGCATGGCGCCGAGATCGGCGTCGTTCGCGATCTCGATGGTCTCGCGCAGCGCGAGGTACTCGTCGTACGAGACGAGCATCGCCACGGGACGTCCGCCGCGCTGCAGCAGCGTGCGCGAGCCCTTGATCTCGCACTCGCGCACGAGCTCGCGCGCGTCGTCAGGAAGCTCGAGTAGCTCGATTGTTTTCATCCGCGGGAACAGCCTCGACGACACTCTCGAGATACTCGCGAAACTCGGCGGCGAGCTGCGGGTGGCGGAGCGCGTAGTCGACGGTCGCTTTCAGGTAGCCGAGCTTCTCCCCGGCGTCGTAGCGCCGGCCTTCGAACACGTAGCCGTAGAAGTCGCCCTGTTTCAACAGCTCGCGCAGCGCATCGGTGAGCTGGATCTCCCCGTTGGCGCCGCGCTCGGTCTGTCCGAGGATCGGGAAGATCTCGGGCGGGAGGATGTAGCGGCCGATGATCGCGTAACGCGAGGGCGCGTTGCTCTTCGGCTTCTCGACCATGTCGGTGACGCGGAAACGCCGGCTGCCGGCGAGCTCACCGGCGACGATGCCGTAGCGCGAGGTCTCTTCCGGCGACACTTCCATGAGCGCGACGACGGGGCGTCCCGTGTCCTCGAACACGCGGCGCATCTGCTGCAGGCACGGCTCCCCGGCGAGGATCACGTCGTCGGGCAGCAGGACGGCGAACGGCTCGGGGCCGATGGCGTCGCGCGCGGTGAGCACGGCGTGGCCGAGGCCGAGCGCTTCCTTCTGCCGGACGGCGATGAGGTCGACCATGCGGCTGACCGTGTCGACTTCGGAGAGCAGATCGAGCTTGCCGCGCTCGCGCAGCGAACGCTCCAGCTCCGAGGTCCGGTCGAAGTGATCGAGAATCGAGTCCTTGCCCTTCGAGGTGACGATGACGAGCTTGTCGAGACCGGAGTCGCGCGCCTCCTCGATCCCGTACTGCAGGATCGGCTTGTCGACGAGCGGAAGCATCTCTTTCGGAATGACTTTCGTCGCCGGAAAGAAGCGCGTGCCGAAGCCGGCACAGGGGAAGACGCACGTGCGAAGAGTCGGGGGCATTCGGCGCGTAGGATATCAGCCGTTTGAGCCCGTGGCCGCGCGTTTGCTTGAGACGCCTGTGGTACAACTACGCGGTGCATGGGCGGGTATGCGTAAACTCCTGATTCTCCTTACAGTTTGTGTTCTCACGACGCCGCTGGCGGCGCAGTGGCGCCGCGCGGGGTTGTTCGGCGCGGACGTACGCGCGCTGATCGGCGATCCCTCGAATCCCGACACGCTCTATCTCGGCACGAGCGGCGGCGAGGTCTACGTCTCACGCGATGGTGCGAAGTCGTGGATCAGCCCCCGCAACGGCATCCCGTTTCCGAACTACGTTGTCGACAACCTCCTGCTCGACCGCGAGGGCAAGCTCTGGGCGGCGTGCTGGGGGTTGTGGGGCGGCGGGGTCATCGCGGTCTCCGCCGACGGCGGCAAAACGTGGGCGCGCCGCGACGCGGGACTCGAAGACTTTTCCGTGCGCGCGATCGTCGTCGATCCGAGTGACGCGAAGTTCGTCGTCGTGGGCGGGCTGACCGGCGTGTATCGCAGCACGGACGGCGGCGAGACATGGGAGAAGATCTCCGATCAGGTCAACGTGGAGTCGCTGGCCCTCGATCCGCGCAACCGCGACCGCATCTACGTCGGCACGTGGCGCCAGGGATGGCGCACGGACGACGGGGCGAAGACGTGGAAGCACATCGCGAACGGGATGGTGCTCGACACGGACATGTTCTCGATCACGATCGACGAGCGGAATCCCGACAACGTGTGGGTCGCCACGTGCGGCTGGGTCTACAACTCGGTCAACGCCGGCGACAAGTGGACCCGCTATCGCGACGGCTTCGACAACCGCCGCATTCACGACGTGAAGATCGATCCGTGCGAGCCGTCGACGGTGTACGCCGGCTCGGTGGCGGGGCTCTATCGCTCCGATGACGCGGGCAAGAGCTGGTACGTCGTGTCGGACGAGAATCTCGTCATCAACTCGATCGTGCTGCATCCGCAGCGCCCGGGCCGCATCGTCCTCGGCATCGAAGGCGACGGCGTGTACGTCTCCAACGATCGCGCGAAGTCGTTCGCGCGCGCCAGCGACGGGCTGCGCAATCTGCGCATCACCACGATCGCGCCCGATCCGTTCGAGAAGCATCGCGTCTACGCCGCGGTGGCGTTCGGCGGCGCCGCCTCGGGCATTTATCGCTCGAACGATGCGGGCGAGACGTGGGAAAGGGCGAGCCGCGCGAGTCTGCCGGAAGTGCTTTCGCTCGAGATCGCGTCGGAGACGGACGCCGAGGTGAAGTTCATCGCCGGCACGGAGAAGGGATTCTTCTGGAGCGACGACGCCGAGACGTGGACGCAGGCGTCGCCGTCGAACTTCCCGATTCGCGTGGAGAAAGTGCTCCGCTTCAACCGCGTGCGTGCGTTTGCGGCGACGGCGGAAGGAGTGTTCACGACGCGCGACGGCGGGAAGAACTGGTATCGCCTGGCCGGCGCGAAGGATCGCGCGATCGACATCGCCGTCGGAACGCTCAACGGAAACAAGGCGCTCTACGCGCTGACGTCGTCGGGGCTCGAAGCGTTCGACGGCGAGCGATGGAGCTCGATTCATGGTGTGCCGGTGCGCGGACGCACACTCGCGATCCGCACCGTCAACGGCGCGCAGCTCGTCTTCATCGCCGGCTCGCAGGGCGTGAAAGCGGGAATCCTCGATGAGATGCGGCGCTGGCAGCCTGTCGAAGCGCCGGACGCGCAGTACGCATCGGTGTACGGCAGCGGTCAGAAGCTGTTCCTCACCTCGCGCCAGCAACGCGAGATTCTCGTGGGCGATCCGGCAGAGACGGAGTGGAGCGAGCTGACGCTGCCGTCGCGGAACACCGAGGTGACCTCGGTCGCGCCCGATCCCTTCCTGCGCGACCGCTATTACGTCGGCACCCTCGGCGAAGGCGTGTTCGTGTTCGAAGGAAAGCCGCGTAGGTTCGTGGCGAAGGCGCCGGAAGCGCGAGCGCAGGCGGCGCCCGGCGGAGCGCGGTAAGGTAGCGCGGCCTTCCAGGCCGCCGTAGCGCGGACATCCTGCCCGCGGTTTGTCAACGCCGACTGTAAGTCGGCGGACCGGCCGATTGAAAATCGGCGTTCCGGCCGGACAAGGGCGAGCTGGCACGCCGCGCCACTACCGCTCGAGCGCAACGCACCACAGTGGACGCGGCGCCCGCAAGACGGAACGCCGACTTTCAGTCGGCCGGTCCGCCGATCTCCGATCGGCGGTTCCCTTCCGCCGG
>DATLFB010000018.1:0-2745 GCA_035525285.1 Thermoanaerobaculia bacterium
CAGCTTGTCGCGCTCGCGGCGGAGCTCCTGAATCATCTGGACGGCCTTTTCGACGCGCTCGCCGAGGCGGCCGAGGATCTCGGCTTCTTCGGTGCCGGCGAGTGCGAGCTGATCGTTGTCGCGGTTCTTTTTCATGCGGCGGGGTTTCTACTGCGTGAGCAGATATCCGGGGTGCTGCAAACCGGTAGGCGGATAGAGATCGTGGCGCCAGTACTCGAAGCCGAGCCTCTCCAGCGTCCGCTTCGACCGCACGTTGTCGGGATGATGTCCCGCGAACAGCGCGCGCACGTGCCGCGTGTCGAATGCGTAGTCGATGACCGCGCGCGAGGCTTCGGTGGCGAGGCCGCGTCCCCAGAACTGCGGCAGCAGGTGGTATCCGAGCGCCGGCACATCGTCCTCGAGGTGCGGACGCAGCCCGCAGACACCCACGTGCTCGTTCGACTCGAGCAGAAAAATCGGCCAGTACTGAATCCCGAGCGCGGTCTGATTCGCCATCTCGCGCGCGAGCCGCTTCTCCACCCACTGGCGCGAGAACGGTCCGCCGATGAGGCGCGTCACCTCGGCGTTGCTCCAGAGCGCGTAGACGAGCTCGAAGTCGGACTCGGACCAGTGACGAAAGCCGAGGCGCGCCGTGCGGAGGAAGTAACTCACCATCCCGTGGCCACATGGATGAGCGCGTCGTTCGCCGAAGGAATCGATTCGGCGATGAGGAATGTCTGTCCGTCGGGCAGCACGTCCCAGGACTCGATGTCGTTGCGCGCGCGGAAGAGCTCCGCGAGCACAACGTCATTCCATCGCGCCCCGCGCTGGGTCGCGCTGACGATGGTCTGGTCGGGCGCGACGTAGAACAACTCGCCGCTGTTGCGGGACCAACGCGGGAGGACGCCGCCACGGTTCGAGATCCGAACGCGGTCACCACTCACGAGATCCTGCACGTACACTTCTGATGTGCCGCTCGCGTCCGATGTGAATGCCAGCCATCGGCCGTCAGGCGAGACTCGCGGCTCCAGCTCCCAGGCCGAAGGATCGTCAACGGTGACTTCGGGCTTGCTCGAGCCGTCGAGCGTCAGTCGGTGGATCCCCATCGTGCGCCCGTCGCGCACGACGTAATAGAGGTTTCTGCCATCAGGTGAGAACGAGCCGGCGACCTGAAATGCGCCCGGTCCGGAGAGAGGCGCCGGCGCAGCTGCCGCGATCGTCCGGATGACCAGCCGTGGCGTGCCTCCCGTCGCCTGCGAGTACACGATGGAACGGCCATCCGGCGACCAGACGGGGGAAATCTCCACGCCGGGATCGCTGGTGAACCGGTCGCGAACACCACGGGCGAGATCGTAGAGCCAGATGTCCGCGAGGCCGGTGGCGCGGCTCCGCACAGTCACGGCTGCCCTCTTCCCGTCGGGCGCCACCTGGAAAGCCGCGCCTTCGCCCTCGAAGGCGCGCGACTCGACTCCCTTGCGATCCATGAGCATCAGCCGGCTCGAGCCGGTGTTCGTCGCGTAGACGAGCACGCCGCTGGAGGAGACATCGAAGTCGGTACGGCCGGTCATGAAGAAATATCCGACGTCCTCGGCGACGACCTTCGGGTCACCGCTCAATCCTGTCGAAGGATCGAAGCGTTGCGCGAGCAGCTTCCCGTCGCGCACGTACAGAAGCCGGTCCCCAGCGGCCCGAGCGGCGGAGACATTCGACGCGATGATCCGGCGCTCCTGCGAGTCGAGCGCACCGAGCATCAGCCGCCGCTCCGCCGTGCCCTCCACCGACGTGACGTACAAGAAGTGCTTTCCGTCAGCGAGCAGATGCGGAAACGTGTGGCGCATCTCGCGCTCCACGGTGTTCAGCGCCGTCACCGCGACCGGCACTCCGCCGTTCGCAGAGACACGATGGACGACCAGCCTCGCTCCCTCGAGATCGGTAAAGAGAATCGTGTCGCCCCGCCACGACGCCTGCGCTCCCGAGGGAAGGTCGCAGATCGGCTGCGGCGTGCCACCGGGCGGTTTCGTCTTCCAGAGCCGGTTGCGCGTGCTGTAGCCGATCCACGCTCCGTCGGTCGACCAGAACGGCGACAGCGCGCCGTCGGTGCCTTCGATCCTGCGCACGTCCACCGCCTCGAGGTTGCGCAAAAAGAGCGATCGCTTCCCGCCCAGGAACGCGGTGAATGCGATGGTTCGTCCATCCGGCGAGACGGCGAACGGAACGGTCTCGGGGGAGCGAAACATCTGATGGCCGGCCGGAAGCGCGACCGACACGCGCAACGCACGCGCCTCTGCGGGCGCCTTCCACCGCGTGAGACCCCAGCCGACGAGCGCCAGTCCGATCGCGGCGACCACCATCGCGGCCCAGAGCGGCATACGCGGACGCATCGCGGCGCTGACCGCGGACTGCGCCGACGATGACGGCTCGCTGATCCATCGCAGCTGCCGCCCGAGATCCTGCGCGGTTTGAAAGCGCTGATCGGGATCTTTCTCGAGCGCCGTCCGAACGACGCGGTCGAGCGCGGGCGTGAGCGCGGGCTGCGACGGCGGATCGCTCGAAAGAATCGATGCCGCGAGCGCCGCGGACGAGGCGCCGATGAACGGGCGCCGTCCCGTCGCCATCTCGTAGAGCATCACGCCGAGGGAGAAGATGTCGCTGCGCGCGTCGAGCTCTTTTCCTTCGATCTGCTCCGGCGACATGTACGGCAGCGTGCCGACGATCGTTCCCTCCGCCGTCAGCGGATTCATGTTGGTCACCGTTTCCGCGTCGTGC
>DATLFB010000019.1:0-2256 GCA_035525285.1 Thermoanaerobaculia bacterium
CAGCTTGTCGCGCTCGCGGCGGAGCTCCTGAATCATCTGGACGGCCTTTTCGACGCGCTCGCCGAGGCGGCCGAGGATCTCGGCTTCTTCGGTGCCGGCGAGTGCGAGCTGATCGTTGTCGCGGTTCTTTTTCATGCGGCGCGGATTCTACTTCGTCACCAGCCCGCCGCCACGTGAATGAGCGCGTCGGACGGCGAGGGGATCTTCTCGGAGAGGAGAAATGATTTCCCGTCGGGCAAGGCATCGAAGTCCTCGACGTCGTTCCGCGCACGGAAAAGCTCGACGATCTCGACGTCTTCCCAGCGTCCGCCGCGCGGTGTTGCGCTGACGATGGCGTTATCGTGCGCGACGTAAAACAGCTCGCCCGAGTCCGCGCGCCATCGCGGCTGGCCTCCACCACGTGTCGAGATCCGCACGCGCTCTGCGGTCGCGAGCTCCAGCACGTAGACGTCGCCGATCCCGCTCGCATCGGAAACGAACGCGAGCCAGCGTCCGTCGGGTGAGATCTGCGGGTCCTGCTCCGACAACGACGGATCGTCGGCGATGACTTCCGATTTCTTCGAATCGAGGGCCAGGCGCACGACGCCCATCGAACGTCCGTCTCGCGCCGTGTAATAAATCGTCTTCCCGTCGGGCGCGAACGAGCCCATGGTCTGGAACGCGCCCGGACCGCCGACGAGAGTCGTCGCGCCCGAGGAGATCATGCGACGCTTCAGCACCGGAATTCCTCCCGAGGCCGCCGAGTAGATCATGCTGCGGCCGTCCGGCGCCCAGGCCGGAGTGGCTTCCACGCCGGCATCGGAGGTGAGGCGTTCGCGGGTGTCGCGCGTGAGATCGTAGATCCAGATGTCCATGAGACCCGTCGCACGCGCTCTCACGGTGACCGCGGCTCGCTTCCCGTCGGGCGACACGTCGATCGTGTACGGAGTACTCGACTCCTCCGTCATCACTCGGAGCTCCGCGCCGCGGCGATCGGCGAGGACGAGACGGCCCGTCTCCAGGCGCGTCCCGTAGACCACGACGCCGTTCGCCGAGACGTCGAACTCCGCGCGCCCGCTCATGAAGAAAAAGCTGACGTGCTCGACGATCGTCAGCGGATCGCCGGTGAGGCCCGCCGTGACATCGAACGGCTGCGCGATCAGCTTCCCGTCACGAACGAAGAGAAGCCGGTCGCGCGTCGAGCGCGCGAGGGAGACATTCGTCGCCACCTGCTTGCGCAGCGGCGAGTCGAGCGATCCCATCATCAACCGCCGCTCCGCCGCTTCCGCGAAGCTGCTGAGATAGAGAAAGTGCTTTTCGTCCGCCAGCAGCTGGGGAAACATCTGGCGGCCTTCGCCTTCCGCGGCGTTGAGCGTCGTGACGGGAACGGCGGTCCCGCCCGACGCCGGCACGCGGTGCACGACGTTTCTTCCGGCGGGCAGATCCGCGATGAGAATCGTGTCGCCCTGCCACGTGCCGGACACACTCGCGGGAGCGTCGCAGATGATCTGCGGCGCACCACCTGAGAGTTTCGTCTTCCAGAGCTTGCCGCGCGCGGAGTAGGCGATCCACGCGCCGTCGGAAGACCAGAACGGCGAGAGCGCCCCTTCCGTACCGTCGAGTTTGCGCGCGGCCGCCGAATCGAGTCTCCGCACGAACAGCCATCGTTTCGAGCTCTCGAATGCCGCCACCGCGATCGTGCGCCCGTCGGGGGAGATCGCGAACGGCACCTGCTCGGCCGTGTGATATACCTCGAGTCCCGGCAGCGCGATTGCGAGATGGATCGGCGGCAAGGCTTGCGACCTCCGCCATCGCGTGACGACCCACCCGATGAGTCCCGCGAGCATTGCGAGAATCACGAGCGCTGCGATGATCGCCATCCGCGGCCGCGACGGCGCGATGACCGCCGGTTGCGCGCTCGACGACGGCTCGCTGACCCATCGCAGCTGCCGCGCGAAGTCTTGTGCGGTCTGGAAGCGGTCGTCGGGATCCTTTTCCAGCGCCGTGCGAATCACGCGATCGAGTGCGGGAGAGAGCGACGGCGCGGACGGCGGATCGTTCGCGAGAATCGAGGCTGCGAGCGCGGCCGAGGATGCGCCGCCGAACGGACGCCGTCCCGTCGCCATCTCGTAGAGGATCACGCCGAGGGAGAAGATGTCGCTGCGCGCGTCGAGCTCTTTTCCTTCGATCTGCTCCGGCGACATGTACGGCAGCGTGCCGACGATCGTTCCCTCCGCCGTCAGCGGATTCATGTTGGTCACCGTTTCCGCGTCGTGC
>DATLFB010000029.1:0-37016 GCA_035525285.1 Thermoanaerobaculia bacterium
CGCGCAACCGCGAAACCGCGCGACCGCGCAACCGCGAAACCGCGCGACCGCGCAACCGCGAAACCGCGCGACCGCGCAACCGCGAAACCGCGCGACCGCGCAACCGCGAAACCGCGCGACCGCGCAACCGTCAAAGCCGCCGCTTCTCGACCACCCGCCCCCGCTCCATCACCACGATCTCCTCGCACACCGCCCCTGCCTCGGCGATGTCGTGCGTGACGTAGATCATCGGCACCGGAAACTCGTCGCGAACGCGCACCAGATATTCGAGCACGCGTCCGCGCAGCTCCACATCCACTCCCGCGAGCGGTTCATCGAGCAGCAGCACTTCGGGCTTGCTGAGCAGCGCGCGCGCAAGGGCGACGCGTTTCCGCTCGCCGCCCGAGAGCTGCCGCACACCGCGCTCCATCAGATGACCGATCTCCAGCACGTCGAGCACCGGCGTTCCCTCGGCCGCGCCGCCGTAACAGACGTTCTGCCGCACTGACAGATGCGGGAACAGCGCGTCGTCCTGCGGCACGTATCCGACTCTTCGCGCGCGCGGCGGCACGTCATCGACGGAGCGCCGGTGAATTTCGACATGCCCGCGCATCGGCCTGCGCAATCCGGCGATCACTTCCAGGATCGACGTCTTCCCCGATCCCGACGGGCCGTACAACGCGGTCGTGCGCGCAGCCATCTCCACCGAGACCTCGAGCGTGAAATGCGCGAGCGGCAGCACGACGTCGCGGAGCAGGACGCTCATGTCCGCGCGCTCCTCCGCAGAAACGCCTCGGCCGTCCAGACCGCGGCGAACGCGATCGCGACCGCGTACGCGAGCAGGCGGAACGCGTCGTCGTCGCGGCCGAGCTGCACGTAGTGATAGATCGCCAGCGAGAGCGTCTGCGTGCGTCCGGGGATGTTGCCGGCGACGAGAATCGTGGCCCCGAACTCGCCGATCGCGCGCGCGAACGCGAGGAGCATTCCGGAGACGATGCCGCGCGCCGCGAGCGGGAGCGTGATCGTCGCGAAGACGCGCGCGTCGCTCGCGCCGAGGGTGCGGGCGATCTGCTCGAAGCGGGGATTCACTTCCTCGAAGGCGACGCGCGCGGCGCGCACGAGCAGCGGGAACGACATCACCATCATCGCCGCCACGACTGCGCGCCACGTGAAGATGATGTCGAGATCGAGCACGCGGCCGATCGGACCGCGGCGGCCGAGGAGCTTCAGGAGAATCAGTCCCGTCGCGACGGGAGGCATGACCAGCGGCAGCGCGACGAGCGTCTCCACGAGCGACTTCCCACGCCAGCGGTAGCGCGCGAGCAGCCATGCGATCGCGAGCGCCGGCGGCACGATTAGCAGCGTCGACAGCGCCGCGGTGCGCAGCGTCAGTCCGAGGATCTGCCACTCGTTCGCGCTCACCGGATCAGGAACCCATGCTTCGCGAACACATCGAGCGCCGTCTTCGAGCGGAGATGAGTGAGAAAGCGGCGCGCCGCGGGGTTCCGCGTGACCGCGGCCAGCGGATACGAGATCGGCGGACCGTCGCGGATCTCGAACGTAGCGGCGGGCTTCAGCCCGCCGGCCGGCTGAAGCCGGCCGCTACGTACATCAGTCCTGTAAACGATCGCCGCGTCGACGTTACCCGTCTCGAGGGCCGCGAGCGCGGCGCGCACGTTCTCGGTCGGGATCACGTTCGGCGCGATCTGCCGCCACAGGCCGATTCGCTCGAGATACGTCCGCGCGTAAATCCCCGCGGGGACGCTGTCCGGCTCCGCGAGAGCGACGCGCCTGCCGATCAGATCGCGCGGAGAGGTGATGTTCGCGCCGGCGATGACGAGCGTATTCGAGAGGAGGCTGACGCGCGTGCGAGGGTCGATGAGCCCGCGCTTCTGCAGCGCATCCATCTTCGCCTCGTCGGCGGAGAAGAAGAGATCCGCCGGCGCGCCGAGCTCGATCTGCCGCGCCAGCAGACTCGAGCTCGCGAAATTGAACACGATGTGATCGCCCGACTTCTTTTCGTACGCCGCGGCGATCTCCGTCAGCGCATCCGAAAGACTCGCCGCCGCGAAGACGCGAATCTCCGCGGCGGCGACGTTGGTGGCGATCGACAGCAGGAGAAGCAGTCGGAGCATGCGATATCTTCGGAGAAGTATATCGCTGGTCTCGCGGTTACTCCTTCTTCAACTTCATCTCGAAAAACTTCCGCCATTGCGCGCCGTCCGAGGACCACTCGCCGATCTCGAGCCACTCGCCGGCCTCGGTGAGCGTCATCGTGTACTTCACCTTTCCGCCCGGCGTCGTGAGATCCCACCACCAGCCCTTGTCGGTCAGCGTGAGCACGTGATCGCCGGACGTGCCGGTCGCCAGCCACGTCGCGAAGTCGTACTTCTGCCCCTTCGGGTCGTACGAGATCACCGCCAGCGTCGTGTGCACCGGCACCTCGACGTCCGATCCCGGCTTCTTGCCGAAGAATGCCCCTTCGACGAGCAGCGCCGTGCCGTCGAGCTTGCGCTGGATGGTCTCGCTCCCGCGGAACGTCGAGCGCTGCGGCCCCATCTGCATCCACCCTTCGCCGACCCACTTGCCGGCCATGTAGTCGAGTTTCTTCATCGCCGCGATCTGCGCGTCAGGCGTCGGCGGCTGCTGCGCGGCAGCGGAAAGCGCGGTCATCGCGAGGATCAGAGTCACTGCAAGCTTTTTCATTACGTCCTCCGCGCGCCAAGATAGGGCGAAGGCGCGGGCGCGGGCAGTGACGAGATCGAGGAGGCGGGGATGACAGATGTAATGGAGGGCGGACGTCCCGTCCGCCCTGGGGCGGGCGAGACGCCCGCCCTCCTTACAGCTCGTCCTTCATCCGCTCCCAGTCGCCGCGAATCGCGCGCGCGGCCTTCTCCTCCATCCGCCGATAGAGCCGCAGCACGTTCCGTCCGCGTGCGGTGAGCTGCGCGCCGCCCTGCGCAGCGCCTCCGCGCTCCTTCTCGATGAGCGGCGAGCGGAACGCGGCGTTCATCGTCCGCACGAGCGTCCACGCGCGCATGTACGACATCTCCAGCTCCTCCGCCGCGGCCCGGATCGAGCCGGTGCGCCCGATCGCTTCGAGCAGGTCGGCCTTGCCCGGACCCATCACGATCGTCTCTTCGCCGTCGACGATGCGGATGCGAGGTCGGATCGCGTAACGCACGATCGGGATGATAATCGCCGCGATGCGTGCAGCGGCAGCGATGTTCGTCCTTCTCCTCACGGCCTGCGCCACGATGCCTCCCGCCGTCGAAGAGGCCATCGTCGCCGACCGCCTCTTCTGCGGCCGCGCGATCCCCGGCGGCGGCTCGGTCTCGGACGAGGAGTGGGACACATTCGTGCGCGAGGTCGTCGCGGCGCGCTTTCCGGACGGCTTCACGGTCTTCACCGCCGAGGGGCAATGGCGCGGCAGGGACGGAGCGATCGTGCGCGAGCCGGTGATGGTCATCGAGATCCTGCATCCGTTCGATCGCGAGCTCGATCGGAAGATCGCCGAGATCGCGGACGAGTACCGCCGCCGCTTCCGTCAGGACGCGGTGATGCGCGTGACCATGCCGGCGCGGATGGAATTTCGATAGTTCCCGCGAAACGTAGCGGCCGGCTTCAGCCGGCCGCTACGTTTCTTGTCGTCGGATCGCGCCCCGGCGAGTCACCTCACTTGCAGACCGGCCTCGCCTTGCACGGCTCGCACGAGAGGCGCACTTTCTTTCCTTTCTCATCGAACACGCCGCGGCTGTTGACGGTCACCCGCTGGCCGTTGAACCGGCGGAGCGTGAACGACCAGCCGCATTCGTTGTAGTCGAAGCGCTGATTCGACAGGATGCAGAGCGCAACCTCTTCGCCGAGGCGAACGGATTCGGTGTAATCGCTGCGCCAGTGCACGCCGGCCATGTTCCGGCCGATCGAGATGTTCGCGGCGACCTTGTTGAGCTCTCCCTCCACGGTGAGCTTGTTCGCGTCGCTGCCGGTGTACGGATCGAGCTCGAGACCGTCTGCCCTCGGCACCATCGGCTTCAGCATCAGCAGCTCATCTTCCTTGAACCACGCCTTGAGGATCGTCACGCAGGCGCCCGCGACCGTCGCGTGACCGGCGCCGTACGAGGGATGCGTCGGCGATCCCTCAGGGAACGCCATCGGCATCAGTGCCGACTTGCCCTTCGACTTCGCGAGCGTCCGCTTCACTGCCACCGACTGGAGAATCGGTTTCGGCAGACCGAAGTCGCGCTTCGTTCCGTTGTGGCCGACCAGCGTGAGATGAACGAGACCGCCGTATGCCTCGGGACGGAGGCGGCGGTTCACGACCCACTTCTGATACCACTGCGCCTTCAGCGCGCGCGTCGCCACTTCCGTGACCAGGCTGAGAATGTGCGGGCCGCCGAACGTTCCGAATCCGATCTGCGTTTTGAAGTCCGGATGCGGCGATTCGTACGGATTGCCCGGATCGAGCTTCGCGCCGGTGTCGAGCAGGATCAGGCAGGCGTTGAGATACGCCTCATAGAGCGCGTCGACGTGCACGTATTGTCCGAGGTCGCGCATGTCGCGGATGTAGCGCGCCTTCGGATCGATCTGGTCGTTGAATGGACCGGTACTGCCGTTCTGCACGGCGAGCCACGTGGCGTAGTCGGTCAGATAGTCCGCCTTCCCCACGCCGAGAGCCGGTTCGCCGAGTACCGTCATCTGCCGCTGGTTGATCGTGAGCGAGCCATAACCGATGTCGTGCAGAAGGAACTGGGAGAGATAAGGGCCGGCGGTGTCCCCCGGATCGCATCCGCGGAAAACGGTCTGCCGTGTGATCTTTCCGCCGATCGTCGGACCGGTGTATTCCTTCTGCTTGTTGAGCTCATCGATGGCGTCGCCGATGCCGCCGTTCGTTCCCCACTCCACGAACGGCACATCGCGCAGCAGGGCCATCCAGTACAGCTCGACCGCTTCGGTCGACGTTTCGATCGACGTCACGCTCGGCGCGGCGAGCATCTTCTGATCGCGCGGGCATGGTCCCTCGAGATCTCCGGCAAGAGCGGCCTGTGGATTCGTGAGTTTGCGCCCGCCGTCAGGGTCGAGGATGATCTTGTCGAAGCCGGTTCTCGTCTGCAGCGCCTTGAGCATCGAGGCGTACGCCGCCGGTTTGACGATGCCGAAGCCGTCGTGCGGCAGCCCCTTGTGATAGTTGCCGCGCTTGTCCGGATATTTGGTCTCATCGCCGTTGCTTCCGGTTTTTTTTATTTTGGTGGGGGTGCAGTCGTGTTCCGGTTCGCGCGCCAGGGCTGCCGCCGCCGGGCGTTCCGCCTCGCTCCGCATCGTCGCGCGCTTCAGCGCGCGCGGGTGCTGGTCGGGAGCCGTCATTTGCGGTGAAGTCGACGAAGTGTCCGCTGATTTCTTGCTGGCCATGCAGGTGATTCTCCTTACTTCAGGAGTGTCGCAAGGACAGCTTTCCCTACCTGCTTCCGCTGACGCGTTTCGTTGCAACGTTCATCGACGGAAGAACTACGGCACGTCCAGCGTCAACCGCTCGGCCGCGCCGAACATCCGTTCGCCGTCTCGCGGCTCGTGGTAGCGCGGGCATCCTGACCGCCGTAACGCCGGCATCCTGCCGGCGACCGCGCTGGCTGGAAGCCAGCGACACGGCGGCCTGGAAGGCCGCGCTACTTTTCGCGAAAACGGAACGCCGACTTTCAGTCGGCCGGTCCGCCGATCTCCGATCGGCGTCAAACCACCGCCGACTGAAAGTCGGCGGACCGGCCGACACGATGTCGGCGTTCCATACGACGGCGAGCCGTGCGGATGCGCGGGCCAGCCGCTACGGCACGTCCAGCGTCAACCGCTCGGCCGCGCCGAACATCCGTTCGCCGTCTCGCGGCTCGTGGTAGCGCGGGCATCCTGCCCGCCGTAACGCCGGCATCCTGCCGGCGACATCGCTGGCTGGAAGCCAGCGACACGGCGGCCTGGAAGGCCGCGCTACAGAAAAACGGAACGCCGACTTTCAGTCGGCCGGTCCGCCGATCTCCGATCGGCGTCCCAGCCGGGGCGTCGTCCTCAGCGGGCTGAAGCCCGCCGCTACATGAACCGATGTCACGCAGGAAGCGGATGCTGTCGTCGGGAAAGGGTGACGAGCAACGCGGCGGCGAACGAGCAGCGACTTCATGATTCCTCCGCGAGTCGCGCACAGCAACGGCGGTGCGTGCGGGCTGTTATGCTGTTGCGAACCCCTTGCAAGTCCAGGTCGGTGATCGCGTCGGGCCGTACGAAATCCTCGCGCCACTCGGCGCGGGAGGAATGGGTGAGGTGTTCCGCGCGCGCGATGCGAAGCTCGGGCGCGACGTCGCGTTGAAGATCCTTCCCGCCGAGCTCGCGGCGAGCACCGAGGCGCTGCGGAGGTTCGAGCAGGAAGCGCGCGCGGCCTCGGCGCTCAATCATCCGAACATCGTCACCATCTACGAAGTCAGCCGGACGGACGACATTGCCTGGATCGCGATGGAGCTCGTCGAAGGCGAGGACCTGCGCACGGTCGTCGAACGCGAGCCGATGCCGCTGAAGATCGCGCTGCGCATCGCGGTAAAGATCGCCGAAGGACTCGCCACCGCGCACGAACGGGGGATCGTGCATCGCGATCTCAAGCCCGACAACATCATGATCTCGGCGCGCGAGGGCTTCGTGAAGATCCTCGACTTCGGGCTCGCGAAACAGATCCGCATCCTCGCCTCGGACGACACCACCGTGCCGCACACCGCGCCCGGCTCCGTCTTCGGAACGGTCGCCTACATGTCTCCGGAACAGGCGAAGGGCGGGGAGATGGACTATCGCTCCGACCAGTTCTCCTTCGGCGTGATGCTCTACGAGATGCTCACACAGAAGCGTCCGTTCGAGCGCGAGTCGAAGCCGGAGACGATGGCCGCGATTATCCGCGACGATCCGCCGCCGCCGTCGGCGATCAACGAGATGGTGCCGCGCGAGCTCGACCGGATCATCGCGCGCTGCCTCGGGAAACAGCCGCGCGACCGCTACGGCTCGACGCGCGATCTCGCCCACGATCTGCGCGAAGTGCGCGAGGGACTGACGTTCCCGTCGCATGGCAGCTCGCAGCCGTCGGCGATCGCGAAGAAGCGCATTCCCTGGATGATTGCCGCGGCCGCGGTGATCGCGCTCGCCCTCGGCGCGCTCGGCGTGTGGATGTGGATGCGCAGCCGCGACGCCGCGGCGATCAACGCCGTCGCGGTGATGCCGTTCCGCGATCTGACTGGAACGGCGGAAGGACGCATGCTGGCCGACGGCATGTCGGAGATGATCGCGACGCGCCTCGCGGACGTGCGCGACCTGCGCGTGGCCGCGCCGTTCGACGGCGTGCCGATCGCGGAGTCGGACGACCTCCGCGCCGCCGCGCGCCGCAAGCGCGTGCAGGCGGTGATCCGCGGCAGCGTGCAGCGCGGCGGCGACGAGGTGCGCGTGACCTACGCGCTGGTGATGGCCGCGACGGGCAGGACGCTGCTGTCGACGAGCGCGACGCGTCCGGCATCGGAGCTCTTCGCGCTGGAAGACGCCGTGGCCGAGGATCTGCTGCGGACGCTCGGCCGCACGGCGAAGCCGCGCCCGCAGCCCGCGGCCGCGGTGCTGGGGGCGGAGGATCAGCGGAAGTTCGTGGAGGCGGTTGGATTGCTGGAGCGAGTGAAAGACGAGCAGTCCGTCGATCGCGCGATCGCCACGCTCGAATCGCTGCTGAACAATGCACGCGAGTCGGGAGCGGTGAACGCGCTGCTCGCGCGAGCGCTCTTGTACAAAGCGTCGCTGGCACGGCGTCCGTCGTTGATCGAACAGGCGACGGTGTATGCGACGCGCGGAGTGACCCTCGGCGGCAATGATCCGGAAGCGCACGTCACGCTCGGGGATCTCCACAACGCGTCCGGGCGCCACAACGACGCGCTCGCGTCGTTCGAGCGTGCGCTCCAGCTGCGCCCCGACCACATCAATGCCGTGGTCGGAGTCGCCGTCGCCTACGCGGGGCTCGGCCGTGCGGCGGACGCAGAGAAGATGTTCCGCAAGGCACTCGAACTTCGGTCCGACGTAGGCAGCGTTTTCGCCAGGTACGGTTCTTTTCTGTTCGCGCAGGGCCGTTATCCGGAAGCCGCGGCGCAATTCCGCACGGCGACGGAGCTGACTCCCGATTTCGCGCCGGCGCACTCCAACCTCGGCGCGAGTCTCCAAAAGCTCGGGCGCTACGACGAGGCGCTCGCGGCGTATCAGAAATCGCTGGCGATCCGGCCGAGCGCTCCCGGGTTCGTGAATCTCGGCACGTTGCAGTTCTACCTCGGCCGGTATGACGCCGCCGAACGCTCGTACCAGCGCGCGACGGAGATCGCCCCGGGCGAATTCGTGTCGTGGGCGAACCTCGGCGACGCGCGCCGCTGGTCGACGCAGTCGCGGTCGCGCGCGCCGGAGGCGTACGCGCGCGCCGCGGTCGTGGCACGGGAAGCTCTCACGGTCAAAGCGAACGATGCGTATACGCGGGCATCGATGGCTCTGTGTCTCGCGCGCAGCGGCCAGGCCGTGGAAGCGCAAGCCGAGATCCGGCGCGCGCTCGAAGCCGATCCAACGCATCCGATGGTGCTCTACAAGGCCGCGCTGATCGCACTCGATCGCGGCAATACGGACGGCGCGCTGTCGTGGCTCGAGCGGGCCGTGCGATCGGGTTACGCCGTCAAGGATCTCGAGCGCGATCCCGAGCTTGCTCCCATTCGCGATCTTCCGGCATTCAGGAGTGCCGTACAATCGTCCCGGTAGAGAGTAAGGAGGTGTCCATGGCCAAGGGTCCTCTCCGGATCGTGTTGCTGACGTGTGCCGTGTTGCTGCTGAGCACGTGTACGTCGATGGATAGATACCCGTTTGTTCCTCCCGACAACAACTGTGCCGCGGGGAAAGGCAACGCCGACCGCGTGATTCCTGTCGTCTGCGTCGACAAGAGCGCAGACGGAGTGACCGTCCACCCGAAGTCCATCGAGGCCTGGGACGTCGGTCCGGTCACGAAGAGCGCCACGATGATCCACTGGATCACGCGCAGCGGCGATGGCGTGCTCTCGATCCGCATGAAGGACGAGGGCTGCATCGAGAAGCTGGAATGCAGGCGCGGCCACTGCCGTGCGAAGACGCGCGACATTCCGGAAGACTCGAAGAAGCAGTGCCGCTACGCGGTGACCCTGGACGGCGTCGAGCTCGATCCCGACGTGATCATCGTGGACTGCTGCACCATGCAGTAGCGTTGTCCTGCGCGTACTCCTCGAACGTTCTCGCGTCGCGTCCCGTCACGCGGCGCACGTCGTCCGTCACCTTCGCCGTCGCGCCGGTGCGGTAATGGCGCATCAGATCGAGATACGCGTCGGCGTATGGCTCCGGCGTGCCGGCGCCGATGAGGCCCTGCTTCAGATCGGCGTCGCTGATGTTTACGTAGCTCACGCTGCGTCCTGACGCGGTGCTGATCTTTCCGGCCATCTCGTCGTACGTCAGCGCCTCGGGGCCGGTGAGCGTGTACGCCTTGCCTTCGTGTCCCGGCTCGGTGAGCGCCTTCACGGCGACCGCCGCGATGTCGCGGACGTCGACATGCGAGATGCGCGCGTCGCCGACGGAGCTGTAGAACGCGCCCTGCGCGCGGATGGTGCCGCCTGAATACGTGACGAGGTTCTGCATGAACCCGTTCGGGCGGAGGAACGTCCAGGCGAGACCGCTCTGCTCGATCGCCTTCTCCGACGCGCGGTGGAGCTTCGCGAACGAAAACGCCTCCTCGTCCGCGCCGATGACGGAGAGCTTCACGACGTGCTTCACGCCCGCGCCCTTCGCCGCCTCGACCGCGTTGACCTCCTGATCGGGCGCGCCGCCCGACAACAGGAAGAGTCTCTCCACGCTCTGCAGTGCCGCGTTCAGCGTTTCCGGACGGTTGTAATCGATCGCCACCACATCGATGCCCCTGGCCCGCGCGACCTCCGCCTTCGCCTCCGAATGAAACGCCGCGCGGAACTTCGCGCCGGCCGCCTCGAGCTGCCTGACCACTTCGCTGCCGACCGTGCCGCCGGCTCCCGTGACGAAAATCATGAGTCTTTCCTTTCCATCCGTACTGCTAAGGCGTAATATGCATGCAACAGGCCGGATTGGGAAGTACACACCTTTTGGTGCCTATGAAAAAGCAGAAATGCAACGTGCTCGACGAGCACTGCCCCTCGCGCAAGGTCCTCGACCGCATCGCCGGCAAGTGGACCTCGCTCGTGATCTACGCCCTCGCCGATGGCACGCTCCGCTACGGCGAGCTGCAGCGCCGCATCGGCGGCGTGTCGCAGAAGATGCTCACCCAGACCCTGCGCAGC
The DNA here is from genome assembly GCA_035525285.1 of Thermoanaerobaculia bacterium. Taxonomy (GTDB): domain Bacteria; phylum Acidobacteriota; class Thermoanaerobaculia; order Gp7-AA8; family Gp7-AA8; genus QHVT01. The sequence goes on from DATLFB010000029.1 coordinate 10,344, forward strand.
CTCGAGGAAGACAACCTCGTCACGCGCAAGGTCTATCCGGTCGTTCCGCCGATGGTCGAGTACTCGCTCACGCCGCTGGGACGCACGCTCATCGAGCCGCTGACCGCGATCCGGAAGTGGGCCGAAGCGCATCCCGAATTTGTGCAGCGGCGGCGCCAGCCTCCGCCTTCGACACGCCCTCTTCCCACCAGAACTTCCGCGTCTGCGCGTCCATCCGGCCGATGAAGCGGTCGCGCTGCAGCAGCGGACAGACGTACCAGCCCCAGCGGCGCTGATGCGCGGGCTTGTAGACCTCCCACACGTAGTCGAAGCCGAACACGTGATGCACGAGGCCGCGGTCCCACAACAGCGGATCGAGCGGACCGAGCAGGCGCACGCGATCGTCGTAGCGCGCGCGGGCCTCGAGAAACGACGGCACCGCGAGGTAGCGGCGCGACGTCCCTTCGATTGCGACGTCGATCAGCTCTCCTGCTTCGAGCATCTCGTCGATGAGCGGCGATGTCCGCACGCTGCTCAGCATCGACCACATCGCGCCGCCCGCGCGCGTGAGCAGTCCCGCCGCGTGCGCGCGCTCGCGCAGCGCCCAGCGGCGAAAGTCGCCGTGCGGCTCGTCGAACGTGCCGAATGCGCGCTCAGGGATGTCGTACAACTTCGCGCCGGATTCGGTGCGTCCCGCGACCACCACGTCGCACACCGTCCACAGAATCTCCAGCGCCATCGACGACGCCTTCTTCGTCCCCATCCAGCCCGCCCAGTCGATCGGCTCGACCGAGCCGTGATCGGTGAGCTCGCGCGCGGTCAGCGGTCCGCGCTCGCGCACTTCCTCGAGCACCGCCGCGACGAGCTTCTGCGGCACGCGCTCCGCGCGCTCATCGTGACGCCACCAGTGCGTCTGCGCGGCGTGCCCCTGCTGGCGATACCACGGAAACGCGCTCGCCGGCAGAATGCAACGCTCTTTGGCGAAGTGCTCGAATGCGTGGCGCGGAAAGAGATGGCGCCACACGTCGCCGCGCTGCACGCCGTCGACGCGCGCCATGACCACGAGGTCCGCGTTCGTGCCGATCACGTCGAGCGGATCGAGCTGGATGCACCGCAGCCGCTCGAGCACCGCCCGCACTCCCGCCCGCCCGCGTCCCACGCGCCGCGCCAGGCCGAGGTGCGCCACCAGCATGCGCCGCGCCTCGGCGCGCGAGAGGGTCACCGTCATCGCGCGCAAGAGTAAATCCGAATCGGGAGCGCGCGCGTAGGATCACCGGGGGCCTCCATGCTCAAAGCGCCGATTCCGCACGACGAGCCGCAGCGCATGCAGACGTTGCATGAGTACAACGTGCTCGGCACGCCGACCGAGGCGGTGTACGACGACATCGCCCATGTCTGCGCGGGCGTGTGCGACACGCCGATCGCCCTGATCGCGCTCATCGACGGCACGCGCAACTGGTTCAAGGCGCACGTCGGCGTCGATCTGACCGAGTCGCCCCGCGACATCTCCTTCTGCGGCCACGCAATCCTCGGCTCGCAGATCTTCGAGATCACCGACGCCACGCTCGACGATCGTTTCGCGGACAATCCGCTCGTCGCTTCGCAGCCGTGCATCCGCTTCTATGCCGGCGCGCCGCTGATCACGCCGGACGGCTACAAACTGGGGACGATCTGCGCGATCGATGTGCGTCCGCGGCGGCTCTCCGAGGAGCAGCGCGGGACCCTCGGCGCGCTGAGCCGGCTGGTCATGCGCCAGCTCGACCGCCGCCGCGCACCCGCTGGTTGAGCAGAACGGAGCAAAACGTAACGCACCGAGCTCGACCTGGTGGACGTCGTCCCCGTCTTGTCATCCCGAGCGTCGAGCGAGGGACCTGGGTGTGCGGGTGGCGCAGTGATCGAGCCGCCCGCCCGCCCAGGTCCCTCGCTACGCTCGGGATGACAAGCCTTGGTAGATCTTCCGGCGTGGCGCGGGGGAAGGCCTCCGAGTGTCCTCGCTCGACGCTCTGCCCGGCCACGAACCGGCCGCGTCCGTGAGAACTGCGTCAAGGCTGAGGAAATAGACGCGCAAAATCGCCGTTTACCCTCTATCGCAATCCCCATTGTGAAGTTATTCTGATTGCGGTCCGACTTCCAACGTCCCGGGTCCGTCTGGAGCGATATCATTATGTCCGAAGGTAGTTGTCGTGGTTTCGATCCGCGGCGCGCGATCCTTTTCGCCGCGTTGTCTCTCGGCTTCCTCCTGTTCTCCGCTCCCGCGTACGCGCAGGGCGTGCTGGATGTCGAGATCATCAATGCCTACAACCTGGTCATCGACTCGAACTCGACGTCGCCGTCGACGTATGCACCGTCGGCCGGGTACATCGGCGCGAGGGTTTGCAATACCGGTAACGCTTCGCTCGCGAACGTCACCCTCAACACGGGCGACTACAACGGCGGCGTCGGCTCCACGCCGGGCATCTTCCCGGTGCACGACTCCACCGGCGATCTCGCCCATCCGCAGATCACGAACACGGGCAACTACTCGCTCACGCTCGAAGCGGGCGTCGCGGGTACCGCGGACGGCTCGCGCTTCATCGGCACCCTCGCTGCGGGCGAGTGCCGCGTCATGTACTGGCTGATCACCTATCCGCAGTGTGTCAATGTCAGCGGCTCGCCGGACGAGCCGCCGTGCGCGGGAGACATCACCGGCGGCGTCGGACCGGAAGACGACCTCTCGCTCGACTACGACGTCTGGGCGACGACCACCAGCGCGATCGCCCAGCCGAGCGTGAACGTCAGCCGCGACTTCACGCTGCGCAACGAGATCTCCGCGTCAGCGAACAAGATCTGGCCGAACACCACGTCGAAGGTTCCCGATGAGTATCTCGCCGCGATTCAGGCCCTCATCGGATGGGGCACGCTCGGTCCCGACGGACAGCCGCTCAGCCCGAGCAATCCCGTTTATCCCGGCCAGCGCGTCATCACCACGCAGGGCATCTGGTACGACCTCGGAAACGTCAATAAGGGCTTCGACAACGACGGCGATCTCGTCCCCGATCAGAACGCCTGGCTGCAGCCCGTCGGCGATGCCTCGGTCTTCGACCCGGCCTGCTTCCGGATGGTCAGCCTCTACGGCATTCTCATCGTGAAGCTCAAGAGCGGCGGCGAGCTGCTCATCCCCTTCCAGAACGAGCTGTACTTCGAGCACATCCCCGACAACACCGGCGTGGTCGGTCTCGTCTACTACCAGTTCATCGCGACCGACACGGGCTGCAGCGCGGCGATGACGCCGTATCAGGAGTCGGCGTCGGGATTCGACAACGAGAAATTCAGCGCCGACTTCGGCCTCTCCGTCGATCTCACGAGCGGCGATCCGGGCGCGGGCCTCACGCTCACGAAGACGGACGGCGTTGCGACGACGACGACCGGCAGCACGCTGACGTACACCGTCTCCGCGACGAACACGAGCGGCGCGAACCTCGGCGCGCCCGATCTCGGCGTCCCTCTGATCATCAAGGATGCGATCCCCGCGGGAACGACATTCGTCGCCGGCTCGGCCGACGACACTCCGGCCTCGAATCTCACCGAGCCCACCGGCACCGGCTCGTACACGCAGGGATTCACCGACTACAACGCGCAGCTCGACACCTGCACGATCAACTACAACATCACGTCCGCGAGCTGGACGGTCTTCTACTCGACCGACGACGGCGCGACGTGGACGCTCACCGAGCCGCCCGCCGCGTCGGTCACGCACATCCAATGGATCCTCTTCACGACGCTCGCACTCGACGGCGGACACGACGGACTCAATTGCATCGTGCCGGACGGCACGTACGACAACGGCACGCTCCAGACCTCGTTCCCGACCGGCCAGACCATCGGCGTCTCGTTCCAGGTCACCGTCGACGCGACGGCGGGTCCGGTCGTCTGCAACTACGTCGGGCTCGGCTTCAATGCCGCGGCGAACGCGCGCGAGGCGCAGGACTGCACGCTCGTCGCCGGCAACAACACGCTGAGCGGCGCCGTGTTCAAGGATGACGGCGTCACCGGCGGCACGTACGGCAACGGCACGCGCGACGGCACGGAAGCGGGCATCGGCGCGGGCGTCAGCGTCTCGCTCTACTACGACTTCAACGGCGACGGTGTGCTCGACGGCGGCGATCTCCTGTACGGAACGACGACCACGAGCGCGGCTGGCGCGTACAGCTTCACCTCGCTCCCCGACGGACCGTTCCTCGTCGTCGTGAAGAAGTACGACGGCTCGGTCTCGGACGGCATCGACAACGCGGTCAACGACGCCGCGTTCGGCACGACGGGATGGGGCAACACGACCACCGATCCGACGCTGCCGCTCTCGACGAATCAGGGCGTGCTGAAGATGAGCGAGGACACGACCACGGTCGTGCTCGCGGTGAACATCGATCTCGGCCACACGACCGGCGTCGCGCAGACCGTGTCGAATGTGAACTTCGGCTTCGCGCCGCCGCTGCGGCTGACCAAGGTCGTCAGCGGCAACGCCGATCTGAATCTCGACGGACGCGCCGACACGGCGATCGACGAAGGCGACGTATTCAGCTACGCGATCACTCTCGAGAACCGTCTCCCCAGCGTCGGCAAGCAGGGTCCCACCGGCTGTCAATACACGGTGTGGGCGACGACGGGCGCGAACGGCACGCCCGCGACCAAGGAGTTCACGAATCCCACGAACGCGTGGGATGGTCCGAATCGAACCCTTGCCTCGGCTCTCGTCACAGGCGGCGGTCTGCGCTTCATGGACGGCACCGGCTTCGGCGTGCGCACGCAGGCCGGCAACATCACGAAGGTCGAAGCGCTCTACATGGGCTACTTCAGCGCGATCCTGACCGACGACACGCTCTTCGTGGAGGCGACCCTCGGCGGCAACACGTCGAACACGACGTTCAGCACCGCGCTGATCGACAGCTACGTCGGCGAGCCCGCCAGTCTCGATCCGAACAGCGCGATCAGTTGGGACATCACGAGCGCGAAGCCGGGCGGCGGCGCGTGGAGCTTCGCCGACAGCTGGTCGACGGTCCGCCTGCTCGTCAATCCGACCAAGGCGTCGTCCGCCGACCAGAAGACGTTCTACCTCGACTCGATCGGCGTGCGCATCACGACCGATCAGAATTGCGTCGCGGGCGAGTCGACGACGCTCAGCCCCGTGCCGCTGCAGGACACGTACGACACGAGCAGCTTCGCGTTCATCTCCGCGTCGCCCGTTCCGAATTCCGTGAACACCGCAACGGGCGTCATCCAGTGGGACGATGTCGGTCCGATCCTTCCCGGCTCGACGCAGACCGTCACCGTGACCATGCGCGCGCTCAACGTGAGCGGCACGCGCACCGGCACGTGCGCCAGCGGCGTCCTGCCGACCAGCGCCTGCAACGCGGCCACCACCGCATTCGGCTCGAATCACGCGTTCTACGCCGACGGCCGCCAGGCGAACGACTCGAGCGACGACATCGCCGTCACGCTCCAGGGCAAGGGCGAGCTGCGCGGCACGGTGTGGCAGGACACGAACGTCGACGGCTGGCCGAACGACGACGGCGAGCCGGGCGTGCCCAACGTCACCATCACGCTGTGGGGCTGCGTCCGCGCCGACGGCGTGACGATGGAGACAGGTACCAACAACAAGACCTGCGCGAACGCGACCAACGGAAACTTCTGGACGAGCATGGGCACGACGACGACCAGCTCGACCGGCGCCTACGAGTTCATCGGTCTCGATACCGGCTACTACATCGTCGAAGTCGGCGACACGAACGGCGCTCCGGGCACCGGCAGTGCCGCGCCGTACGGCGGAACCCAGACCGCGGAGCCGAACGACACGCAGGCCGCGAGCGGCGGCAACGCCGTCGGCACCAATGGCGTCTGCGCCGTGAACTGCAACAACAACTGGGGCTGGGGCGCGTCGGAGTCGAACATCAGCGCGATGAATCTGCTCAACAGCCCGACGGCCGAGGAGATCATCGGCGGGATCAACTTCGGCTACAACATCCCGAACGCGGTCGTCTACGGCAACATCTGGTGGGACGTCGACGGAGACACCGTCACCGATCCGGGCGACACCGGTCTCTCCGGCTTCACCGTGCAGATCTACTCCGATCCCAACGGCGACGGCAATCCCGCCGACGGCACGCTTCAGGCGACGACCACCACCGACAGCAACGGCAACTACAGCTTCAGCGGACTCGCGGCCGCTTCGTACGTCATCGTCGTCACGCCGCCGACGCTGCTGAACAAGGCCTGGGTCGAGACGATCGAGACCACCGGCGGAACGACGAGCCTCAACAACCAGATCCCGGTCACCGTCACCGCCGGCCAGCTCTCCGGCTCGCACAACTTCGGCTACACGCAGGCCGACACGTCGAGCATCGGCGACACGCTCTTCTACGACTTCGACGAAGACGGCGTTCAGGACCCGACCGAGGCCGGCATCCCGAACGTGACCGTCCTCCTCTACGAAGACGTCGACCGCGACGGCGTGATCGACGCCGGAGTCGACAACCTGGTCGCATCGACATCGACGGATGCGTCGGGCAACTATCTCTTCACCGGACTCGCGGCGGGGAGCTACATCGTCAAGGTCGACACCACCGATCCGGACTTCCCGACCGACGTCACGCCGACCGGCGATCCCGACATCGCCTCCGGCCGCATCGGCGACACGATCTGGCTCGATGCGAACGGCAACGGCGTGCTCAACGCCGGCGAAGACGGCATCGCGGGCGTCATCGTCAATCTCTACGACGACGCCGACGGCAGCGGCACGCTCAGCGGCGGCGACTCACTGGTCGCGTCGACGATCACCAACGTCAACGGCAACTATCTGTTCACCGGTCTTCCCGCCGGCAACTACTTCGTCGACGTCGACGAGTCGTCGCTGCCGAGCACGTTGCTCGCGCTCACGACGGCCGATCCGGCGGCGGCGATGATCACGCTCGCCAGCAGCTCGGCGAGCCATCTCACCGCCGACGCGGGCTACAGCCTCGCCGCGAACTTCTCGATCGGCAACCGCATCTGGCACGACGTCGACAACGACGGCGTGCAGGATCCGGGTGAGCCGGGCATTCCCAACATCGACATCGTCATTACCAACGGCACCGGCACCGGATGCGCGGGCGCCGGCTGCCGCGTCACCACCGACGCCGGCGGCTTCTGGATCGTCACGGGACTCACGAACGGCACGTTCACCGTCAACGTCGACGACGCCGACGCCGAATTTCCGCGCGACTTCACCGCGACGACCGGCACGACCGATCCCCGCACCGTGACGGTCGCGGGCGCCGATCTGACGAACGTCGACTTCGGCTATCGCTTCACCGGCAGCGGATCGTCGCCGACCGGCATCATCAGCGGACGCGTCTTCCTCGACGCCGACGGCGATCTGGCGTACGACGCCGGCGAGGAGCGCAGCGGAACGACCGTCAATCTGATCGATGAAGACGGCGAGATCGTCGCCACGACGTCCACCGCCGCCGACGGCACCTACTCGTTCACCGGCGTGTTCGTCGGCACCTACACGATCCAGTCGGTCGACACCCTCGGCACGCGCTACAGCACGATCTTCCTCTCCGCCGCGCAGACCTTCCCGAACCTCAACGTCATCTATCAGACGTCGATCGAGACCGTCGCCGACAGCCAGAGCTCCGTCTCCGTCGACGGCGTGCACGCCGACCTGCTGCAGGACTTCGGCTACAGGCGTTTCACCGGCTCGATCGGCGACTCGATCTACTGGGACGTGAACGAGAACGCGACGCAGGACGCGGGCGAGCCGGGATTCAGCGGCGTCACCGTGCGTCTCTACGACTCCGTCTGGACCGACGCGAACGGCGACGGCTACTACCAGGCCGGCGAGTCCGTCGACACCCTCGTTGCGACCACCACCACCGTCGCCGACGATCCGCTGACCGCGGCGAACGAGGGGGGGACGTATCTCTTCTCGAATCTCTCCGCGCTCGCGAGCGGACATCGCTACCTCGTCGTCGTCGACACCACGACCCTGCCCGGCACGAGTCATACGCTCATCGGCGATCCCGATACGGACGGCATACCGTGCCCGTCGCTGCCGTCGCCGGACGATCCATTCGACAACTTCCCGCCGCCGAGCGTTTGCGACAGCCGGCAGCTCGTCGCCGGATGGCTCCCGGGCAACAACTATCTCGGCGCGGACTTCGGCTATCGCATCAACGGCACGGGCTTCGCCACGATCGGCGATCAGCTCTGGATCGACAGCGACAACGACGGCACGCGCGACGCGGGCGAGCCCGGCATCCCCGGCATCACCGTCTGGCTCGACGACGACAACGACGGCGTCCTCGACTGGACCGACGGCAACGGCAACAACGCCTGGGACGCAGGCGAAGGCGAGCGCTGGACCGAGACCGACATCGACGGCTTCTACACGTTCACCAGCGTCGCCGACGGCACGTACAACCTCGAGGTCCTGACGAGCGACCCCGACTGGCCGTCGGGTCTCAGCACGACTCCCTCGTTCGAAGTGCGCGCGAGCAACACGGCGAGCCGCGATAACGCGGTGCAGGTCGTCGTCACCGGCGGCGCCGTCACGAGCATCGTCGACGGCGATCCGGCGAACGATCCCGACACCTGCACGAGCTGCAACCTCGACGTCGATTTCGGCTATCGCTACCCGGGCACGAACAGCGTGAGCGGCACGATCTGCGCCGAGAGCGGAACGCTCAACGGCTACTGCGGCGACACGGCCACGACCTACTCCGGCGTCGGCACGGGCGAGTCCGCGCTCCAGAGCGTGACCGTCGCGCTCTACCGCTGGACCGACGACGGCGACAACAGTCCGTGGGACGGCTCGGGCGTGCTCGACCCCGGCGACACGTTCACGCTCCTCGGCACCACCTCGACCGACGCGAACGGCGACTACACGTTCAGCGGCGTTCCCGACAACGTCATCGTGGTCTTCAGCGTCAACGAGTCGCAGAATCTGCGCCTCACTACGACGAGCGGGAACACCAGCGTCGAAGACGCGAACGTGATCACGCGCGCGTTCTACGAGGGCACGACGACGTACGAAGGCAACACGGTCACGGTCGTCGGCCGGCAGGCGCTGAGTATTGGCGGCGATGTCGACGACAACATCCAGGATCTCGACTTCGCACTCGATTCGACGCTCGGCGGTCTGATCGTCTACGACTACGGCGATCTGCCTTCCACGTACGAGAACACGCTGCTGGCCGACAACGGCGCGCAGCATCGCTCTCCGAGCGGCTCGATCCACCTCGGCGCGGCAATCACGACCGAGGCGGACGGAACGGAGAACGCGGCGGCGCTCGGCGATGCGGATGACGGCGTCACGATGGTCTCGACGCAGTTCAACGAGCAGAGCGGCGCGTACGTCGACGTCACCGCGTCGGCCGACGGCTGGCTCATCGCCTGGATCGACTTCAACGCCGACGGCGATTTCGACGACGCCGACGAGATGATTCTCGATCAGGCCGTCACCGCGGGCGTGAACTCGCTGTCGTTCTTCGTGCCGGACATTCCGGACGGCGTCACCGACTTCTTCGCGCGCTTCCGCATCTACCCGTCGCGCCCGCAGATCGCGTCGAGCACCGGCCCCGGCCTCGACTCCAACTTCCAGCGCATGACGGGTGAAGTCGAGGACTACCTCTTCGTCATGAACGTCTCGCCGACGGCGGTCGAGATGATGTCGATGGAGGCGAAGCAGTCGAAGAATCACGTCACCGTGACCTGGCAGACGACCATGGAAGCCGACAACCTCGGCTTCGACGTCTACCGTTCGCTCTCCGGCGGCGCGAAGGAGAAGATCAACTCCAACATCATCATCGGCTCCGCGTTCATGACCGGACGCAAGACCAGCGGTCCGCGCAGCTACCGCTTCGTCGACAGGAAGCCGCCCGCCGGCCTGGTGCAGTACTGGATCGAAGACGTCGATCTCGACGGCTCGCGCACGATGCACGGCCCGGTCACGCCGGTGAATGCGACGACCGACGACGGCGAAGGCGCCGTCATCACCGATCCCGACTCCACCATCGGCTCGGTCGGCGGCATCTTCACCACGCCCGCGGGCATGGGCACGCCGATCCCGCTGCCCGACGTTCCGGAGCCGGCGCGCGTCGAGCAGCAGTGGGAGCTCGCCGCAGTGCAGGCGGTCAAGGTCATCGTCACGCAGACCGGCTGGTATCGCGTGAAGAAGAGCGACCTCGTCGCCGCCGGCTTCGATCCGGGCAGCAACGGCAAGGCCATCTCCGTCTTCACCGACGGCGTCGAAGTGCCGGTGCTCATCAACGCGAAGAACGAGGCGAAATTCGACAGCAACGACTCGATCGAGTTCTTCGGACGCAACATCGACATGCAGAGCACGGGCGGTCGCGTCTACTACGTAACGCTGAAGAAGGGCAGCGGCCTGCGCGTGAAGAAGACCGGCGCGCGCGGCAACAGCGGCGCGCCGTCGCTGCCGAGCTTCCCGTACACCTTCGAGCGCATCGAGCGCACGATCTACTTCCACGCACTGGTGAACAACGGCGACGCCGAGAACTTCTTCGGCGCCGTCATCGGACCGTGGCCGACGTCGCGCGCGCTGACCGTGTCGAACCTCGACACGAACGGCAACGCCTCGCTCGCGCTCGTGATTCAGGGCGCGACCGAGAACAGGCAGCACGTCGTCCAGGTGAGCATCAACGGCACCGAGGTCGGCGTCCTCCGCTTCAACGGCCAGGAGCGTCATGTCGAGACGCTGACGTTCGCCGCGGCGCTGCTGCAGGCGGGCGAGAACACGCTCACCTTCTACGCGGTCAACGGCTGGGAGGACATCAGCACCGCCGAGGCCATCCGCCTGACGTATCCGCACAAGTATCGGGCGGACGACGACGCGCTCGCGTTCACCGTCGACGGCTTCACCGCCGTCACGGTCGGCGGCTTCACCACCGACAAGATCAAGGTCATCGACGTCACCGATCCGCTGCGTCCCGACCTCATCGACGCGAGCATCGCGAACGAGAGCGGCGGCACGAAGAGCATCTCGTTCTCGACCACGAACGGCGGCAAGCGCACGATCATCGCCTTCGCGGAGAGCCGCGTCCTTCCGCCGGCGCAGATCGCGTACAACGAGCCGTCGACGTGGAACAACGCGTCGAACGGCGCGTCGCTCGTCATCATCACCAACCGCGCCTTCCGCGACGCGGCGAACAAGCTCAAGGCCACGCGCGACGCGCAGGGCACTCCGACGGTGGTCGTCGACGTGCAGAACGTCTACGACGAGTTCTCGTTTGGGCATCACTCGCCGCAGGCCATCCGCGACTTCCTCGCCCGCACCCTCGCGGCGTGGAAGACCAAACCGCGTTACGTGGTCCTCCTCGGCGATGCCACCTTCGATCCGCGCAACTACCTCGGCTTCGGCAGCTACGACTTCGTGCCGACGAAGATGATCTCGACCGTGTGGCTCAAGTCGTCCTCGGATGACTGGTTCGCCGACTTCGGCGGCACCGGCATCCCGGCGATGGCCATCGGCCGCATCCCCGCGCGCACGGCGGAGCAGGCGATGGGTGTGGTGGACAAGCTCGTCGCGCGCAGTGCGTCGCCGTCCGAGCCGTGGGCGCAGTACGCGACCGTGATCGCCGATGCGCCGAACGGGTATCCCTTCAATCTCGCGGCCGATGCGATCTCCCAGACGATTCCGGGCAGCTACACGATCGACCGCATCGACATCGGCACGACCCCGGGCGCCTCGGCCGCGATCGTGAGCTCGTTCAACCGCGGCTCGCTGCTCACGTCGTTCATCGGCCACGGCTCGGTCGAGTTGTGGAGCAACAACTACTTCAACTCCTCGACGGCGTCGACGCTGACCAACAACCCGCGCCTGCCGTTCGTGGTCTCGATGAACTGCCTCAACGGCTACTTCCACGACCTCTTCACGAACAGTCTCGCCGAGGCGCTGCTGAACAACGCGAACGGCGGCGCGATCGGCGTCTGGGCCTCGTCCGCCCTCAGCGGAGCGAACGGCCAGCTCGCCGTGTGCGTCAAGTTCAACCAGAACGTCTTCGGCCCGACGCCCATGACGATCGGCGACGCGATCCTCCGCGCCAAAGAAGCCACGCGCGACCCGGACGTCCGCCGCACCTGGATCCTCTTCGGCGACCCCTCAATGAAGCTGAAATAGGCAATCCCCCGTCCCCTCTCCCCACGCCAAGTGGGGAGAGGGTGGCGCGCAGCGCCGGGTGAGGGGACGCCCCCCGCCCCTCCACGCCCCCCTCGATCACATCAACTGTCCTCACAGCGAGACTCACGCGACCAAAAATCACCTTGGTTTCTTGTGCCGCTCGCAGGGAAGCGTCGCCACCGAAACCAAAAGGAACAGTCCATGTGGCGAAGACGGTGACGTGTCAAGGAGTAGAACGAACCGTGATTGTGGCCGCGTAGATCTGAAAGGTGCCCATCCGCGCATCCGGCCACATCGCAATGAAGTTCTCTCCGTCAGACGCCAGGCCGAAGTAATCTCCACCGTGCTCCCAGCGTTCGTACGCGGCTCGATTTGGGAGAGTGTTGCCGCACGACAGATCCTCCGAAACCGGAACGGGTTTGCTGAACGTCCGGGCACCGTCTCGAGAGACACTGAACCACAGGCGGGTACAGCCCGCCTCCGTTTCGATCCACGTCGTCCCGATGGATCCGCGGCTCGAGATCGCAATGGCCGGCCGGAATGCCTGGGCGCCATCGTGGCTGACGCGCACCGGCACGCGCCACTTCGTGCCGTCGGTCGAGCTCGCGACGGACACGGCCCGGGCATCAGCGGTGCCGCTCGCGAATGCGGCATACAACGAAGTCCCTGACACGGCAAAGTGGGCGTTGCCGGGGAAGCGACGCGGCACATCGGCCACGACGAGCGGGACGCTCCACCGCCTGCCGAAATCGCTGGTCTGAACCATTCCGAGACGCGAGCCGCTGAGCGTCTCGCCGTAGTCCACATACGGAACCACGAGCGACGAGCCGTGCCACATGGGGTTCATCGCGTTGTGGTCGAGATTGCGGTTGGGCCGGAACAGCCGTGGTGAACGGAAGGATCGTCCCTCATCACCCGAGTGGAGCACGGCTACCGCGCCGCGGTGTTCGGCAGCGATGACTACATCCCTGCCACGAGCAATCACGGTAGGCCGGTCAAATGAACCTTCAGCCGTAATCGTCGACGTGTCCGTCCACGAGTTGCCGGCGTCGCCGGACCTGAATACGGCGATCTTCGTCTTCGAATCACCCGGCTCAATCACGAGGAACGTCGCGTACGCAATTCCGCTCTCTGCAAATGTCACCCACGCATCCACGGCGTGTTGAAGAGCGCCAATGGGTAGGGCCTTCTCCTGCCACGTCGCACCGCCATCGCTCGAGACCAGCAACACCGGCGTGTCCGGACCCGCGCCGCTGAATTTCGTCGCGGCAGCGATGCAGGCGCCGCTACGTACCGGATGACATGCGACATAGGGCTCGACGTACGGGGTTTCATCTCGCGAAGCGCGGATGTTTTCGCCAACAATGATCCCGGAGTCAGTCGCGGCCACGGCAGCCCAGAGAACCAGAGTGCTGGCAATACTCGTCATGCGAATGCAGAATACCGCAGCCGGCTATCCCGATGCGCTCGTCGATGTGCTGAAGCCGCTCGTTCGCCATCCGCGCGCGGTCGGGATGGAGCTCACCATCTACGATCCGCGACGCGACCATGACGGTCGCGGCGCGGCATTGCTCGCGGAGATTCTCGAGCGCGCGTTCGGGCGCGGGAAGTGAATCCCACGCCTGCGCATGATTCGATTCGCTCTCGTTCTTCTCATCGCCACGCCGCTCCTCGCGCAGGAGAGCCTGCTCTTCCCGCGCTTCAGCGTGATCGCCGGCAGCTCCGCCGGCGAGTTCACGACGGACGTCCGCATCGATCCCGACGACCAGTCGTCCGAGGGGACGCTCGTGAGCTTCGAGCGCGACCTCGGACTCGAGGACTCGAAGACGCTCCCGCGCTTTGCGCTCCAGTGGCGGCCGCCCCGCCGTCACGCACCGCGAGCAGATCCGCATCGACGTCCCGTCGCTCGACAGCGCGAACGTCGCCTCGGGGTTCAGCCGCGCGATCGCGGCGCTGGCGGATCGCATCGCGGCCGGCGTATGACTTAAGTCATCGCACGCCGCGGCGCCTCCTCGTAACGTTCGCGACCGAGGAGTACCGCTGATGGCGTCACAACGCACGAGACAACTCTCCGTCCTCGTCTCCAGTACGACCGCATTCACCGTCTGCTTCGCCGTCTGGGTGATGTTCTCGATCATCGGCATTCCGGTGAAGCAGCTGCTCGGGCTGAGCGAGACGCAGTTCGGACTGCTCGCCGCCATCCCGATTCTCACCGGCTCGCTGATTCGCCTGCCGCTCGGCATGTGGACCGACAAGTACGGCGGACGAGTCGTCTTCTTCCTGATGATGCTGTCGGCGGTCGCGCCGATCTGGCTCCTCGCGTACGCGACGAAGTTCTGGCACTTCCTCGTCCTCGGACTGTTCATCGGCGTCGCGGGCGGCTCATTCTCCGTCGGCATCAGCTACACCGCGCGCTGGTTCGAAAAGAGCCGGCAGGGCTTCGCGATGGGCATCTTCGGCGCGGGGAACGCGGGCGCGGCGCTGACGAAGTTCGTCGCGCCGTCGCTGGTCGTCGCGCTGGGATGGCAGAGCGTTCCGCGCGTGTACGCGATCGCGTTGCTCGTGACCGCGGTCCTGTTCTGGTTCTTCACCTGGAGCGACCCGTCGCATCGCGTGCCGTCGACGGTCACGCTTCGCGAGCAGCTCGCGGCGCTCCGGGACGTGCGCGTCTGGAAGTACTCGCAGTACTACTCGCTCGTCTTCGGCGGATACGTCGGCCTCTCGCTCTGGATGACGAAGTACTACATCAGCGAGTACGGCTTCGGACTGAAGCAGGCCGCGCTCATCGCGTCGGTCTTCGTCCTTCCCTCCGGCGTGATCCGCGCGGCCGGCGGATGGATGTCCGATCGCCTCGGCGCGCACACCGTGACGTGGTGGGTGATGTGGACCTCGTGGATCTGCCTCGGCATGCTCTCGATTCCGGGTCTGAACTGGTGGCTCTTCACCGCGCTTCTCTTCGTCGTCGGGATCGCGTGGGGCTTCGGCAAGGCCTCGGTGTTCAAGTACATCTCCGACGAGTACCCGCACAACATCGGCGTGATCTCCGGCGTCGTCGGCCTGATCGGAGGCCTCGGCGGATTCCTGCTGCCGATCAAATTCGGCGCGCTGCTCGATCTCACCGGCGTGCGCAGCAGCGCGTTCATGCTGCTGTTCGGCATCACCACGGTGTCGGTTGCGTGGATGCAAATCTCGGCGCTCGTGGCGCGGCGGAAAACGACTCCCGCGCCGGTGCTCCGGCCGGTTAGCGAGCCTGTCTACTGAAGGAGAGCACCATGGCCTCGCACGTCCTGACGATCTGGAAACCCGAAGACGCCGCGTTCTGGCGCGCGGAAGGGAAGTCCGTCGCCGCGCGGAATCTCTGGATCTCGATTCCCGCGCTCTTTCTGTCGTTCGCGGTCTGGATGGTGTGGAGCGTGGTGGTCGTGAATCTGCCGAACGTCGGCTTCCGCTACACGACCGATCAGCTCTTCTGGCTCGCCGCGCTGCCGGGACTCTCCGGCGCGACGCTGCGCATCTTCTACTCGTTCATGGTTCCGATCTTCGGCGGTCGCATATGGACGACGCTCAGCACCGCGTCGCTGCTCGTGCCCGCGCTCGGGATCGGCTTCGCCGTGCAGACTCCGGAGACTTCGTACGCGACGATGCTGCTGCTCTCGCTGCTGTGCGGCTTCGGTGGCGGCAACTTCGCGTCGAGCATGTCGAACATCAGTTTCTTTTTCCCGAAGGCGCAAAAGGGCACCGCGCTCGGCCTCAACGCCGGCCTCGGAAATCTCGGTGTGAGCGCGGTGCAGTTCGTGGTGCCGCTCGTCATCACCTTCAGCATCTTCGGCGGCGCGCCACAGGAGAGCTCGATCTGGCTGCAGAACGCGGGCTTCATCTGGGTGCCGTTCATCGTCGCGTCGACGATCGCCGCATGGTTCGGGATGAATGACATCAGCAGCGCGCGCGCGTCGTTCCGCGATCAGGCGGTGATCTTCCGGCGCAAGCACAACTGGCTGATGTGCTGGCTCTACCTCGGCACGTTCGGCTCGTTCATCGGCTACTCCGCGGCATTGCCGCTGCTCATCAAGTCGCAGTTCCCCGATCTCGATCCGATGCGTTACGCGTTTCTCGGCCCCCTCGTCGGCGCGCTCGCGCGTCCCGCCGGCGGCTGGATCAGCGACAAGCTGGGCGGCGCGCCGGTGACATTCTGGAACTTCGTGGTCATGGCCCTCGCCGCGGCCGGCGTGATCGTCTTCCTCGACGGACCGTTCTGGGCGTTCCTCGCACTCTTCATCGTGCTCTTCCTCGCCACGGGCATCGGCAACGCGTCGACGTTCCGCATGATCCCCGTCATCTTCGGCGGAACGGAAGCCGCCGCGGTCCTCGGCTTCAGCTCCGCCATCGGCGCGTACGGCGGCTTCTTCATCCCGAAGAGTTTCGGGACATCGATCGCGAAAACGGGCGGACCGCAGGCGGCGTTGATCGGCTTCGTGATCTTCTATGTCACGTGCATGGCGATCACGTGGTGGTATTACTCGCGGAAGAACGCGGAAGTGTGCTGCTAGGAGTGTGCGCGGCAGAAACCGAGTGTCATCCTGAAGCCGCGAAGACGGCGAAGGATATTCCACTGAGGCACGCAGGAAGATCCTTCGCTTCGCTCAGGATGACACTTGGCTAGCCGGCACGGCCGGCAGCATGGTGTAGTGGAGGACAGGCAATCCTGCCTGTCCGGCCTTCAAGGACAGGCAGGATTGCCTGTCCTCCACTGTTTTCTGCCGCGCAGACTCCCAGGGCGTCACCTGCACCAGTGACCGGGCGCACCCTGTCGCGTACACGCAGTGTCGTGCAATGCGCGGCATCAAAGTTCTCCTCACCAGTGTCTGCCGCCCGCTCGGCGAGCGTTACGGCGATGGCCCGAGCGTCGGCTACGAATTGCTGTACGGACAAGTCACGCGCCGGCAGGGGCTCTTCAGCCCGCGCGCGAATCACGTGCAGTTCGGGCTCGAGTACATCGCCGAGAACCTGAGAGCGCCGGCCACCGTCCTTCACTATCCGAGCCGCCGCGAGCTTCGGCGCGAGCTGGCGAAGGGATACGACTACGTCGGGATCGCATTCGTCCTGGCGACGTTTCATCGGATGAAAGAGATCGTCGCCCTCATCCGCGAGTGCTCGCCGCACTCGAAGATCATCCTCGGCGGCTACGGAACGGTGCTCTCCGATGCCGAGCTCGCGCCGTACGGCGATCACATCTGCCGCGAGGAGGGCGTGAGCTTCATGCAACGCCTCCTCGGCGAACCGGTGACGCCGATCCCGCACCGGCATCCATTGGTCATCAGCCGGCTCTCGATCTTCGGACGCGAAGCCTCGCGCACCGGCATGGTCTTCGGCGGCCTCGGATGTCCCAACGGCTGCGACTTCTGCTGCACCTCTCACTTCTTCAAGCGCAAGCACATCCGCCTTCTCCCTACGGGCCGCGACATCTACGCCGTGATCGAGCGGTATCACGAGATCGAGCCGGAGATGTCGATCGTCATCCTCGACGAAGACTTCCTGCTCAACCGCAAACGCGCACTCGAGCTCCGCGACTGCGTCGTCGCCGCGCGCAAACCGCTCTCCATCTTCGCGTTCGCCAGCGTGAAAGCGATCAGCCAGTACACCGTCACCGAGATTCTGGAAATGGGAATCGACGGCCTCTGGATCGGATACGAAGGCACGAGGTCCGGCTATGCGAAGCAGGCCGGCCGTCCCGTCGACGAGCTGTTTCGCGAGCTGCGCGAACATGGCGTGAGCATCCTCGCGTCGATGATCGTCGGTCTCCCGTACCAGACGGACGCGGTCATCGATCAGGAGCTCTCCGGCCTTCTCGATCTCCGCCCCGTGCTCTCCCAGTTCCTGATCTACGGACCAACGCCGGGAACGCCGTTCTACGAACAGATTCTGCGGGAAGGGCGCCTTCACGAGGAGCTGACGCGCGATCGCGAGCTTTACTATCGCAACTGCACCGGCTTCAGCGCGATGGTCGATCATCCGACCATGCGTCCTTCCGAGATCGAGAAAGCGCAGGCCCGATGTTTCGAGGAAGACCTGCGCCGCCTCGGCCCGTCGATGTTCCGCTCGCTGGCGACGTGGCTCCTCGGCCACACGCGGCTCGCAAGCTCGGAGAATCCCACGCTGCGGCGTAAAGCGGAGCGATTCGCGTTCGAGATCCGCCGCGCCTATCCCGTCTTCCTCGCAGGCAAGCTGCTCGCGAAAGGACGAGAGATCCGCCGATCGATCGCCGAGCTGCAGAAGAGAATCCACGAGGTCCTCGGCCCTCCCACATGGGCCGAAAACATCCGCTCGTTTGCCGCACTCGCATTCGCCGCCTGGACCGGATTGAAGCTCCGGCTCGGAGTCTTCCAGCACCCGCGCCTCATCCGCCACACGTTTCGAATGCCCGAGGAGTCGCTGCCGTTCCGCGTCTGGCGCCGTTTGCGCGGAGAGGACGAATCGGGTCACCGCGTCGACGTCGAGCTTCGTCCCGAATCGACGGTGTGGGTGACCGTCGCCGGAACGCTCAACGTGGAGGGTGCCGAGCGACTGGCGACAGGTCTTCTCGAAGCGCTGAGGCGCCGGAAGGAACGCCTGGTCCTCGATCTGGAACGGCTGGCGCGAACGGAGCGCGAGGCTCTGCAGAGTCTCGCGGAAGGATTGCGACTGTATGCCGACCGCGTGCGCGTGCTGGCGCCTGATCAGAATCTCTTCACGACTTCCACGTAGCCGAACGTTGCGGAGTCGCCTTCGAAGATCGACTTCACGACCTCACCGCCGAAGGCGCGTGCGACGTAAAACGTGACGCTCGTGTTCGCGTTCGGCTTGTAGTCCGCGGAGAGATCGACGACCGTCGCGAGTCCATTGCGTCCCGATGCGGGCCGTCCGGCGTAGCCGAAGGCGTTGTCGTCGTACGCGCCGCCGCCGGCGTACCAGAGATCGCGCTTGCTCGACAGCGCGAGGCGATGGATCTCGCTCTGCAGCGACAGCTTCGCGTGCGGCTTCGCGCCGACCTGCACGAACGCGTCGTTGCTGTTCATCGCGTTGTAGAACGGGAAGCGCGCGTAAAACCGCGGCGTGGGGAGGAGTTGGAAGAACGTGCGATGATCGCCGTCCGCCGGATCGGCGTCGCCGCTGCTGCGATACCACCCGGCGCGCACGCTCGTCTTCGCCAGCTGCACGCCCGCCTCGGCGTCGAACGCGAACGCGCGATGGCGGAGGCTGCCCCAGTCGCCCCACTGCGACGCACCCCACACGAGCGCGTTCGCGATGCCGCGTCTGGCGATGTAATGCCCGCCGAGCGTGCCGATCTTGATCGGCTCGCGATCGGCGGCGCGTGCGGCGGCGCTGCGATTGTCGGTCTTCACGACCTCGCGTTCATCGCGATAGCCGATGGCGAACAGGCGTGCGTCGGACGAGGCCGTGCTTCGGACCCACGACGCGTACAGGAGGTCGACGTCGAGATTGCGTCCGCCGTGAACGCGGAACACGCCGGCCGTCGGTCTCGCCGCGAGCAGCGTCCAGTTGCGGGCATCGAACTGCACGCCGTCCAAACTTCGCCCAACGTGCGAAAACGCGAACGTGCCGATGAGCCGGTGCGCGATGTGATCGCGGCGCAACGCGGCGAGCTGCGCATCCGCCGGGACATGCTCGCTGCCGTCCGCGAATTCGAATCGCCCGATGCGCAAGCCGCCGGCGCGGAGGAACGCCTGCTTCACGAACACGGCGGCGGCGTCAGTGTCGCCGTTGGCCTGGAAGTACGCGCCGCCGAGTCCGAGCTGGCCGCGCGGGGCCGCAAGCGCCGCGCGCTCCGGCAGGTTCCACAACACGGGCGCGGCAATCTCGAGCTGCCCTTCGACCGATCCGAGCTTTCGCTTTGCCGCGAGTCGCAGTTGCGCGCCGAGAAACGTGTAGCCGTCATCGGCATCCGGCGTCTCGAACCATTGCCAGTTCTCGACGCGAACACGAACGCTGCCGGTGATCGGACTCTCGGCGAAGAGCGGGAGGGCGATGAGGAGAAGCGCGAGGAAGAGATACGCGTAACGCATGCGAGTCATCGAACCGCAGTGAGAGGAAAGTTGCGATGACGAAAGTCATCAGCGTGGGTGATCTACGCCGAGGTAAGATTTCTGCAGGATGGATGACGAGATTCTGGAAGCCCTGAAAGACATTCGCGAAGAGGCGAAGCTGACGAATAGGCGGCTGGCGTCCCTCGAGCTTCGTTTCGCGACGGAAGTGCTCGCAGGCGTCACCCGCGACCTGCGTGAACTCATCTCGCGCAAGCTCGATGATCACCACATGGTCCTGCAGCACGAGAAGCGAATCACGACGCTCGAGAATCGAATCGCCGATCGCTAGCCCGCACGGCCGGCCTGGCGAATGTGGCAAGGAGGGCGGACGTCTCGTCCGCCCCCCGTCCGCTGGGCGGACGAGACGTCCGCCCTCCACCAGCGCTCACGTCTGCATCTCTTCCGCCGATCCTGCCAGGGCATCGAGATCGGGCACGATCAATCGCTTGCCGTCCAGACGAATCAAACCTTCCGCCTGCAGGCGTCCCAGATTGCGGGACACGAGCTCGCGCACGGTGCCGATCTGCGCGGCGAGCTCCAGGTTCGGCGGAAGGGTCACCTCGTGCCCGCGCGCGGTGGGTTGGCCTTCCGTGCGGACGAGTCGGACGAGGAGCATCGCGAGCCGCCCGCGCACGGTGGTGAACGAGAGCTCTTCGATGAGCCCGACGAGCCGGCGGAGCCGCGAGCCGACGGTGCGGAGCACTTTCAGTCCCACTTCCGGATTCTCCAGCACCAGCGAGCGGAAGTCGCGTTTGCTCACGAAGAGAAGCGTTCCGTCCGTGACGGCGATCGCGGAGGCGGGATACGGGCCGCCGTCGAACATCGGCAGCTCGGCGACGGTATCGCCGGCGCGCTCGATGGTGAGGACCTGCTCGCGTCCGGATGCGGCGGTCTTGTAGATCTTCACCTCGCCCGACTCCACGATGAAGAAGCCCTGACACGGGTCGCCCTCCGAGAAGATCTGCTCGCCCGCGGCGACGCGATGGCTTGCCGTACGGTCGGCGAGCGCGCGCAGCTCGTGCTCCGACAGATCCGCGAAGAGCGGAACGTGCGAGAGGATGGCGAACGAGTCAGCGGCTGAGAGCATCGCCTTGTTGCTGTTGCTGCGCCTCCAGGAACGCCGCGAGCGGCGATCCGGTCGTGAGCGTCATCATCATATTCAATGCGAACAGCGCGACCGCTGTCATCTCGATCACCGCTGAGAGTGGCAACGCCTGCCACGCGATCGCGCTGAGGCCTTCGTACGCGAGCACCTGCGAGACGACGCGCAGCGTGCAGCCGATGTTGACCAGCACGAGCACCGCGGCCATGAGTCGCGCGCTCCACAACCGGCGCACGCCGAAGAATGCCGGCAGCACGCGCGGTCCGATCGAGAAGACGACGACCGCGAAGAAGCCGACGGTCAGCGCGTGACGCGATGCACCCGCCCAGCCGTTCGGCAGCGGCAACGCGGCGGAGACGATGGCGAGCAGCGCCGCGATCGCAAGCCACACGAACGCGATGCGCAAAAAAAGCGGCGTCGACTCGTGCACGCCGCGCAGCTTCGGCTCGCGTTCCGACGGTTCCCACAGGCGTAGCGCGACCACGAATGCAACCGACGACGCGAGGAACACGAGCGACGCGAGAAGCAGCGCGCCCGCAAGCGCCGCGACGACGCCCGCGAAGAGCAGGACGAGCGACGGGAGGAGCCACGGCTTGCGCGTCCTGCGCAATCCGAGGAGGGGAGGGAGCCAGCGCGTGGCGAAGCCCCAAACGAACGGAACGACGAAGCCCCACGTGATCAAGGCCAGATAGCGCTGATTGAAATCGAACGGGAAGAGCGGTGCGTCGACGCGAAACGACATCCACGCGCCGATCGTGATCGAGGCAAACATGCCCCATCCGGCGGCCGTGATCATCACGACCGAGGTGCGCCACTTCTCGTCGCGCGCGCGCGGGCGGGCGAGGAAAACGGAGACGCAGAAGACCAGCACCGCAAGCAGCTCGAGCGCGCCCGCGAGCGGAAACAGCACCCGCCACTGGTCCGGAGGCCACGTCCCCACCGCCCAGCGCATCGTCACGCCCGCGGTCCAGAGCGCGTACGTCGTCCACGCCGCGAAAGGCGACCACGCCGCGAGGCGCAGCCGCGGAATCGCGTAGTAGCCGATGCCGAGGATGAACGTGCCGAGCCAGCCGAAGATCTGCGCGTGCCCGTGCGCCTGCACCCATCCCGCGTCCGCGGCACGTGGCGTGTGACTCGCGGAGATCGTCAGCAGATTCGCGACGCCCACGAGCGTGCCGGGAATCAGCATGAAGAAGAGTCCCGTCGCGATGTAGACGATGAGCATCCGCGAGAGCCCGGCGTCGTGCGGTTCGGAGAGGGAGCGGCAGCGCGTCATGGAAGCAGTCTGGAAGCGCATGCGGCGTCGCGGTATGACGGAAGTCATCCGATGAGCTACATCCCGTGTGACGACGCGCACACGCTCGTGTGATTGCGTGTCCGCGCATGACCAAAGTCATTTCGGCCTCATCGCGGCGAGCGTTCAATGCGTTCCATGAAACGCAAGCGCATCGTGACGCTGACGCTGCTGATCGCGCTCGGCGTGGCCGCGGCGGCCTCCGCCGACGAAGCCGCGACCTGGTTCCGCCAGAACTGCATGAGCTGCCACACCATCGGCGGCGGACGTCTTGTCGGTCCCGACCTCAAGGACGTCAGCAAGCGCGTCGACAGGGAGTGGCTGCTGAAGTTCATGGTCAATCCGAAGTCGTTCCTCGACTCGGGCGACCCGCTTGCGCTGAAGCTGAAGGAAGAGGCGCGCGGCGCGATCATGCCGAACATCTCCGGTCTCGACGCCGCGAAAGCCGCCTCCCTGCTCACGCTCATCGAGAACGAGTCGAAGCTGCCGAAGTCGCAGTTCATCGGCCTCAATCTCTCCGATCAGCCGTTCACGAGCGTCGACGCCGACAACGGCCGCCGCATTTTCAACGGGACGAAGCGGCTCGCGAACGGCGGCGCGGCCTGTCTCTCCTGCCACTCCGTCGACGATCTCCGCACCCTCGGCGGCGGCCGGCTCGGCCCGGATCTCACGAAGGTCTACGAGCGGATGAACGGCCGCAAGAATCTCGCCTCGTGGCTGATGGCTCCGGCGACGCCGACGATGCGTCCGCTGTTCGCGAACAACGCGATGACGAACGACGAGATCGTCGCGCTCGTCGCGTATCTCGAAACGTCCGCGAAAAAGCCGCCTTCGAACGGCGACACGTCCACGCTCTCCTTCTTCTTCCTCGGCCTCGGCGGCGCCGTCTTCGGATTCATCGGAGCGGACACCGTCTGGCGCAAACGATTTCGCGGAGTGCGCAAGCCGATGCTAGAGAAATCGTCCAGAGGTGACCGATGACTCAGAACCGATGGATCTCGGATGAAGTGACGCCCGCCGGCCGCGGCTGGGAAGAGTTCTACCGCAACCGCTGGCAGCACGACAAAGTCGTCCGCTCCACGCACGGCGTGAACTGCACGGGCAGCTGCACGTGGCAGATCTACGTGAAGAACGGGATCGTGACGTGGGAGATGCAGGGACTCGATTACCCGTCGCTCGAGGCGGGCCTGCCTCCGTACGAGCCGCGCGGATGCCAGCGCGGCATCTCGTACTCCTGGTACCTCTACTCGCCGCTGCGCGTGAAGTATCCGTACATGCGCGGCGCGCTGCTCGATCTGTGGAAGCAGGCGCGCAAGGAGCACGAAGATCCCGTCGAGGCGTGGGCGTCGATCGTCGGCGATCCGGAGAAGCGGAAGCGCTTCCAGCGCGCGCGCGGCAAGGGCGGCTTCCGCCGCGCGAACTGGGATGACGCGCTCGAGCTGATGGCCGCGGCGAACATCCACACGATCAAAAAGTACGGCCCCGATCGCATCGCCGGCTTCTCGCCGATCCCGGCGATGTCGATGGTCAGCTACGCGTCCGGCGCGCGTCTGATGCAGCTCATCGGCGGTGTGTCGCTCTCGTTCTACGACTGGTACTGCGATCTGCCGAACGCGTCGCCGGAAACGTGGGGCGAGCAGACGGACGTGCAGGAGTCGGCGGACTGGTACAACGCGAAGCTCCTCGCGGTCACGGGCTCGAACCTGAACATGACCCGCACGCCGGATTGCCATTTTGCGGCCGAGGCGCGGCACAACGGGTCGAAGATGTGGGTGTTCGCGCCCGACTTCAATCAGGTCGCGAAGTACGCCGACGAGTATTGCGCCATCAACGCGGGCCAGGACGGCGCGTGGTGGATGGCCGTCAATCACGTTCTGCTGAAAGAGTTTCATCACGAAAAGCAGACGCCGTACTTTCTCGAATACACGAAGAAATACACGGACGCGCCGTACCTCGTGGAGCTGGTTCCGGTGTGGAGGACAGGCGATCCCGCCTGTCCGGATGGGAGCGAGGACAGGCAGGATTGCCTGTCCTCCACCTTCAAGCCAGGCCGCCTCGTGCGCGCCGATCGTGTTGCGGCGTACAGCAGCGTCGAGAACGGCGACTGGAAGTTCCTCATGTGGGATGAGGCCGCCGACGCGCCGAAGATGCCGATGGGGAGCGCGGGATTCCGCTGGGGCCGCGAGCGCGGCAAGTGGAATCTGCTGCTCGAAGACGGTTTGTACGGCGATCCGATCGATCCGGTGCTCACGTTCCTCAATCGCGGCGACGAAGTCGTCGACGTGCAGCTCGACGATTTCTCGGGCGACCGCACGATCTCGCGCGGAGTTCCCGTTCGCAGCCTCCAGCTCGCCGACGGCTCGCGCATCTTCGTCGCCACCGCGTACGACCTGCTGATGGCGCAGTACGGCGTCGACCGCGGCCTCGGCGGCGACACGCCTTCCAGTTATGACGACGAAGACCAGCCCTACACGCCGGCGTGGCAGGAGCGTTACACCGGCCTCTCGCGCGATCTGGTCATCAAGTTCGCGCGCGAATGGGGCACGACCGCGGAGCTGACGCGCGGCAAGTGCACGGTCATCATCGGCGCGGGCATCAATCACTGGTACCACGCGAATCTGATGTATCGCGCGGCGATGCATGCGCTGATCTTCTCCGGCTGCGTCGGCGTGAACGGCGGCGGGCTCGCGCACTACGTCGGCCAGGAAAAACTCGCGCCGGGCGAGTCGTGGGCATCGGTCGCGTTCGCGAAGGACTGGTATCCGCCGTCGCGCCAGCAGAACGCGCCGAGCTGGCATTACGTGCACTCCGATCAGTGGCGCTACGAGCGCTCGTTCGAGGAGTACCACAAACTGCCGAAGGATCTCGGTGGAGGACAGGCAATCCTGCCTGTCGAGGGAAACGCAGGGACAGGCAGGATTGCCTGTCCTCCACAGCACACCATCGATCACCAGGTGCGCGCGGTGCGCCGCGGCTGGCTGCCGTTCTATCCGCAGTTCGACAAGAGCTCGATCGAGCTCGTGCGCGATGCCGAGAAGGCAGGCTGCAAGGACGAGAAGGAGATCGTCGACTGGGTCGTCGCGAAGCTGAAGAGCCGCGAGCTGAAGTTTGCGGTCGAGGATCCCGATGCGCCGGAGAACTGGCCGCGGGTCTGGTACATCTGGCGCGGCAACGCGCTCATGTCCTCAGCGAAAGGGCACGAGTACTTCCTCAAGCACTACCTCGGCACGCACACGAATGCGGTGTCCGAGGATCTGGCGCAGGGATCGACGGAAGAGGTGGTGTGGCGAGATGCGCCGGAAGGGAAGATGGACCTCGTCGTCGATCTCAACTTCCGCATGGACACGTCGGCGCTCTACTCCGACATCGTCCTCCCCGCCGCTACCTGGTACGAGAAGGCCGACATCAACTCGACCGACATGCACAGCTTCATTCACCCGCTGTCGAAGGCGGTGCCGCCGTGCTGGGAGTCGAAGAGCGACTGGCAGATCTTCCGCGCGCTGGCGAAGAAGTTCTCGTCGATGGCGGAGAACCACTTCGACGGTCCGGTGAAGGATCTCGTCGCGGGCGCACTCGCGCACGACTCGGCGGCGGAGATCGCGCAGAAAGACGTGCGCGACTGGATGAGCGGCGAGTGCGAGGCGATCCCCGGCAAGACCATGCCGTCGCTGAAGATCGTCGAGCGCGACTACCGCGACGTGTACAAGCAGTTCATCTCCTTCGGTCCGAAGGCCCGCGCGAACGGCCTCGGCGCGCACGGCACGCATTACGCGATCGATGATTTCTACGACGCGATGCTGACGACGCATCCGACGGTGTGCTGGAAGCACGAGCCCCATCAGTGCCTTCTCCCCGCTCGCGGGGAGAAGGTGGCCGAAGGCCGGATGAGGGGCGCCCCTCACCCAGTCCCCTCTCCCCGCTTGCGGGGAGAGGGGACTGGTCAGAGCGCTGCTTTCACCGCCTGCAGTCTCGCCGCGAAGCGCGACGGGTCGTAGTCGTCGCGGTCTTTCAGCTCTTCGAAGAGGGCGTCGATCGATTTCATGAGCGGGCTGCGGAGCATGCG
>DATLFB010000040.1:0-31852 GCA_035525285.1 Thermoanaerobaculia bacterium
TTTGGGTTTGTTTTTTGTTGGGGGCCTCCTTTTGGCGGGTTTTTCAATACTTTTCCCCCCGGGGCTCCTCGGCGCCCCCCACTCCACACTGCCCTTTCGGGCAGCTCCAGCACCGCACGTTTGTACGAAGCGGCAAAGGAACGTGCGGACGCATCGTGTCCGCATGAACACTGCACTGATTACCGGCGCGTCTCAGGGACTGGGGCGCGCCGTCGCCACTCTGCTCGCTCATCGCGGCTACCGGCTCGTGCTCAACGCGCGTCGCGCGGAGAAGCTCGATGCCGTCGCGCGCGAGCTTTCGCGCATCACGGAAGTCGTCGCCGTTGCCGGGGATGTCAGCGAGATCGCCGAGGAGATCGCGGCGCGGGCGGGGCGCGTGGATGTCCTCATCAACAATGCCTCGGAGCTCGGGCCGCTGCCGATGCCGCGGCTCGAGGAGTATCCGTGGGAGGCGCTGCTGCGCGTCTTCCGCGTCAACGTCGTCGCGCCGCTGCATCTCGCGCAGCTCGTCCTCCCGCAGATGAAAGCGCGCGGTGCGGGCGTCATCATCAACATCACTTCCGACGCCGGCGTGAACGCGTATCCCGGCTGGGGCGGCTACGGAGCGAGCAAGGCCGCGCTCGAGCATGCATCGCGCACGCTCGCCGCGGAGCTCGAGGGGACCGGCGTGCGCGTCGTGGCGATCGATCCGGGCGACATGAACACCGAGATGCATCGCCTCGCCGTCCCCGACGCCGATCTCGCCGCGCTCGCGACGCCGGAGGAAGTCGCGCCGGCGATCGTGGAGCTCGTCGCGTGACGGCGGTGGACTTCGATCTCCCGCCCGATCTCGAGGCGCGCGAGCCCGCGGAGCTGCGCGGCGACGGACGCGATGACGTGCGACTGCTCGTCACGCGCCGCGGCGACGACTCGATCGTGCACGCGCACTTTCGCGACCTGCCGCGGTTTCTCGATCGCGGGGATCTCGTCGTGTTGAACACCACCGCGACTCTGCCGGCGGCGGTGACCGCGATTCGCGAGGACGGCGACGCGATCGCGCTCCATTTCTCGACGCCGTTGCCGGGAGGGTTGGTGGTCGTCGAGCCGCGGGGAGGGGCGGACGGGACGTCCGCCCTCCACTTGCCCGGCGAGGTCACGGCGACGCTGCTCACGCCGTATCGCGACTCGAAACGCTTGTGGATCGCGCGCGTCGACGTCGCGAATCTGCGCGAGTACCTCGCGCGCTACGGACGGCCGATCACCTACTCGTACATCAGGCGGCCCTACGCGATCGACGCGTATCAGACCGTGTTCGCGCGCGAGCCGGGATCGGCGGAGATGCCGTCGGCGGGACGCGCGTTCACGCGCGGGATGCTCGTCTGCCTCCGCCGCCGCGGCATGCGTCTCGCGAAGCTCATCCTGCACGCCGGCGTCGCCAGTCTCGAACAGCACGAACGCCCGTACGAGGAGTACTTCGAAGTGCCGCTGCGCACGGCCGAGGAAGTGCGGCGCGCGAAGGAGCGCGGCAACCGCGTGGTCGCCGTCGGCACGACCGTCGTGCGCGCGCTCGAGTCGTCGGTCGACCGCGCAGGTCGCGTGATCGCGTCGCGAGGCTGGACGGATCTCGTGATCACGCCCGCGCGCGGCGTGTGCGTGGTCGACGCCCTGCTGACCGGCTTCCACGAGCCGCGCGCGACGCATCTCGCGATGCTCGAGGCCATCGCGGGACGCGAGCACGTGGAGCGGGCATATCGTGCGGCGTTGTCGCAGCAGTACCTGTGGCATGAGTTCGGGGATTTGCATTTGATCGTGTGAAGGGGTTGCCCGGTTGCCCGGTTGCCCGGCCCCACCCTACCGGGCAACTGGGCAACTGGGCAACTGGGCAACTGGGCAACTGGGTAACCGGGAAACCGGGCAACCAAACCGCGTACCTTTTTCACGTGCTAATATGCGCCCCAATAACGATGCCCGTTTGCTGGCGCTGCCCGCGCTGCCGTGAAGTGAGCTGTGAGGATGACGCGAACGCGCAGGGGCAGCCCCTCGCGTGCGATGCCTGCGAGCGTCCTTTCCTTCCGCAGGAAACGCAGTGCCCGGTATGCGACGCCTCCAATCCCTGGGCTCGCCGCGACTCGCTTCACTACTGGTGCCGCGAGTGCGGCAATACCCAGAGCTTCCACTCCCATCGCGCATCCGCCTGAGCTGTTTGCCGTTTCGATGCGGGAATTCCGCGCGTTCCGCGCTAACTTTCCCTGTCCGTTCGAGTCCGAAATCCTCAGGAGGTGGTTCCGTTGAAGAAGTCCCTTTTCGCGTTCCTCGCGCTGACGGCATTCGCCGTCAGCATGCTCGCCGACGTCCCCAGGCCGCCGGCGGCGAAGAAGAATCCCAAAACGATCACGATGCACGGCGACGAGCGCGTCGACGACTACGCGTGGCTGCGCGACAAGACCAGCGCCGACACGCTGTCGTATCTCGAAGCCGAGAACGCGTACGCGAACGAGCTCACGAAGCCGGCGGAAGCGCTCTCGAAGAAGCTGTACGACGAGATGCTCGGCCGCATCAAGCAGACCGACGTGCAGGTGCCGTATCGCAAGAACGGCTACTACTACTACTCGCGCACGATCGAGGGAAAGCAGTACCCGATTCTCGCCCGCAAGAAGGGGAGCGTCGACGCCGATGAAGAGATCCTTCTCGACGTCAACCAGCTTGCCGAAGGGAAGAAGTTCATGTCCCTCGGCGCGGTCGCCGTCAGCGACGACAGCAACCTGCTCGCGTTCTCCACCGACGACAACGGCTACCGCCAGTACAAGCTGCACGTGAAGGACCTGCGCAGCGGCAAGGTGACCGAGGGAGTGTCGGAGCGGGTGGGCGCGGTCGAGTGGGCGGCGGACAACAAGACTCTCCTGTACAGCACCGAGAACGACGCCAAGCGCTCCGATAAAATCTGGCGGCACACCCTCGGCGGCGAGCGCGTCCTCGTATTCGAAGAGAAGGACGAGCTCTACGACGTCTGGGTCGAGCGCTCGCGCAGCGGGGGCTGGTTCTTCGTCGTCTCCGACAGCAAGACCACCAACGAAGCGCGCCTGATCCCCGCGGCGAAGCCGGATGCCGAGCCGGTGGTGATGGTCCCGCGCAAGACCGATCACAAGTACTACCCCGATCACCGCGGCGACCGCTTCTACATCATGACCAACGACGCCGGCATCAACTACCGCGTCGTGACCGCGCCGGTGAGCGATTACGCGCAAGGAGGGCGGACGTCCCGTCCGCCCTCTGACGGCGGACGGGACGTCCGCCCTCCTCAGGAGAACTGGGTCGAGCTCGTGCCGTACCGCAAGCCGGTGAAGATCGACTCGATCGACATGTTCAGGAACCACATGGTCGTTCGTATGCGCGAGGGCGGCCTGTCGCAGATGGAGGTCTACGATCTCCGCGAAGGCGGGAAATCGCATCGCGTCTCCTTCCCCGAGCCGTCGTACGCGCTCTTCGGCAGCGCGAACGCGGAGTTCGACACGAATCTCTTCCGCTACAACTACCAGTCCTTCATCACGCCGTCGTCGGTCTACGACTACGACATGGACTCGCGCAAGCAGACGCTGCTCAAGCGCACGGAAGTCCTCGGCGGATACGACCCGTCGAAGTACAAAGTCGAGCGCTTCTTCGTCGCCGCGAGCGATGGCGCGAAGATCCCGGTGTCGATGGTCTACCGCAAGGACATCGATCCGAAGGCGAAGAATCCGACGCTGCTCTACGCGTACGGCTCGTACGGCTCCTCGCAGTCGGCCACGTTCAACTCGAACCGCTTCTCGTACATCGACCGCGGCATGACGCACGTGCTGGCCCACATCCGCGGCGGCGGCGAGATGGGGAAGGAGTGGCACGAGGCGGGGCGGATGATGACGAAGAAGAACACCTTCACCGACTTCATCGCCGTCGCCGACTATCTGGTGAAGGAGAAGTACACCACGCCGGAGAAGCTCGCCATCCAGGGCGGCAGCGCGGGCGGACTGCTCATGGGCGCGGTGACGAACATGCGTCCCGATCTGTTCAAGCTGGTGATGGCGTACGTGCCGTTTGTCGACGTGATCAACACGATGAGCGACGCGACGATCCCGCTCACGACGCAGGAGTACATCGAGTGGGGCAATCCGAACGAGAAGGAGGCGTACCTCTACATCAAGAGCTACGACCCCTACTCGAACATCGAGAAGAAGAAGTACCCGTCGATGCTCGTGCGCACGTCGATCAACGACAGCCAGGTCGGCTACTGGGAGGCCGCGAAGTGGGTGGCCAGGCTGCGCGCGAACAAGACCGACGAGAACACGATTCTGCTGCGCGTGAACATGGGCGCGGGACACGGCGGCGCGTCGGGACGCTACGACAAGCTGAAGGACGAAGCCGCGGACCTGGCGTGGATGCTCACGCAGCTCGGCGTCGCGAAATAGCCGGAGTGGCGCGGGCCTCCGGCCCGCCGTGTGGCGGGCTTCCAGCCCGCCACACTCGCCGGCTGGAAGCCGGCGGTACGGCGGACAGGATGTCCGCGCCACTCACCGTCGCGTGAAGAACCGCGACACGCGGCGGATCACGTTCGACGACGCGCGCGCGTCGCTGAGCATCGTCTCCTGCGCGCGGGCGATGTCGAGGCGCGGCGGCCACTCGCCGGGATTCTTCACCGGCATGCCGTTGTAGAACTGCGGGATCGGACTGCCGGTGCCGATGTCGGTGAGGTTGCGCACGTGCAGCATGCCGAGGCCGGGATCGGAGAGCAGCGGCGCGAAGTACATGCAGCCGTGGAAGTGATAGTGCGTGACCTGGCTCAGGCGCGAGCGGGCGAAGTCGCGGATCGGCGAGCCGCCGTGAAACAGGTTCGCCGACCAGATCAGCGCCTGTCCGCGCCTGACGTGCAGCTCGAGGCGGTCGAGCCCTTCGCGCACCATCATCCCTTCGACGAAGTCTTCGTACTTCGCGTAGTTCTCGAACGCCTCGGACTGCGTGAACGCCGTGACGCCGATGTCGAGCAGGTCGTACACCGGCAGCTTCTGGCTCTGCGGGTAGTAATGCAGCGGCCCGTTGGCGTCGTCGATGTCCTCGAGCGCGACCCACACGCCGCACATGAAGCCGTACGGGATCGAGCCGAAGTGGATCGTGTCGCTGTGCGTGCGCTGCTGCGATCCGCAGCGGAAGCTCAGGGTCTGAAACGGATACGGCTTGCGCTGATAGAGGACTTCGAGCGCCTCGAGCACCGCCGGCGCGATCGCGATCTCGCGGATGTTCTCGCTGAGCGTCCACGCATCCTGCAGCCGCGCGCCGTTGGAGAAGATGAGCTTCTCCGGCGGAATCTCGCGCATGTCCCGCGCCGCGCGCTCGATGAGCGCGTCGTCGAGCCGCGGATCGATGACCGCATAGCCGTCACGCGCGAACGATCGCACGAGCTGCTCCATCCCCGGCGTCAGGCTCGCGCGCTGGACGAGATCTCCGAAGTAGGGAGAGTCGAACCAAGGGCGGTTGAGGGCGGAGACCTCGGTGGAGAAGGGGGAGGGGGACATTTCGGGGGAATGGAACGCTCGTTGGTGATTGAAAAGTCCGCGCCCAGCGACGCTTTCCGTGCACGGCCCAGGAACGCAGAACGCAGAACGCAGAACGCAGAACGCAGAATGAAGAACGAAGAACGAAGAAGGCAGAAGGCAGAAGGCAGAAGGCAGAACGAAGAAGTCCCGCCGTCATCTTTCTCAATTCTTCGTTCTGCGTTCTGCGTTCAACCTGCCTTCCGCCTTCCGCCTTCCGCCTTCCGCCTTCTGCCTTCCGCCTTCTGCCTTCTGCCTTCCGCCCTCATTTGCTACCATTCCCCAACCCACCGAAAAAACCGGGACCTGGGAGGGTGCGATGGGCGAGGTCAGGTTGTTCCAGATCTGCTATGAAGGCGAGCTCACGGTCGACGTGTCGCATGTGATGCGGCGGCTGGGGGCGGAGCCGAATTTCGATCAGAGCTGGCAGGTGTTTCTGCCCGAGGGGCGGCATGCGGCGCCGCTGGTGCGGTATCTGCGCGGGCATCTTTCGGACGAGGCGCGGCTGCTCGTCGCGTGCACGCAGTTCACCAACGCGCGCGACTTCCTGCTCGTCCGCCACAGCCTCACGCCGGGCGCGGACTACTCGGAGCTCCACGACGGCCTGCAACGCCTCGGCACGGTCGTGCATCTCCCGTTCGAGTCGGCGTTCGTCATTCAGTCCGACGATCGCACCGACGTCCAGACCCTCGGCGCCGCCCTCGGCGAGCTCTGTCCCGACGAGTCGCTCATGCTCACCGGCATCAGCCACGACTGGGCATTCTGCAACTCCGGCATGAGCCGCATGTTCGTGGCGAGCGAGGCGGAGGTCGCGCAGTTCAAGGCGTTCTGAGCGCGAGCATCACTCGATTCCGCGGATCAGACGCTTGATGAACGGGCTGAGGATCAGCGCAACCACACCGGCGCCGCCGATGATCATCGCCACGTTCCAGAACAGCGCCGACGGCGCGAGACTCTCCAGCCGTCCGGCGACGAGTCCGGCGAACAGGTTTCCCAGCGCCGCTCCGACGAACCAGATGCCCATCATCTGACCGACGCGATCGCGCGGCGAAAGCTTCGTCACCGACGACAAACCGACCGGTGAGAGACACAGCTCCCCGACGGTGTGGAAGAAGTACGTCACGATCAGCCAGGCGATGGACGCTTTGTTCTGAGTCGTTGCGTTCGCGGCGCCCCACGCCAGGACGAAGAATCCGGCGGCGAGACCGAGAATGCCGAGCGCGAACTTCATCGGAATCGAAGGATTCGCTTTCCGCTTCGCCAGCCACACCCACAGCGCTCCGAACACCGGCGCGAAGATGATGATGAAGCCGGCGTTCACGATCTGCAGCCATCCGGCCGGCATTTCCCACCCGAAGAACACGCGATTGGTCAAGTCGAACGCGAACAAGTTCAGCGACGAGCCGGCCTGTTCGAATCCCGACCAGAACACCGCTGCCAGGATGAACAGCCAGAAGATGACGATGAGGTTCTTCTTCTCCTGCGTGTTGTATCCGCCGGCGACCAGCAGATAGATGAAGTAGGCGATCGCGAGGAAGACGATCGAAGATCCGATACCGGTCGCGATCTGCGGGAGCGTCAGCGCAATGATTTGACGCGACACGAGCCAGGCGAACAGCGCAATCGCTCCGACGACGGCGAGGAAAATGATCGCCAGATTGCGATTGCGGGACGAGATCGTTTCGGGCGGAACCTGCACCTTCAGATCGCCCGCGCCGGTCAGATACTTCGCGCCGTAGCGATACTGAATCAAGCCGAACACCATGCCGATGCCGGCGAGCGAGAAGCCCCAGTGCCAGTTGTAGCCCTCGCCCAGGAAACTGCAGAAAAGCGGACCGAAGAGGGCGCCGATGTTGATCCCCATGTAGTAAATCGAGAAGCCCGCGTCGCGCCGCGCGCCGCCCTCGGGATACAGGTCGCCGACGATCGTGCTGATGTTTCCCTTCAGAAGACCGGTGCCGAGGGCGATGAGGACCAACCCGAGGTAGAACGTGTAGATCGAGGGCACAGCGAGACTGAAATGACCCGCGGCGATGATGCAGCCGCCGACGAACACCGCCCGCTTTTGTCCCCAGATGTTGTCCGCAATCCAGCCGCCCGGCAGCGTGAGCAGATAGACCATCGACGTGTAGAGGCCGTAGATCGCGCCCGCGGTGCCGACATCGATGCCCAGGCCGGGGTTTTTCTCCGAGAGCGCGCGCGTCATGAACAGCACGAGCAGCGCGCGCATCCCGTAGTAGCTGAAGCGCTCCCACATCTCGGTGAAAAAGAGAGTGGAGAGACCGCGTGGGTGCCCGAACCACTGCTGCGCGCGCGCGTTTTCGTTCATGATTCGCTACATTAAGGATTCGGCCGCGTCTGGTAAAGAATCTTCTGCGTTACGCAATACGCCGGCACGAGCTACGAGGCCACCCAGTAACAAAGACGAGCAGCGAGGAACGCGCCGTAGTTGCCGATCGCGTAGCCGATGAGCGCCATCAGGATCGACGCCGGAACGAGACTCTCGCGGTGATACGCAGCGACGACGGGCGCTGAGGCCGCGCCGCCGATGTTCGCGGCGGACGCGATCGCCGCGCTGTGAACGTCGACGCGGAACAGCCACGCACCGCCGAGGCAGAACAGGCCGTGCACGAAGATCCAGATGAACGCGCCGGCGAGAAAAGCCGGCGCATCGGCGAGACCGGCCAGCGACGCGCGCGCGCCCATGCCCGCCACGAAGATGTAGACGATTGCCATCGCCACTTCATGAGAACGCGGCAGCGATCTCGCGGCCGTGAACGAGAGCGCAATTCCTATCGTCGTGACGATGAGAACGCGCCATGTCGAGGTCGAGAGAATGGGCTCGACCACCGGCAACTTCGGCGCGAGCCACGCCGCAATCGCGGTGGACGCGAGCGCGAGCGCGCCGAGGTAGATGAAGTGGCGCATCATCACCGGCGTTTCCGTCTTTGAGGACGCTTCCGCCTGCGCTGCTGCCTCCATCTTCTCGACGCGGCCTTCCTTGACACGCGCCCACTTGTTGAAGCGTTCGGCCAGTGCTTTGGACGTCAGGAGAATCGGCAGCCAGACCACGTACACGACGTTGTCCGCGAGCACAGCGAGGCCGAAGATCTCCGGCGGCGTCTCGAGACCGCCTGCGACCGCGGCCATGTTTCCGGTCCCTCCGATCCAGCTTCCGGCCAGTGCGCCGAAGCCTTTCCAGGCGTCGGGAGGGAGAAAGCGGTGCACGACGAAGTAGCCGATGGGCGCGCCGACGATCACGCCGACGGTGCCGAGGAGCATCACGAACACGCCCTTCCCCATGATCCGAATCGCGGCGCCGACGTCGACCGACAGCAGAAGAAGAGTGATGAAGACCGGCAGGCCGAACTGATTGAGCGCGTCGTACGCCGGCGATTTCTGCGGAAGGATTCCCGTGTTGCTCAGCACGAGCGGGGTCGTGTAGATGAACAGAAGCGGCGGCAGGAAGTTGAAGAGCTTCCACCTCGTCGTTTGTTCGAGCCAGAAAAAGAACGCGGCGACTGCGGCGAGAACAGCCAGCACGGCAGCGGGCGATGCAAACATGCGCGGTATCCTACCAGCCTGAATGGACACGCGCTTGCCATCTGCGGCCCTTCAGGAGCGCGTGCCGCTCGCTCCATTCACCACCATCGGCATTGGTGGTCCGGCGCGATTTTTTTTGCGCGCGACGACGGTCGATGAGATCCGCGCGGGGCTCGACTGGGCGCGCGAGCGCGATCGCCGCGTCTTCATCCTCGGCGGCGGCAGCAATCTGCTGATCTCCGACGACGGCTTCGACGGCCTCGTGCTGTACGCCGATCTCCACGGCGTCACCGTCGAGAGCGAAGACGAGTTCGCGATGGTGAAAGTCGCCGCCGGCGAGCCGTGGGATGCCTTCGTGGCCAGGGCGGTGGAGAACGACTGGGCCGGCATCGAGTGTCTCTCCGGCATCCCCGGCTCCACCGGCGCGACGCCGATTCAGAACGTCGGCGCGTACGGGCAGGAGGTGAGCGAGACCATCGCCCGCGTGGAGGCGCTCGATCGCACCACGGGACTGGTGACGTGGTTCACGAACTGGGACTGCCGCTTCGCGTATCGCTCGAGCCTCTTCAAGAGCTACGAGCGCGATCGCTACGTCGTCCTCTCCGTCACGTTCCGGCTCGCGCGCGGAGGCGAGGCGGCGGTGAAGTATCCGGAGCTCGTGCGCTATGTCGAAGAGCGCGGGATCGATCGCCGCGATCTGCGCGGCGTACGCGACTCGGTGATCGCGATCCGCAAACGCAAAGGCATGGTGCTCGACCCCACGGATCCCGACACGCGCAGCGACGGCTCGTTCTTCATGAATCCGATTCTCACGGCGGAGCACTACGCGACGTTCGCCGAGCGCGCGCCGGATGCGCCGCACTTTCCGTCAGGCGACGGAGTGAAGCTCTCCGCGGCGTGGCTGATCGAGCAGGCGGGATTTCCGAAAGGCTACGTGCACGGGAACGTCGGACTCTCGACGAAGCACACGCTCGCGATCATCAACCGCGGCGGCGGCACGGCGCGCGAGGTGGCGGAGCTGGTGGGGATGATTCAGGAGCGCGTGCGCGCGCAGTTCGGCGTGGAGATTCACCCGGAGCCGAACTTCATCGGTTTCAGTCCCCTCTCCCCGCCCGCGGGGAGAGGGCCAGGGTGAGGGGTCGTTCTTCGAGCGACGCGACAGCCCCTCACCCTAACCCTCTCCCCGCAAGGCGGGGAGAGGGGACTGGGGGCGGTTAGCCCTTCCCGTGCTCGAACACTCGCGTGATCGTCGGCAGGGCGATGCTGCGCTCGAGGTACTCCCACACCGCGACGATGTCCGTGCGCACGCCGTTGGCCGCTTCCGCGGTGCGGGCCTGCTCGTAGAGGCGGGCGGCGATCGCGGGATTCGCCTTCAGGCGCTCGCGTGCATGCTCGATCAGGAGCAGCTGTTCGGGCGAGATCGTCGGCTCCGCGGGAACGACTTTCAGGAGGTGCTTCCCGCTGCGCTCTTTCTCTTTCTCGATGAGGCGCTTTTTCTTGCGCTCCATCGTGTCGCCGTCGAGCTTGATGTAGTCATTCGACGCCAGTCTGGCGATCACTTCCGCGTACGCGGGATCCTCGACTTTGATGCCCGACTTATACTGCATCTTTCCGCTGGTGTCCTGCGTCTTCGAGAGGTGACTCCAGAGGATGCGCCCCTGGGTCGTCACGCCCACGTCGCGGACGCGGAACCAGACTCGTGACGCGCTGCCAATGCGCAGCGGCAGCGGATAGAGGATCTGCAATCCGCCCGCGCTGAGATTCATGATCGACACTTCGGCCGATCCAAAACTTCCGGACAGAGAACCATCGGGAACGTACCGCTCCGCGGAGCGGAGCTCTTTGACTTCGATTGCCATAGTTGGGACCCGGGTGAATTCTATCCTGAAATCCGCTCGGGCTCCACGTAGGGCGAAAGCTTCTCCCGCAGGAGGTCGGGAACCGGTGCCGGCCGGAACTCTCCCTTCCGCACGGTCACGAGGATGTACTTGCCGGTCGCGACGACGACGCCCGGCTGTTCGTGCCGCGTGACCTCGAAGTGGAGATGAATGGAGCTCGTGCCGATGCGCCCGAAAAAGGCCTCGACCACGAGCAGCTCGTCGAGCCTCACGGGGTGAAAGAAGTCGCACTCGACCCGAACGCGCGGCAGCCAGACGCCGAGGTCGTCGAAGAGCGTTTTGTAGGAGAGGCCGCACGAGCGGAAGAGCTCCGCCTCCGCCAGACCGAAGAAGCGGAGGTAAGCCTGATAGTTGATGATGCCCGCGGCGTCGATGTCTTCCCAGCGGACGTACTCGGAAACGGCAAAGCGCACGCGCGGAGCTTACATCGGCTGCTTGTCATCCCGAGCGTAAGCGAGGGACCTGGGTGTGCGGGTGGCTGAATGCCTGCGCCACCCATCCACCCAGGTCCCTCGCTCACGCTCGGGATGACATCGTGTTAACCCAACGGCCAGTTCCAACGTATTAGCCCCGAGTAAAGAAGGAGACGGAGCATGGAAATCCCCATTGTCGCGATCATCTCGTCGTTCACGGCGGCGATCGCGATCGTTTATCTGATCACGCACGGGCGGCAGCGGCGCGTGGAGCTGCAGACGGAGATGCAGACGAAGCTCATCGAGCGGTTCGGGTCCGCGCCGGAGATGGTGAGCTTTCTGCAGTCGCCGGCGGGCCGCGACTTCGTGACGGGCGTGCAGCTCGCGCCTGCCGCCATCGCCCGCGACCGCATTCTCGGCGGGTTCACGCGCGCGATCGTTCTCACTGCCCTCGGCACGGCATTCCTTTTCCTGACTTTGTTCTCCGACGATGACTTCGTCGTGCCCGCCGCGATCCTGCTTTCGCTCGGCATCGGCTATCTCATCGCCACTTTCGTGTCGTACAAGCTTTCCGCGAGTCTCACGGCCCGCGCGGAGGACGCGACCAGCGCGTGATCGATGTTCGCATCGGAACTGACATTGCCGGCGCCGCTCTTCGCGGCAGGTTCGCGGTCGCGCACCGGGAGCCCCAGGCCGATGGATGAGGCGCGATTCGAGGCCTTCTATCGCCGCACGGCGGGAGGCCTCTGGTCGTACCTCTACCGGCTGAGCGGCGACGCGGCGTCGGCGGACGATCTGCTGCAGAAGGCGTTCTTCCGCTTTCTGCGCGCGAATCCGGCGCTCGCGTCGGACGAGCACATGCGGCGCTGGCTGTTCCGCACGGCCACGAATCTCGCCTTCGATCATTTCCGCGAAACGAAACGCGAGCGCGCGCGCTCGAAGGCGGCGCGCAGTGACGCCGCGCCGTCGCTCGAGCCGCGCGAGGTGCTGCGCCACGACATGATGCGCACGTTCTCCGAGCTGAAGCCGCGCGAGCGCGCGCTCCTCTGGCTCGCACACGTCGAGGAGGCCGATCACGAAGCCATCGGCGAGGCCCTCGGCGTGAAGGCGAAGAGCGTGAAGGTCCTGCTGTTCCGCGCGCGCAAGCGACTCGCGGAACTGCTCACGAAGAAAGGACTCGCTCCATGAACGGGATCTGCCGCTACGAGGCTGACGTTCTGCGCGCCGTCGAGCACGATCGCTGGACGGATGCATTGCGCGCGCATGCCGCGTCGTGCGCCGACTGCGCGGCCGCGGCGTCCGTCGCTCCGTGGCTCGATCGCTTCGCGCACATCAGCGATCGCGAGCACAAGCTGCCCGATCCGTCGATCGTCTGGCTGAAAGCGAAGCTGCTGCAGGGCAACGCCGACGTCGCGCGCATCTCGCGCCCGATGACGCTCGCGCAACTCGTCGCCTATCTCGCCGTCGCGGGCGGCTGGGCGGCGCTGCTGACGTGGAAGTGGGCCGCGGTCGAAGCGTGGATGCACAGCTTCACGCCGGCGGGACTCGTGACCAGCGCGGCGCGCGCGGAGAGTATCTCGCTCGCGTTCCTGTCGATCGTGTTCGTGCTCGCATCGACGACCGTGATGCTGGCGCTGCACACGATTCTGGCGGAAGAGTAAGGAGGGCGGACGTCCCGTCCGCCCCGTGGCGGACGAGGACGTCCGCCCTCCTTAGAACGTCCCCCACAGCAGCACGCGCTTGTAGGTGTAGAAGAACGGGCGCTCCTCGCCCAGCGCTTCGTGCAGGCGCGTGCGGTATTCCTCGAGAAACTCCGCGAATTTCGCTTCCGGCATGACCGACTCGTAGTGCGTGAGCAGTGCGCCGCGCACCCATTCGACGACGTCGCCGGGCGACGGCAGCACGTGTCCGTACACCTGCATGCGCACGTGCTGCCGCTCGTATCCGAGGCGCTGGAGGAGCGCGGCGTAACGCTCGAGGGGGAGCACATAGTCGGTGCGCGGCTCGACGCCGAGGTCTTTCGCGACTTCCGCGGCGATGCGATGCGACGGATGATCGTCGTTCGCGGGCATCTGCACCGCGAGCTGCCCGCGGATCGAGAGAAAGTTCGTGAGGCGCACGAGGAGCTGCTCGTGATCGGCGACCCAGTGCAGCGTGGCGTTGGAAAAGATCAGATCGAACGGGCGATCGGCGACGAACGCCTCGATGTCGCCGCGCTCGAAGTGAAGCATCTCGTTCTCGAAATGCCCGCTCTTGAGCAGCATTGTCTCCGAGTCGTCGATGCCGACCGTCTCCTCGGCCGCGAGCGTCTCGTGCAGCTCGCGCGTCAGCTCGCCGGTTCCGCACCCGAGATCGACGACGCGCATCTGCGGCCGCCGCTCGACGAGCGCGAGGAGGTCGAGGAAGGGTTGCTTCCGTTCGGTCTTGAAGCGCTCGTATTGGTCAGGGGACCACATGGTTGGTTTCCCGGTTTCCCGGTTGCCCGGCTTCCCGGTTTCCCAGCGGTTCTCACCGGGCAACTGGGCAACCGGGCGACCGGGCAACCATATCAGCGCAGCGCATCCCAGTTCATCACCGCATTCATCACCAGCGCGTACGACCCGTCGCTGTTCATCCGCCACATCGGGTTGTTCGACATCAGCAGGATGTTCCCCTTGCCGCGCGGCGCGAGGATCACGGCCGGCTTGTTCGCGAGCTCGTCGCCGCCTTCGAGCATGCCCGAGAGGAGCAGCTGGTCCGCTTTCTCCGCGAACGTGACGATCACGCGCGGGCGGTCTTCCTCGCGCGGCATGTACGCCTCGACATTCCACGGCGCGTCCTCGGGGGTCGCGAACGGCGCGGGCTTCGGGCGCTCCGGCGTCGGTACGAACGGGCGTCCCTGCGGCACGTCGGGATCGCTCTTCGTTCCGCGCCCGCTCGGCCGCGTTTCGGGAGTGTCGCGCTCTTCGCGGAAGCCGACGCGGAAGACCGGCGAGCCGGAGAAGTAGAGCGGAACAGTGTCGTCGTAGCCCTGCGCGATCGGGCTCTTCTTGTCGGTCACGGTCGACTGCACGATCGACCCGGGCGCCTTGAGTTTCGGAGTATCGACGGTGCGTACCCAGCGTGCGAGGCCGTACTCGATCGCCCACACCGAGGTATCGCGCGCGGTGACGAGGAGCCCGCCGTCTTCGACGAAGCGGAGGATGTTCTGTACGCCGGACATGCCGAGGCCTGGGCGCATGTCGTCGGTTTCATCGACGTCGAGGTTCGGCGTGAGCTCGGTCTTCTTCCACGGCAACGGCGGACCGGGCGCGTAGCCGTTGACGAGGTCCTGCGGCGAGAAGCTGCGGCCGACCGGCGGGAAGAGAATCACGTCGAAGCGCTCGCGAAGATTCGCAGTCGCCGACGCGTCCTGCGTCGAGATGTACTCGTACGGCACGCCCATCGACTCGAGCGCGAGGCGCCACCAGCCTTCGTCCTGTGTGTTCGCCCAGGTGTGCATGATCGCGATGCGGGGCTTCTTCGCATCGGGTTTGGCGAAGTGCTGGCGGATGAAAGCGACTTCGGCGTGGTTTTCCTTGACGTGGAGGACAGGCGATCCCGCCTGTCCCGGGACAGGCAGGATTGCCTGTCCTCCACTCCACGCGCGCATCTTCACTTTGAGGACGTCGGGATTCACCACGCGATGCGCGCTGACGTTTTTCAGGTAAGGCAGCGTCCAGCCTGTGTCGTCGTACACGCGCTCGTCGCCGCGGACGTACTGCACGTCGAGCAGCGTGTCGGCGAGGCGCGAGTACGGCTGGTCCATACGAACGATGTACGAGCCCTTCGCGAACTTCACCGGCTCCGGCTTCTTGTCCTTGTCGGCGGCTTTCGGCGGCGGCCAGTTCGTCGTCATCGAGAACGCCTCATCCGCGACGTGCACCTCGATGCCCTGGCGGCGCAGCAGATCGACGAGATCGTGCAGCTGCCCCTGCCGCTTCTGCGCGGCGTCGAAGACCCACGCGGCGGGTCCTTCATTCGCAGGTTTCGACACCGCGCGCTGTCCCATCGCCCAGTAGCGCTCGAGGAAGCGCGCGCGGTTCTCGGCCATGTCGTGGAACGCGAAGAGGAGCGACGACTGCTGATAGTTGACGTTGTTGCGGATCGACCAGCGCACTTCCGGCAGCGCGGGATTCTGGCGGAACCACGCGCGCTCGCTCGCGCCGCGCACGATGCGCTTCTCGGTCGTCGGCCAGCGGTTGCCGAAGGTCTCGTAGAAGCGCGCGATCGTGTTGCGTCCCGCGCCGAGCCAGAAGAGATAGTTCGGCGCCCAGCCGTCCCAGAAGCCGTGCAGCCACACGCCGGGCAGACCGCGGCGCGTCATCTCGTCGACTTCGTGGAAGGCCATGCGATGCCACTCGTCGATCATCAGCGGATCGAGTGCGGGATTGAACGGGCCGGTGCCGCTGGAGACGTAGAGGAACGGCACGGACTCGTGCAGATCGTGCATGACCTGCGGGTGCCACTCGTTGTACGCGGCCATCATGTTGCGGGTGAGGGCGAGTGCGAGGGAGATCTGATCGCGGTTGTTGTCATGCGCGACGTGATGGCCCCAATAGATGAGCGGCGGCGTCGGCAGGGTGGGATTCGCGGCGCGGTAGCGCCAGAGATCGACCATCCGCTCGCGGCCGTCGACCTCGAGCACGGGCGTGAGCAGCACGATGATGTTGTCG
Source organism: Thermoanaerobaculia bacterium (assembly GCA_035525285.1). Lineage (GTDB taxonomy): Bacteria > Acidobacteriota > Thermoanaerobaculia > Gp7-AA8 > Gp7-AA8 > QHVT01. The sequence goes on from DATLFB010000040.1 coordinate 16,089, forward strand.
CGGATCGCGCGGATGAACGGCGTCTCCTCGACCGCGAGGCGGTACGCGAGCTCCATCAGCATCTCCGGGCTGCCGGTCTCCGGCGAGTGCAGCGCGCCGGTCGCGTGGTAGATCGGCTTTCCTTCGGCGATCAGCGTGCGCGCCTCGTCCGCGCTGACTCTGCGCGGATCGGAGAGCTTGCGCGTGATCTCGCGATAGCGATCGAGGCCGGCGATGGTCTCTTCGTTCGCGATCGCGACGAGGATCATCTCGCGCCCTTCCTCGCTCCGTCCGATCGAGAACACCTTCACCCGCGGCGACGCCGCCTCGAGCGCGCGCATGTAGCGATGCACGTCCGCGGCATACGTGAGCTTCCCTTCCGCCCCGGAGATGTAGCCGTTGAACTTCAGCGGCGAGGGAACGGTGTCGGAGGCGGGGAGGTGGTCGACGAGCTCGGTGAGGAAGCGAGGCTCGGTGGTGTGGCGTTGGATCTCGGCGGTGTAGGGCTCGTCGTTTTGAGCGAAGGCGGAGGGAGTGAGGAGGAGGAGGAGGAGTGCGAGGTGTTTCATGCGGCGCTAATGTATATGAAGGCAGAAGGCAGAAGGCAGAAGGCAGAAGGCAGAAGGCAAAGAAATGGTTGCCCGGTTGCCCGGTGTCCCAGTTACCCGGTCCCGCCCAAACCCGCACACCGGGAAACCGGGCAACTGGGAAACCGGGCAACCGTGGTACCAGTTCTCATTTCTGCCTTCTGCCTTCTGCCTTCATTCATTCCCTCGCACAGATCCCATTCCTGATCACATCCGCCATCTCCTTCACCACCTCATTCGAGTCCTTCCCGAACGGCTCGTGCACTCCGAACAGGATCTCGAGCGAGAAATAGTTGAAGAAGAGCCGGGACGTGAGCAGCAGGGCGGCCGTTGGAGAAACGTTGGGGCGCAGGCGCGCGCTGATCTCTTCGGTGGCGCCCTGCTCGACGAAGAAGCGCGTGAAGCGGTCGGCCATGTCGCCGTAGAACGTCTGGATGTGCGTGCCGCCGAACTCGATGACGTCGACGTAGATCAGCGCGAGGTAGTCGCGGAACTGGCGCACGCTCGACCGCGCGGCGTAGCCGAGCTCCTCGATGTTGTCGGGGAACTGCCGTGTCTCCCGGAGCGTGCGCATGAACGGGAAACGGCGCGTGTCGACGATCTCCAGATACTCGTCGATCAGCGCGCGAAACAGCGCCTCTTTGTCGGGGAAGTGATGGTAGACGTTGCCGGTGGAGACACGCGCGCTTTCCGCGATCTCGCGGACGGTCGTGGCGCGGTAGCCCTGATGCGAGAACAGCGACAGCGCCGCATCGAGAACCGCCCGGCGAGAGCGCTCGGACTTCGTTTCGCGCTGCATTGTGGTGCCAGGGTCTGACGGCGGGGAAGGTAACACGGTTGCCCGGTTTCCCAGTTGCCCGGTTTCCCGGTGTGTGGGTTGGGCGGGGCCGGGCAACCGGGAAGCCGGCTTGGGTCTGACGGCGGGGAAGGTTGCCCGGTTTCCCAGTTGCCCGGTGTACGGGGTTGGGCGGGACCGGGTAACCGGGAAACCGGGCAACCGGGAAACCATTTACCACCACCCATTTCCATATCTCATAACCGCAACGTATACTCCCCCATGCCCAACCCCGCCGACACCGCCTGGCTCCTCGTCGCAACCGCGCTCGTTCTCCTCATGACCCCCGCCCTCGGTTTCTTCTACGGCGGGATGGTGCGGGCGAAGAATGCGTTGAACACGTTGATGATGAGCTTTGCCGCGCTCGGCTTCGTCGGGCTGGCGTGGGCGCTCTTCGGATACTCGATCGCGTTCGGCCCCTCGCCGCTGGCGCATGCGTTTCTTCGCGACGTCGCGCTCGACGCGAAGGGGACGATCCCGCATCTCCTCTTCTTCGGCTACCAGGGCACGTTCGCGATCATCACCGCCGCGCTGATCTCCGGCGCGATCGTCGAGCGGATGCGGTTCGGGCCGTACGTCGCGTTCATCACGATCTGGTCGCTCGCGGTCTACGCGCCGGTCGCGAAGTGGGTGTGGGGCGGCGGATGGCTGGGCCGGCTCGGCGCGCTCGACTTCGCGGGCGGCACGGTCGTGCACGTGAATGCCGCGGCGGCCGCCGTGGTCTGCGCGCTCGTCGTCGGCTCGCGCAAGGACTACGCGCGCCAGGCGATCCTGCCGCAGAACGTGCCCTTCACGCTCCTCGGCGCGGGCCTGCTCTGGCTCGGCTGGTTCGGCTTCAACGCCGGCAGCGCCCTCGGCGCAAACGCAATCGCCGCCCTCGCGTTCGTGAACACGATGCTGGCGCCTACGGCGACGCTCGTGGTCTGGACGATGCTCGACCTGATGCGCACGAAGAAGGCGACCGCCATCGGCGCGGCGACGGGGATCGTGGTCGGTCTCGTCGCGATCACGCCGGCGGCGGGATTCGTCGGGCCGATGTCGGCCATCGCGATCGGCGCAATCGCTGCCGTACCGAGCTACTACGCGCTGCTCTACCGCGCACGCACGCGGCTCGACGACTCGCTCGACGTGGTCGCGGCGCACGGCGTGGGCGGCTGCGTGGGAGCACTGCTCACCGGCGTGTTCGCAAGTCAGACGTGGAGTGGCCTCGAGACCGCCACGGGAAGTCTGAAGCAGCTCGGCGTGCAGGCCGTCGCGGTGCTGGCGACGATCGCCTACAGCGCGGCGGTCACGTTCGTGATTCTGAAGCTCGTCGCGCTCGCGTCGCGTCTGCGCAGCGACGTGCGCGAAGAAGGCCTGGGCATGGATTTCACGCAACACGGCGAAGAGGCGTACTCGCGCGGCGAAGGTGCGGTGCTGCTGCTCGACAGGAGAGGTGAACAATGAAACTCGTGGTTGCCGTCATCCGATCCGAGCGGTTGCCCGATGTCCTCGAAGAGCTGTTCAAGGCGAACATCGCCGGACTCACCATCAGCCGCGTGCACGGCCACGGCGGCGAAACGGAGCGCGTCGAGACGTATCGCGGCACGACGGTGAAGATGGAGCTGACGGAAAAAGTCCGCCTCGACATCGGCGTGTCCGACCACTTCGTCGAGACGACCGTGCAGGCTATCCTCGCCGGCGCCCGAACGGGCGACGTCGGCGACGGCAAGATCTTCGTGCTGCCGGTGGAGCGGGTGGTGCGCATTCGCACGGGGGAGGAGGATCGGGCGGCGGTGACGCCGGTGGGGGTGCCTCCGGATTAGCGTTGCGCGTGCGTGCGTCGCGCTGTTGCGCCGTCGTCGTAGCCCTCGGTCGCCCGGTTTCCCGGTTGCCCGGCGGTGCAGTGCGGGTGCCTGCGCCTCGGCACGCGCCATCGCTTGCCGCAAGCTCGCCACATGCGAGCCGCCGCCACCCGGACGGCGGCGCCGGGCAACCGGGCAACCGGGAAACCAAAGACAACGCGCACCCTATACTCCCGCGCCGTGACCATCTCGCCCTACGCGTCCTTGCGCGTAACCGACTTCCGCCGCATCCTCCTCGCCCACGGCACGCTCACCGTCGCGCGCGAGGCGCAGATCGTCGTCGTCGGGTGGCAGGTGTACGAGCTGACGCGCGATCCGTTGACGCTTGGGCTGATTGGGTTGGCCGAGGCGTTGCCGTTCATTGCGATTGCGTTGTATGCGGGGCATGTCGCGGACCGGGCGACGCGGCGGACGATCGCGATCGGCGGCACGTTCGCGCTGCTCGTTTCCGCGGTCGCGCTGCTGCTGCTCACGATCACGCCGGGGGCGATCACCGCGGCGCGCTTGTGGCCGGTGTATCTCGTCGTCGCGCTCAGCGCGACCGCGCGCAGCTTCATGCGCCCCTCCGTCGTCGCGCTCTCCGCGGAAGTCCTGCCGCGCGAGCTCTACGCGAACGCCGTCGCGTGGCGCACGTCGACCTGGCACCTCGCGGCCGTCGCCGGACCGGCGGCGGGCGGATTGATTTACGGATTCTCCGGCCCCGCGCTCGCATACGGCGGCGTGATCGGCGCGATGGCGGTGTCGCTCGCGACGATCGCATCGCTCGAACATCGCGCGCGGCCGAGCGTCACCGACGACCTGCCGATCGGCGAGAGTCTGAAGAGCGGCATCCGCTTCGTGATGAGCGAGCAGGTACTGCTCGCGGCCATGACCCTCGATCTCTTCGCCGTGCTCTTCGGCGGCGCGGTCGCGCTGCTGCCCGCGTTCGCGACGCTGCTCGACGCGGGGCCGGAAGGACTCGGCATTCTCCGCGCGGCGCCGGCGCTCGGCTCGATCGTGACCGGCGTCGTGATCGCGCACCGTGCGCCGATGCGCAACGCCGGCGTCGCGCTCTTCGCCTGCGTCGCGGCGTTCGGCGTCTGCATGATCGGCTTCGCGCTCTCGCGCGACTTCTGGCTCTCGTTCGCCCTGCTCGTCACCAGCGGCGCGGTCGACAACGTGAGCGTGGTGATCCGCTCCACGCTGCTGCAGACGCGCACGCCGCCGCATCTCCTCGGCCGCGTCTCGGCCGTGAATCAGATCTTCATCGGCTCGTCGAACGAGATCGGCGCGTTCGAGTCGGGCGTCGCGGCGCGTCTACTCGGCGTAGTGCCCTCGGTCCTCTTTGGCGGCTGCATGACTCTACTCGTCGTAGCCGTCACCCTGTGGCGCGCGCCGAAGCTGCGAGAATTACGTCAGTTGTGAGCGGGCGGCTTGCCGCCGCGAAAAACTACGATGCGCGCGATGGTGCTTCCTCACACTCAGCAACCCAGCAACCCAGGAACCTCAATGAAAGGCCGCGGCGCGAGCTGGAATCCCCAGAACCGCTTCGAGAAGCTCGAGTACGTCGTCGACGACGAGGCCGAGCGCGATGAGAACGCGCCGAGGACGATCTACCTTCGCGACCCGTCGCGCACGATCATCGCCACCAACGACAGTCCCGACATCGGCTTCGACGCGAGCATCAATCCCTACCGCGGCTGCGAGCACGGCTGCATCTACTGCTACGCGCGGCCCACGCACGAATTCCTCGGCTTTTCCGCCGGCCTCGATTTCGAGACGAAGATCCTGGTGAAGGAAGACGCGCCCACGCTCTTGTGGGAAGAGTTGAACAAAAAGAGCTGGGAGCCGAAGACGATCGCCATCAGCGGCGTGACCGATCCCTACCAGCCGATCGAGCGGAAGCTCGGCATCACGCGCGGATGTCTCGCCGTTCTCGCGGAGTTTCGCAATCCCGTGGGCGTGATCACGAAGAATCATCTCGTCACGCGCGACGCCGATCTGCTCGCGGAGATGTCGGAGTGGAATGGCACGCGCGTGTTCGTCTCCGTGACCACGCTCGATCCCGAGGTGCATCGCGTGATGGAGCCGCGCACTTCGACGCCCGAGCTGCGCCTCGACGCGATCCGCACGCTCACCGCGGCGGGCGTGCCCGTCGGCGTGATGGTCGCCCCGGTCGTGCCCGCGCTCACCGATCACGAAATGCCCGCGATCCTCAAAGCCGCGCGCGACGCCGGCGCAAAATGGGCGGGCTTCGTCGTGCTGCGCCTCCCGTGGGCGGTCGCGCCGCTCTTCGAGAAATGGCTGGAAGAACACTTCCCCGATCGCAAAGACAAAGTGCTCAACCGCGTGCGCGACCTGCGCGGCGGAAAGCTCTACGACGCGAAGTGGGGCGTTCGCGGCCGCGGCGAAGGGATTTTCGCCGAGCAGATCGAGGCGCTGTTCGACGTCACGTGCCGGAAGCTGGGGTTGAACGAGAAGGACTACGATTTGTCCGTCGAGCATTTTCGGAGGAGGACGGCACAGGGTTCGCTGTTTTGATTGGGTTGCTGGGTTGCTGGTGGACATTCAACATTGAAAGCGAAGGTACCAAGGCTTGTCATCCCGAGCGTGAGCGAGGGACCCGGGGGTCAGGTGGGGCATGAGACATGCGACTGGCCCCACCCGCACACCCGGGTCCCTCGCTCACGCTCGGGATGACAAGGCTGGCCACGCATGCTTTCAAGGTTGAACGTCCACCAGGCTGACCCCAGCAACCCAGCAACCCAGCAACCCAAGCCATGAAACCGATCTTCGAAGGCAAACACCTCCTCGTGCTCGAGCGCGACGGCTGGCAGTACGTCGAGCGCAGGAAAGGCAAAGAAGCGGTCGCGATCATTGCGGAAACCGACGACGGCCGCGTGATCCTCACGGAACAGTTCCGCCGGCCCGTAAACGCGCGCGTGATCGACTTTCCCGCGGGGCTCGTCGGTGATGACGGCAACGACGATCCGGAGGCAACCGCAAAGAAAGAGCTGGAAGAGGAGACCGGCTACACCTGCGATTCGGTCGAGCTGCTCGTGCGCGGCTGCACCTCCCCCGGCATCACCTCCGAGATCGTGAGCCTCTATCGCGCGCGCGGCGTGCGGAAGGTAAGCGAGGGTGGCGGCGTGGGCGGTGAGTCGATCACCGTGCATCTCGTTCCGCGCGATGAGGTCGCTTCGTGGCTGCGCGAGCAGGAGCGGCAGGGGCTGCTGATCGACGTCAAACTCGGTCTCTACTTTTTGTCGCAAAGGACTTTACAACACTTCGCGCGCGACCCAGATTGAGGACATGAAACGCCTGTTCCTCGTCATCGCGCTCATCGGCTGCACCTCTCAGCCGTCCGACTCGCCGCTCACGTTGTCGGTGCGCGAGGGAGACGTCGCGGAGGTTCGCGCGCAGCTCGCGCGCGGCGCCGATCCGAACGCGCCCGGCGGCGGCAACGGCTGGACGCCGCTGCTGCACGCCGTGCACAAGAATCAGCTCGGCACCGCGGCGGCGCTTCTCGACGCCGGCGCCGGCGTCGATCGCCCCGGCGCGAGCGGAATCACGCCGCTGATGATGGCCGCCGGGTACGACAACAAGGAGATGACGGCGCTGCTGCTCGCGCGCGGCGCGAATCCGCGCATGACCGAGGGCGACGGAAGCACGGCGCTCGACTTCGCGATCGCCGGCGTGCCCGACATCGACCGCTTCACGTACTTCCGCTGCAATCAATCGACCGCGGCGATGCTCGCGAAGGTCAGTCCGCCGCCGCGCGCGGCGACGATGCGCTGGGCGCGCATCAAGGGTTGCGTGTAGCGCGCCGGCTGGAAGCCGGCGACACGGCGGACAGGATGTCCGCGCTACACGGTCAGCACGATCTTTCCGAAGTGCTCGCTCGCTTCCATCATCGCGTGCGCGTCGTCGACCTGCGCGATCGGGAACACCGCGTGGATCACGGGGCGGATGCGTCCCGCGTCGAGGTCGTCGCCGAAGCGCGTGAGAAACGCGGCGACGATTGCCGCCTTCTCCTCGTTGCTGCGCGAGCGCATCGTCGAGCCGATGATCTGCGCGCGCTTGCCGAGGAGCGAGACGACGTCGAGTGAGGCGGTGCGGTCGCCGCCCATCGAGCCGATGATCACGATGCGGCCGTCGGTCGCGACCGCCTCGAGATCGCGCGGCAGGTAGCGCGCGCCGATGTGATCGAGGATCACGTTCACCCCGCGCGCCTTCTCCACGAAATCCTCGGTGTGATAGTTGATGGCGGCGTCCGCGCCGTGTGCGAGACAGCGCGCGCACTTTTCGTCCGAGCCCGCCGTGACCAGGACGCGTACTCCGGCGAGCTTGCACAGCGTCGTCGCCGCGGTGCCGACGCCGCTTCCGCCGCCGTGGATCAACACGCTCTCGCCTTTGCGAACACGCGCCAGCATGAAGAGAGTGAGGAACGCGGTGAAAAACACCTCTGGAATCGCGGCCGCTTCCACGTCGCTCAACGCATCGGGGACGCGCATCACCGATCCAGCGTGCACGACGACGTCCGGCGCGTAGCCGCCGCCCGCGACCACCGCCATCACGCGATCGCCCACGCGCCACCCGTGCACGTTCGCGCCGGTCTCCGCGATCACGCCCGCGCATTCGAGTCCGAGGACCTCCGATGCTCCGGGAGGCGGCGGATAGCGTCCGGCGCGCTGCAGCAGATCGGCGCGGTTCACTCCCGCCGCGTGGACGGTGATACGGACGTCGTCGGGACCGATGTTCATGGTGATAGTTATACTGCGCCGCGCGTGACTGACAACGGCGCGGCCATCGAGTGCCGCAATCTGAAGAAGCACTACGCCGACGTGAAAGCCGTCGACGGCATCGATCTGCTCGTGCACCGCGGCGAGTGTTTCGGTCTCCTCGGCCCGAACGGTGCGGGGAAGACGACCACCATCGAAGTCCTCGAAGGACTCAACGCGCCCGACAGCGGCGAGGTGCGCATCCTCGGCATGTCGTGGCGCGAGCACGAGCGCGAGCTGCGCGAGCGCATCGGCGTCTCGCTGCAGGAGACGCAGTTCACCGACAAGCTCACCGTCGTCGAGACCATCCGCCTCTTCCGCTCGTTCTATCGCAGCGGCCACGATCCCGATGAGGTGATCCGCGATCTCTCGCTCGACGAGAAGCGCAACGCGCGCGTCGGCAAGTTGTCCGGCGGGCAGAAGCAGCGCCTCGCCGTCGCCTGCGCGCTCGTCGGCACGCCGGACATCCTTTTCCTCGACGAGCCGACGACGGGCCTCGATCCGCAGAGCCGCCTGCAGCTCTGGGAAGTCGTGGCGCGCTTTCGCGCGCGCGGCGGCACGGTGCTGCTGACCACGCACTACATGGAAGAGGCCGAGCGCCTTTGCGACCGCGTCGCCATCGTCGATCACGGCCATCGCATCGCCCTCGGCACTCCGCGTGAGCTGATCGCGAAGCTCGAAGCCCCGCACATCATCGAGTTCGCGTGCGAGCCCGCGATCGAAGGCGACGTTTTCGCGACCCTCGCCGGCTTTCACGGCGCGACGCCGCGCTCGGGCGGCTGGCAGTTGCGCGTCGACTCGCTCGCCGCCTCGGTTCCGCAGCTCCTCGGCGTGATCGAGTCGCGCGGCGCGAAGCTGATCACGCTCACCACGCACGCGGCGACGCTCGAGGATCTCTTCGTCGCCATGACCGGAAGGGAGCTGCGCGATGCGTGACGTCCGCCCGCCGCTCGTCGAGCTGACGATCGCGCGGATGAAGGAGTTTCTGCGCGAGCCGGAGGCGATCTTCTGGGTCTTCGCGTTCCCGATCCTCCTCACCGTCGCCCTCGGATTCGCATTCCGCGAGAAGCCGCCCGATCGCATTCCGGTCGGCGTCGTCGACGGTCCGCACGCGAAGGCGCGCGCGGCTGCGCTGTCGAAGTCGCCGGCGCTGCAGGTGCGTGTGTTTTCGCTCGAGCAAGGGCGTGATGAATTGCGGCGCGGGAAGATTTCGTTGCTTGTTGAAGAGGCTGGGGGCGGACGGGACGTCCGCCCTCCGGGTGATGCGACGCCGGTCTATCGGTACGACGCCACGCGCCCCGACGCGCGCACGGCGCGCGTCGAAGTCGACGATGCGCTGCAGGCCGCGGCGGGGCGGCGCGACGTGCTCACCGCGCGCGAGGAGCGGGTGACCGAGGTGGGGGCGCGCTATGTCGACTTCCTCGTGCCGGGGCTGCTCGGCATGAACATCATGGGCACGGGGATGTGGAGCATCGGCTTCTCGGTCGTGAACGCGCGACTCAAGAAACTGCTCAAGCGCCTCATCGCGACGCCGATGCGGAAGAGCCACTATCTCGCCGCGCATCTGCTGATGCGCACGTCGATCCTCGCGATCGAAGTCGCGGTGCTCGTCGCGCTCGCGTGGTTCATCTTCGATGTGCGCATCAGCGGCTCGGTGATTCTCTTCGCGCTGATCTGTCTTCTCGGCGGCCTCGCCTTCGCGGGCCTCGGCCTGCTCGTCGCGTCGCGCGCAAAAACGCTCGAGGCGGTGAGCGGCCTCATGAACCTCGTGATGGTGCCGATGTGGATCTGCTCCGGCGTCTTCTTCTCGTACGAGCGTTTCCCCGACGCCGCGAAGCCATTCATCCGCGCGCTGCCGCTGACCGCGCTGAACGATGCGCTGCGCGGCGTGATGAACGACGGCCTCGGCGCGATGGAGCTCGCGCCGCAGCTGCTCAACCTCGTTGCGTGGGGCGTGGTGTCGTATCTGATCGGGCTGAAGATCTTTCGCTGGCAATGACGACGACCTCGCGATCGTTTGTCATCCACAACCGGAATCCGCGTTCGTTCGAGTTGTAACGGAGGATCGTCCGCCGCAGCACGCAGCCGCACGGCAGCGGAATGTCCAGGTCCTTCAAGCGCGTCGGATAGTCGCCGGTGCGCGCGCGATGCTCGATGATCGCGGCGCGCAGCGGCGCGGCCCGTGAAGGGCATTCAGCGAACGCGCGTGCGAAGGCGCGTTGTCCGATCGAGAGACCGGCGAACAGTGCCAGCCCGGTGAGGACCACTTCAAAGCGGCCGTTCCGGAGGGCGGACGTCTCGTCCGCCTCCTGACGTGGCGGACGGGACGTCCGCCCTCCTTGCGAAAAGAACGCGAACACGATCGTGGCGACCGGAATCACGATCATGAACACGTTCTGCACGATGCCGAGCTCTCCACGCTCGCCGAGCAGGATCCCAAACAGAAACGCCGCGCCGGCATAGGCCAGCGCGGCGATGATGCGGCTCAGCAGAATCACGTCAGAACGAGAATACCAGTCCGAGGCTCACTTCGCCCTGATAGAAATCCTGGTTGTAGTAGTTGTCGCAGATGAAGCAGTCGTCGTTCTCCTCGAGCGCGGTGTAGAAACCGCGGCCTTCGAACTTGAAACTGAGATTCCTGCCGATCGGCGCCTTCACGCCGAGGCCCGCGGATGCGGAGAAACGATTTTCCGCGGAGACGCCCGATATCTGCGGATCGAGATTCGCGAGTCCGGCGCTGACGACGACGTACGGCGTCACGTTGCGCGAGCGCGCAAACGGAATCTGCAGGCCGGCGTGCAGGTAGGTCACATCGATGTCGGCGACGCGGTCTTCCGGTTCGAAGAGTCCTCCGCCGGTCTCGAGCTGTGAGGCCTGGCGGTCGGCCAGGAGCTCGAGCTTCATGCCGGAGTCGCCGAGGGGAACGCCGAGGCTGATGCCGATGTTCGCGCTCGGCTCGACTTGCACGTCCTGGCCGAAGATGAAGGTCTGGTCGGCGAAGATCGTCCCACCCCAGCGATAGCCGATGAACGGCGTGAGCTCGAACGTGTTCTCGCGCACCACGGGGCGGCGGCGGCGCCAGTCGTCGTCGCGATCGCGCTGCGCGAAGACGGTGGTCGGAAGCAGCAGAAGGAACAGCAGAAGCAACGAAAACTTACGCATGGAACCTCCCAGGTCGTGATGAATATCCAGCCTCGTGGATACAATCCGCGGACCATGAAGATTGCCACCTGGAACGTGAACGGGATCCGCGCGCGGCACGAGCAGTTCGCGCAGTGGGCGGCCAGCGAGAAGCCCGACGTGATCTGCCTGCAGGAGCTCAAGGCGAAGCTCGATCAGATCCCGCAAAGTTGTTCGATTGAAGGATATACGTGCTACTGGCACGGCGCGGGCGCGTACTCCGGCGTTGGCCTGCACGTGCGGACCGGCTTCGCGCCACACGTCGAGTTCACGCATCCCGAGTTCGATCAGGAGACCCGCGTGGTACAGGCCCAAATCGAGGACACAGTGTTCACCAGCGTGTACGTTCCGAACGGCGGCAAGGACTTCGACGCGAAGATCGCATTCATCAACGCACTGATCGGGTACGCCGCCGGATTGCGCGCGCGCGGGCTGAAGCTCGTGCTCTGCGGCGACATGAACATCGCGCGCACGGACATGGACGTGCATCCGAAGGAGCGCAAGCCGCGCGCGATCGGGCAACTGCCGATGGAGCGCGAGCTGCTCGAGCGGCTGATCAGCGAAGGAGGACTGGTCGACGTGGGACGTTCTCTTTATCCCGCCGACGAGAACTACTTCACGTGGTGGGCGCCGTGGCGGAACCTGCGGGAGAGGAACATCGGGTGGAGACTGGACTACGTGCTGGCGAGTGCGGAGTTGGCTGAGCGGGCGGTGTCGTGTCCTTCGTACAGGGAGATTGGGACTAGTGATCATGCGCCGGTGGTGGCGACGTTTGGGTGAGGGAATGAAGGCAGAAGGCAGAAGGCAGAAGGCAGAAGGCAGAAAGCAGAAAGCAGAAGGCAGAAGTAAGACGCGAGACGCGCGACGCGAGATTTTCTTCGTTCTGCCTTCTGCCTTCTGCCTTCTGCCTTCATTCGCGCGGGGCGGCTACCGTCGCCCCTCCCCGAAAACGCAAAAAGCCGGCGTAGTTACGCCGGCTTTCCCTCCGCGTTCCCTCACGCGATGCTCTATTCGAGCACGACCAGCACAACCCGTCGATTCGCCGCCCGTCCCGCGCGGGTCTTGTTCGATTCGACCGGGAGCGTGTCGCCGTAGGAGATCGTCGACATCCGGTTCAGGGGGAGCTTGTGCTCGCGCGACAGGTAGCGGCGCACGGAGTCCGCGCGGCGCTGTCCGAGCTCTTCGTTGTAGCTCTCGCCGCCCGTGTCGTCGGTGTGTCCCTGAATCTCGATGAAGTACTGATCGGTGAGCGCCTTCACGCGGCCGGCGAATTCGTCGAGCGCGGTCCTGGCCGCCGCCGAAAGCTCATGCGAGTCGACCTTGAACTTCACGCGATCCTCGGCGAAGGTCTGCTCGAAGACGACCTTCCCTTTCGACAGCACGCCTGCTTCCTGCGCGCGCTTGAGCGCTTCCTGCGCGGACTGGCTGAGCTCTTCCAGTCGCACGTCCGTCCGCTGCTGCTTCTGCTGCAGGTCTTCCACCTGCGAGGCCACCGACTCGATCTTCTGGTTCGTGTTCGCCTGCGAGGCGGCGATCTTTTCGTCGACCGACTTTTGCGTGGCGCACGCTCCCAGAAGAACGGCCAGAGCAGTGGCCGTGAGAACCCGGTTGTACTTCTTCATCAACCTTTTTTCCTTTCGTTCGCCTTCTTCTTGCCGCGGGTCGCGGCGGTCATCCCCGGCGGTTCGGTGCCGCGGTAGCCGGCACGAACCCGGACGGACCGGACGCGTTCCGCGGTCTTCAGCGAAATGCGGCGGTACTTTACAGTACCTTTGCCCGTGGGGGAGAAGCCCATCAAGTATTGAGCCCGAAGAGCGCTCTCGATCCCATCCATCGCCTTTTCAAGGCGATCCGGCTGGTTGCCGACGAATAACTTGCCGCCCGTGGCGGTGGCGAGCTCTTCGAGGACGTCGATGTTCGACATCTCTTCGCTGATCGCCGCGACCTTGTTCAACTCTGCCGGCTCGCGCAGTCCGAACGCGTAAATCGGAATGGCCACGCCTTCGAGCTTGCGCTCGATCTCGGCGCGGGTGAGCGTCGACGCGTTGTCGATTCCGTCGCTGAGCAGGATGATCGCGCGGGACGGATTGCGTCCCAGCTCGCTGCGCGCGGGCATCTCCGCGAGCGCGTCGAAGAACGCGGTCTTGCCCCACGGCCTCACGACGTCGAGCGCGCGCGTGATCGCGCCCGGGTTCTCGGTGAACGGCACGCGCTCGTTCGCGCGGCCCTGCGAGTCGAAGACGTAGAGCGCGAAATCGTCGCCCTCCCGCCTTCGGGCGGTGAGCGCATTGATCGCGGCCTTCGCCGCATCCATTTTTCCCGCGAGGCCCATCGAGCCGGAGCCGTCGAGCAGGATCGTCCACGACACGGGTGCGTTGAAGGACATCTCGAACATGTCGGTGTCGACGGGCTTGCCGTCGACGAGGAGCGAGACTTCCTTCGCCTTCAGATCGGTGATCGGATTGCCCTTCGATCCGAGAACGGTGAAGGGAACCATCACGTAACTGACGGAGAGCTGTTCTTCGTACTGCTGCGCGAGCGCGCTCGATGCGCAAAGCACGAGCAGGGCGGTGAGGCGGCGGATCATGGGGGGGTGAACAACGAGTGGAGGACAGGCAATCCTGCCTGTCCGGACAGGCACCTGTCCTCCACATTCACGAGTACATCGGAATGAATTCCTCGTCGTCCTGATGCCCTCGCTCCCACTTGAGGAATTCCCAATACCCGCAGCGCGGCTGGTCCGGATACTCGTGGCAGACCTCGGGGCGGGCCTCGTAGATCGTGCAGCGGCGCGCTTTCGTGTCGAGGAACATGCACACGCTGCCGTAGATTTTATCCTTCTGGTGGCGCAGCACCTGCTCGCCGTCGCGCATTTTCGTGAAGCGGCGGCGCGCGGTCTCGAGGTCGACGTCGAAGTGTTTCGCCAGCCGGCGCAGATCGCGCGGCTCGATGACGATGCGCTCGTAGCTGCAGCAGTACGCGGGGCACTTCGTGCAGTCGTAGAGCGGCTTACGAGGAACGTTGCCGTTGTTTGTGGCCATGCTGAATTCGTGCAGTTTACACTGCGCCGTCATGCGTGCTCTCGGCTCTCTCCTTCTCCTCCTGCTCGCGTCGTCGGTGCACGGTCAGGATTCCGTGCAATACCTGATCCCCGTGGCCGGCAACGGCACGGCCGGCTCGAACGGATCGCTCTGGACGACGGAATTCACGATCCACAATCCGCGCGACACGGAGCTCACGATCATCGGCGACGTCTGCAGCGGCCTTCCGTTCATCACGCCGCCGTGCGTGCCGTCGTTCGCGTTGCCGGCAGGCGTCTCGCGCAAGATCGACCTCACGCCGCGGACCGCCTCGGAAGGCGTTTTTCTGTATGTGCCGAAGGACGTGCAGTACGGCCCGACGCCGATGACGCTGCGCGTGCGCGACCTGACGAGGAGCGCGGCGAGTTTCGGCACCGAGATCCCGATCGTGCGCACGACGGAGTTTGCGCAGGTGGTGATCATCACCGATGTGCCCACGGATGCGCGCCACCGCGCGACGCTGCGCATCTACAACTCGAACGAGGCTCCGCGCGACGTCGTGATGCGCGTGTACACGCTCGGCGGAACGACGCCGATCGAGGAGCGGCCCGTGCATCTCGACGGCATCCTGACGTTAGTCTTCGATCCGACGCCGCTGCATCCCGGGTACGCGCAGGTCGATCCGCTCACGCCGGCCGTGCGCGCGGCAGCGGAGCGCGTGCGCATCGAGATCTTCGATCCGCTGGCGAGCATCCTCTCGCCGCCGCCTCCGCCGCTCTGGGCGCTCGTTTCGATCACCAACAACGAGACGCAGCAGGTCACGACGATCACGCCGCATCCGTAAGTTGTAGCGGCGCGGGCGCGGGACGCCCGCGTTACGGCGGGCTGGAAGCCCGCGCTACTCGCAGTTGGCAAGCCCGACCGGCGAGCCGATGAAGGGCCGCGGAAAGAGAATGCCGAAGGGGCTCGACGTGACGATGCTCGACGAAGGGCTCGCGGTGCCGAGCAGCGCATCGACATGATCATCGGCGAGGTGAAGGAAGGACGCGTCGGGATCAACAGCGGCATCTGCGATCCCGAGGTGTTGAAGGCGGTGGTGAGCCGCTTCGGCAAGGTGACCGACGTGCATGGCGCGGTGCACCAGTTGCTCCAGCACGGGGCGGTGCACATTCCGCCGTCGTCGTCGGTACGCCTGCTCGCTTTCGGCTCGTTCCCTCCCGGCTCCCAGGTTCCTCCCTGCCGCATCATCTCCCTCGGCCACGTGCTGCTCTATCTGCAGAACTACGTGCGCCGGCACTGGCACATCCTCCGGCACATGCAGTTCAAGGATCCCGCGTTCGGATTTCTCATGACCCTGGAGAAGGCGAGGCGCGGCGCCGCGGGACGCCGCGGCGAGGGACGCCGCGGCGAGGCGGGCGTGGAGATCGTGCCGTCGCAGCAGCAGAAACGCTGCGGAATGAGCGGAGACGCGGTGAGGAGCTGCGGAGGCGGCGGTAGCCCCCCAGTCCCCTCTCCCCGCGTGCGGGGCGAGGGTTAGGGTGAGGGGCGGGGGGGGGGGG
>DATLFB010000041.1:0-166057 GCA_035525285.1 Thermoanaerobaculia bacterium
CAATTACCTGATCGATCGTGTACTGGTATTCGCCGGTCGCCTCGGCGACGCGGCGGCGCACGTCGCGCTTGATGCGGGCGATGAAGCGCGACGCCTTGATGTTGCCGCGGTACTGCGGCTCGTCCGAGAACAGGCGCCGCAGGTCGCGGTCGTAGAAGTTGGGCCGCTCGACGCCGTAGTGCCGGCGCTTGCGCGCGTAGTGCTGGCGAAGTGTCTTGCGCATCGTGTGCACGGGGTCGACCTTGCGGCGCGTGCGCACGACGGGCGGCTTGCCCGCGATCTCCTTCATCAGCGTGTCGACGTACGCGATCTTCTTGAGCGCGGGCCAGTCCTTGAACCGCTCGCGCCAGTCGCCGTCGGGCGTCAGCCACACCGCGAACGTCTCGGCGAAGTCCTCGTCCGGATGACTCTGCGCGTACCACGAGTCGAGATGCACGACGAAGCTCTTCGAGTACGGCTTCGGGGTGTAGTACTCCGGATATGCCTTCTTCGACTGGCCGAACACCTTCATTCGCTTGCGCCGCCGCTGCAGCACGTAGGCGTTGTCGATGGCGTGGCCCACCTCGTGCCGCAGGATCTGCATGCACCATTCGGGCGTGCCGCCTTCGACCTCGAGCATCTGCGCCTCTTCGAGCTTCGAGAGCCGCGGATGTGCCAGGTAGAACGGGATGGCGACCCCCGGCACGTGATCCGGCGTGAACCAGTCGTCCGACAGCCAGTAGTGCGGCCTGAACCGGATGCCCCGGGCGTCGAGCTCGCGCTCGATCTCCGCAATGCGCTCCTCGAGCACGCTCCCCTCGATCGACAGCCCCAGCTCGCACACGCGCAGGTCGAGCAGCCGCTCGTCGTCGAGTGTGTGCCAGTCCTCACGGACGATCGGGGCCGTCTGCCGCCGGGCGGGCGGGTCCGCCGGCCGGGGGAATTCCATATGCCGTAGTCTACCGTTCGGGCCGGAAATCGGCCGGTTCCGGGGCATCCTCACCCGGAGTATCCTGGCTCATCCGTTGGCGGTCGCACACGGACGGGGTCGTCCGGCCCAGCCGAAGCGTGATATACCGGTCTTTCCCACAGCAGCTTCAGGAGAACCTATGTCCCTTATTCGCTCGGCCGTGCTCGGAGTCACTTGCGCCATCGCGCTGTCCGCCTCAGCCGCCCATGCCCAGGAGCCGGCCCAGCCGCCCGCTCCACCGCAGGAGCCGAAGCAGGAGCCCGTCCGGATCGAGGAGAACGTCGTCGTCAGCGCGACGAAGGTCGAGCAGCAGCTGATCAACGCGCCGGCGACCATCAGCGTGATCGGGCCCCGGACGCTCGATGTCTCGGCCTCGCAGAACTACGCCGACATCCTGCGCAACGTGCCGGGCGTGAACATCACGCAGGTCTCGGCGCGCGACGTCAACATCACGCCGCGCGGGTCGACCAGCACGCTGTCGACGAGTCAGCTTGCGGTGCTCGACGGCCGGTCGCTCTATCAGGATTTCTTCGGCTTCGTGATGTGGGACTTCATGCCCGTCAATCTCAACGAGATCAAGCGCATCGAGGTCATCCGGGGGCCGGCCTCGGCCATCTGGGGCGCCAACGCCGTCTCGGGCGTGATCAACGTCATCAGCAAGACGCCGCGCGAGATGCTCGGCACGTCCTTCGCCGTCGGCGCGGGCACGTTCGACACGAGCTCGGGCGCGGCCGAAGACGACTCCGGCATGCTGTGGTACCTCAACGGCACCCATGCCGGCGCGATCAGCGACAAGGCCTCGTTCAAGGTCTCGGCCGGCTACTACACGCAGGATCCGTTCGCGCGTCCGACCGGCACGATTCCCAACGGCGGGACGACGCAGTTCCCGGTGTATGAGAACCAGGGCACCGAGCAGCCGAAGGTCGACGGGCGGCTCGACTACAGCCTCGACAACGGCGCCTACATGACGTTCTCTGGGGGGTATGCCGGCACCGAAGGCATCATGCACAGCGGCATCGGCCCGTTCGACATCGAGAACGGCACGTGGACGGCCTACGGCAAGGCGAATTACACGCGGAACGCGTTCCGCCTGCAGGCGTTCTTCAACACGCTCGACGGCGACGCGGCGCAGCTGCTGACGCGCGGCCCGGGCGGCGCGCCCATCACGTTCATCTTCAAGACGAAGACGTTCGACGTCGAGGCGGGCAACGTCACGACGATCGGCCGGAACGTCCTCACGTACGGCGGCAACCTGCGGTACAACGACTTCGAGATGTCGATTGCGCCGAACGCCGAAGCCCGCACCGAGGGGGGCATCTACCTGCAGGACGAGATCTTCGTCAACGAGAAGCTGCGCCTCGTGATCGGCGCGCGCGCCGACAGATTCACGTCGATCGACGGCGTCGTCGTCTCGCCGCGCGCGGCGGTGCTCATCAAGCCCGTGCCCGATCACTCGTTCCGCGTGTCGTACAACCGCGCGTTCCGCGCGCCGTCGGCGGTCAACAACCACATCGACCTGACGATTGCCGAGCCGCTGCCGTTCGGCGCCATCAATCCGGCGCTGGCGCCGTTCGGCGTGTACTTCGTGCCGATCCGCGTCATCGGCAACCAGGACCTGCAGGAGGAGCGGCTCGACGCGTTCGAGGTCGGCTACACCGGCTACTTCGGCGGCCGGACGACGGTGACGGCGGCCTGGTACCTGAACAAGCACAAGGACCAGATCCTGTTCACCCAGACGGGCACGTACGGCATCACGCCGCCGCCGCCCGGCTTCCCGGCGCAGATCGGCCCGTTCCCGGGGGCGCTGCTCTGGGGCGGCCTCTACCAGGCGGGCATCCGGTTCCCGTCGTCCTACAGCTACAGGAACTTCGGCACGATGACGCAGCAGGGCATCGAGCTCGGCGTCGATACGGCGGTCAACGACAACGTCAACGCCTACGTGAACTACTCGTGGCAGGGCGAGCCCGATCCGAACTTCGCCCTGAGCGAGCTGAACATCCCGGCGGAGCACCGCTTCAACGCCGGCTTCAACTTCACGGTCAGCCGGTACCTCGGCAGCCTGGGCCTGAGCTACGCGAGCGAGGCGTTCTGGCAGGACGTGCTTGACGCGCGGTACCACGGCTCGACCGACGCCTACACGCTCATCAACGGCTCGCTGGGCGTGCGCTTCGGCGCGCGCGACCGCCTGCAGCTGATGCTGAAGGGCACCAACCTGGGCAACCAGGAGATCCAGCAGCACATCTTCGGCGACATCATCAAGCGTCAGTTCGCCGCGGAACTGCGCGTGAACTTCTAGCCGACTGACGGGGTAAGATCGGATCTTGGCTCTGAGATCCGGTCTTCCCCGTTCCGAACGCGCCTCGTCCCGCCGCTCCGGCCCGCTGGCCTCCGAATCGGGGGGAGATCCGCAGAAGAAGAAACCCGTCCGCTGGTCCGAGGCCTGGGCCGAAGCCCGGTCGCTCCTGCACGCCCACCGCAAGCGGCTCGCGCTCGGGCTCGGGCTGATGCTCGTCAGCCGGCTCGCGGGCCTGGTGCTGCCCGCCAGCTCGAAGTTCCTCGTCGACGATGTCATCGGCAGGGGCAACACGGACCTGCTCGTGCCGCTGGCGATGGCCGTGGGGGCCGCGACCGTCGTGCAGGCGGCCACCGCGTTCTCGCTGTCGCAGGTGCTCGGCGTCGCGGCGCAGCAGGCGATCGCCGACATGCGCCGGCGCGTGCAGGCGCACGCCATGCGGCTGCCTACCAGCTACTACGACTCGACGCAGACCGGCGTGCTGATCTCGCGGATCATGACCGACGCCGAGGGCATCCGGAACCTCGTCGGCAACGGCCTCGTGCAGCTCGTCGGGGGCGCGGTCACCGCGATCATCTCGCTTGGCGTGCTCTTCTGGCTGAACTGGCAGATGACCACGCTGACGCTCGCCATCCTGGGCGCCTTCGGCGTGTCGATGGCGATTGCCTTCCGGCGCCTGCGTCCGATTTTCCGCGAACGCGGCAAGATCAACGCCGAGGTCACCGGCCGCCTGAACGAAGCGCTCGGCGGCATCCGCATCGTCAAGACCTACACGGCCGAGAAGCGCGAGGAAGCGGTCTTCACCGAGGGCGTGCTCCGGTTGTTCCGCAACATCGCGAGCTCAATCACCGGCGTGTCGTCGATGATGGCGTTCTCGACGGTGGTGGTCGGCGCGATTGGCGTGCTGATGATCGTCATGGGCGGCCGCGCGATTGCGGCCGGCGAGATGACGCTGGGCGATTTCGTCCTCTACCTGATGTTCGTCGGCATGGTCGCCGCGCCGATCGTGCAGATCGCCTCGATTGGCACCCAGATCACCGAGGCGTTCGCGGGACTGGATCGCATTCGCGAGCTGTTTCAGACCAAGGCCGAGAACGACGGCGACGAGCACCGCGCCGCGCTCGATCACATCGAGGGGCGCATCTCGTTCGAGGACGTGCACTTCGAGTACGTGCCCGGCGTGCCGGTGCTGCGCGGCGTGAGCTTCGACGCGCCCGCGGGCACGACGACGGCGCTGGTGGGATCGTCCGGGTCCGGCAAGAGCACGCTCATCAGCCTGGTGATGGCGTTCAACCGGCCGACGCAGGGCGTCGTCCGTGTCGACGGCCACGACCTGACCGGGGTGCGGCTGGGAGACTACCGGCGCTTTCTCGGCGTCGTGCTGCAGGACAACTTCCTGTTCGACGGCCGCGTCGACGACAACATCAAGTACGGCAAGCCGGACGCGACGCTCGAGGACGTGAAGGCGGTCAGCCGCGTCGCGCACGCCGACGAGTTCATCGAGGCGTTTCCGGACGGCTACGAGACGATTGTCGGCGAGCGCGGTGTGAAGCTGTCGGGCGGGCAGCGGCAGCGCGTCGCGATTGCGCGCGCGATTCTCGCCGATCCGCGCATCCTGATTCTCGATGAGGCGACGTCGAGCCTCGACAGCGAGAGCGAGTCGTTGATCCAGGACGGCCTGCGCAAGCTGCGCGCGGGCCGCACGACGTTCGTCATCGCGCACCGGCTGTCGACGATCCGCAGCGCCGACCAGATTCTCGTCGTCGAGGAGGGGCAGATCGTCGAGCGCGGCACGCACCACGAGCTGCTGGCGCTCGACGGCCGGTACCGGCAGCTCTACGACAAGCAATACAACTTCGAGCGCGACCGCTTCATCAACCCCGGCGAAGACTTCACGCCGGAGCCCGAGAAACCGACGAAGCTGCCGGCGGCATCGACAAAACTCTGAATATGTCCCAATTCATCTACACCATGAAGGGCCTGGGCAAGGCGTATCCGCCCGACCAGGTCGTGTTCTCGGATATCTGGCTGTCATTCCTGTGGGGCGCGAAGATCGGCGTGCTCGGCGGCAACGGCGCGGGCAAGTCGACGCTGCTGCGCATCATGGCGGGCCTGGACACAAGCTACCTCGGCGAGGCCTTCAAGGACGAGGCCGCGACCGTCGGGTATCTCGCGCAGGAGCCGGAGCTCGACGAGACGAAGACCGTGCTCGGCAACGTCGAAGAAGGCGTGGCGTCGACCCGCGCGCTGCTGACGCAGTACGACGAACTCACCGCGAAGCTCGGCGAAGACATTTCGCCCGAGGAGATGGACAAGCTCCTCCAGAAGCAGGGCGACCTGCAAGACAAGATCGAGGCGGCCGACGCGTGGGACCTCGACTCGCGGCTCGAGCTGGCCATGGACGCCCTGCGCCTGCCGCCCGGCGACGCCGGCGTCACGAATCTTTCGGGCGGCGAGCGGCGCCGCGTGGCGCTGTGCCGGCTGCTGCTGCAGTCGCCCGACATGCTGCTGCTCGACGAGCCGACGAACCACCTCGACGCCGAGTCGGTTGCGTGGCTCGAGAATTTCCTCCAGCAGTACAAAGGCACGGTCGTGGCCATTACGCACGACCGCTACTTCCTCGACAACGTCGCCGGCTGGATTCTCGAGCTCGATCGCGGCGAAGGCATTCCGTGGAAGGGCAACTACTCCTCCTGGCTCGAGCAGAAGAAGAACCGTCTCGCACATGAAGAGAAATCGGAGTCGAGCCGCCAGAAGACGCTCGAGCGCGAGTTGGAATGGATCCGCATGTCGCCGAAGGCGCGGCACGCGAAGGGAAAAGCGCGCATCAACGCTTACGAGAATCTTCTGCAGCAGGAAACGAAGGAGAAGATTCAGGAGCTGGAGATCTATGTCCCGCCCGGCCCGCGACTCGGCAGCATCGTCATCGAGGCCGACGGCGTGTCGAAGGCGTACGGCGACAACCTGCTCATCGAAGACATGACCTTCCGCCTGCCGCCCGGCGGCATCGTCGGCGTGATCGGACCGAACGGCGCGGGAAAGACGACGCTGTTCCGCATGATCATCGGACAGGAGAAGCCGGACAGCGGCACGATCCGCGTCGGCGAGACGGTGACGCTCGGCTACGTCGATCAGAACCGCACGCTGGACGGCGAGAAATCGATCTTCGAGGAGATCACCGGCGGCGGCGACGTGATTCAGCTCGGGCCGCGCGAGATGCAGTCGCGCGCGTACGTCGCGCGCTTCAACTTCTCCGGACAGGATCAGCAGAAGAAAGCCGGCGCGCTCTCCGGCGGCGAGCGCAATCGCGTGCACCTGGCGAAGATGTTGAAGGAGGGCGCGAACGTGCTCCTCCTCGACGAGCCGACGAACGATCTCGACGTGAACACGATGCGCGCGCTCGAAGAAGCGCTGGAGAACTTCGCCGGCTGCGCGATCGTGATCAGCCACGACCGCTGGTTCCTCGATCGCGTCGCGACGCACATCCTGGCCTTCGAAGGCGACAGCCGCGTGTACTACTTCGACGGCAACTTCAGCGAGTACGAGGAAGACAAGCGCAAACGCCTCGGCAGCGACGCGACCCAGCCGCACCGCATCCGCTACCGGCAGCTGAGCCGATGAGCATGGAGCGCCGACTTCCAGTCGGCCGGTCCGCCGACATCCTGTCGGCGCCGGCTGAAAGCCGGCGGACCGGCCGGCTGAAAGCCGGCGTTCCGGTGTTCCTCCTCCTCCTCTCCCCCAACCTCTTCGCCGCCGTCACCAGCAGTGCACTCACCGGACGCGTCACCAGCGCCGGCGCGCCCGCGCCGAACGTCACCGTCACCGCGACGTCGCCGAAACTCCAGGCCACGCGCACGACCGTCACCGGCGCGAACGGCACGTACTGGCTCTCCGCGCTGCCGCCCGGCGCATACGAAGTGACGTTCTCGCGCGCGGGGCTGCAGACGCTCACGCGCCGCGTCACCGTGCAGCTCGCGCGCATCGCGCGCGCCGACGCGAAGCTCGAGCCGAGCGACGACGAAGAGCACGTCACGTCCACCATGACCACGATCAGCGTCGTGCATGACACGCCGATGTCGGTGCACGAGACGTCGAAGACGCTCGACCGGCGTCCTTACGTCGTGAATCTGTTCGTGCCGTACTCCCTTGCACCCGGCGTCACGGTGGGAGGGATCAGCGCAGAAGTCGACGGCATGCTCGCACTCAGCGAGGACGAGCTCGTGCAGAGCGAGACGATCGATGAAATCGCGCTCTTCCGCGGCATCACGCCGATCGAGCTCGCACGACGCAGCGACAGTCCGATCGTCACGCGCACGAGATCCGGCGGCGAAGAGCTGACGGTCAGCGTGCGCGACACGATCTCGAACGAAGCGTGGGTTTCCGACGCGTTCCATCCGTTCGGCACGAACGAAGGCACGCGTCATTACCTCGAGTCCGCGAGCGGCGGCCGCATTCTCTCGAACCGCCTCTGGTTCTTTGCCGCCGGATGGAGCGGCTCGCGCGCGGACGGCGTTCCCTCGGAGCCGCAGGGACTCGAGCTGAAGCTCACCGCGCAATTCGGCGCACGGCAGAATCTCACCGCGACGTACATCGATCACGAGACCGGGATCGATTCCGGCAACGAGGTGGGATCGGCGCTCGCCTCGCTCGTGCACGTCGCGCAGTGGACTCCTCGCCTGCTGACCGAGGTCGTCGCGGGACGAGACGACAGAGGGCAGACGGTCGGAACGTTTCCGCCCTTCGGACCCGAGCAGACCGCGATCTCCGCGAAGGCGGCGTACGTCCTCGGCGATCACGTCGTCAGCGGCGGAGTGGAGATCGAGAACAGCGATCTCGGGGACAACCGCAGCATCTTTCTTCACGACCGGATCTGGCTCGAGCGCCTCGTCCTCAACGCCGGCATTCGATATCAGAATCATCCGGATTTCGATGGCTACAATCCCGGCGGCCCGTTCGTACCGCTCGAGGAGGAGCATCTGAGCGCGCAGGTCGCGGCGATGTACGACCTGCGCGGGCGGGGACGCAACGCGATCTCCGCGTCGGCTTCGCGCTACCTCGCGTCGCCGTTCGAACACGTCGACGAGCTCACGCTCGGTTACGTCATGGCCCTCGGCTCCACCGGCAGCGCGCGGCTCGATCTCATTCATCGCGAGCGCGATCGCCTCTTCGATCTGTTCCTGGTGCAGCTCGACAGCTCGTATCGTCTCTTCGATCGCTTCGAGGCAGGCCTGAACTACACGTGGTGCGACACGAAGAGCGCGCAACCACTCTTCACGCCGCTCGTCGTCGAACATCTCGGCAATGCCTGGTTCAGCGCGGAGGTGCCCGCCGGCTCGCACGCAATCGGCGGCACGATCGCCTATCGCTACACCGCGTACCCCTCGTTCAGTTTTCCGATTCCCGATTACCACGCCGTCGACATCGGCCTCCGGTACATGCTGCCGATCTCGCGCGTCGCGCTGACGCTCGCCGCCGACGCGCAGAATCTCTTCGACAGCGGCGACGGAGTCTACGCGCCGCGCATCATGCGCGGCTGGATTCGCGTGCGGCTGTAGGAGTGGAGGGCGGACGTCTCGTCCGCCCAGGGTACGGGAGGCGGACGAGACGTCCGCCCTCCAGGCTACTCCTCGGCGAGGATGTACGCGAGCGCGGCGATGGCCGCCGTGTTCTGCGCGAGCGCCTTCGGATCGACTTTGTCGAGCGTGTCCGCGGGCGTGTGGTGGAAATCGAAGTAGTGCCGCGGATCGGGGATGAGCCCGAATCCCGGCACGCCGGCATCGGTCAGCGGCGAGGTGTCGGCACCGGTGTGCTTCGAGCTCGTGAACGTCATCGGCGCGATGCGGTTCAACACGCGGGCGCGCGTCTGGATGCGCGTCAGCGCCGCGCCCTCGAGCGTCGTGATGTAGCCGGTCGGCGTCGCCGCGCCTGCGTCGCTCTCGATCGCCGCGACGTGGCGATGCAGCTCCTCGCGCTTGGCGACGTTTGCGAAGTACTGCCGTCCGCCGCGCAGTCCGTTCTCTTCATTCATGAACAACACGGCGCGGATCGTCCGCTTCGGCTGAATGCCGAGCTCCTTCAGCACGCGCATCGTCTCCATCACCATCACCACGCCCGAGCCGTCGTCGATCGCGCCCGTGCCGAGGTCCCAGGAGTCGAGGTGGCCGCCGATCAGCACGATCTCGTCGGGGCGCTCGCGGCCGCGAATCTCCGCGATCACATTGGCCGACACGGCGTCGGGCAGCGTGCGCGGCGTGAGCACGAGATGCATGCGCACGCGCTCCCCTTTCGCGAGGAGGCGATGAATGAGATCCGCATCCTCGGTCGTGATCGAGCCCGCGGGGATCTTCGGATGCTTCGGGTCGTAGCGCATCCCGCCCGTGTGCGGCGTGCGCAGCGATGCCGACGCCACGGAACGAACGACCGCCGCGACCGCGCCGTACTCCGCCGCGCGGCTCGCGCCGCCGCCGCGGAAGATCACCGCCTTGCCATACGCGTCGAACGCCTGGCCGCTCTCCACCATGGCCATGTCCATGGCCTTGTTGAAGAAAACGATCCTGCCGCCGATCTTTCCGCGTCCGAGCTCCGCGAGCTGTTCGTACGACGTCACCTCGATCACCTCGGCGGTGACTCCGGCCGCGGGCGTCGCCACGCTGCTGCCGAGGGCGGTGACGACGATCTTCTGATCGTTGTGCGAGACGAGACGCGCCCGCTCCGCGCCGCGCACCCAGTGCGGGACCACGACGCGCTCGTTGCGCACATCGAGTCCCCACTCGCGCAGCGTCTTCGTCGTCCACTTCACGGCGAGATCCGCGCCCTTCGAGCCCGACAGACGCGGTCCGATGTTGTCGGTCAGATATGAAAGCGTCTCGTACGCGCGCTGGTCTTTCAGCGCGTGATCGATGATGCGATCAACGTTCGATTGCGCGAAGGCGGCGGTCGACAGAGCGAGCGTCAGAAGAAGCGCACCGAGTGGAGGACAGGCAATCCTGCCTGTCCTTCGCTTCCGCAACATGGAGGACAGGCAGGATTGCCTGTCCTCCACTTCTTCAGAGTTCCGTATCAATCTGCGCCCTCTGCAGGTTGCCCGAGTAGTCGACATAAATCGACTTCCACTCCGTGAACACGTCGATCCCCGCCACGCCCGCCTCGCGGTGGCCGTTGCCGGTCTCCTTCGTACCCCCGAACGGCAGATGCACTTCCGCGCCGATCGTCGGCGCGTTCACGTAGAAGATGCCCGTGTACATGTCGCGCATCGCGATGAAGGCATTATTCACGTTGCGCGTGTAGATCGACGACGAGAGTCCGTACTTCACGCCGTTGCCGATCGCGATCGCCTCTTCGAGCGAGTCGCAGCGCATCACCGCCGTCACCGGTCCGAAAATCTCCTCGTTCGCGATGCGCATCTCCGGCGTCACGTCCGCGAACACCGTCGGCTCATGGAAGTAACCCTTCGCGTAGTCATCTCCTCGCAGCGTGTTGCCACCCGCCACGCATGTCGCGCCTTCATCCTTGCCGATCTGCACGTACGTCTCGACCGTCTTCAGCTGCGACGCCGACACACTCGGACCCATGTCGCTCTTCGGATCAAGCCCGTTGCCGACGCGCAGCTTCTTCGCGCGCGCCGCGAGCTTCTCGACGAACTCGTCGTAGATCCTGCGATGCGCAACCACGCGCGACGCCGCGGTGCAGCGCTGTCCCGTCGTGCCGAACGCGCCCCAGAGCGTGCCGTCGACGGCGAGATCGACGTCAGCGTCGTCCATCACCATGATGATGTTCTTCCCGCCCATCTCGAGGTGGACATGCTTGAACGCCGGCGCGCAGGCGACGTTGATGTCGCGTCCGACGTCGGTCGAGCCGGTGAACGAGATCACGCGGACTTTCGAATGTTTGAGCATCGGCTCGCCGACTTCGCGTCCGCCGCCGGTGACCACATTCCACACGCCCTTCGGCAATCCCGCCTCTTCGAGCACCTCGGCGAGCATGATCACCGACAGCGGCGTCAGCGACGCCGGCTTGATCACGACCGTGTTGCCGCAGATCAGCGCCGCCATCCCTTTCCACGCCGGAATGGCGATCGGGAAGTTCCACGGCGTGATGAGACCGGCGACGCCGAGGGGCATGCGCACGGCCATGTTGAACTTGTTGTGCAGCTCCGAGGGCGTGGTCACGCCGAAGAGACGACGCCCTTCGCCGGCGGCGAGGAAGGCCATGTCGATCGCTTCCTGCACATCGCCGCGGGTCTCGTCGAGCACCTTGCCCATCTCGCGCGTCATCTCGCGCGCGATCTTGTCCTTGTCGCGCTTGAGAATGTCGCCCGCGCGATAGAGAAACTCCGCGCGCTTCGGCGCGGGCGTCAGCCGCCACGACTCGTACGCGCGCGACGCCGCCTCGACCGCGGCATTGAGATCGTCCGCGTTCGAGTCCTGAAACGTGCCGATGAGATCGTCCGTATTCGCCGGATTGCGATTCTCGAACGCGCGGCCCGAGGAGGACTTCACCCACTGGCCGTCGATGTAATTGGAGTATTCGCGTGTGTCGCGCAGGGCATGGCGCTCGGACAAGGTGCTGGGGGTTGTTGTCGTCATGATGTCTCCGGGTGTTGGGTGCTGCGTGCTGGGTGCTGGGTGCTGCGTAGCTGCGTGCTGCGTGCTGGGCTTCTAACGCAGCACGCAGCACGCTGCACGCAGCACGTTCATTTCGCTTTCGCGCCGTGCTCCGCGTCGTCTCTCGGCACTTTCGAGCCCATGTCGACCGAGCCGAGGAACTTCGCCCCGTCGGCGACGATGATTTTCGGTGCTTTGATGTTGCCTTCGACCGTCGAGCCGGCGACGAGCTCCACGCGGTCGTCCGCCGAAATGTCGCCGTTGAGCTTCCCCTCCACGATGATGTTGCGCGCGTGCACCGTCGCGTCGACGCGCGCCTTCGTCCCGATGCGGAGATCGCCCGTCAGATTCACTTTCCCGCGCACCGTTCCCTCGATCAGCACCGGCTCGGAACCGTTGATCGTGCCGTCGATCGTCACGTTCGGACCGAACAGCGTTCCGCCCGGCATCGCCTGCCGGTCCGTGCGCGTCTGGGGACTCGAAGGCGGCGTTTCTTTGGAGAAAAGGGCCATGAATCGAACCTCTTTGAAGTGGAGGGCGGACGTCTCGTCCGCCAACTGACGGCGGACGGGACGTCCGCCCTCCAACGGGGGCGAAGCATAGCATGGGCACGTTTTCCTTCCTGACACATCACCTGGCACATTGCACGCTAAACTCTCGCGCGCCTTTGGGTTCAACGAAATCCCCCTTCGGACGTATGGAGTAAGGATGCGAAGCAAACTCACTTCGGTGCTGCTCATCGCGGCACTTCTCGCCTGCAAGGGGCGCGGAAAAAAAGACGAACAGTACAAAACCGAAAAAGTCGACCGCGGCACCGTGACGATGACCGTGACGGCGACGGGGACGTTGTCGGCGGTCACGACCGTGCAGGTCGGCAGTCAGGTCTCCGGCGTGATCGCGCAGATGTACGCGAACTTCAACAGCGAGGTGAAGAAGGGACAGCTGCTCGCCGAGCTCGACCCGACGCCGTTCGAGGCGCAGTCGGAGCAGCGCCGCGCCGATCTCACGCGCGCGCAGGTGCAGACCGACGACGCGCGCCTCAAGTACGAACGACAGCGCAGGCTGCTCGAAGCGGGACTCACCTCGCAGGCCGAAGTCGACGCCGCGAAGGCGGCGTACGACGGCGCGCGCGCGCAGGTCGCGCAATCGAATGCGGCGCTCAGTCAGGCCCAGACGAATCTGCGTTACACGAAGATCATCTCGCCCATCGACGGCATCGTCGTCGATCGCCAGTACGACGTCGGTCAGACCGTCGCGGCATCGTTTCAGGCGCCGACGCTCTTCCAGATCGCGCAGGACCTCACGAAGATGCAGGTGCAGGCCGACGTCGATCAGTCCGACATCGGGCGCATCAAGGTCGGACAGATCGCGCGCTTCACCGTCGACGCGTATCCGGAAGACGAGTTCCGCGGACGCATCTCGCAGATTCGATTCAACGCGCAGGTGAACCAGAACGTCGTCACGTATCCCGTGATCCTCGAAGTCTCGAATCCGGAGGGAAGACTGCGGCCGAAGATGACGGCGAACGTGAGCATCGACGTCGACTCCGTGCGCGACGTGCTGCGCGTGGCGAACGCCGCGCTGCGATTCCGTCCGGCGAGCGAAGGTGAGAAGGGCGAGAAAGGCGCGAGCGGTGGCGGCGACGCAGCAGCCCAGCGCATGGCGCAAAGCGGCGGCGCGAGCGGTCCCGCGGGCGCGGCGGCGCAGATGCCGGGCGGCGGAAAGAAAAGCGGCGGCGCGCGCCCGCAGGCGGTTTACATCCTCGGCGCAGACAAGAAACTGAAGCGCATCGAGATCCGCACCGGCATCACCGACGGCCGCTTCACGCAGGTCGTCTCGGGCGTGTTGAAGGAAGGCGATCAGGTCGTCGCCGGCCTCGCGACCTCGAAGGTCGAGAGCGCGGCGCCGATGGGCGGCAGCTCGCGCGGCGGAGGGCGGAGGCCGTAGTGCCCGCCGTCATCGACATCCGCGCGCTCGTCAGGATCTACACGCTTGGCGAAGTGGAAGTCCGCGCGCTCGACGGCGTCGACCTCACCGTCGACGCGGGCGAGTTCGTCGCGATCATGGGGCCGTCGGGATCGGGCAAGTCGACGCTGATGAACATCATCGGCTGCCTCGACCGCCCGACCAGCGGCTCGTACGTGCTCGACGGCGCGGACGTCTCGCAACTGAGCCGCGACGAGCGAGCGATCATCCGCAATGCGAAGATCGGCTTCGTCTTCCAGAGCTTCAATCTCCTCGCGCGCACGTCCGCGCTCGAGAACACGGAGCTCCCGCTGCTCTACGGCGACTTTGCCGGCTCGCGGCAGGAGCGCCGGCAGGCGGCGCTCGACTCGCTGCATCGCGTCGGACTCGCGGGCCGCGAGCAGAGCTACCCGTCGCAGCTCTCGGGCGGACAGCAACAGCGCGTCGCCATCGCGCGCGCGCTGGTCACGAATCCCGCGATCGTGCTCGCCGACGAGCCGACCGGCAATCTCGACTCGCGCACGTCGACCGAGATCATGAGCATCTTCCAGGACCTCAACGACAGCGGCAGGACGATCGTGCTCATCACGCACGAATCCGACATCGCGCGGCACGCGAAGCGCATCGTTCACGTGCGCGACGGCAGGATCAATCAGGACGAGCGGATCACCCAGGAGCGAGTCAGAAACGTAGAGGCGGGCTTCAGCCCGCCTTCGCCCGGCTGAAGCCGGGCGCTACGTCAGGAACAGATCATGCGCAACTCATTCGTTCGCCTCGGCAACATCACCGTCGTCGGTCTGAAGTCGATCGCGCGCAACAAGCTTCGCTCGCTGCTCACCGCGCTCGGCATCGTCATCGGCGTCGCCTGCGTCATCGTCTCCGTCGCCATCGGCGCGGGCGTCGCGCAGTCGGTGCAGGAGATGATCAACTCCCTCGGCTCGAACTTCATCATGATCATGCCCGGCGCGGCGACGCAGAGCGGCGCGCGCATCTTCACCGGAGCCTCGACGCTCACCGAAGACGATGCGGAGGCGATCAAACGCGAATGCAGCGCGGTCGCATACGTCTCGCCGAGTCTCCGCACCGGCGGCCAGGTCGTTGCCGGCGAGCTGAACTGGGGGACGCAGATTCAGGGTGTGGGCGTCGACTGGCCGTTCATCCGCTCATGGAACGTCGACGAGGGCGCGTTCTTCAGTGAAGGCGACGTGCGCACGGGGACGAAAGTGGCGGTGCTCGGCAAGACCGTGGCGGAGAGTCTCTTCCCGAACGGCGATGCCGTCGGCGCCATCGTCCGCGTGAAGAACGTCCCCTTCCGCGTCGTTGGAGTGCTCGAGAAAAAAGGCGGGAGCATGATGGGCAGCGATCAGGACGATCACATCGTCGTGCCCTACACCACCGCGCAGAAGCGGCTGATGGGACAGTCGCGCTTCGGAATGATCATCGCCTCCGCCGCCTCGGCCGATCAGGTGCAGGACGCGATGGACCAGATCGACGCCCTGCTGCGCCAGCGCCATCGCATCCCGCAGGGCGGCGACGCCGACTTCATGATGCGCTCGCAGGAAGAGATGGCCCAGGCCAACGCGCAGCAGGTCAAGATGATGCGCAACCTGCTCCTCGGCATCGCCATCGTCTCTCTGTTCGTCGGCGGGATCGGCATCATGAACATCATGCTCGTCAGCGTGACCGAGCGGACGCGCGAGATCGGCATCCGCATGGCCATCGGCGCGCGCGGCCGCCACGTCCTGCTGCAGTTCCTCTTCGAAGCCGTGACGCTGTCCGTGCTCGGCGGATTGCTCGGCGTGCTCTTCGGAATCGGCGTCGCGAAGCTGATCGAGAAAGGCATCAACTGGCCGATCGTGATCAGCCCGCAGGCGATCGTGGTGGCGTTCGTGGTCGCGGCAAGCGTGGGGATTTTTTTCGGGTTCTATCCGGCGCGGAAGGCGTCGAAACTCGATCCCATCGACGCGCTGCGCTACGAGTAACGCGGGCTTCCAGCCCGCCGTAGCGCCGGCATCCTGCCGGCGCTACCGGTCGCCGGCTGGAAGCCGGCGAGACGGCGGGCCAGAGGCCCGCGCTACAGGCCGCGGCGCGTTTTGCAGCGCCGCGGGCAACTTCACCGCGCAGCATGCGCGCTCGAGCATCGCGCGATCCCGCTGCATCTGCCGGTCGTGCTCGAGCGCGGCAAGCGTACTTGCGAGAATCGCGTCCACCGGCTCCGCGATGCTGTAGTGGATCCACTTCCCGTCGCGGCGCGCGTTCACGATCCCGGCGCGGCGGAGATACGCGAGATGGCGCGAGATCTTCGGCTGCGTTTCGCCGAGGATCGTCACGAAGTAGCAGACGCAGACCTCGTTGCCGCGCAGCAGGTTCAGAAGGCGCAGCCGCGTGCGGTCGGCGAGTGCGGAAAACAGGGTCACCAGGTTCGCCATGACCGCCTCAGTATACATTCGTCTGCGCACATACGTAGACGGAATACCGCCTGGGCCGCGTAACTTAAGCAACTCACACATGCGCTCCACTCATGGATGGGACGAAGTCTCGCGCGAGCGCAAGCGCGAGATCATTCAGGCGATCGCCGGCAACACGTCGACGCGCGGCCCCGTGCATGCCGAGCTCGACCTCACCGACCGCTGCAACGTCGCCTGCTACTTCTGCAATCAGCAGGACCTGCGGACGAAGGAGTCGATCCCGCTCCCGAAGCTGACCGACCTCATCGACGAGCTCGCCGAAGGCGGACTGAAGTCCGTGCGCCTCTCCGGCGGCGGCGATCCCCTCTTCCACCGCGACGTCGTCCACGTGATGGACCATCTCGCGAAGCGCAACGTCGTCATCGACAATCTCACAACCAACGGCGTGGCGCTGAACACGGAGATCGCGACGCGACTGGTCAACAACAAAGCGCGCGAAGTGATCTTCTCGCTCAACGCCGTCGACGCCGCCGACTATGCGCGGATGCTGCAGGTGAAGCCGGCGCTGTTCGACAAGGTCCTCGAGAACATCCGCAACCTCGTTGCCATCCGCGGAGACTCGATCTATCCGTCGATCGTCGTGCAGTTCCTCATCGACCGCACGAACATGCACCGCCTCGCCGACATGTACGACCTCGGCCGCGCGCTCGCCCCGGACCGCATCGCCATCAATCAGGTCCTCGAGATCCCGAACGAGCGCATCGACGAGAAGCTGATCGTCGGCGAGGACGACTGCGCGGTCGCCGAGCCGCTGGTCGAGGAGATTCTCCGCCGCGACCGCGGCGCCGGCCTGCTGCAGATCGACTTCTCGATCTGGAGCTGGAACGTGATGCTCCACAACGTGCGGCAGCGGCTCGAGAGTCCGGCGCACAATGCCTATCCGACCGCCCCCGCGTACCGCGAGGAGAACGGCGGATGCTTCTTCGCGTGGTACACGGCCGCGATCACCGGCAACGGCGACATCCGTCCCTGCTGCCTGCTGCTGAGTCCCGAGGTCAAGCCGCTCGGCAACATTCACGACAAGCCGAAGTTCGCCGATCACTGGAACGGCCCCGCGTTCACGAAGATGCGCGACGAGATGCGCGAAGTGCTGCTGATGCGCAACAAGCAGCCGTACACGCGCCGCAAGTTCGAGATCCTCGAGCCGCAGTGCGTCGAGCCGTTCAAGTGCTACCTCAAGAACATGTACTTCCGCGGCGACCAGGAGTTCTACGCCGAGCTGCACGAGACGCTCGAGCGGACGCGCAAAAAGGAGATCCGCTGGATCTTCGGCACGTCGCAGCAACGGAAACGGGCCATCGAGCTGTTCGTGCAGGAGCACCCATCACTCAAGCGGTCCTGGGACTGGTTCCGCAACTCGACGCGCCCCATGCGCGCGTTCGTGAAGGCGCGCACGGGCTGGAATCTGACGGACGCGGTGTAGTTCGTCAGCCGTGAGGAGGGCGGACGTCCCGTCCGCCCCTGGGTGGGGGGGGGCGGACGAGACGTCCGCCCTCCATGCGTTACGCGCTTTCGGCGCTCGCGGATGATCTCGTCGAGCCACGTCGTAGGGCGGCGTCCGCCGCCCTACGCACCCACACCGGATCGTATTCCCCGGCATAGATGTACACCCATGCCGGGTACGGTTGCTGGTCGCTTCGAAAACTGATCTGAGAGAATGCGCACAATGAGAAACGCTAATACTCATGAGGCCGCCGCGCGTTTCTGGGATCGCGAGTCCGAGCAGCCGTCGCATATCAATTGGATGGCGGATCCGCGCGTGCGCGCGTACGCCAATCAACTTGTTTCCGGGGCGCCGGATGCATGGCCGATGGACTGGCTCATCTCGATTCTCAATGGTCGCCGGTTTCGGCGGGCGCTGAGCATCGGCTGCGGTTCCGGTGCGCTCGAGCGAGATCTGATTGCCCGCAATCTCTGCGACACGATCGACGCGTTCGACGCCTCGCCGGTTTCGATCGATACCGCACGCCGGCTCGCAAACGAGGCCGGCATCGGTCACAGAATCCACTACAGCGTCCGCGACTTCAACAACCCGCACCTGCCGCGGCGAGCGTACGACCTCATCGCATTCCATCAATCGCTACACCATGTGGCGAAGATGGAGCGCTTGCTGCGCGAAATTCTGCGCGCGTTGAACCCCAATGGATTGCTCTACCTGGACGAGTACGTGGGCCCGTCGCGCTTCGACTGGAATGACACGCTCATCGCGCCGCATCGCGCATGGTTCAACGAGCACGTGCCGCAGGATGCACGATTGAACGACCCGATGCCCTACCCGATCGCTACCGACGATCCGTCGGAAGCATTGAGGTCTGACGAGATCGTCCGGCAGATCTCACGCGGATTCCGCATTCTGCAGCGACGCGACTACGGCGGGACACTCTTGTCCGTCATCTATCCGATGGTGAAGTGGGACCTCGCTCCGGCGTCGCTCGTTCCCGATCTGCTCGAAGCCGAAGAAGCGATGATTGCTTCGGGTGCGCCGTCGTACTACACGGTCATTGTGGCCGCGCCGAAGCGATTGGTCGCGCGCATGAAGGCGAGAGCCGCGTATTGGCTCACCTCGAAATTGCGACGTCTTCGATGGGAAATACGGAGTCGGTCAGCCCCCGAAGGGGCGACCGTCAAGTTCTAGCTATTCCTCCACCGCCACCTTCCGCGTCGAGTCGATCCACACGTACACGCACAACCCGAGGAACAGCAGCAGCGACACGATCTGCGCGATCGCGTCGTTGTCGTAGAACGGCGACTTGATCAGCTCCTCCGAATACCAGGGGAAGAGCCGCAGTCCCGCGCCGAAGACGCCGCCGAGCGCGCCGCCGGCCATGAGTCCCGAGGCGATGATCACGCCGCGCTCGCGCATCGTGCGGCCGCGCGCGGGAGTCTGTTTCTCGGAGCGCTTGATGATCAGATGCGAGATGAATCCGCCGACGAGCGCCGGCGTGTTGAGATCGAGCGGGAGGTACATGCCGAGCGCGAAGATGAGCGCGGGCGCGCCGAGCATCTCGATGGCGATGGTGACCATGGCGCCTGCCACGAAGAGGATGTACGCGATCGGCTCGCGGTTCATGAACCCTTCCACGAGCGCCTGCATGATCGACGCTTGCGGCGCCGCGAGCACGGGACGCGTGTCCCCCGCCGCAGCGGCTCCGAATTGAAATACCTTCGCCAGCATCACGATTGCGAGTCCGACGAAGATCGCCGCGGCGATGACGCCCAGGAACTTCACCTTTTCCTGCGTGGCCGGCGTCGAACCGAGCCAGTAGCCGGTCTTCAGATCCGTGATCGTCTGCCCCGACACCGACAGCGCCGTGCATACCATGCCCGCAATGGCCATCACGAAGAACATGCCTGTCGTTCCCGACAGACCGAACTGCAGCAGCACCGCGGACGAGATGATGATCGTCAGCATCGTCATCCCCGACACCGGATTGCGCGCCGTGGTCGCGATTGCGTTCGCGGCGACGGAAGTGAAGAAGAACGAGAACGCGAGCGTGAGAAGGACTCCCGCGATGAGCACGCCGAAGGAAGGGCGCAGCGTGCCGAAGAAGACCGCCACGCCGAGCGCGCCGACGATGATGCCGGTGAGAATCGCCATCACCGTGATGTCGCGATCGGTGCGCTCGCCATGCGCCTCGCCGCCGCGAAACGCGCGTGCGGCCACGCTGAACGAGCCGATGATCACGCGCAGCGACTTGATGATGCCGAAAATGCCCGCGGTGGCAATCGCGCCGACGCCCGCGAACCGCACGTACCCGCGGAAGATCTGGCCGGCGGTCATCTCGCCGATCGGAATCGTCGCCGGATACACCGCCTCGGGGAAACGGCTGCCGATCATGTAGATGAGCGGCACGAGCACGAAGTTCGCGACGACGCCGCCCGCGACGAGAATCATCGACGAGCGCAGGCCCATCACGTAGCCGAGGCCGAGGATGAACGCCTCGGCGGTGAACTGCACCATGATGCGCGTCTTGTCGTTCACCGTCCGCATGATCGGAAGGAACTGAAAATCGAGCAGCTCCTTCCAGACGTGGAACGTCGTCGCGAGGAAGTCGTACACCGCGGCGATGCCGGTGGCCTGCAGGAGCAGCTTCGCCTGCGAGCCGCCTTTCTCGCCGGTAACGAGCACCTCGGTGATCGCGGTCGCTTCGGGATACGGCAGCGTGCCGTGCATCTCGCGCACGAAGTAGCGGCGCAGCGGGATGAGGAACAACACGCCGAGACAGCCGCCGGCGAGACAGATGAAGATCGTCTGCACGGGATGCGGATCGAGTTTGAGCGAGTAGAGCGCCGGAAGCGTGAAGATCGCGCCGGCGACGACGGCGCCGGAGACGCCGCCGATGCTGGTGATGATCACGTTCTCGAGCACCGTCGAGCGCCGGCGGTAGACGCGCGCAATGCCGATCGCGAGGATCGAGATCGGAATCGCCGCCTCCATCACCTGCCCGACTTTCAGTCCCGAGTACGCCGAGGCGACGGTGAAGATGATGCAAAGGAACAGGCCCCAGCCGATCGCGCGAGGTGTGGCTTCCGGAGGAGCCTGCTCGGCGGGAACCATCGGTTGGTAGATCTCGCCTTCTTTGAGCGGGAGGTAGGCGTTCTCGGGCAAGGATTTGCTCTCGACGGTTTCCATGCACTCTCCATTCAAACGATGAACGATGAACGATGAACGATGAACGATGAACGATGAATCATGAATCATGAACGATGAATGGCTCGATTCATCGTTCATCGTTCATCGTTCATCGCTTCACTTCAATATCCCATCGATCGTCCGATACGACACCGAGTGATACATCGGGCGGGCTTTTTCATAGATGCGCCGCGCCCGCTCCATCCCTTCCTGCGTCTCCGCCAGTTTCTGATACAACGGCTTGAGGAACTTCCGCCGCCCCTGCCGCAGCAGGAACCGCTCGAGCGCGTCGTACGCGGTTTCGTACTTGTGCTCGATCGCTTTCAGCAGCCACTCGTGCAGGATCTCGGAGTTGCCGCTGCCGGTGAAGCGGAATGCGCTATCGAGCTGCGCCATCTGCTCGCGCGTGAGCGACTTCGGCAGGTGCCGCAGAAAGTGAATCCACTCGTGCGTCGACCAGTTGCTCGTCGCGAGCTGCTTCGCGGGCGTGCCGCTTTCGAAGGCCCGCACCTGCTCTTCGACCTTCACGAACGCGTCGGAGTGCACGATCGGCACGTTGTTCGGGATGCCCGGACCGTTCACCCACTTGTCGATGGTGACCGGCTCGTCGATGTTCGGGAACGCGCTCTTCAACTCCTCGAGGAACTCCACGGTCGTCATCGAATGGAACGCGTGGCGGTCGAAGTAGTCGCGCAGGAACGCGTCCCACTTCTCGCGTCCGACGGTCTCTTCGATCAGGCGGAGGAGGAAGTAGCCCTTCTCGTACGGCAGCTTCGTCGCGGCGTCGTCCGGGTCGCGGCCGGCGAGGTCCTGCAGCAGATGCGTGTCGCGCGGCGGCAGCTCGGCGACCGTCGCTTCGAGATCCTGATAGCCGAGGAGCGCGAGCATCTCGGAGTACTCGCGGCCCGCGACCGCCTCCATGATGCGACGCTCGAAGTAGACCGTGAATCCTTCGTTGAGCCAGAAGTCGTTCCACGTCGCATTCGTGACGAGATTCCCGGACCACGAATGCGCGAGCTCGTGCGCGACCAGGTTCACGAGAGAGCGGTCGCCCGCGAGGATCGTCGGCGTCGCGAATGTGAGGCGCGGATTTTCCATCCCGCCGAAGGGGAAGCTCGGCGGCAGCACAAGCACGTCGTACTGTCCCCATCGATAAGGACCGTACAGTTTCTCCGCGGCGTCGATCATCTTCTGCGTGTCGGCGAGCTCGTACGCCGACGCCTCGATCATCGGCTTCTCCGCGTACACGCCGCTGTTGCGGCCGAGGGAACGGAAGGCGAGATCGCCGACGGCGAGCGCGAGGAGATACGACGGAATCGCCTGCGGCATGCGGAAGCGATACACGCCGTCCGCATTCGCCTCGGTCGGATTTTCGGCGCTCATCACCGCCATCAGTCCGCGCGGCACTCGGATCGTCGCCTCGTACGTCATCCGCACGCCGGGCGAGTCCTGACACGGAACCCACGTGCGCGCGAGGATGGCCTGCGACTGCGTGAAGAGAAACGGATCTTTGCCGCCCGCGGTCTGCGACGGCGAGAGCCATTGCACGGCCGCGGCATCGGGCGACGAGGAGTAGTCGATCTTCACCGATTTCGTATCGTCGCCGATGGCGATGGTGAGCGCGCGTCCGAGGTGCGGCTGCGGCTCGCCGAGTGTGAAGGTCGTTTGTTTGCCGCCGTCGAGCGTGACGCGATCGATGGTGAGGCCGTTGGTGTCGAGCACGAGCTCGCGCGCGCCGGACGATGTCTCGATGCGCAGCGTGGCCGATCCCGCGAGGCGCTGATGCTCGAAGTCGACGTCGAGGTCGAGCGCGAGATGTCGGACCACCGCCTCGTCCGGACGGGCGAAGGAATGGATGTCTCTCATGCGGCGTAGCATATGCGAATGGCCTGCGACCACAAGGGCGGACCGGAGCTGATCGAGATGGCGGAGGAGCACCTCCGCACCCGCGGCGAATCCCCGCAACCCGGCATGCGCTTCCGCTGGAGCGAGAACCTCGACGGCGGCATGTGGGCCTCGGTGATCGTGGAAGTCGAACGGCGCGCGGATGGGTGGGTGGTGGTGCGGCTGGACCGGCGGAAGGAACCAGTGGAGACGACGGGGTTTGAAGTAGCGCGGGCTTCCAGCCCGGCGTAGCGCCGGCATCCTGCCGGCGCTCGTCCTCGCCGGCTGGAAGCCGGCGAGACGGCGGGCCGGAGGCCCGCGCTACATGGGAGGGAGCGGGTTTTCGGACCTTGTAACGCCGATTTTCAATCGGCCGGTCCGCCGGCTTCCAGTCGGCGCCGATTAAAAATCGGCGGACCGGCCGACTGGAAGTCGGCGCACCGGAATCAACACGTTCAGCAACCGCGCCGGATCCTTCACGCCCTGCTCCCGCATCCAGCCTTCCGATGATCCAATCAGCTCGCGCGACTCGATGAGCTGTCCGCGCCGCATCGCCGCCGCGTGCGCGTACAGCATCATCTCCGCGTGCTCGAACCCGCGCGCGGCGCGGTCGAGCCACTCCGCCGCGCTGTCCTTCGCACCGCGCAGCGACGCGACTCCCGCGCGCAGCGCGTACGCGAACGGCGTGCCCCACAGCGACTTCTCCGCTTCGATCGCGGCCGCGTCGCGCTCGGCGGCATCGATCAGCGTGCGGTCTCCGCTTCCCATCGCCGCGGCCAGCGCGGAGCGTCCTCGAAGATGCAGCGCTTCCATCCTGATGAATGGGATCCGCAGAAGATACGCCGCCTTCATCAGCGGCCAGCGCTCGTCCGCGCGACGCCACGCCGAGGCCCAGTTGCCGAGGTAGAGATCGATCTGATTCTCCGCGTACATCTCGAGATAGTGCTGCAGATGAAATCCCTGCACGGACCAGCGATCCATCACCTGCCGCACCGCCCTGCGCGCTCCGTCGGGATCATCCGCCGCGAGCCACATGATTCCCGGCCGGCACACCGGATCGATTCCCGCGTAGAGATCGCCGTGCTCTTCCGCCTCGCGCAGGCGCTGCGGCACGCGTTGCGCGAGCTGCGCGAGCTCGCCGAGGTAGGTCAGCGAGGAGAGTGAATAGTTCACCGTCGTGGCGATCTCCCACGCCACGCCGGTGCAGCGCTCGCGGAAGATCGCCTCCGCCTCATCCGCCTTCTCGAGTGAATCGCGGAAGTGGCCTAGGTAGCAGCTCTCCAGCGACCGCGCCAGCGTCGACATCGCGAGCGAGTGCGGATCGCCGGCGCGCCGCGCGGCGCGCTCCGCCTTCGACACGATTCGCTCCGTCCGCCGCCGCGCCTTCTCGCCGCGCGTCGACGAGAACGACGCCTCGACGGTCAGCGCACGCGCGACACGCACCGGCTCGCCCGCGCGCAGCGCGAGCCGCAGATGGATCGGCTGGAAGTACGCGGAGCGGATGTTGTCGATGCGCGCGAGGCCCGTGACCACCGCCCACAGCACATCGATGCGCGTGAGCTCGGCGGGATCGATCGACTCCGCCGGACGCTCGCGATACTCGAGACCGCGCAGCATCAGCATCAAACGTCCGGCGAGCATTCCGAGGACCGCGGCGCGCGGCGTGGACGGCAACCGCAAGCCGACGGAGTCGAGCACGCTGCGGATGATGTGCAACCCTTCGTCGAGATGTCCGCCGCGCAGCAAGCCCTCCGATGCGCGGCGCAGCAGCTCCAGCCCCTGCGCCGGCTCGCTCTTCGCCGCCGCGCGGAGGTAGTAATGCGATGCCTCCGCGCCGCGCCCCGCGCTCGCGAGCACGCCGGCGAGCTTGATCATCAGCTCCGCCCGCGGCTCGCCGCCTTCGAGTCCGAGAGCCATCGCGAAGAAGTGCGAGGCGTTGTCGAACGCCAGCGCCGCCGCCGCGCACTCACCCGCCTCGAGCGCGTGCACCGCCGCCTTCGCCGCTTCCCCCGCGCCGAAGTAGTGCACCGCGAGCACTTCCGGATCTCCCGCGCCGTGCTCTTCGAGCGTGCGCGCGATCGTGAGGTGATGCGCGCGGCGCCGCTCGAACGGGAGCCCCGACACGATCGCCGCGCGAATGCGATCGTGATACGCATCGACTTCATCGCGGCCGCCGCGCACGCGCGTGCGCAGCAGATGATCCGCGCGCAGCCGCGCCAGCATCGCCTCGTCATCGGGACGGAGATTCACCATCGCGTTCGCCGCCGTCGCGAGAATCGGCCGTCCGGCGACGGACACGATCTCGAGCAGCTCCCGCGCGACGCCGGGCAGCAGTCCAACGCGCGCGCGGATCAAACGCTCGAGCACCAGGCCGTCGCCTTCGACGTCGGCGGCGACGACGCCCGTCGACTCGGAGAAGCGCGCCAGCTCGACGATGAAGAAGGGACTCCCGCCGCCCTCGCGAGCGATCGATTCGACGCGATCGATGGCGGTGTCGCGCTCGTGCAGCATCGCCCTCGCGAGATCGTGCGATTCCGCGGACGTCAGCTCGCCGAGGGTGATCTCGCGGACGTCGCCGAGGGCGTGCTCGGTCTCGCGAAGCTTCTTCAGCTCCGACAGCATCGGGCTGCCCTCCGCCTCCTCCGTGCGATGACAGATGATCAACAACAGCGGCGGCGCGTCCGGCGGACGCAGCACCTCGGCCAGCAGCGCCGCGCTGTCGCGATCGCCCCACTGCACGTCGTCGAGGAAGAGGATCACGCGATGCTCGTCGGCCATGCGCGCCATCAACTCGCGCAGCGCCGCGAATGCGCGGCGGCGCAGCTCCTGCGAGTCGCGGATCTCAACCGCCTTGCGCCGCCACTTCGCCACCGGCGCGAGATCCTGCAGCACGGGGAACACGCGGCCGAGCGCGGGCACGTCCGTCGGCAGCAGCGCCTTCGCCTCGAGCGGCGTGACGCTGCGGAGATAGCGCGCGAGATCGTCGATCAGACTGTCGACCGCCTTGTAGGGCACGGACTCCTGCTCGTACGAGCGCCCGCTGAACACGACGGTATTCGCGTCGCGCTGCTGCACGTCGTGCAGAAACGCGCGTACGAGCGCGGTCTTGCCCATCCCCGATTTCCCGCGGACGAGCATCGTCACCGGCGTGCCGCGATCGACCGCGGTCAGCGCGCTCTCGAGTTGCGCGAGCTCCGCACTGCGTCCGACGAACGGCGTGTCGCGCGGCTTCTCCAGCGTGATCGCGGCCGCGGTGTCCTTCGTCTGCTGCTCGCTGACGCGCGCGACGAGCTCGCGCGCGACCGGACGCTCTTCCGGCGCGCGATGCAGGAGATCGGCGCAGAGACGGCTCAGGTCCTCGGGGATGTCCGGCAGCAGCTCCGCGGGCGGACGCGGATCGGTCGTCCGCTTCTGCATCAGCATCGAATAGAAGTTCCCGCCGAACGGCAGCGTGCCAGTGAGCGCCTCGTACAACATCACGCCGATCGCGTAGCAGTCGCTCGCCTCGGACGACGGCTGGTCCGCGATCAGCTCCGGCGCCATGTACGCGGGCGTCCCGCCGAACGTGATCTTTTTCTGGAACGGCGAGACGTCGGTGGCCAGGCCGAAGTCGAGGACGACCACGCGGCCCTCGCGCGTCACGAGGACGTTCGATGGTTTCAGATCGCGATGCAGTTTGCCGGCGGCGTGCAGCGCGCCGACGCCTTCGCCGAGTTGCCGCAGCGTGGCGCGCAGCTTTGGGTAATCGATCGCAGCGGAGCTGGGCATCGGTTCCGCGCGCGTTGGCGCGACGTGAAGGTCGGGTGAGAATCCGCGATCGCTGATGAGCGTCGATTTCTCCGTGGTCGCGTCATCGGTCTCGACCGCGCCGCCGCGGATGTAGTGAAGGAAGTCGATGCCGTCGACGAGCTCCATGGTGAAGAACCACTCGTCGCCGTCGCCGACGAGCTCGTAGAGGCGGACGAGGTTGGGGTGGACGACGTCGGCGAGCGCGCGAAACTCGCTCTTGAGGCGATAGATGGCGCTCGCGTCCGTGCCGAGGAGTTTCTTGAGGGCGACGACGTGCCCGCGACCGTGGTCGACGGCCTCGTAGACGACCCCCATCCCCCCGGCGCCAATCCGCCGCTGGATCGCAAAACGTCCGCTGGCGAGCACTCCGGGATCGGTCATGAGGCCGC
Source organism: Thermoanaerobaculia bacterium (assembly GCA_035525285.1). Taxonomy (GTDB): domain Bacteria; phylum Acidobacteriota; class Thermoanaerobaculia; order Gp7-AA8; family Gp7-AA8; genus QHVT01. Next base: position 26,974 of record DATLFB010000041.1, read on the forward strand.
GCGATTATCGCGCGAAAATGGCCGCTGGCGCGCGATTTGAACGCCCGCGCGACAGAGATTCGTTTGCCCGCAATGTCGACACCGCACCGCCGCCGCCAGGACGGCAGTACCGACCCTCCTCACCCCATTCGCGTTCTGATCGCCGATGACGATCCCGGCTATCTCGTCTACCTCGCGGCGCTCACGCGACGACTCGGTCTCGACACCGTGACGGCGACCGACGGCGGGGAGGCATTCGCGAAACTCAGCGCCGGCGAGTTCGATCTCCTCCTCTCCGACTACTCGATGCCGCGACGCAACGGGCTCGAGCTGATCGAAGCCGTGCGCGCCGAGCCGCGCCTGCAGTCCGTGTACGCGGTGATGCTCACCGCGCACGAGGAGATGTCATTGAAGATCGAGGCCCTCACCGCGGGCTACGACGACTTCCTGCAGAAGAACTGCACGGAAGTCGAAGTGCTGGCGAAGGTGGCGGCGGCGCGGCGCATGCTCGCGCGCCAGCACGCGCTGCACGACGAGATGCGCGCGTGGCAGGGCATCGCCTCGCGCGACGAGCTGACCGGCGTGTTCACGCGGCGGTTCCTCTTCAACGAGGGCGAGCGCGCGCTGTACGAGAAGCGCGCGATCGGTCTGGTGCTTTTCGATCTCGACGACTTCAAGCAGATCAACGACACGTTCGGCCATCTCACCGGCGACCGCGTTTTGCGCGACGTCGGCGCGCTCTTCCTCAGCCACACACGTCAGGACGACGCGATCGCCCGCTTCGGCGGCGACGAGTTCATGCTCCTCGTCCACGAGCTCTCGGTCGACGACATCCGCGCCATCGCCGGGCGCATCGCCGACGACATCGCCGCGATGCAGTGGCTCGCCGGCGAGACGACGCTCAGCGTCCACGCCACGACAGGCGTCGCCGCCTCGACGCTCCTCATCAATCCGACACTCGACCAGATCCTCGAAGCCGCCGACCGCGATCTCTACGCGAACAAATGGCTGCGCAAGCACCCGTCGGCGACGAAGGAGGAGCTGTATCAGTACCAGCGGGAGCGGACGGCGGACGTGGTGCGGATGGGGGAGGACTTCCATGCGAACGCGCCCCGCCGCGTTCCGAAGGAATCGCCGTAAGCGCACGCGCAAGCGTTACGCGCGACGTTACTCCTCGGCAAAGATCTCGCGAAGGCCGAGCTCGATGCGCGCGCGGATCTCCTCTACAGAAATGACCCGACCAGCGTCGGCAGCGGCTGCTCTGGCGTCGCGTATGGAATCAGTCACGCGCGAGAAACTCCCTGTCGCCAGCGTAGTGATCGTCTTCGCAGTTTTCTGCGGCATCGCCGGCCGAATGGTGTCGCGCCAGAGTACTCCGAGAGCGCTCAAAGTCGCCCCCAGCAACTCGATGGTGTCGTGGACGTACAGCACGTCCTTCGCTCGATCAGCAGATCTTCGCTTCGGTGCGATGAGGAGTTTTTGAGCGATGTAGGAAACGGCGTTCGGCACGCGTACCACGATCGGTTTCACCAGACCACGAATGACGCCCGGATGCAGTTTGATCCGCCAGGGCTCGATCAGAAGGATTTCGAGGTAGCGCAGTTTCTGAACGACGACGCCTCCGATTTCCGCCGTGTGTTGCGAACGTTTGTCGAGGCGTCCTCCGCCTCCAACCTTCGGGATCAGAAATTCGGCGTAAAAACCCGAACGCTCTTCGCCAAGGCGGTAATGAGTGACGGGCGGGGTGTCGTCGCCCTCGAATTCCTCGACAAATCCGCTTGCTACGAGACGTTCACGCAGATCGCTGGGCAACGCGCTGGTCGTCGGAATCGCGATGTCCGCGTCGGTCGTAAAGAGCGGCGGGTGCGGTGGAACGTGAGCGTCGTCGCGATATCGATACAGGCGATTCGCCCATCCACCAACGATGACCAGATGGCCCCAGTACGGCCGCAGCGCCTCCACGAGCCGTGCGAAATGATCGAGATCGTCATCCATCCAGAGCTCGCATTCGTTCCATCATCGGCTTGATGACTCGTTTGAAGATGACCTGCGCCTGTTCCGCCCCTCGCGACGGGTGATTCGCGACGTCGAGCCAGACCTGCAGCACATCACAGACAGGCATCCCGTTCGCCCTGACGGCGCCTCGAAATACGGACTCGCGGGCGGCCGCAACTCGGATGACGGCTTCCGGCGGGCGTCCATCCTCGATTCTCAAAAGGCTCATCTGCGAGAGCGGCACCGCGCGCAGATCAGAAACGTAGATATGGATCGGCACGCCGCGGACGATTCCGAGATGGAGCGCATCCGCGGCAGCAAACAATCCGACGCATGCGCGATCGGGAACGGCGGCAAGGGAACGCCGAAGCAGCGCGCGCTTCTCTCCCGGCAGGAGCCATCGAACAGGAATCTCAACGATCGGTCGAACGGCGGCGGATTGCCAGCGTCGAAGCAATTCTTCCAGCCTCACCAGCCGGACGATGCGGCTCGACTCATGGAGAAATCCTTCGACGGTGAGCTCGCGAAGGAACCGGAAGGCGGTCATGATGGAAACGCTCGCTGCCTTCGCGAGCTCGGACGCATTCCTGTAGTGCCCGACCGGTGCGTTGAGCAGGTTGCGTGGTTCCAGGTACGGCGCAAGAAGTACTTTGAGGAGCCACTGATTCAAATCCGAGAAGAGATCGACTTTGACTTTGTCGAATGTCGTCCGCGAGGAATCAGCCTGCGGCAGTGTGCTCAGAGAGCTCAGTCCAGCACCGGCGAAGACGCGAAGGCCTTCGAGATCCACGACGCCGATGGCGGCTTCCGGCGCGTGCAGCCGTGCGAACTCGCGGATCTGATCGAGCACCTTTGTCGGGACACGAGACGCACCCACCACGGCCAGAGGCGCCGTTCCGCCACCGAGACGTTTTGCGCGCGAGCGCGCCTGAAGAATCGCCTGGGCCATCAGCGGAATCAGCCGGTCCGATCTCGCTTCCGAAGCCGCCTTGATCTCAATGACGTAAGAACGCTTTCCCTTCCGGACCACGAGATCCGCCTCTCGAGGCTGTCCTCGGACACGCCAGCCGGCGCTGCGAAAAGTCTCCGCGACCACCTTCTCGATCTCCGCGGTCCGGTTCGACGAATGCCGTCCACCCGAAGTCATACAACACCCCCGCCTGCATGGCACGCTCATTAACGCGGCCGTGCTAATTAACATGGCCATGTTAACGAGAGATCGAGCAAACAATCAAGACTTGCGAGCCCGGCGACAGCGGAGCCCGCCAGTTGCGGGAGCCGCCCTCACCTGCCCGCGGGACGCTGAAGCTGACGTAGCGCGGCCGTCTTCAGCGCCATGCTCGTTCCCGTGCGCGCGATCGTCCGCACCTCCGACTCGGGAAGCGTCGTCAGAATGCGCAGCGCGAACGGCTGCGGCGTCTTCGGATTGTGAATCAGCGCGAGACGGACTTCGAGACTGGCCATCCATTGCCCCGTCTTCACGATCACGTCTGCGATCTGCTGATTCAGATACGACGACTTCGCGATGCGCATGACTTCCTCCACGGTGATCCGCGGATTCCGGAGCAGCGAGAGGAGCACGCGTGGATCGTTGTCCTGCAGCAGCAGCGCACGCTCGCTGCGATCCGCCTTCACCGCGAGGAGGATCTTTTCGGTCTGCGTGAGAGAGCGCATCCGCTCCCACGGGTTCTGCTTCTCGTCCGCGGGCGCAGGTTCCGCCGGCTTCGCCATCAGCCGGCCGGCGAGCTCCTCGGCGTTGCCGTCGATGGCCAGCGCGAGCGCCTGCGGGAGCGCCGCGACGACCGTGGCTTTCACGACCGCCTCACCTCCCCACGGCCCGCGCAGCGTCACGAGCAAGGTGGTGTTCATCGCGATCGACTCGGTCGTCGGCAGACGAAGACCGCCCACCGACAGATTCGCGCGCTGCTCCTCCTGCAGCTCGGCCTCGCTCTCGAACTCGACGGTGAATGCGGCGGAAGCCGTCCGCGTGACGTTCATCAGACCCTCTCCCTCCACTCGATTTCATCACGAATGCGCCCGTCGCGGCGAGGGCAACTCCTCGTGATACGTTCACCCGCGTGAGCGACGGAACGCGCGGTTCGCTGCTGGAGATCCTCCAGCGGCAGTTTCCCGACTCCTCGAAGACGACCCTGCGCGAGATGCTGCAGAGCGACCGCGTCCGCGTAAACGGCGCGCCCGAGCGCAACGCGAAGCGGGAGATCGGGCCGGATGACCGCGTGGAGGTCGGCTCCAGAACCGCTCCGATCGATCCGCGCATCCGCATCCTCTTCGAAGACCCGGATCTCATCGTCGTCGACAAAGCCGCCGGACTGCTCAGCGTCCCGACCGCGGAGGTGCTTCACGAGACGGCCGAGAGCTTTCTCGACGCATATCTCGGCGGCCGCCCCGGCGACCGGCGCATCCATCACGTGCACCGCCTCGATCGCGACACCTCCGGCGTGCTCGTCTTCGCGAAGAACACGTGGACGCGCGACCGCCTCCGAAAGCAGTTCGAGGCCCACGACATCGAGCGGGTCTATGTCGCGATCGTCCACGGAAAGCTCCGCGAGCCCGCCGGCACATTCCGATCGACGCTCGCGGAAGACGCGGAGCTGAGAGTCCGCAGCGTCGCCGACGCTTCCGCCGGCAAGGAAGCGGTCACGCACTACCGCACCATCGCCTCGGGCCGGCGCTTCTCGATTCTCGAAGTGACCCTCGAGACCGGACGGCGCAATCAGATCCGCGTCCATCTCGCCGAGGCCGGACACCCTGTCGCCGGCGACACGATGTACGGCCGCGGACGCGACGAGTCCCTCGGCCGCCTCGGACTGCACGCCAAGCGCCTCGGCTTCACGCATCCACGCAGCGGCGAGAAGCTCGTGTTCGCTTCCGACGTGCCGAAGGCGTTCCGCGATCTGGCGCTGTAGAATGGCCGCATGGCTTCGCGACGCGCGGTGATCGCCCTCCTTCTCGTGCAACTGATCGCGCTCGCCGCCTCCGCGCAATCCGAGGAATTCGGCCGGGCCACCAGCGGCGAGATCGTCATGACGCCGAAGGGCTCCGCGCCGCTTTCCGGATCGCTCGAGCTCTCCCTCTCAACGGGCAACGACATCTTCGGGCGCAGCAGCTCCCCGGCGTACGGCATCACGGCCGGCGGTACGCTGCTCCAGGACCGCCTCTGGTTCTTCGCCGCCGCCTCGCGACAGGAGCTGTCGCAGACACGATTCGCGGAGCTCGAGCTGCCGGAGAACGCGACGGCCGGCGCCATCGGCGCGAAGGTCAACGGTCAGATCGCCGGCGGCCACGACTTCTCCGCGTTCTTCGAGGCCGCCCGGCGGCCGGAGCTTTCGATGACCACGCCCTCCGCATTCGCGGGCATCGCGCCATCCTCGTTCCTCTCGCTGCGATACACCGGCGTCGTATCGAGCAACATGTTCTTCACCGCGAGCGTCACGCGCAGCTCGCGCACGGTACAGGGGCTGGGGTTCATGGACCTTCAACCTTGAAAGCATGCGTGGCCAGCCTTGTCATCCCGAGCGTGAGCGAGGGACCCGGGTGTGCGGGTGGGGCCAGTCGCATGCGATTCGCGCCGCCCACCCGCCCAGGTCGCTCGACTACGCTCGCGATGACAAGCCCTGGTACCTACGCTTTCAATGTTGCATGTCCCTGGCTCGGCGCCACCTGCACGATCCACCCGTCCACCTTCGCGATCGCCGCGTGTGCCTCCGCCGGTTTCACGTGAGGCTTGATCTGCATCAGCTTCGCCGCGCGGGCGCCGGCCTCCGTGCCCGGCTGCTGGCGCGTGACGAACAGCGCCGTCGTCAACGGTTCGAGTTCTTTCACCCTCAACGAGCCGAGCTCCGACGCGGCGAAGTCGATCGCATGCTGGTATTCCGCAATGGTTCGGGGGAACTGCTCGCGGAGCTGCGAGAAGCGCTCGCCAGTGTCGTACGTCACCCCCAGATCGCGCGGCGAGACCCGAAGAAACTCCTCTGCTTCGAGCAACGAGAGCCGATCGCGTAGCTGAAACGAGAACGGGCCGTAGTAATGAATGCGGAACTCGTCCGCCCGGCTATTTGAAAGGTTGAGGGGCGGCTAATTGAAAGGTTCTGACCGCGACGGCGCCCCCTGTGATCGCTGACTGGGCAATCGAAGGCGACCCCGCCGCAAGCGCTCGGAGCTCGCCGGACCTACCTCGCCATCGCCGTCAGCTTCACGAACTCCTCATCTTCTTTGAGAGACGAGAAGACGTAGTCGACGCGCGCTTCCCACATCTCCATCGCGCGGACGTCGTCGTAGCGCTCGTACTCGTAGAAAGGTGATTTTGCGAAATATGCGATGTAATCGTATATTTAGTAGATGTGGATCCAGAGAGACATTGAATCACGGCTGCAGCGCTCGGCGCGTACCCGACCCGTCGTCGTCCTCACCGGGGCCCGGCAGACGGGGAAGACATCCACCTTGCGGCGGCTGTTTCCAGATCATCGTTTCGTTTCCCTCGATCTGCCAACGGAAGCCGAGCAAGCGGAGAAGGAACCCGACGCATTCCTGCGCCGTCACCCTCCACCGGTCATCTTCGACGAAGTGCAGTACGCACCGGCTCTGTTCCGCCATCTCAAGACCGCCGTTGATGCGCACCGCGCCCGGAATGGCCAGTTCCTGCTGACGGGCTCGCAGAAGTTCACATTGATGCAGGGTGTGTCGGAGTCGCTGGCCGGCCGGGCCGATATCATGGAACTCGAGACTCTCTCATTTGCGGAGATTCTCGGCGCTCGGCCCGAGACCGGGATCGATACCGCCGTCGTACGGGGCGGCTTCCCGGAGCTTCATGCCAATCCCGAAATCGACTCGATCGCTTTCCACAACTCCTACATCGCAACGTATCTGGAGCGGGATGTCCGGTCGCTGGCCAATGTGAGCAGCCTGCGCGACTTCGAAAGGTTCCTGCGCGCGTGCGCGTTGCGTTCCGGCAATCTCCTCAACAAGGCCGATCTGGCGCGCGACGTCGGAATCTCGCCTTCCACAGCCAATCAATGGCTGTCGATTCTCGAGGCTTCCGGACAGGTGGCTTTCCTCGAGCCATGGTTCTCCAACCGCACCAGGTCGATCGTCAAGAGTCCGAAACTCTATCTGACCGACAGCGGTCTCCTGTGTGCGCTGTTGAACATCCGTTCCGAGGACGCGTTACAGGACTCACCGGGCGCCGGTTCCGTTTGGGAGACGTTTGTCTTCGCGCAATTGCGGCATCGAGAATCAAAGGCAGGGCGGCCTCGCAGTCTCTATTTCTGGCGCGATCGGACGCGAGAAGTGGACTTTGTGGCGGAATCAGGGGGGCGCGTGGAGCTCTTCGAAAGCAAGTGGACGGAACTGCCGGAGCCATCGGACGCCGTGAACCTCCAGTTCGTCCGGCGCGTCATGGGGACGAAGCGTGTCGCAGGGGGAGGGATCATCTGCCGTGCGCGGAACAGTTTCCCTCTTACGACCGATTTCCGCGCTCTCCCCGTGTCCGATCTGTCGTGAGCTTGCTCCGACTCGTTGCGGCAGTCGACGCGAATCGCACTCGCCTCCTCCGGCTTTTCTTGCTCAGCCAGGGACTATTCGTCCGACGGGCCGAGCCGGGAGAGCTCTGCCCAGAGGTCGTCGAGCTCGATCACCAGGTCGCGGCAACCCGGCACGGGATCCATCCGGCCCTCTGTGGCCCGCGCAGCGCGTGCGTAGCGCTCGCCAAGCAACTCGAAGACCTCGAGCGACTGCAGGCTCGGGTCGAGAATCCAGTAGAAGCGCACGCCAAACGCGGCGTATTCGTCCATCTTCTCGATGCGGTCACGCCGCTCGTCGCGGGGCGAGGGCGAGACCACCTCCACCACGATGTCGGGTGGCACACGCACGATTCCGTGTCGCGGCAGGTGGCTCCCGTCGGAGCCGAGGTACACCGCGACATCGGGCTTCCGGCCGCGATCCGCACGCACGGCATACTTCGCTTCGGATCCGAATACGAAGCCGGCCCGGCCGACCCACGTCCTGAGCACGTGAACCAGCCAGGACACGACCAGCTCATGGACCAGATCGGGCACTTCCTCCTCCTCGAGACGACCATCGACCAACTCACCCGGCTCATCCTCGGGCATGGCCGCCCATTCCTCGAACGTCATGGGACGACCGAGCTGAGGCCGCGCTGGGTGCTCCGTTGCGAAGGACATGATGGACTGGATTTTAACATCCACACTCGGCGGATTCCCGAGCGGAGCACCGAGCCTGGGAAGCTCGGCTATTTGAAAGGTTGATCGTCGGCTGATTGAAAGGTTCTGGCCGCGCTCGGAGCTCTCCGAAACCTACCTCGCCATCGCCGTCAGCTTCACGAACTCCTCATCCTCCTTGAGAGACGAGAAGACGTAGTCGACGCGCGCTTCCCACATCTCCATCGCGCGGACGTCGTCGTAGCGCTCGTACTCGTAGAAGTGGCGGCGGAGGAGCTCCATCGCTTTGCCTTTGTGTCCGAGGAGCGCGTAAATCGCGGCGAGGTTGTACGACGCGCTGAGCAGGTGCTCGTTCGCTTTCGCGATGCGCAGCGCTTCCTCGCCGCGGCCGCTGTCGGCCAGGTAGGTTGCGGCGAAGACGAGGTTGTACGGATCCTCGGGCTCGAGCGCGAGCGCTTTCTGCACGTACACTTCCGCCTTCTCGCGCACGCGCTCGGAGTTCCAGTACACCGCGAGATTGCGGTACGTCAGCGCGAGCGGGTACACGGCGACCGACTCCTCGAACAGCGCGAGTCCCTTCGCGGGATCGCCCATGTGGATCGTCATCTTGCCGAGGCCGTGCAGCGCGACGGCGCGGGAAAGCGGGTCGGGCTGGATGGTGAGGAGGTGCGCGAAGGTCTGCTTCGCCAGCGTCCACTCGCCGGTGTGATGGCGATACAGCTCGCCGAGGAATCGCTGCGGGACCGGGTCGGCGGGATCGAGCTGCGCCGCGGCCGCGTAGAGCTTCCGCGCAAGCGCATAGTCCTCGGCCAGCTCGGCCGCGAACGCGCGATCCATCGCCGCCGTCATCCGCGCGTTCATCTTCGGCGTGATGAGGGGATCGATCGTGCGCAGCTGCGCGTCCTTCACTTCCACGCCGAGGCGCCCGAGCGCCTTCTGCGCCGCGCGACCTTTCTTCGGCGCGAGGCAGCGGCGTTCCCACACCTGCTGATAGAGCGTCACCGCTCCGTCGTGATCGGCCTTCTCCTTCTGCTTCGCCTCGTCGAGGAGCTTGTCGAGCGCACTCTCGCGCGCGCGGAGCTCGTTGCGCAGCATTTCCTCGACCTTCGCGCCGCGCAGCTTCCCCTTGTCCCCGTCGACGCGCGCGATCGCGGCGCCGTCGCTGACGAGGATCGCAGTCGGCAGCTTGTCCGCGACGTCCCACTTTGCGATGGTGGCGGTATCCATCGGCACGACGAGCTGCATGCCGACGCACTGCGCCGACGCCAGCATCAGCGCGCGCGAGGAGAGCAGTTCGTGTCCCTTGACCTCTTCCTTCGTCGCGGGGAACCAGTAGACGATCAGCGGTGCGCTCGACGGCGCGTCGTCCGGCTTCACGATCTTCCACGGCACGACGTACGCCTGCGGCTGTCCCACGCCCGAGGGCATCGTTCCGCCCGTGCCGCCCCCACCCCCGCCGCCGCACGTGGCGTAGGCGGGGGAGAGCGAAAGCGGAAGAATGGCGAGGACGACGAAGAGCCTGCAAAGGTGGCGCATTGGGGCAGTCTGACATGAATGAGGTGACGCGGTCACGTGGCCGCGCGGGATCGTGACCGCTGCGTAACGGGGTGGTCCGTACGTGGTATTTGAAGTTCGGGTAGATGGGCAGCGTTACCGCGCCCACATTTACAGATCGTTGGTATCTTCAGAATGGGGACACCCGATGATGTTTTCCGTGTTCCGGGCGCATGGCTCGTTAGTAACCGATAAGAAAATCGGTTACTTGGAAGGCGTGCCGCAACGACTTGGGTGCGCGCTCAATCGATGGGACAGCGAAGCCGGTCGACGTCGACCGAACGGCAGTCAACGTCGACGGGATTTCGATCGATGTCGAGCGAACGGCAATCGACGTCAACCGGATTTCGTTCGACGCCGACCGAAGGGCAATCGACGCCAACCGGATTTCATTCGACGCCGACCGAACGGCAATCGACGTCAACCGGATCTCAATCGACATCGATCGAACCGGTAATCGACGTCAACCGGATTTCGATCGGCGCCGACTGAACAAACAATCGACGTCAAATCGGATCTCGATTGACGCCGACCGAACGCGCAATTGCGAAGTGCCTTATCCGGCTCTAACTCTAACTGCTTGAATCTATTGGAGCGGGCGACGGGATTCGAACTTTGAAAGGCCCCTTTAGTTTCTGCAAGTTACTGTAAACACTCGACCCTACAACTGCTCGAATCCCTCAAATAGTCCAATCGAAGTACGTATTGAGTACACGGCAGCAGGTGTTCACTGCGGGCGGCGCGGGGTCTGGCAAAGGAAAAACGCATCTTGCCGGGGATAGCGCCACGCGCGGGCATTTGGCGGGAATGGCTGGAACGCTCGGGGTAGCCTCGCCGCGGGTCTTGCCGCCGACCGCCCGGATCGAGCAGGAATACCCTTAGCCGTCGTCGGAACGCGCGACCGGCGAACACAGATGCGAGTTTTCGAAAGCGAGCGCCTCAGCCGCTGCATCACGGCACTCTGCGGATATTGCTCAGCGTCTTGCTCGCCACGTCGGCGCTGATCGCCCACATAAGCAGGCCGATGTAGTCGGCCATACGCCCAGCACCGAACGTATCGTTCGCCAGGTAAAGAGTTCTCAGACCCAGATACACGAGGGTAATCACCAGGAATACGTAGAGAAGCGGGCGCGCAATGCGGCGGCTGAACTCAGCCTTCGCCGCCAGCGGCGAGAATCCGACGATTCGAGCGAAGCCATCCGCCGCACGGACGCGCAGTTGCGTCTTGGGAGCCACCTGAAGCGATTGGAAGGTCACAAGAGACCGTTCGATCGCCTTCTGGGCCATCCCGCGCACTCCGGGCAAATTCCTCAATGCGATCTTGATCTGTTGCACAAGGAATGCGGCGCTTGCGTCGTCGTCTCGTTGTAGGGCCTTGCGTGCCGCCTCCGCCTGATCGAGGATCGCTTTTTCGGTCGGCACTATTGCATTCAGGTCGTCGTCCAGCACGTCGAGTTCCACAAGAACGTCCGAGCGCCCTTCCACCTTGCTGACCAGCGTCTCCGCCTGCGACCAACGCCGATCGTATGCCGCTCGCTTCGCCGCAGCGATGACGCGCGTGAGGACCGACATATCTTGTGGCGAGAGGTGACGCTCGACACGTTCGAGCCTGTCGAGAATCGCGTGTTGCCGCGAACCATCTCCGTCCATGTACCGGAGAAAACGTCCAATGAGAACGCCGAAAAAGAGAAGGACGGCCGGAAGGAGTGGATCGGCGCGAACGCTGAAGTTCACCGGCGCTACTGCCCGAGTAGCGAGGTTCTTCGCGGTGAAATAGACCGCACCCGTGTAGGAATCGGGCGGAAGTCCAGCTAGATTCAACTTTACGGGAAGAAGCAAGACTGCGTGCTTGGCACGAGTTTCGTTCTCGACTTGAGGCACGACCGTGTAGTCAGCATTCGTGACAACGACACCCTGATTCGACCCGACGGCCGAAAATTCCGCCTCTACATTCTCGACGCTGCCAGTACCACCCTCTCGAATCTGCACAGTCGCAACAGGATTGGCCTCCTTCGCTGACAGCAGATTTCGCGCTATCCATCGGCTGAACCAGTTCCCTCTAACATCGGTGAACTTGAACGAGGCCGGCGTTGGCAACACAGTCAACGTCGGTCTCGCGAATACCTCGACTAACAACGGGCTTGTGGCCGCGACCTTTCCGTCGAGGTAGACGTCGAGACGCGCCATCGCAGTGATCGGAGCTCGTGCATGCGTCAGCGAGATCTTCACTCGTTGCGGTATCGACGGAGTGAGTTTTACAGTCGCAGGGAACGTGAAGTCCGCGGAGATGTTCGTGGCGTCCACGAACAACTTCACAGTCACATCCGCGGCGGTCGGCCCGTTTGAGACGACAGTGACGTACTGCTCGATCGTCGAGCCGACGGGGCCCTTCAACTCGATCACCGGTGTGAGAAACTGTACCGGTGGGATCTCGCCCTCGGCGACCATGGCCGTCGACCACGCGATCAAGGGAAGAAACGAGATGAGGCGGATTCGCATCGTGATGTTCTCCCGGACGCACTTCATCGCGGCCTACGATGGATGAGAGGGACGGAGCGATGGGTTTCCTGATCGTTTTCCGCTCGGTAGGGAAATCACGAATACTGTCACTCTCACTCTGCAATCTCACAAGGAGGATTCATGAAACGATTCCTAGCGAGCCTCATCGCGTTCGTGCTGGCCGGATGTGCGGGCATGCACGTCACGAAGATCGGAGCCGACACCGATTTCACCTCGAGCGGCATCCGCTACTACGGAAGCTCACCCTATATCTATGTGACGACCGACAACGCTGGCGGTCTCACGCCCACGCTCGTCTACCTCCCTGACCCGAAGAAGAAGATGTCTGCCTATTTGTACAACATCGTCTCGACGAATGACGCGACGCTCGAGTTCGAGAACGGCATGCTGAAGACGTCGGAGATCACCGCGGATTCGGCCGTGCTGCCGAAGGCAGTGATCAGTGCACTCGAGAAGATCGCTGTAGCGGCCCTCGCCAGAAACGAGGCCAAGGACCCACCGAATGTGCCGCTGCCTTACATCTTCAAGGTGCTGTTCGACGTCGATGGCATGCCCTATCTCATTGACAAGGACGGCCCTATTGACGCAGGCAGCCTCGGTGGCCTGCACGCGACGAAGGGAGACTGAACATGAAGCGAATCATCGTCATCGCCATCCTCTCCATCGTCGTGCTCAACGCGTGCACAACACGGCTGACCGTCAGGAAGGCCACCGACAGCACGCCCGGAATCCGGTACTACCTCCCCCGCCCGGTCCTGGTCGCGAAGCCTCAAACCGACGGCAGCGTCTTGTTCACGATGGAATATCTGCCCGACACGTCTCAGGAATACGCGATCGAGGCGGAGAGCTACGTGGCCAAGCACAAACTGCGCGTCGAGACCGAAGCCTCTGGGATTCTCAAAAAGGTCCAGTGGAATCCCACCAGCACAGAGGTGGCCTCCCAACTCGCCTCCTCGATAGGCGAGGCAGCAAAGGCCGAACTGACGCGACGGGATGCTGAGGAGACGGCGGAAAAGACTGCCGCCGATGCGAAGAAGAAAACTGTCGAGGACGCGAAAGCGGCGGTCCAAAAGCTTCGCGACGAGCTCGCAGCCCTCGACGCGAAGATCGCCGCGCTCGAGTCGTTCAACAAAGACGCCACAGAAGCAAAGGTTGAGCGCGCCGTCACCGCGGTCAAGCTGCAGATCGCGATTGACCACCTCGGTGAGGTCATCAGCACAAACACGGTCGGAGGAGCCGGAAACGTTGCGGCGTCGAAGGCAGCTGCTGAAGAGAAGAAAAAAAAGGTCGAGGCCGCGACGGCGGAAGTGGATGCCTCGACCTCCAGCCTCAAGACGATCGGTGCGAAAATCGCGGGGCTCGAATCACTCAAGAGCGACACCGCGGCTGCAACAGCAGAGCGTGTCACTGCCACGGCCCGCTTGAAGAAGGCTCTGGAGAACCTCGACTTACTGACAAGGAACAAGCCCGCCTTCGACCAGGCTTGGGCGCCCGTCCTCTTCGTCATCAAGGAAGGGGTCAACGCGCAAAACAAGCCGACCGTCTACTTCCAGGCGGTGAACGAGCAGCAGCAGCTCGGCACCTCGAAGAAGCCGGAAGCCAAGGCAGCGCCCGTGAACGTGGAGCTACGCCTGAAAGATGGCGGCGTCATTCGTCCCGCGCCGAATACAAACGCACTCCAACTCATCGTCGTGCCGCGGCCCAGCGTCCATGCCATCGATGCGTCCAAGGTTACAGTCTTGGACGTCGCCAACGCAGCGAACCCGAAAAGAGTTGCGAATGCGGTCATGATCGCGACGCTGACCGATGCGAATGTCATCGTCGTCGATCTCGACTCGGCATTACCGAAGGGATCGTACGTGCTGACAGTGCCGTTCCACGCAACCGCCAAAGCCGACAAGGACAGCCGGGATGTTCCTTTCGTGGTCGAGCGATGAGCCTGAGAATCGAATGCGTGGTGGCCACGCTCAATCCTCAGGCGGAACAGCTGGCGCAGCCGTTCCGCCTTGCGGAAAAAGGGATCGAGGACTACTTCGCCGAGGCATCCGGCGGGGACATCGAGCTCACAATGAACTATGCCGGTGTAGACGCACCGCTCCAGACGGGCGCCGGGGCAGAGCCATTCGACCTCAATTTCGTGCTGGACGATTTACTCAACAACGTCGACGCGCCGGCAACGAAGATCGCGTTGATCCTTGCGGACTACTGGCCGGGCCACGACCTGACGTTCGGCCTTATGTTCGATGTCGGCTTCGACGCATCGATCGGCGCGATGCGGCTGCCGAGGGAAGGGGCAGCGGTGTTCCTCTCCTCCATCAGAAGCAATCGAGCCAACGACGATGATGTCGTGCTCGAAGCGATGTTCACAGCGATTCATGAATTGGGACACGTCTTCAACCTCGGGCATCTCGAGCCACCGCCCACGAACCTGATGTCCTCTTCGCAGCTCGACGAGCCCTATCGCGATGGATACGACTTCACGGAGGAGCAGCGATTCCTCCTGAGACATTGTTCGACCGAAGCGGGAGTCTTTCCGGGCGGATACCCTTACGGGACGCTCGGTGGGCTTGTCCCCGTAGGCGACTACTCCGTCCAAAACCGAGCGGGCGATCCGCGACCGTTCGGCCTGGAGCTTGTCGTAAATATGGACCAGCGGGAGTTCTTCCACTTCGAGCCCGTGCAATTGGATGTATGTCTGCGGGTCATGCGCGGCGTGGACCGAGAGTTCCTAGTTCCCGATTGCATGGATCCCGGATACGACGCCTTTGACGTCTGGATCGAGGATCCGCATGGAGAGAGACGCCGGTATCGCCCTCCCAATCGATACTGCTTCCCGCGGCGCGAGCGCCTCGTCACGCCGAGAGAGTCGATCCAGCGAGACATCAGCATCTTCGGACAGGGCGGTGGGTACACATTCCGTGACGCGGGAGTGCACACGATCTGGGCAAAACTCTCCCTCGGCGGACAGCCGTTGGAGTCGAACAGGATCGAGGTGAATGTGTTGCCGCGCATCCTCGCGATCTCGAAGATGGCCGCGTTCAGCGAAACACTCCTGAACCCGATCCATGCCGACCTGCTCTTTTATCGTGCGCGCCAACTGGCATCGAATGAGACGGTTGGCTCTCTCGAAGAATTCATTGCCCGTTTCCACGATTGCGCCGCATCGGCGCACGTTCACTACGCCCTCGGCCGAAGCCTGATCGCCAGAGGCATGTCATCGGGAACGAGAGACAAGACAGTCGTTCGCCGAGGCGTCGAGCATCTGAGGCGAGCCCACGATCACAATCGCACCAGCCCCCATGAGCGAAAGCGCGCCGCAGAGGTCATCAGGGATACCGAGCGACAAGCGTAGCGTCCGCCGCGAACCCGAAAATCGTGATTCATCGCCCAAGTCCTTGATCGACACAGCTTCGATGGTGTGGAGCATTGGAGCGGGCGACGGGATTCGAACCCGCGACCAAGAGCTTGGGAAGCTCCTACTCTACCAACTGAGCTACGCCCGCTCAGATGAGCGGTCGGGATTGTAGCGCAGGATTCGCGGCCGCGGCTCCGCGGAGAACGGCTACCTCGGCAGCGCCGCAAAAACGCGGCATACTGCGCGGGTGAGTCATCTTCCCCCTCATCCTCGCCGCCGGCGGCGGCTTTCTCTTGCGACGTGGTCGTTGCTGGCCCTCGGCATCGGGCTCGCCCTCGGTACCGTGGGTCACCGCTCCGGGCTGCCGCTGTTCGACCAGCTGGCGAAGGTTGTGGAGCCTCTCGGCGCTCTCTGGCTGGCCGCGTTGCAGATGACGCTCATTCCGCTGATCGTCAGCCAGTTGCTCTCGTCGATCGTCGGCAGCGGCGCGGAGCCCGGCGCGGTGGGCCGGCTCGGGCTTCGGGCAATCCTGCTCTTCGTGGTCATGCTGGCGATGGCCGGCATCGTCACGATCTTCCTCACGCCGCCTCTGCTCTCCTTCTACCGGCCCGACCCGGCGATGGTGCAGTCGCTGGCCGGCGCGGGGAGCGTCGCGAACGTGCCTTCGGACGGGCCTTCGGCCCAAGCAGCAACCGGCGACTGGAGCAACCGCCTGCCGACGAATCTCGTCGAGTCCGCGCGCAAAGGCGAGATCCTTCCGATCCTGATCTTCGCGGCCCTGGTCGGTGCGGCGATCACCCGGCTTCGCGAAGAGCATCGAGCACCTCTCACGCAACTCCTGCGAGGGTTCGCCGAGGCGATGCTGATTCTGGTGCGGTGGATCCTCGTGGGCACTCCCGCCGGCGTCTTCGCGCTCACGTACGTATCCGCCTTGCACGCCGGAGGACGGGCGGCGGGCATGATGGGGGCGTTCATCCTCCTCGTCTGCGTGCTGCTGGCGTTCTTCATCGTGCTGCTCTATCCGCTCACCGCGATCGCGGGCCGCACGTCGATGCGGGAGTTTGCGCGCGCGGCGGCTCCCGCGCAGCTCGTCGCCATCAGCACGCTCTCGTCGATCGCTGCCTTGCCGGCACTCGTTCAGGGAGGGATGGAACATCTGCGCCTGCCGTCGCGGGTGACGGGGTTCGTGCTGCCGCTCTGCGTCTCGATTTTCAAGCTCAACCGAACCGTCTCCGCGACCGCGAAGCTTCTCTTTCTCGCCCATGTCTACGGAGTCACGTTGAGCGCCGGCACGCTGACCGTGTTCCTGGTCACGGTCATCCTGCTGAGCTTCGGTGCAGTGGGAGTTCCGCAGGGCGGGCAGGCCTTCACGACGCTCCCCGCCTATCTCGCCGCGGGGATCCCGGTGGAAGGGGTGATCCTTCTCGAGGCGACCTCGATGGCGCCGGACATGCTGAAGACCCTGCTCAACGTGACCGGCGACATGTCCGTCGCGGCGTTCCTCTCGCGTGGCAGCCGCCGCGGCGTAGCCGCTGTCACGACGGACGCAGCGGTCGCGACGGACGAGGCTCCCGTTCCGGAGCTGGCTCCTGAAGGCGCAAGTTGATCCAGGCGCTGAGTCTTCCGTGGCGCCTGTTGCGCGGCAAGCCCGCCCTGGTTACCGGGTTCGCACTGGCCTCGATCGGCCGGGCGGCGCTGAACGCTTCCACCATTCTGCTGATCCACGAGTTTCTCGCGGCCGTTCTCGGAAGCGGCAACGGATGGGCGACCCGGCTTGGTTTCGAGCTGCCGCTGTGGGGTCTCGTGGCGTTGCTCCTGGGCGTACAACTCGCGGCGGTGCTCCTCACCTACCAGTCGAGGCTCGCCGAGCAGCGCATCCTCGCGGTCGTCGAGCTGGGAACGATGGATCGCCTCATCCGTCACGTGCTCACTCTCTCGGTCGGCTTCTTCGATCGCCGGACGCAGGGCGATCTGGTTCAGACCATCCGCCAGGATGTGGCCAACCTCCGGTCGGTGACGATGGCGGCAGCCGCTCTTCTGCTCGAGGCGATGCAGGCCGCCGGTCTGATCGCCGTGGCCGTCAGCCTCAGTCCCCGGCTGGCGGTGTGGGCCTTCGTGCTGGTGCCGCTCGCGGCGGTGCCGATCACGATCGTTGCCCGTCGCACGCTGGCGAGGTCGTTCGGCGTCCGCCGCAAGAGCATCGTCGTCTTCGACATGCTCCTGCAACTGCTTCACGGGATTCGGATCATCAGGATCTACGGTGCGGATTCGTCGGAAGCAGACCGCACCGTCCATCGAGCCAGACAGTACTTCGACGAGCTCCTGCAGATGGAGCGGACCCGTGCCCTGGCCCGAGTGGCGCTCGACACGATGGCGAGCATCAACACCGTGGTCGTCGTGATCGCCGGCGGGCTCCAGGTGCGGTCCGGCGTGCTTGGATGGGCCGAGCTGCTGGCCTTCCTGCTCGCCGCGCGCGCCGTGCAGGGGCCTCTCAACAACATGAATACGGCGTATCTCGAGATTCAGCGTCACGGGGCCAGCTCGGCCAGCATCGACGCGCTGCTCCGGAGAGTCTCGGAGACGCGCGATCGTCCCGATGCCCGGCCCATGCTCACGCCGCCACGGCTCCTCTCCGTCCACGATGTGGGGTTCACCGTGAATGGCTCGACCGTTCTGGAGAACGTCTCCTTCGAGGTCGCGGCGGGAGAGACCCTCGGCATCGTGGGACCGTCGGGCGCCGGAAAAACCACGCTGCTGAATCTCATCGCTCGCTTCTACGATCCCACTTCCGGCGCGATCTCCTGCGACGGCGTCGATCTTCGAGACCTGCGTCTGGCCGACGTGCATCGGGGTATGGCCATCGTCACCCAGGACCCCTTTCTGTTTGCCGCATCCGTGGCAGACAACATCCGGCGCGGACGCCCCGGCGCGTCCGACGATGAAATCGAGTCGGCCGCACGCGCCGCCGAGATTCACGATGACATCGTCGCAATGCCCGAGCAGTACCAGACCGCGATCGGCCACGGTGGGCGTGCGTTGTCGCGCGGCGAGGCCCAGCGGGTGAATATCGCTCGCGCGATTCTGAAGAACGCTCCGATCCTCCTGCTGGACGAAGCCACGTCGAGCCTCGACTCCTACAGCGAGGCCCGGGTACAGAGGGCTCTCGACCGTCTGATGGCGGGCAGGCTGGTGTTGTCGGTGACGCATCGACTGTCGACCCTTCGCAACGTGAGCAGGATTCTGGTCATGGAGAACGGGAGGGTGGTTGGGCTCGGGAAACATGCGGAGCTGCTCCACACCTGTCCGACCTATCAAAGACTCTCGGACGCGCAGACTCACGGAGGCGCGCTCGAGCGCGTTTCCGCCGACACCGGAGAGGTGCGCGGTTGATCTATTACCTGACCCTCGAAGGCCGATGGATGTTCAGCGAGTACCTCGAGTACTGGGGCCGCGACCTGGCCGGCTCTGAGATTCAGATCCTCCACTACGAGCAGCTCCTCTCGCAGAAGTGCTACGCGCCCGGTACGTATGTCTTCTCGACGCGTGACGAGGTCGCGCCGGCGATGGGCGAGTTCATCGATGCGCTGGCGGTCGAGCTGAGCGCCTGGCCGGGCGCGACGATCTTCAACGATCCTCGGCGTACCTTGCAACGCTTCGACCTTCACCGGGAGTTGTGGGCGCGCGGACGGAGTGGCTTTCGCAGTCTGCGGGCTGCCGAGGATCTGAGCGGCATCCGCTTTCCCGTCTTCGTCCGCTCCGAGAGCGCGCACGACGGAGCGCTGTCGCCGCTGCTGCATTCACATGCCGAGATCGAGACCTGGGTCGGGCGCGCCCTCGCCCTCGGCCGCTCCCTCCCGGATCTCATGGTGGTGGAGTTCTGCGAGACGGCGGATGCCGCCGGCTGGTATCGCAAGTACGCCGCGTTCTGCGTCGGCGGACGGATCGTCCCGCGGAGCATGAACTACGGCCGCGGGTGGGTGCTCAAGTTTGCCGGGAACGATTTCTCCGTAGCCATGGCCGAGGAAGAGCTGGAGTACGTTCGCAGCAACCCGCATGAAGAAGAGTTGAAAGAGATCTTCGAGATCGGCCGCACCGACTACGGCCGGATCGACTATTCGATCAGGGACGGGCGCGTACAGCCGTGGGAGATCAACCTCAACCCGACCATTGGTCGAGGCCTGAGACCATCGAGCCGCACCATCGAGCCGGAGGTTCGGGCGACCCGCGAGGAAACCAAAGGGGCGTTCTACGAACGCTTCAACGCGGCCTGGGCTGCCGTGGCAGCTGCGTCGCCTCGCGCGCTGGAGGGCGGACGTCCCGTCCGCCAGGCGGACGAGACGTCCGCCCTCCCATCAGCAGGCGTTGCGCCTCTCGAGATCCGGATCGCCGAGAGCGTCGTGAAGGCCGCGCGTGCGGAAGTGCGGCGGCGCTGGCGCACGCGGAAGGTGATCATTCAGGCCGGAGTCGACCTGGTGAAGCCGCTCATGAAAACGCGCGCACGTCCGCTTTTCCAGAAGCTTTATCGCCTCCCGGGAACGCTCGTGCGAGGAAACGCAGGCGCCCTCTTCAGGATGATCGGACGGTTCAGGATGATCGGACGGCGCGCCCGGACGAAGGGGTGAAGAGGGCCCGCGCGTAGCTCACCGACTCCCCGGCCAGCCATGCGGCATGCCCCGCCAACACGATCGGAAACGTGACCAGGAGCGTGGCCAACTGCCGGCCGCGAATGCAGTGCCCGATCACATGGCCGGTGATCTTCACGAGGCGCACCGGAAGCACCGATACAGCGAGGAAGAGCGCGATCTTCGCCCGTCCCGAGAGCCAGCCGCTGCGCATCGTCCCGAACAACGCGCCACGCACGTACCGCTCGGTGAAGAAAGCGCGGAGCGACTGCGTGTGATGATGCGCGGCCACCGCCGTTCCGACGAAGAGCAACTGCCTGCCGGCGGCGACGAGTGAGCGCGCCATCGTCACGTCCGCCAGATAGCGCTCGCCACGAAGACCCCCGGCCCGCTCGAAATCGCCGCGAGCGATGAGGAGGTTCGCCGTCGGCGCCGTATCGATGACGCGCGGCGCACCGCCGGGCAGGAATTTCGCGAACTTGCAGAGATGAAGGCCACGATCGCGGAGCCGCGAGCCATGACAGACGAGCGCCCCGACGATCACCTGGCCCGTCCGCTCGTATGCCGCCACGAGCTCCGCCAGCCACTCCGGCCGCGGGTAAACGTCCGCGTCGAGACAGGCCAGCAGCTTTCCGCGCGACCGGGCGATGGCCCGGTTCCGGGCCTCGTGGCAATAGAGCCGCGACGGGCTGTGCTCGAAGACGATCTCCGGAAATGCCGTGGCGATCTGCACGGTCTTCTGATCGGGTGAGCTGTCGATGAGAACGACCTCGAAGTCTCTGTACGTCTGCCGGCGCAGCGCCTCGAGACATCGCGCGATCGTCTCCGCTGTGTCATAGGCGCCGATCACAACGGAAACGCGCGGGGTGATCGTCATCAGAAGCGGCGAATTATCGCAGAGAAAATTTCGACATCACCAGCGGCGGCGTAATTCGCTTCGGTGGAAGGCGTGCGCGAGGGCGAGCAGCGCGAGCGTCATCGCGGCGTACGACGCGATCACGAGCGGGGTCGCGGTGCCGTACCAGCCGGCGAAGTCGAGTTGGGGGGATGCGCCTTTGTCCTGCGTCGTGATGTGCCAGAACATAAGGAAGACGACGAGGAACGTCTTCGGGTTCGAGCTGAGGATGCCGAGGGTGGTGGCGGCGGCGCAGGTGAAGGCGACGCCGATGAGGAGCGGGAGTGCGGACGCGGGGTGCAGCGCGATCGCGCGGATGAGGGGGACGGCGAGGAACGCGAGCGTGAGGATCAGTGCGCTGGCGAACTTCCACGCGACGAACTGCGCGCGCAGCGACGGGGCGGCGTAGACGAGCGACGTCGAGCCGGCGCGTTTCTCGCGCGAGGCGACGTCGGCGATCGCGATCGCGCAGGCGGCGAAGGCGATGGGCATCACGCCGGTGAGCAGCGACTTCGCATCCGTTGCGAGCGCGGCGATCGCGAAGCCGATGATCGCGAGCGATGCGAGCGGGAAGGCGGCGATGGTCGTGAGCGCGTCCGTGGCGGCGGAGCGCAGCAGCGATGCGCGTGATGAGGACGACAGCAGCGCATTGCCCGCGGCGACGAAGAGGCGCGCGAGCGGCTTGGTCATGAAGTTGAGGCGGCCGATCCAGCTGCGGCGCGCTTTCTCGTTCGGCATCGCGCGCACGCGGGCGGGATCGAAGCGGTGGAAGAAGAGGCGCGCCAGCGCGAGGAGGCCGAGGGGCCAGATCGCGGCGGCGATGCGCGGCACGAGCCACTGCATACTGCTCTCGAGTCCGCGGAAGACCGCGATGCCTTTCGCGGGATCGAACGGCGACGCGCCGATGGAGAGATGTTTTGTCTGGAAGATCGTCGTCATCTGCACGAAGACGAGGCCGAATCCGGAGACGTCAAAGTATGCGGCCCAGTTTCCCGCGATTCCGTTCTCGGTGAGCATGACCACGCTGCCCATGAGCATCATCCAGAAAAAGAAGTAGCTGACGTCGCCGAACTTCGTGCGCAGCAGCGGCGTGCATTCGAAGAAGAGCGCCGCCGCGGAGACGAAGACGATCGAGGGCGGGACGAGCAGGAGGTACTGCTTCGCGAAGACGAACGGCTCGAGCGGCGCCTCGCCACGCACGAGGACCATGGCCATCGACGTGGCCATGAAGCCGAACATGAAGACGCTGAGGAAGACGACGTTGCCCGCGAATTTGCCGGCGATGTACTCGCTGCCGCGCATGGTCGTCGAGCCGATGACGTAGCCGCAGCGCGAGAGGACGTCGCGGCGCAGCGCGTTGGAGACGACGTAGAAGCCGGCGAGGCCGACGAAGATCGTGCCGAGGAGCGCGGTGGCCATGCCGATCGCGGCGGAGTTGTAGAGCGCGCGCTGCCCGCCGATCTGCATCAGCGCGCGGCCGGTGGACGGATCGGGAATCCAGAGGTACGGCATCGCGGAGAGGAGCAGGAACACGACGACGGTCGAGGGGCGGCGCAGGCGGATGAGAAAGTCCGCGCGCACGATCGCGACGAGGCGGTGGAAACGCTCGGTCATGCGACGGCCCGGGACGTAGCGCCGGGCTTCAGCCCGGCGAGGACGGGCTGAAGCCCGTCCCTACGTTTCATCGTGAAGAGATACGCATCTTCGAGCGTTGGGTCGGCCGGCGTCGCGGTCGCGACGGGACGCGCGGAGGAGACGACGCGCGCGTGTACGCCATCCGCTTTCCGCACCGCGCTGGAGACGTGCATCGTCTTGCGCAGCTCGTCGAACTGCTCGGAGGGCAGGACGACTTCCCACACGCTGCCTTCCGCGCCTTTCATCAATGTCTCCGGCGTTCCATGCGCGACGAGCGCGCCTTCCTTCATGATGGCGATCTCGGTCGCGATGGACTCGACGTCGGAGACGATGTGCGTGGAGAGGATGACGAGCCGGCCGGCGCCGAGGTCGCTGAGGACGTTGCGGAATCGGACGCGCTCCTCCGGATCGAGGCCGGCGGTCGGCTCGTCGACGATGACGAGATCGGGATCGTTGATCAGGGCCTGGGCGATGCCGAGGCGTTGCTTCATGCCGCCGGAGAATCCGCCGACGGCGCGGTTGGCGACCGAGTGCAGGTTCACCATCTCGAGCATCTCCTGGATCTTCGACTTCGAGCGCACGCCTTTGAGCGCGGCGAAGTAGGAGAGGAACTCGGACGCGGTGAGGTTTTCGTAGACGCCGAAGTCCTGCGGCAGGTAGCCGAGGCGGTGACGGAGCTCGTCGGGATTCGCGACGACGTCGGTGTCGCCGAAGAAGATGCGTCCCGCCGTCGGCCGGGTGACGGTGGCGATCATCTGCATGAGCGTGGTCTTGCCCGCGCCGTTGGGGCCGAGCAGGCCGAGGACGCCGCCGCGCGCGGTGAGGGAGAGGTCGCGGACGCCGTAGTTGCCGGATTTGAAGCGTTTTGAGACGGAGTCGATGAGGAGCATGCCGGGTGATACGCGCGGGGAGGGGGATGGTTGCCCGGTTGCCCGGTTGCCCGGTTGCCCGGTTGCCCGGTTGCCCGGTTGCCCGGTTGCCCGGTTGCCCGGTTGTCCGGTTGTCCGGTTGTCCGGTTGTCCGGTTGTCCGGTTGCCCGGTTGCCCGGTTGCCCGGTTGTCCGGTTGCCCGGTGGCCCGGTGGCCCGGTGAGTGATTGCCGGGAAAACCGGGGTGACCGGGCAACTGGGAAACCGGGAAACCGGGACACCGGGACACCGGGACACCGGGTCGTCAGCGAATCGCGCCCGGTTTCCCCACCACGCGCCGCAGGATCCCCGTCTGCCCGAGGTGATACGCCTCGTGAACGGCGATCTTCATCAGCAGGCTGCCGAGGGTGTCGGATCCGCCGCCGGGACTGAACGGGGCGGGCGCGGCGAGGTCTTCGTCGGTGAGCGCGGCGATGCCTTCGAGCAGGCGCTCCTGCGATGCGTGAAAGGCGCGGGAGACTTCGTCGAGCGGGAGGTAGTTCGGGTTCTCGCGAAGCTCCTGGTTTTTCCGGTAGAGCTGCGTGCGCTCCTCGCTCCAGACGCTTTCCTGGCGCAATGCAGGGAGGACGGCGCAGCGTGTGGCGACGACGTGGCCGAGGATCCAGTTGATGTGGTTTCCGCCGGGGACGGCGCGCACGAGGCTCTCCTCGTGGGTGATGCCTTCGAGGTTGGCGGTGGCGATCCACTGGTTCATCCGGAGCTGCACGGCCAGCGTCTCGGCCAGGGCGTTGGTCTGCGTGGCAATCATGGTCATCCTCCTGTCGTTCGGGTAAGATAGTACGAGATCGTACTAAATGCAATTGTTACGAAATCGAAATAGATGGCACTGACCTGGCTCTCCCCTCTCCACCGCGCGGCGCGCCAGATCGGACTCTGGTTCGAGGAGCGGCTGCCCGACCTTCCCGGCGTGGAGGGTCATCTCATCAGCTATCTGCTGCCGTACGGGCCGTGTCCGGTGAACGAGCTCGTACGCGTCTTCGGCATCAAGCATTCGACGATGACGAGCATCCTCGACCGCCTCGAGGAGCGCGGACTGGTGGAGCGGAAGGACAATCCGGAGGACAAGCGCTCGTGGCTGATCGCGCTGACGCGCAAGGGGCAGAACGCGGCCGCGCGCGTGAACGCGCTGGTGGCGGAGTTGGAGAAGAAGATCGACGCGCGCGTGAGCGAGCGCTCGCTGGCTGGGTTTCAGCGCGTGATGGAGGCGATTGGGGAGGCGACGGAGGTGGAGGTGCGGAGGAGGTAGGCCGGTTGCCCGGTTGCCCGGTTGCCCGGGGGCGCCGCGCGGGGGCCGGCGCCGGGGAACCGGGAAAACGGTGCGGAAGCGGTTGCCCGGTTGCCCGGGGGCGCCGCGCGGGGGCCGGCGCCGGGGAACCGGGAAACCGGGAAACCGGGCAACCAGGCTACCGGGCGACTGGGCTACCGGGCTACCGCGTCACTTCTTCTTGATCGGCAGCATCGCCGCCGCGCCGAAGCTGATCGCGTGGCCGTTGCCGCGGCGCTTCTGGATCGGGAGGCGCGTGTAGACCTGCGTCGAGAGGATCGAGGCGTGGCCGAGGATCTCCTGGACGTCGCGGATGTCGGCGCCGGAGGAGACGAGCATCGCCGCCATCGTGTGGCGCAGCGCATGCGGCGTCACGTGGCGTTTGATCTCCGCGAGGCGGACGTGCTTCTTGAAGATGTTCTCGATCGAGTAGATCGTCAGGCGCGTTCCGGAGCGGCCGATGAAGAGCGCCGATGTGGAGATGTTCCGTTCCGCGCGAAGATCGAGGTAGTGGCGCAGCGCATCGATCATCGCGTCGGCCGGCAGCATCACGATGCGGCCGCGCGTCGCGCGTCCCGTGATCTGGATCTGCTTGCGGTCGAGATCGACGTCGCCGACGTTGAGCGCGACCAGCTCGCCGATGCGGATGCCGGTCGAGAAGAGCAGCTCGAGGATCACGTTGTCGCGCACCGCGCAGAAGAAACGGTTGCGGCTTCCGGCGGAGAGATCGCGCGCGGCGGTGAGCTCGGCGACCTGCTCTTTCGGCGCGGCGAGCAGCGCGCTCACTTCGCGCGCCGAGAGCACGGTCGGCACGCGATTCTCGACCGGCTTCTTGATCTTCAGCCGGCGCGCGGGCGACTCGCTGACGATGCCCTGCTCCTCGAGGTAGCGGAAAAACACTTTCAGCGCCGCGACTTTGCGGCGGATGGAGGTGTCGCGATACGGGCCGCCGCCGAGCTTGTCGAGATAGATCTCGAGGTGCTCCGGCGTGATCTCGACCGTCGGCGTGTCGCTCACATGCACGTGAAACTGAGCGAGGTCGGAGTGGTACGCGCGCAGGGTCCGGTCAGATAAATTACGCACGGTATGGCCGTGCTCGAGAAATTGAGCGATCGCCTGCTGCACGTTCATGATCGAGTCACTTTGACGGTTATTTGCTGGACGGGAGACGGCTCGAAGTCTCATGCCCTGTATCTTTTTTGTCAAGAAATTATTTGCGCGCGGGAATATGCGATAAAAGCATCGCACTCCGCCACTTGGAAAGGACCAGCTTGCGCGGACTACGCCTCTTCGTACGCCCCATCGAGGGCTCCAACCGCGACGATTTGCGGGCGTTTCTGGACCGGAATGGAGTGGAGGACAGGCAATCCTGCCTGTCCTCGGACGGGCAGGATTGCCTGTCCTCCACCGTCCCGGCATGCGGACTGCTCGGCAAGCTTCTCGGCGACATCGTGGCCGTGGTGAGCATGGAGATCACGGGCGACGCGGTGCGCGTGGACGAGATCCTCGTCGCGCGCGAGCTGCGCCGGAAATGGATCGGCCGGGCCATGATGCGCGAGGTCGAACAACTGGCGATGAAGATGGATCGCCGCCGCGTCGTCGTCGACGACGCGCGCGACGCGCACGAGTTCCTGCGCCGCGTCGGATTCGAGGTCGAGGGGGAGCGATGGGTCAGGGTCGTGTCGTAGCGGTCGGGTTGCTCGGATGGCTGGTTCTCGCATGTTCGTCTTCGCCGCCGCGGCCGGCGGCGCCCGCGCCGGCGCCGGTCGTCGTTGAAGAACCGCCGAAGCCGCTCGATCGCCGCGAGCTCGCGAAGAACGCGCTCGCTCTCTTCGACGCAAAGCGCTACGACGAAGCGATCGCCGCGCTCGGCGAGGCGGCGGACGCGTATCCCGAAGTCGCGCCGTTTCTGCGATTGCGCATCGTCGAGGCGGAAGCGGCGCGCGGCAATCCGCGGAACGCGGCGAACGCCGCGATGCAGATCATCGCGCTGAGCGACACGTCCGCAGCGACGGTCGCGCGTCTGCGTCTTCCGGCGATCCTCGCCATAGAAAGGAGGGCGGACGTCCCGTCCGCCACGGAAGGGCGGACGAGACGTCCGCCCTCCACGACGGACGCGGCGTGGGAGGAGGCAATGCGGGTTCCGATCGACGAGCTCACCGAAGAGGACTTCGTCGCGCTCGCGACTGCGCTCGCGAGCGCGAATCGCACCGATCTCGCGACACGCACGCGCATGCGGCTGCTGAACGACTACACACAGGGCCGCTACACCGAGCAAACCTACGGACACCTGCGCGGCGTGATCGAGACGCTGAGCACTGACGAGCAACTCGCGCTCGCAGGCAAGCTCGCACGCGCCGATCGCTACGATCAGGCTCTCGAGATCCTCGACCGCCTCGGCAACGCCGAGCAGGCGCGCGCGACTCGCATGCGCGCCCTCTTCAACTCGCGCCACTACACGACGCTGCTCGAAGAAACGAAGGATGCGAAGCTGACCGATCCCGCGCTGCTGCTGTTGCGCGCGCGCGCGGCCTGGCGCGACGACCAGCCGGAGATGTTTCTCGCCGGTCTCGCGCAGGTGGAAAAGGAGTTTCCGTCGAGCCGGGAAGCAATCGAGGCGAAGGTGCTGCGCGCGAAGTACCACGTCACCGACGCGACCGACTACGCGATCGCGATCGGGAATCTCACGAAAGCGATCGATGCCGGCGCCCACGGCAGCGACGGCGAGAATCTCTGGAGCCTCGGCTACACCTACGTCCTCGCCGGAAAAGACAACGAGGCGCTGCGCGTTTTCGACCGCTACATCGCCGCGTATCCCGACGGCGACTGGAAGACGAACTCGCTGTTCTGGTCGGCAAAGATCCATGACCGTCACGGCCGGACCGCGGAGCGGGACGCGAAGGCGCAGCAGATCGTCGACGAGTATCCATTCAGTTACTACGCCTATCGCGCAAAAGAACTCTGGCCCCTCACCCCTACCCCTCTCCCCGCAAGCGGGGAGAGGGTGGCCGGAGGCCGGGTGAGGGGCGTCTTCCCCACCCTCACCGTCCCCGACGACCCCCGCTTCGCCGTCGTCCGCGAGCTCCTCGCAATCTCCCTCCCCCGCGACGCCACGCGCGAAATGAAAGCCGTCGCATCAAAGTATCCCGACAACCCCGCCGTGCACTTCATGCTCGCCGACGTCTACGTGCAGGGCGGCGAGCCGTTCAAAGCGAACGGCATCCTCCAGCGCCGCTTCCGCACGTTCGTGCGTCATGGCGGCGCGAACATCCCGCGGCGCTTCTGGGAGATCCTCTTCCCACTCGCCTACTGGGAGACGATCCGGACCGAAGCAGCGAAGCGCGCGCTCGATCCGTATCTCGTCGCGTCGATCATCCGTCAGGAGAGCGGCTTCGAGCCGGCGACGGTGTCGAACGCCGGCGCCGTCGGCCTCATGCAGATCATGCCGGAGGAAGCGCCGCGCATCGCCGGCGCGGCCGGGCTCGGCGAGATCACGCGCGACTCGCTCTTCGATCCGGCGACCAACATCGCGGTCGGAGCCGCCGAATATTCGCAGAAGCTCGCGACCATGAACGGCAACCACACTCTCGCCATCGCCGCCTACAACGCGGGAGAAGAACCCGTTCGCGTGTGGCTCGCGCACACGCCGCTCGACGACATCGACCGCTTCATCGAGTCGATCCCGTTCGCCGAGACGCGCCTCTACGTGAAGACGGTGAACCGCAACCGTCACGAATACCGCCGCATTTACGGGGAGTGATCCGCGCCGCGTGTCGGGCTCCTATGAGGAGGGCGGACGTCTCGTCCGCCCCAGCGATTGGGCGGACGGGACGTCCGCCC
Source organism: Thermoanaerobaculia bacterium (assembly GCA_035525285.1). GTDB lineage: Bacteria > Acidobacteriota > Thermoanaerobaculia > Gp7-AA8 > Gp7-AA8 > QHVT01. The sequence goes on from DATLFB010000041.1 coordinate 55,758, forward strand.
TCCTTTTCGTCACTTCACCGCGATGCGAATCTGTTTGCCCAACACAAAGCTGCGCGGGAACTTCATCTCTGCTTCACCGGCGCGTGCGCCGTTATATGAAGGCAGCGTGGAACATCACCGTGCAGGTGATTCCGCCGAGCGGAAAGCGGATTCAATGGCATCAGACGATCAATCGCGGCCTGCTGCCCCTCGGCGTCACCGTGAAAGCGACCCGAGGAGATGCAGATCCGCATCGTGCCGATCTTCGTTTCGGTCGTGGACCGCGACGGCCAGACGCACAGCAACGTCGAGCGCGCGCAGTTCCGCATTCTCGACAACGGCACCGAGGGGACGATCGTCGAGTTCGGAAAAGCGTTCGATCAGCCGATCTCGATCGCGCTCATGATCGACTCCTCCTCGAGCATGACCTACTCGATGGAGCACGCGGCGAAGGCCGCCACGGAATTCGTGCAGCGCGCGCTCAAGGACGGCGACCGCTGCAGCGTCACCGCGATCCAGGAAGTGCCGCGCCGCAAGCCGTCCGCGAGCTGCGCGACGAGAAGAACCGCCGCGCGATCGTGATCCTCACGGACGGCGGCGACACGTCGTCCATCTCGTCCTATGAAGACGTGCAGAAGCTCGCGCGCGAAGCGGCGATCCCGCTCTACTTCATCGATCTGAAGGCGAAGTACGAAGCGATCGAGCGCGATCTGCGCGCCCAGTTCGCGATCAAGTACCAGGTATCGGACATGGGGCGCAGCAACGAATGGCGGAACGTGCGCGTGGTGATCAACTCGCCGAAGCTGACGGCCAGGACGATCAAGGGGTACTTCACGCCGTAGTCAGGTAAAAGGTAAAGGGTAAAAGGAAAAAGTGGCTCCGCTGCTTTCACCTTTATCCTTTCACCTTTTACCTCTGCGATGCACCGCGACGACAAGCTGATCCATCGACTGCGGGCGCGCGTCTCGAGCGCGCCCTTCTTCTCTCGCCTGAGCGGCGAAGCGCGCATCGACGTCACGGGCGCGTCGGTCGAGGCGCGCGCGCTGATCATCGCGGCGCTGCAGGATCATCACCGCCGCCCCGTCGCGGTGATCACGCCGGGCGACGCGGCGGTCGATGACTTCGAGTCCGCGCTGAGCCTCTTCCATCGCGATCCGCACTGCGTCTCGGTTTACCCCTCCCCTTCGCTCTCGCCCTACCAGGACGTCGCCCCCTCCCTCGGCGTCGTCCGCGAAGAGATCCGCGCTCTCGGCATGCTCATCGACGGCTCGGTCGACGTGCTCATCGTTCCCTCGCGCGCGCTCTTTCAGCGGCTGCCCGCCGCGGACGCGTTCCGCGAGCGCATCGTGCGCCTCGCCGAAGGCGACGAGCTGGACGTGCGCGCGCTGCTCGAGAAGCTCGTCGAGAACGGCTTCGTGCGCACCGATCTCGTCGGCGAGGCGGGCGAGTTCGCATTCCGCGGCGGCATCCTCGATCTCTTTCCGCCGAATACCGCGAGCCCCGTGCGCGTGGAGCTCTTCGGCGACACGATCGAGTCGCTGCGCTGGTTCGACGCGGAGTCGCAGCGCTCGGCGGACAAGGCGGACGCGGTCACGGTCTATCCGATCACGCAGTTCCCCATCACACGCGAGACGCGGCAGCGCATCGCCAAACGGCTGTCGATCGATTTCATGAATCCGCTCTTCAAGCGCGACGTCGCCGACAAGATCGAGCGGCTGCAGGAGAGCGGCACGTTTCCGGGCGTCGAGCACTACGTACCGGTCGCCGTCGAAAACGTGACGTTCGCCGACTACATCCGCGACTGGGATCTCATCCTCATCGAGCCCGACCAGATCACGACGACGATCGCAAAGTACGAGTCGCTGCTGCGCAGTGAGTACGAGGCGGCCGCGGAGAAAGGCCGCGCCGTGTACGCGCCGGAGCAGTTCGTCGCGCCGGGCGTGCAGATTCTCGATTTCATCGGGCAGGCGCGGGTGTCGTTCAGTGAGCTCCATGTCGGCGCTCCAGTCCCCTCTCCCCCGCCCCGCGGGGGAGAGGGCCAGGGTGAGGGGGCAACGCGAGGAACAGCCCCTCACCCTAACCCTCTCCCCGCAGGCGGGGAGAGGGGACTGGAGCTGCGCCTCCACGCCTCCTCCACCGACCGCTACGCGAACCGCCTCAGCGAATTCGCCGCCGATCTTCGCCGCGAGGAGCGCGATCGCTTCTTCTTCGCCGCGACCAAGGGCGGCGTGGAGAAGATCGAGCGCCTGCTGAAGGAGTTCGAGATCGCGGGCGCGCTCACGATCGCCGGAGGCAGTCTCGCGCGCGGCTTTACCTTCGACGAGATCGGCCTCACCGCCTGGTCGGAATGGGATCTCTTCGAGCCGCCGACCTCCACGCGCGTCGGCGGAAAGAAGCGCAAGTCGGAAGCGTTCGTCTCCGATCTTCGCGATCTCAAGGCCGGCGACTACATCGTCCACGTCGATCACGGTGTCGGACGCTATCGCGGCCTGCAGCGCATCGCCTTCGGCGACAGCGAGCGCGAGGTGATGGAGATCGAGTACTCCGGCGGCGGCAAGCTGCTCATGCCGATGGAGAACCTCAATCTCATCCAGCGCTACACGGCGGGTGAGGACATGCAGCCGCGCCTCGACAGACTCGGCGGCACGACCTGGGCGCGCACGAAGGCCTCGGTCAAGAAGGCGATGCGCGACATGGCCGACGAGCTGCTGAAGCTCTACGCCACGCGCCGGATGGTGCACGGCCACGCGTTCGCGAAGGACTCACCGTGGCAGTTCGACTTCGAGGACGCGTTCGAGTTCGACGAGACCGAAGACCAGTCGGCTGCCATCGACGACGTCAAGAGCGACATGGAGTCGCGCAAGCCGATGGACCGCCTGCTGTGCGGCGACGTCGGCTATGGCAAGACCGAAGTGGCGATGCGCGCGGCATTCAAGTCGGTGATGGATGGAAAGCAGGTGGCCGTGCTCGCGCCGACCACCGTGCTCGCGTTCCAGCACTACCGCACGTTCCTGCGGCGCTTCGCGTCGTTCCCCGTCACGATCGAGCTGCTCACGCGCTACTACTCTGCGAAAGAGCAGAAAGAGATTCTGAACAAGGTCTCGACGGGAGAGATCGACGTCGTCATCGGCACGCATCGATTGCTCTCCAAGGACGTGAACTGGAAAGACCTCGGCGTGCTCGTCATCGATGAAGAGCAGCGCTTCGGCGTCTCGCAGAAGGAGCGGCTCAAGCAGATCAAGAAATCGGTCGACGTGCTGGCGATGTCGGCGACGCCGATTCCACGCACGCTGCACATGTCGCTCGTCGGGATCCGCGACATTTCGGTGATCGAGACACCGCCGAAAGACCGTCTGGCGATCCAGACCGCGGTCGTGCCGTTCAACGATGAGTTCATCCGCGAGGCGATCGAGTTCGAGGTCGGACGCGGCGGCCAGGTCTTCTTCGTCCACAACCGCGTCGAGTCGATCTACAACATGAAAGAACTCCTCGAGCGGATCGTGCCGGGGTTGCGCGTGATCGCCGGTCACGGCCAGATGGACGAGCGCGAGCTGGAGCGGGCGATGCTCGCGTTCATCAACCGCGAGTACGACGTGCTGCTGGCGACGACGATCATCGAGAACGGGATCGACATCCCCGCCTGCAACACGATCCTCATCAATCACGCGGAGCGCTTCGGCCTCTCCCAGCTCTATCAGCTCCGCGGACGCGTGGGACGCAGCGACCGCCTCGCCTTCTGCTACCTGCTCGTGCCGTCGGACAAAATCCTCACCGCCGATGCGCGCAAGCGCCTTGCCGCGATCCAGGAGTTCTCCGACCTCGGCGCCGGCTTCCGCATCGCCGCGCGCGATCTCGAGATCCGCGGCGCTGGCAACATTCTCGGCGGCGAGCAGTCCGGCCAGATCGCCGCCGTCGGCTTCGAGATGTACACGAAGCTGCTCGAGGAAACGGTTCGCGAGATGAAGGGCGAGAAGATCGAGAAGGAAATCGAGACCTCGATGAACCTCGGCGTCGACATCTACATCCCGAAGGACTACATCGCCGACGAGAACCTCCGCATGACCTTCTACAAGAAGATCGCGTCCGCCTCGACGCTCGAGCGCCTCGCCGACATCCGCAACGAGATGCGCGACCGCTTCGGCGCGCTCCCCCCGAACGTCGAGAGCCTGCTGCACTTCGTGCAGGTGAAGTGGTACGCGAAAGAGCTCGGAGTGCTGTCGGTCGTGCGCGAGGGGGCACGCGGCGTGATCAAGCTGACGTCGAACGCAAAGATCGATCCGAACAAGCTACTGGTTTTCATCAGTGAAAACCCCGACGCGAAGTTCTCGCCGAACGGCGTGCTGTCGTTCCCGATGCGCCAGCACGGCGCGGAGGTCATCGGGGCCGTGGAGCAGGTGCTGCAGGCGATCGCGGCGTGATGTGGAGTGCGGCGACGCCAGTCGCCGCTTTCATACGCCGCAGCAAGGCTGCGGCGCGGCAGCTGGCGCTGCCGCGTTGGATAGCGGCGACTGGCGTCGCCGCACTCCACACGCTAGACTCCCGACCGTCCGTGCCCGCACGCCGCCTCCTCATCTCGCTGCTCGTCGTCTGCACCTTCGCCTCCGCCTGCAAGCGAAAGCCGGCCACTCCGCCGGACGTGATCGTCAAGGTGAACGAGCGCATGCTCACGCTCGCGGATTTCAAGCGCTACCTCGAGCGCAACGCGGGAACGGATCTCGCGCAGCTCACGCCCGAAGTCGCGAGCGCGATGCTCGACCAGTTCGTGGAGGAGATCATCGTTTCGGAATACGCCGCCGCGCATGGAGTGGAAGTGCCGGCCGAGAAAATCGCGGCGGCCGTGCGCACCGAGGCGGGGGTGACGGTGATCGAGAAACGGGATCAGATGCGGCGCGAAAAACTGCTCACCGACATGGCGGCCGACATCCCGGATCCATCGCCGGCGGAGATGCAGAGCTATTACAACGCGAATCAGGGCGAGTTCCGCAGCGGCGAAGAAGTCCGCGTGCGGCAGATCCTTGTACACGACGAGACGTTAGCGAACGACATCCGCAAGAGGCTGAACCAGGGCGCGTCGTTCGAGGAGCTCTCGACCCAGCATTCGCGCGCGCCGAACGCCAGGCGCGGCGGGGAGATCGGCTTCGTCAGCCGCGGCGAGCTGCCGAAGATGTTCGAAGACGAGATCTTCCGCCTGAAGCCGGGCGAGATCAGCGATCCGATCCAGACGGACTCGAGCTTTCACATTTTCAGAGTCGACGAGCGCCGCGCCCCCGGGATGCTCGATGCCGAGTCCGCCGCGCCCCTCATCCGCGTCCGGCTCAAGGAAGAGACTCTCCGCGAGCGCGCCGGCAAGGTCGTCGCCCGCAGCCGCCGCGAGATGAAGATCGATGTCCTCACCCGGCGCCTTCCGTTCCGGTACACGGGCGGGTTCCGGATCGCGGAAGACGAATAAAAGACGGGGTAACTTGTTGTATCGGCGGCACGTCGAAGAGAACGCTACCCAGCCGGGAAGCCCAGTCCGAGAATCAATCATGAAGAAAACTCTGATCACCATCACCTTCCTCCTCCTCGCGGGCAGCGCTTCCGCCGCCCAGGTCATCGAGGGCATCGTGGTGCGCGTCGGCGACCGCATCGTCACCCGCACGCAGTACGAAAAGCGCCTGCGCGACCGATTCATGGAAATCGAGCAGACCGCCGAGCCGTCGCGAGTCGAGGAACTGAAGGCGTCCACGCGGCAGAACCTCGTGAACGAGCTCGTGAGCGAGCTGCTCATCAAGGACCGCGCCGACCGCCTCGGCATCACCGTCACGGACGACGATCTGAAGCAGGCCATCGATCGCCTCAAGTCGCAGTACGGCATCACCACCGAAGAGCAGTTTCAGGAGTCGCTGCGGTCCGGCGGTCTGACGAAGGCCGACATGGAAGCGCGCCTTCGCGACACGCTGATCACGAACAAGGTCTTCTCCCGCGAGCTGCGCAACCGCTCCGACCTCACGGATCCCGAACTCCGCGAGCGCTACAACCGCGAAAAAGAGTCCTACCGCCTACCCGAGCGCGCGCACCTGCGCGAGATCGTCGTGTTGCGACCTGCATCCGACGCACAGCTCGAGGAAGCGCGCACGCGCGCGAACGAGCTCGCCGAAGCGGCGAAGAAGCCGGGCAGCGACTTCGCGAAGCTCGCCACGACGATGTCGGAGTCGGGCACGCGCGACAAGGGCGGCGATCTCGGCGAAGTGGCGAAGGGCGATCTCGTCGCGGAGCTCGACACCGCCGTCTTCAACGCGGCCCCCGGCGCCGTCATCGGCCCGATCGAGACGAAGTCCGCGTGGCACATCCTCAAAGTGGAGCAGCGCCTCCCGTCCGAAGTGCCGGCGTTCGAGTCGGTCAAGGATCGCCTGCGCCGCGACGCGGACGAGGAAACGTTCCAGCGCGACTACAAGTCGTACATCGAGAGTCTGCGCAAGGACGCATTCATCGAGATCAACGAAGCGATGATCCCGAAGGTGTAGCGGCTCCCATTGGCGGACGGGACGTCCGCCCTCCACTCCTCGTATCGAAATTTTCCATTTTCGTCCTCCGAGGGAGAACGCCTGGTAGAACTTTGCGAGGTTCTTGACATCGCGACGTAATCTCGTTCGCGATGAGCAGCATCCCTGAAGCAATCCGCGCAATCCTCCAGCAGCGGCCCCGCAGCGTCGTGTTCTTCACCGGCGCGGGCGTTTCGGCCGACAGCGGCATCCCGACGTTTCGCGGGCCCGAAGGTCTGTGGCGCAACCATCGCGCGGAAGACCTCGCGACGCCCGAGGCGTTCCGCCGCAATCCGTTTCTCGTGTGGGAGTGGTACGAGTGGCGCCGCAGCCTCATTCGCGAGGCGGAGCCGAACGCCGCGCACGAGGCGCTCGCCCGCGTCCCACAAGCCGTCGTCGTCACGCAGAACGTCGACGGCCTCCACGCGCGCGCCGGCTCGGAGAACATCATCGAGCTGCACGGCAACATCTTCCGCGTCAAGTGCACGCTCGAAGGGCGGACGTTCGCGCGCGAGGACGCGTTCCCGAAGCTGCCGCCGCATTGCGACTGCGGCGCGCTCCTTCGTCCCGACGTCGTCTGGTTCGGCGAGGTGCTGCCGGATGACGAGGCCGTGAACGCGATGAGCGCGATCCGCGCGGCCGATCTGCTCATCGTCATCGGGACATCCGGCGTCGTCTATCCGGCCGCGGGCTTCGTCGCGGAGTTTCAAGGCCTGTCGATCGAAATCAATCCGGAGGTGAACGTGAAGAGATCCGCCTGCCTGTACGCAATTCCCGAACGCGCCGCCGTCGCCACGCCGCCGCTCATCGACGCGCTGCTGGAGGTCCGGCGATGACCGAGCTCATTGCCGATCTTCCGATCGACGAGCGTCCGCGCGAGCGGATGATGCTCCACGGCGCCGCCACGCTCTCGAACGCGGAGCTCATCGCGATCCTCATCGGGACGGGCGTCCGCGGCAAGAACGCGATTCAGCTCGCGCGCGACGTGCTGAAAATGGGGATGCCCTCGCTCAGGGAACGCGATGCCCCGGCGCTCGCGGCGATTCCGGGCATCGGTCCCGCGAAGGCCGCGCGCATCACGGCGGCGCTCGAGATGTCGCGGCGCGTGATGTCCGAAGAGCCGGCGGAGCTGCCGAGGTTCGACTCGACGCAATTCGGCACCGCGCTCGTCCAGCGGTGCGCCTCGATGCGGCAGGAACGCCTCGGCGCCCTCTTCATCGACTCGCGCCACCGCATGGTCGCCGATCGCGAGATCTTCGTCGGCACGGTCAACCACGCGCTCGTATCGACGCGAGACATCATCCGCATGGCCCTCCTCGAGACCAACGCGACGGCGGTCGTGCTCTACCACAACCACCCGTCCGGCGATCCGAGTCCTTCGCAGGAAGACCAGGACTTCACACAGAAGCTGCAGCTCTCGCTCAGCTACATGGACACGCAGCTCGTCGACCACCTGATCATCGGCCGCCACCGCTACTGTTCGTTGAAGGAGAAAGGAATGCTGCTCGAAGACCTCAACCTGCCACCAATGCAGGCTTGCGCGCCGTGGCCTCGCGTTCGGCATAAACGGGCGTGAGCCAGTTGTAGCGGTCGGGAATCTCGCCGCCGATGTAGGCGAAGAACTCCTTCTGCAGCCGCTCGGTGATCGGTCCGCGCTTGCCGCTGCCGACCGGGATGCGGTCGATCGAGCGGATCGGCGTGACTTCCGCGGCCGTGCCGGTGAAGAAGACTTCGTCGGCGACGTAGAGCATCTCGCGCGGGATCAGGGTCTCGACGACTTCGAAGCCGAAGTCTCTCGCGATCCTGAGAATGCTCTGGCGGGTGATGCCGCCGAGAATGGAGGAGCCGAGAGGAGGAGTGAAGATCTTGCCGTCGCGGATGACGAAGATGTTCTCGCCGGAGCCTTCGCTGACGTAGCCGTTCACGTCGAGCGCGATGCCTTCGGCGTATCCGTCGATGGCCGCTTCCTGGCGAATGAGGATCGAGTTCATGTAGTTCCCTGTCGCTTTGGCGAGCGCAGGGAACGTGTTGGGGGCCATGCGATTCCATGAAGAAACGCGCACATCGACACCCTGCTCGAGCGCCTCCGGTCCGAGGTATTTGCCCCAGCGCCAGGCGCCGACGACGACGTCGACGGGGCACGCGCCGGGGAAGACGCCGAGCGAGTGATAGCCGCGATAAACGACCGGGCGGAGATAGCAGTCTTCGAACTCGTTCGCGCGGATCACGTCGATGCAGGCGCGGTTGACCTCGTCGAACGAGTACGGGATCTCCATTCGATAGATCTTGCAGCTGTCGAAGAGGCGGCGGGTGTGGTCGTCCAGGCGGAAGATCGCCGGACCTCGCTTCGTGTTGTAGCAGCGGATGCCTTCGAAGAGGCCCGAGCCGTAGTGGATGGCGTGGGTAAAGACGTGAATCTTCGCGTCGGCAAAGTCGATCAGCCGCCCGTTCATCCAGACTTTCTTCACTTCTTCGAAGGGCATCGGAACCTCCTGGTCGGCGGGCGCGAGACTCGAGCGAGTCGTCAGGCTGGACTTCGGCCGGAGTATAGGTGTCGCACTTTTGCAGTGTCAAATGCGAGAAGTCTGCCGATAGAATCGCGCCGCTGCGGCCTCTGTATCATTCCGAGCGCAGCGAGGAATCCCCGGCTTGAACGTTCGCGGAAAAACAGTCGTCATTACCGGTGCCTCGAGCGGAATCGGACGCGCTACCGCGCTCGAAATGGCCCGCCGCGGCGCGAACGTCGTCCTCGGCGCGCGCCGGGCCGGACCGCTCGAGAACACCGCCGCCGGCTGCCGCGCCCTCGGCGTGAACGCGACCGCCGTCGCCACCGACGTCACGCGGCCCGAGGACTGCCGCAATCTGATCGCCGCCGCGGGCCGCGTCGACGTGCTCGTCAACAACGCCGGCTTTGCCCTCTTCGACTCGATTGCCGGCGCGCGCGCCGAAGATCTGCAGTCGATGATGGACACGAACTACTTCGGCACGCTGCACTGCACGCAGGCCGTGCTGCCGCAGATGCTCGAGCGCGGCGAAGGAACGATCGTGAACGTCGCCTCGATCGCCGGGATCATGGGCTTCGCGCGGATGGGCGGCTACTGCGCGACGAAGTTCGCGATCATCGGCATGACCGAGGCGCTGCGCGACGAGGTGCTCCCGCGCGGCGTGCGCGTCGCGCTGGTTTGTCCCGGCACGACGGAGAGCGAGTTCTTCGTCAAGGCGGAGCGGGGTAAGATGCCCGGCGCTTCGCGCCTGATTCCGGCGGTGAAGCCGGAGCGGGTCGCGCGCGCCGTCTGCGATGCCGCCGAGGACGGGCGGTATCGCCGCATCCTCCCGCTGTTCGCGGCCATCTACATGCGCATCAAAGAAGTGTTTCCCCGACTCGCACACCTGCTCATGCGGCGCGCCTCCGCGCTGCTGGAGCGGAAATGAACGAGCGCTTCAAACGGATGCCGGCGACGGTGACGATCATCGTCGCCATCCTGGCCGGATTCGGCGTCGAGTTCTACACCGGTGCGCTTCAGGATCCTCGGAAGCTCACCTACCTCGGCGCCATCTGGGCGCCGCTCATCCTGGGCGAGGGCGAGTGGTGGCGCCTGCTCAGCGCAATGTTTCTGCACGGCGACGTCCTGCACCTGCTCATGAATCTGATTGCCCTCTTTCAGCTCGGGAGCCTTTACGAGCTGATGTTCGGCTCGCGCCGCTTCACGATCATCTACTTTGTGACCGGCCTGGTCGCCTCGCTGACCAGCATGATCATCACCGGCGGTCCTTCGGTCGGCGCGAGCGGCGCGGTCTTCGGGATCATGGGCGCGTTCATATTCTCGATTCGCCGCTCGCCGCGCTGGCGCCACGAGCGCGCCGCCCGCGGGATCGTGTCGCAGCTCATCTTCTGGGTGGTGGCCAACATCGCGATCGCCATGAAGGTCCCTCAGATCGATCTGGCCGCGCACATGGGCGGACTCGTAGCCGGTCTCGTGATCGGGATGGTGTGGCCGCATCGCGTGCCGCCCCCGCCGCCCACGCAGATGGTGATCGACGTGCAACCCTACGACGACTGACGTAGCGCCCGGCTCCATCCGTCGGCTTCAGCCGGGCGAAAGCGGGCTGAGCCCGGGTCACCAGGAGTCTGCGCGGCAGGAAGCAATCGTGGAGGGCGGACGTCTCGTCCGCCCAGCGGACGGGAGGCGGACGAGACGTCCGCCCTCCAAGCCACGCGGGAGAGGATTCGCCAGGCCGGGCGAGGCCCGGGTCTCGAGGGCGGGCTGAAGCCCGCCCCTACGTACGACGAAGGATCAGCCGGAGATCCTGGGGCGCGAAGAGACGATCGTTGATCGCGTGAATCACGCGCTGCAGCTCCGGCGCATCGCTCTCGAGAATCGGAATCCGCGTTCCCTCGGGCAGCTCGTGCACCGCGCGCACTTCGTCGATCGCAAATCCGTGCTCGCGCGCGAGCACGGTCAGCGCGGCCGCGTGCCGCGGCGCGAGATGCGTCGGATCGCGCCAGAAGTCGGACGCGGACACGACGATCGACTCCGCGTTCGGCGTCTCGATCATCAACAGCCCGCCCGTCCGCAGCACGCGCGCCGATTCACGAAACAGCGCGAAGAGCGCTTCCGCCGGCAGATGCTCGACGACGTGCATCGCCAGAACGGCGCCGAGAGATCCGTCGCCGATCGAGGCGAAACACTCCGGCACGCCCGCGAGCGCGGCCTCGAACCCGCGCGCCTTCAGATCCGCCACCGAACGCTCGTTGGTATCGACCCCACGCGCGGCGATGCCGGCATCGCGGCAGGAGGCGAGAAACTCTCCGCGCCCGCAGCCGGCGTCGAGCACCGGCTGATGCTCCATCGCGAGACGCACGTAGTGCGCGACATCGGCGCGGACTTCCGCCTCGCTTCCGCGCAGCGCGTCCTCGAGCCGCCGGTATACGTAATCGTTCGACGAAGCGACGACGGGATTCACGACATCGCGAATCCGCACCGCGAGCGTTTCGATTTTCTGATCGAGCGCCGCGATGAGCGCATCGTTGCGCCGCGCCGCGACCGGAATCAGCTCGCGCAGCTTCGCCAGCTCGTTCGCCAGCGCCTCGTCCGCCGCGCGGACGTCGCGCTGGACCGACTCGATGTCGCCGCGCAGATCGCGGCGCGCCGCTTCGATGTCGCCGCGAAGACCATCCAGCAGATCGAGCAGAACGAGGTTGAAGTTCTTCTGCCGCTCCGCGTCCGGCGCCATCGCGCGGCGGACGAGGCCGCGCAGCCATCGCGCGATGAATGACCCGCCGGGACGGTACTGCCGATCTTCGCGAAAGACCTCGCGCCAGCCATCCGCTCCCGCGGGAGGCGCGTCGATGTACCGATCGTCAGGCATGCGCGCGCAGGATAGCGCAGTGTCGTGTGGAGTGCGGCGACGCCAGTCGCCGCTGTCTACACGGCAGCGCGTGCTGCCGCGGCTTGCGCCGCGGCATTGGAAAGCGGCGACTGGCGTCGCCGCACTCCACACGTTGTTACTCAGCCGCGGGCGACGCGGTCTCGGACGTCTCTTCGAGCTTCTCGACGCCGATCGCCACCACTTCCACCTGGATGTGCGCGGAGACGTCGCGATGGAGGCGCACTTCGACGTCGTGCACGCCGAGGGTCTTGATCGGGTGCTCCAGCTCGATGCGGCGCTTGTCGACGTTGACGCCTTTCGCCTCGAGCGCATCCGCGATCTCGTTCGCGGTCACTGAGCCGAACAGCTGGCCGTGCTCGCCGACGCGCTTGTGCACCTCGACCTTGATCCCCGTCACGGACTCGGCCGCCTTCTGCGCCGCGTCCTTCTCCTGCTGCGCGAGCAGAGACCACTTGCGGCGCTCGTGCTCGATCTGCTTCAGGTTCCCCTGCGTCGCCTCGCGGGCGAGATTTTTCGGGAGGAGGAAGTTCCGCGCGTAGCCGTCCTTGACGGACACCACGTCGCCGCGCGTGCCGAGGCCGCGGATCTCCTCAGTCAGAATGACTTTCATGAGAGTCGTCCTTTCGCTTCTTGAAATGTCGGAAATCGAAAAACGGATCGAACAGTCCCGCCACCGCGAGCAATAGCGGCCCGACGCCGCTGAGCGTCGCCAGCCCCATCGCCAGCAGCGCGCCGATGAACCCGATGCCGATCGACGCGAGCAGATACCGCAGCAGCGCGTAACCCTGCAGCATGAACAGGAACACCGCGACCATCAGGACGTTCGCGGCGATCTTGTGCAGCATCCCCGTCGCCAGCGGCGCGAGCCCGCCGAGCACGAATGCGAACGGCAGCCACTCCGGCAGCGCGAAGTTGCGGAACTGGAAGGTATTGGTCGTGCCGGCGCCGTGCGTGGCCGCGTATTCGCGCCACCCGCGCAGGCGGCCGAGCATGAGCAGGCTGAGCACGAACACCATCGCCGCGGTGAGCAGCATCGCCCCCGGCTGAAGAACGGTCGCGTAGTACGAGCCCCACCGCTCCGCGACCTGCAGCGAGTCCGACGGCATTCCCATGCCGCGGTACTGCCGCACGACTTCGTCCGTCAGCGTCCGGGCCTGAGCCACGTGCGCCGCGTACGGCGAGTACGAGGCGACGGCGCGTGCGCCGAGCTCCGTCACCGCCAGTCCGAGCGCGCTGCCGGCCAGCAGGAACACGAGCAGCCGTCCGTAGGTTTCGCCGCGCTCGATCAGCGGGAATGCCGCGAGCGCGGGAATCGCGATCGCCAGCACGACGCCGGCAATCGACGAGAATACGAAGTTACTCTGATCCTGCGCAGGCGGCGAGGCACTGATCAGCAGAACGGCCAGCGACGTCGCGATGCCGAGCGAGATCCACGCCGCGCGGCGTCCGTTGCGGATTGCGCAAAGGATCAACGACGCGGGCACGAACACGGGGATGCTGATCACGATCATCAGTGCGTTCAGCACGCCGTATCCGAGGATGCTTCGCGTACGGCCGAGAGGCCGTTCCGGCAGCATCACCGGCTCGCTCGAATGGAGAGAGGATTCGATCATTCGAAAACTTAGTCGGCCGTGAACGGCAGCAGCGCGGCGATGCGCGCGCGCTTGATCGCGTTCTGCAGCTTGCGCTGATGCAGCGCGCACGTACCGGAGATGCGGCGCGGAAGAATCTTGCCGCGCTCCGGAATGAACTGCTGGAGCGTCTTCACGTCCTTGAAGTCGATGTACTCGATCTTCTCGACGCAGAACTTGCAGACGCGCTTGCGGCGGTAGAAGAACTTCTTCTTCCCGCCCTGCTGCCCGCCCGGACCGCCGCGGCGATCGTCGCCGCCGCCGCCCGGACCACTCGGACCTCTTCTGGGACCACCCATCGTCGTTGCCATGTTCGTCTCCTCCCTACGCCTGCGGCGTTTCCTCGGCGGCCGCGATCATCGCGCTCTCCGGAGCCTCGACGGCGACGGGAGCCTGGGCGACGGCGGCCGGCGGACGGACGCGCTCCTTCTTCGGATTGCGCTTGGCGAGCTTGTCGGCACGCTTGTGCTCGAGATCCGTCCGCACGATCACGTGACGCAGAACGCGGTCGACGTTCTTCATGCGGCGGTCGAGCTCCGACAGCGACGAGTCGCTCTCGAGCACGAACAGGTGGTAGATGCCTTCGTTGAACTTGTGGATGGGATATGCGAGGCGGCGGCGGCCCCACGCTTCTTCGTTCTTGAGCGTGGCGCCGTTGCGCTCGGCGACGCCCTTGAAGTCGGCGACGAGCGTCGTCGCTTCTTCCTCCGTCACTTGCGGAGAAAGGATGAACAGGACTTCATAAGTCCTCATGAATCCTCCTTCTGGCCTAGCGGAACCCCACCTTCGGCGAGGTTCAAGGAGCTGGCAGATTGTTAAAGAATGTCCCGGCACGCGGACTGCGGGCCGGCAAGTGTAGGCAAAGGAGCGTAGCGGCGCAATTATTTCCCGGAATCGCGCCCGGAATCTCCCCGTTTCGCCACCCGTGCTCGCTGAAACGGCCCTCCGGAAATCCATCTCGCGCGGCAGTCTCGTTCGCGGCGACGCCTACTTCGCACAGGGCCGCGTCCGCCGGATCGAAAACGCCGGCGACGTGATCGAGGCCGAGGTGCAGGGCACGCGCCTCTATTCGGTCGAGCTCATCATCGAAGGCGATGATCTCATCGTTCGCTGCGACTGCCCCTGGTTCCGAGGAAACCTCACAGAGTGCAAGCACATCTGGGCGACGATCCGCGCCGCCAGCGCGCGGAAGTGGCTCCCGGAGCACGAGCTGTTCCTGATCATCGACGACGAGCTCGAGGAATTCGAAGACGACATCATCGAGGCCCAGCTGCCGGTGCCCCCTCGCGGCGGGCGACACGGCGATGCGCGTCCGCCGTGGCAGCGTTTTCTCGAGGCGCTCGGTCCGGCGTCGGCGGCGCGGGAAAGTGCACCCCGCAACGTCCCCGAGGAGATCGCGTACGTCATCTTCGGCCTCCACCGCTCGCAAACGCTGACGCTTCAGATCCTCGGACGCTCGCACAAGAAGAGCGGCGAGTGGGGCAAATGGAAACCGCTCTCGCTACGACTCGACGAGCTGAACGCCCTTCCGCCGTTCGACCGCGAGACCATCGCGTTGCTGCATCAGCGTTCCTACGCGTACATGGTGGAGTCGATCGTTCACATCGCTCCCGCAACGACGGCGTGGTGGGTCGAGCGGCTGGCGCGTGCGGGCCGCCTTTCGATGCGCGACGGCGACAGCGAGCTGCAACCGATCGCCTGGGACGACGGACCGCCGTGGGTGCTCCATGCCGGCATCGTCAACGACGCCGCGGCATCGAAGTACCGCGTCGCCGTGTCTGTCGAGCGCGCTGGCGAGACGATGTCCATCGAGCGCGTCGACGCCATCATGCAGGACGTCCTGTTCAGCGGCGGACGCGCATGCCGCGTCGACGATGGCGGCCGCACCGCGTGGCTGCACGCGCTGCGCACGAGCGGTCCGATCGAGATCCCGCACGCGGACGCCGATCGATTCCGCAGCGCGCTCCTCCGCGCGCCGATTGCGAACATCGCGTTGCCCGAGGAGCTCGGATGGAGCGTGATCGACGCGAAGCCGAAGCCCGTACTCGCGCTGACGCACGACGACTGGAACACCGAGCTCAAGGGCGAGCTGCTGTTCGACTATGACGAATGGCGCGTCTCCAGCCGCTCGACGGAAATGCAGACGACGATCGGGCGCAAGCTGATTCGCCGTGATCGCTCGCGCGAGGATGGCTTTCGCGGCCGCCTCGGTGCGCTGCGCATCATCGCCGTGTGGGACGGCTATCGCGTCCGGCTTCCGTACCTCGAAGAGCTCGCGCGGACACTCACCGCGGAAGGCTGGACGATCGAGATCGACTCCGCGCCCGTGCGCGTCGCGGACGATCTCGATGTCGAGATCTCGAGCGGCATCGACTGGTTCGATCTCAACATCAGCGCGAGCTTCGGCGATCTGAGCGTCAAACTGCCGGAACTGCTCGCGGCGGCCGAGGCCAAACGATCGCTGATGCGGTTCGCCGACGGCTCGTACGGCATCGTGCCCGCAAACTGGAACGACGCGCTCGTACCGGTGCTCGATCTCGGCAGGCGCGAAGGCGACGGCGTGCGCTTCCGCGCCGCGCAGGCACTGCTCATCGACGCGCTGCTGCAGTCGAAAGCGAAAACCGACTCTGCATTCGCCGAGCTGCGCCAGCGCGTCACCGGCGCCTCCCCTGCACCGCGGCACGAGCCGCCGACGCTCCGCGCGACGCTGCGTCCCTACCAGCGCGCCGGCCTCGGATGGCTTCACTTCCTCCGCGAGACGGGGCTCGGGGGATGCCTCGCCGACGACATGGGACTCGGCAAGACCGTGCAGACGCTTGCGTTGCTCGAAGAGCTGCGCGCAAACGGCAACACGCGCCCATCGCTCGTGGTCGCGCCGAGATCGCTGCTCTTCAACTGGGCAGCCGAGGCGAAGCGATTCGCGCCGAAGCTGCGGGTGCTCGAGCATCACGGCACCGCGCGCGCGACCAACGACTTCAACGGTTGCGACATCGTCCTGACGACGTACGCCACGATGCGCCTCGACATCGAGCGGCTCGCCGGGACGGAGTTCGAGTACGTGGTGCTCGACGAAGCGCAGGCGATCAAGAACGCATCGAGCCAGGTCGCGAAGGCGACGCGGCTGCTGCGCGCGCGCCACAAACTCGCGCTCAGCGGCACGCCGATCGAGAATCACCTCGGCGAGCTCTGGAGCCTCTTCGAGTTCCTCGACCCCGGCCTGCTCGGCTCATCGCGCTCGTTCTCGCGCACCTTCGCCGCGAAAAACGCGCCACCCGACCGCCGCGACGCGCTCGCCCGCGCGCTGCGGCCGCTCATCCTTCGCCGCACGAAAGAACAGGTCGCGCCGGAGCTGCCCGAGCGCATCGAGCAGACGCTCTACTGCGAGCTCGAAGGAAAACAGAAGAAGCAATACGACGAGCTGCGCGACCACTATCGCCAGTCACTCCTCGGCCGCGTGCGCAAAGGCGGCATCGAGAAGTCGCGCATGCAGATTCTCGAGGCGCTGCTTCGACTGCGACAGGCAGCGTGCGATCCCGCCCTCATCGATCCGGATACGGACGCCTCCAGCGCGAAGATGGAGCTGCTGATGGAGGAGCTGCGCGAAGTTCTCGACTCCGGTCACCGCGCGCTGGTCTTCTCGCAGTTCACGTCGTTCCTCGACATCGTGCGCGGCTCGCTCGAGGTCGCGAACATCGACTATCTCTACCTCGACGGCAAAACGCGCGACCGCCAGTCGCTCGTCGAGCGCTTCCAGAGCGGCGACGGCCCGCCGCTCTTTCTCATCAGCCTCAAGGCAGGCGGCCTCGGACTCAATCTCACGAACGCCGACTACATCTTCCTTCTCGACCCCTGGTGGAATCCGGCGGTGGAAGCGCAGGCCATCGACCGCGCGCATCGCATCGGCCGCCACAAGCCGGTGGTCGCCTACCGCCTCATCGCCCGCGACACCGTCGAAGAGAAAATCCTCGAGCTGCAGGCGCAGAAACGCGAGCTCGCGGAGTCGATCATCTCCGAGGACAACAGCGTGCTGCGGAAGCTCGACGTGGAGGATCTGGAATTGCTGCTCGGCTGATTCGCCGGGCCTGCGTGACGTAGCGGCCGGCTTCAGCCGGGCGTCGGCCGGCTGAAGCCGGCCGCTACGTTTTCTTGCGGTGCGGATCGGCGTCGATCTTTGCCACGATGCGCCGCGCCATCCAGCGCCAATGGTCCTCAGTCAAGCATCCCGAGTCTTCGCATGCAGTGATGTGAGTCCCCTCTCCCCCGGACACGGGGGAGAGGGTTAGGGTGAGGGGGTGTTCCGTCCGCCACCCGGAGAACCCCTCACCCTAACCCTCTCCCCGCGCGGCGGGGAGAGGGGACAAGATCGCAATCAGGCGCCGTAGGTCGTGCCGTCGCGATGCTTAACTGAAGACCGTTGCATCCAGCCCGTGTCATCCCGAGCGTGAGCGAGGGACCTGTGCGGGCGGGAGGCGCAGTCCTCGCGCCACCCGCACACCCAGGTCCCTCGCGACGCTCGGGATGACAAGGCTGGAAACCCTCTCGCGCATCCTCCGTACATCCGCGGACCATGCTGACGATCTCGAACCTTTCGAAAACCTACCCCAACGGCGTTCGCGCGCTCGACGCGGTCTCGCTGAAGATCGAGCGAGGGCTCTTCGGACTCCTCGGCCCCAACGGCGCGGGCAAGTCCACGTTGATGCGGACGATCGCGGCGCTACAGGAGCCGGATGCGGGAACGATCGTTCTCGATGAATTGAACGTGCTCGCGAATCCGCAGGAACTGCGGACGCGGCTCGGGTATCTGCCGCAGGACTTCGGCGTTTATCCCGGGATCTCCGCGCTCGCGCTGCTCGACCACATCGCGGTGCTCAAGGGAATCACGAACCGGAATGAGCGGCGGGAGCAGGTGGAGTCGCTGCTCGCGCTCACGAATCTCTGGGACGTGCGGAAGAACGCGGTCAGCACGTTCTCGGGAGGCATGAAGCAGCGATTCGGGATCGCGCAGGCGCTGCTGGGGCGGCCGTCGCTGATCATCGTCGACGAGCCCACCGCGGGGCTCGATCCCGAAGAGCGGAATCGATTTCACAACCTGCTCAGCGAGATCGGCGAGGGCGCGGTCGTGCTGCTCTCGACGCACATCGTCGAAGACGTGAGCGATCTCTGTCCGCGGATGGCCATTCTCGCGGGAGGACGCGTCATCGTCGAAGGCGAGCCGGCGCGGCTCATCGATCAGCTCGAAGGCCGTCTGTGGCGGAAGACGATTCCGAAGCCCGAGGTCCCGCGGTATCGCGAATCGCATCGCGTCATCTCCACGCATCTCTTCGCGGGTGAGACGCAGGTGCACGTGCTGAGCGACGCGCATCCGGAAGCGGGATTCGAGCGCGTCACGCCCGATCTCGAGGACGTCTATTTCTCGTTTCTGTCGAGTGCCGCCGCATGCTGAGAGACCTCATCGCATTCGAGTGGCGCTATCACACGCGGCAGATTGCCTTTCTCGCCGGCGCGCTGCTGTTTCTGTTCATGGGATTCGCGCTGCCGGCGACGAGTTTCGGCCCGGACAACGTCGCCATCAACTCGCCGCTCCTGGTGATGCAGTCGCTCGCGTTCCTGTCGCTGATCTCCGTCTTTGTCGCGGCGGTCTTCACGTCGAATGCGGTCCTGCGCGATCCGGAGCACCGGATGCAGGAGATCGTGTACTCGACGCCCGTCGGGCGTTTCCACTTTCTCGCCGGCCGTTTTCTCGGCGCGTTCCTCGCGACCGCCACGGCCGTCGCGTTCTCGATGCTCGGCATGGTCATCGGAACGTTCATGCCATGGCTCGACCCGGAACGCATCGCGCCGTTCGATGCGATGCGTTATCTCTGGGCGTTCGGCGTGCTGTCGGTTCCGAACGTGCTCTTCGCGACGGTGCTGCTCCTCGCGATCGCGGTGCTGACGCGGAACGCGCTCGCGACGTACGCCGGCGCGGTCTTCATCTACATCCTCTACTTCATCGTCGCGGCGATGACGAACTCGCCGCTGATGGCGGCCTCGCGGCCGGGCGCCGCTCCGGGCGCACTCGCGGCGCTGCTCGATCCGTTCGGGCTGACCGCGTTCTTTGATGTGACGCGGTACTGGACGGCGGCGGCGAAGAGCACGCGCGTGGTGCCGCTCGAGGGGATGTTGCTCTGGAACCGCGTGATCTGGGTGGGCGGCGCGGTGGCGGTGGGGGCGGTGGTTTATCGGGTGTTTTCGTTTCGGGTGAGGGCGGGGAAGGTTAAGAAAGAGAAGAAGGAAAGCCCCTCATCCGGCCTTCGGCCACCTTCTCCCCGCAAGCGGGGAGAAGGGACGGTGGGGATCACTCCTTCTGCGTTTGCGTCATTCTGGTCGGCGGCGCGGATCGAGTTGCGGGTGTTGCGGAGCGTGCCGGTGCTGTTGCTGCTGTTTCTCTGGGTGTGTCTCGCGACGTCGGAGATTTATGCAGACATTGCGAGTGCGGAGTACGGCGCGCGGTTGATTCCGGCGACGAGTCTGATCGTGGAGCGGCTGCGGGCGCCGATCTCGATCATCGGGACGATGCTGCTGATTTATTACGGGGCCGAGATGTTCTGGCGCGAGCAGCGGCATCGGATGGCGGCGATCATCGACACGACGCCGGTCCCGGGAGCGGTGATGATCGCCGCGAAGGGGACGGCGATGGCGGCGCTCATCGCGACGGTGATCGCGACCGGCATCCTTCCCGGCATCGCGCTGCAGATCGCGCGCGGCTACTGGCATTTCGAGCCGCTGGTGTACCTGTCGCTCTTCTGGTTCTCCGGTTTCCCGCTGCTTCTCTTCGGCGCCGTGGCGCTGCTCGTCCACACGCTGAGTCCGGGCAAGTACGCCGGGATGATGCTCGTGCTGCTCGTGGCGATCTTCACGCGCGTCGCGCCGCGCATCGGGCTCGATCATCCGGTGTGGCAGTTCGCGAACGCGCCGCCGGTGCGCTATTCCGACATGAACGGCTTCGGCCACGATCCCGTCGCGTTCCACTGGGCCGTACTGCACTGGAACACGCTCGCGGTTCTCTTCGTGATGATCGCCGCCGCGGCGTGGCGGCGCATCGGACATCCGCTGAAGGAGCGATTCCGCGCGGTCAGGCTCGCACATGTGATTGCAGTCGGCGTTCTCGCCGTGATCACCGGCGGGTGGCTCGCGTACAAGATGCCGGCGGAGTCCGTGGACGAGCAGAACGCGTGGAGGGCGGACTACGAGAAGACGTACAAGCGACTCGAGTCGCTGCCGCAGCCGCGAATCACGGCGTTCACGACGAACATCGACCTCTATCCGGAACAGCGGCGCTATCGCGTCGCCGGCCACTACGACGTCGTCAATGTCACGCGCGCTCCGATCCGGAGCGTGATGGTTTCCGTACGGCGGGACGCGCGGAACGTGGCGGTCTCGATGCCTGCGGCAACGCCGGTGAAAGACCAGCGCTTCAACATCGTTCGATTCGACTTCGCGCGGCCGCTCGAACCGGGAGCGCGCACGAAGGTGCACTTCGATCTCAGTTACGAAGATCCGGACGACGACACGATCGCCGCGAACGGCTCGTTCCTCATGACGCACCGCATCTTCCCCGGCATCGGCTACCGCGCGAGCTACGAGCTGCGCGATGTGCGCGAGCGGCGGAAACGCGGCCTCGCGGGATCGGGCGAGCTACCGCTGTCCGAGGAGGGGCCGGAGGACGCGACCGCGACCGAGCGCGTGCATTTCCAGCTCACGATCTCGACGTCGCGCGGCCAGACGGCGATCGCGCCCGGACATCTCGCGCGCGCGTGGGAGCACAACGGCCGCCGCTACTTCGCCTACAAGTCCGACGCTCCGATTTTCAATCGCTTCGCGATCGCTTCGGCGCGCTACGAAGTCGCGCGGCGCCGGCACCGCGGAGTCGACGTCGAGCTCTACTACCATCCCGCGCACCGCGCGAACGTCGAGCGCACGCTCGACATCGCGGTCGCGGCGCTCGACTACTGCGAGACGAACTTCGGGCGCTACGCGACGCGCCAGCTGCGGATGGCCGAGGTGCCGTCGTACTGGCCGTTCGGCGCGTTTGCGATGCCGGAGACGATGTTCCTCGTCGAGACCCGCACGCTGCTCATCGACGGCAGCGATCCCGATCGCATCGATCTCCTCGGCCGCCGCATCGCCCACGAGGCCGCGCACCAGTGGTGGGGCCACATCCTCGCGCCCGCGGACGGCGAGGGAGCGACGATGATCGTCGAGTCGCTCACGAAGTACACCGACATGATGGTGCTCGAGCGGATGCGCGGACGCGGCGAGGTACTCCGCCTGCGCGAGTACGAGCTCGATCGCTACCTCGCCGGCCGTTCGGCCGAGACCGACGCCGAGCCTCCGCTCTACAAGGCGACGCGCCAGTCCTACATCTACTACAGCAAAGGCGCGCTCGCGCTGTACGCGATCCGCGAGCGCATCGGCGAGGAGCGGCTCAACCGCGCGCTGCGCGATCTGCTTGCCGAGTACCGCGATCGCGGCGGCCGCGCGACGACGCACGATCTGCTGAAGCATCTCCATCGCGTCGCCGGCCCGGAGAACGCGCGACTCATCGATGAATGGATGAAGGAGATCGTCCTCTACGACTTCACGATCGCGTCCGCGGAAGCGAAGCAGCGCGCCGATGGGCGCTACGACGTGACCATCGGCATCGAGGCGTCAAAGCGGTACGCCGATGGCCAGGGCAACGAGAAGCCGGTCGCGTTCCGCGAGCCGGTCGAGATCGGCGCGTACACGCGCGAGTCGGAGACGCCGGTTCATCTCGCCAGTCCGGTGCTGCACGAGGGACGCAACGTCGTGACGTTCACGCTCGCGCGCCCGCCCGCGTACGTGTCGGTCGATCCGAATCTCCTGCACATCGACACGAAGCGAGCGGACAACGAGAAGGACGTGCAGTGATCAGCGGCGGCGCGATTTCTTTCGCGCCGCCCTCCTTCCGCTGGAGCCGATGACCGGATTCGAACCGGTGACCTGCTGATTACGAATCAGCTGCTCTACCAACTGAGCTACATCGGCCTGGTGTCGGCAGGAACCACGCTAACAGCGCGGGCGCGCATTGTATTCACGCCGCCGGGGACTGTCGAGTAGGATGTCGGCGGGCGCCCTTAGCTCAATGGATAGAGCAGCAGACTTCGGATCTGCGGGTTGGGGGTTCGAGTCCCTCAGGGCGCGCCAGATCACTGCGGCGGACGAGACGTCCGCCCTCGTTGCTTGCCGAAATCCGAACGCATCCTCCTCTGGTCTCTCGCCGCGGCTTCGTTCGTGCTGCGGGCGCTCGCGTTCTTCCGCTATCGCTTCGACTCCGATGAACAGCAGCACGCGCACGTGGCGTGGGCGTGGACGGACGGGCTCGTCCAGTACCGCGACGTGTTCGACAACCACATGCCGCTGTTTCATCTCCTCGCCGCGCCGTTCGTCGGGCTCTTCGGCGAGCGCGCGGACATCCTTCACTGGCTGCGACTGCCGATGCTCGCGCTGTTCGGCATCGTGCTCTGGTCGGCGTACGTCATCGCGCGCGAAGTGTGGAACGCGCGCGTCGCGGCATGGGCGGTGGTGCTGCTCTCGCTCTTCCCGCCGTTCTTTCTGAAGTCGCTCGAGTTCCGCAACGACAATCTCTGGGTCGCGCTCTGCATGCTCGCCCTCGCCGCGCTGTTCCGCGGATGGAGGCCGTTCGTCATCGGTCTGCTTCTCGGATGCGCGCTCGCGACGTCGATCAAGACGGCCGTGCTGCTCTTCGCGCTGCTCGCCGCCGCGCTGATTTCGCGCAGATGGCGGAACGTGCGATGGCTGGAACTGCTCGCCGGGTTCGCGATCGTTCCCGCCGCGCTCGCACTCTGCTTCGCCGCCGCCGGCGCATGGGATGAGCTGGTCTACTGCAACTTCACGTTCAACTCGCATTTCACAAAGATGCGAAAGAACGTCTGGGTAGGAGCGGCGCTCTTCCCGTTCCTGTTCGCCGCGATCGTCTGGCTCGCACGCCGCTACCGCGATCGAAGCGAATCCTGGCTCTACGTGACGCTCGGCGTCTACGCGATCGCCCTCCCCGCCCTCGGCGTCCCGATCTCGCCGCGCGACTTCCTCCCGTTCATGCCGCTCGCGGCGATGTTCGCCGCCGCCTCGATCACGCGTCTCCGTTCGTATGCGATCGTCGCTGTCGCGTTCATCGCCGCGCTCTGGTACTACGCCGATCGGTTCGAGAACAAGACCGACTGGCACACCACGATGATGCATCAGGCTCTGCGCCTGACGCACCCGGGCGAGATGCTGATGGACATCAAGGGCGAGACGATCTTCCGCCGGCGGCCGTTCTACTTCGTCTTCGAGAACCTCACGCGCGCGCAGATCGCGCGCGGAATCATTCGCGACACCGTACCGGAGGATGTGATTCGCACGCGCACGCACGTGGCTCAGGCGGACGGCCCGATGTGGCCGCCGCGCGCGCGCGCGTTTCTCAGCGCGAATTTCATGGACATGGGACGGCTGCGCGCGTCCGGGCAGTGGATCAGCGGCGACGGCTCGTTCACGATCGCCGTTCCGGGCGAGTACGTGATCATCAATGAGCGCGGCGAGGCGCGCGGTCTGCTCGACGGAACGCCGTACACGCGATCGCGCGAGCTCGCGGCGGGGGCGCATCGGTTTGTACGCGCGCGGAACGAGAAACTCGCAGTGCTATGGGCGCCCGCGTTTCGGCGGGGGCATTCGCCCTTCCATCATCGCGATCGCGAGTTTGGAAGTGCGGCGACGCTAGTGGACATTCAACATTGAAAGTGTAGGTGCCAAGGCTTGTCATCCCGAGCGTGAGCGAGGGACCCGGGGGTAGGGTGGCACGAAGCCCGAGCGTCGCGCCGCCCGCCCGCCCAGGTCCCTCGCTCACGCTCGGGATGACAAGGCTGGCCACGCATGCTTTCAAGGTTGAAGATTCACTAGTCGCCGCTCTTCAGATCACGTGTACAATCCGCCGCTCACGTTTAGCACCGTGCCGGTGATATAGCTGGCCTGCTCGCTCGCCAGGAAGACCACGGTGTAGGCGATGTCGTCGGTGGTGCCGAGGCGTTTGAGGGCGATGCGCTCGGTGAGCTTCTCGCGCGCGTCGTCGCCGAGAGCGTCGGTCATCGACGTCTGGATGTAGCCGGGGGCGACGGCGTTCACGGTCACATTGCGCGAGCCGATTTCCAGCGCGAGCGACTTCGTGAAGCCGATCAGCGCCGCCTTCGACGACGCGTAGTTCACCTGTCCGGCGTTGCCCATCAACCCGACGATCGATGAGATGTTGATCACGCGGCCCCACCGGGTGCGAATCATCTTCTTCACCACTTCCTGGGTGATGTGAAACGCGGAGTCGAGATTCGTGCGCATCACGTTCGTCCACGCGTCCGGTTTCATCCGGATGAAGAGGTCATCCTCGGTGATGCCGGCGTTGTTGACGAGGATGTCGATCGGCCGCTCCTTCACCAGCGCCGCGACGCGATCGCGCACGTCGGCAGCGGAGATGTCGAGCTCGACGCCGGACGCGTTCCCGATCTCGCTCGCGATCTGATTCACGCGATCGACGGAGCGTGCTGCGCAGAGCACGTGCGCGCCCGTCTCGCCGAGCCGGCGTGCGATCGCCTCGCCGATTCCGCGCGAGGCGCCGGTGACGAGTGCGGTCTTCCCGGTGAGATCAATGCGCATTGAGGAAAGCCTCCAGCGTCGCGGCGTCGGACACGTTGACGAGCTCCACGCTCGGGTCGATGCGCTTGATCAGGCCCGTGAGCACGTTGCCCGGCCCCACTTCGACGAAGCGCTTCACGCCCATCTCGATCATCTTCTGCACCGACTCGACCCAGCGCACGGGCGAGGCGACCTGGCGCAGCAGAGCGTTACGCACCGCGTGCTCGGTTCCGATCGGCGACGCGTCGACGTTCGAGACCAGCGACACCCAGAGGTCCTTGAATGGCGCATCATCGAGCACGGGTCGCAGGCGTTCTTCCGCGGGCTTCATCAGATCGCAATGAAAAGGCGCGGAGACGGGCAGTGGCAGCGCGCGCCGCACGCCGCGCTTTTTCGCGACGTCAATCGCGCGCTCGATGCCGCTCTTCGTGCCGGCGATGACGATCTGTCCCGGCGCGTTGATGTTCGCGACGGAGACGACCTCGCCCTGCGCAGCTTCTTCGCAGATCGCGCGCGCGTCTTCGACGCTCGGACCGATGAGCGCAGCCATGCCGCCCGTGCCGACGGGCACGGCTTCCTGCATGAACTTTCCGCGCAGATGCACGATCTTCGCGGCCTCGGGCGCCGTGAGTCCGCCGACGCTGACGATCGCGCTGTACTCGCCGAGGGAGTGTCCGGCGACGAGATCGCGCATGGCGGCGTCGTGCTCTTCGAGCACCGCGTGCAACGCGGACGAGACGGCGAGAATCGCCGGCTGCGTGTTCTCCGTCAGCCTGAGCTGATCCTCGGGACCCTCGAAGCAGAGTCGCGAGATCGAGTAGCCGAGGGCGGCGTCGATCTCGTCGAAAACGCGCCGCGCCGCCGGGAACTTCTCGGCGACGTCCTTGCCCATCCCGGCGTACTGGCTCCCCTGCCCGGGGAAGACGAAGGCGGTGTTGTGCTGCATGCGGGCGGGATCATAATCGAAGCGTGCAACACGATCTCGCCCTTCTGATCCGCCAGCTGCGGGCGGCGTACTCGGCGGAGCTCGCGGCGGGCTACGCGTATCGCGGACACTGGCACAGCGTGCGCGACGCGGCCGAGCGCGAGCGGATCCGCATCATCGAAGAAGAGGAGTGGCATCACCGCCGGCTCGTCGGCGGGCTGCTCACGCAGCTCGGCGCGCGGCCGAGTCGCATGCGCGAGGTTGTTTTCTACGCGAGCGGACGCGCGATCGCCGCGTTCTGCCGCCTCGGCCCGTGGTTCGCGGCGATGTACGGCGCCGGCCGCCTCGAGCGCGCGAACATCGTCGAGTACGAGGACGCCGCGCTGTCGGCGTCACGCTGCGGACACGACGAGATGATCGACTGCCTGCTCACGATGGCCGAGGTGGAGTGGGAGCACGAGAAGTATTTTCGCGAGAAGGTGACCGGGCACTGGATGCTGCGCGCGCTCAGGTTGTGGGAACCGCCGCCCGCGAAGGAGACGATTCGAGAAACGTTTGGAGTGCGGCGACGCCAGTCGCAGCTTTCAAACGCGGCAGCGTAGCCGCGGCGCACCGCCGATCTCCGATCGGCGTCAAAGCCCGCCGACTGGAAGTCGGCGTACCGGCCGACAGGATGTCGGCGTTCCATGACTGCTGTCCAAGGCGGACTGCGTGCAACGGCGAACCGTGTAGCGCGGGCCTCCGGCCCGCCGTGCCGCCGGCTTCCAGCCGGCGGCCGAATTCGCCGGCAGGATGCCGGCGATACGGCGGCCTGGAAGGCCGCGCTACAGAAAAACGGAACGCCGACTTTCAGTCGGCCGGTCCGCCGCAGCGTAGCTGCGGCGCGGCGGCCGTGCCGCCGCTTTGAACAGCGGCGACTAGCGTCGCCGCACTCCACACCGTTACGCCAGCGCTGCGGCGTGCTCTCTCGTGTGCAGGTCGCTGATCTTTTCGCGGATCTTCGTGTCGATGCGGTTCATCGCGAAGTCTCGCGCGACGCGGATCGCGTTCTTGATCGCTTTCGCGTTCGAGCGGCCGTGACAGACGATGCAGCCGCCGTTCACGCCCAGCAGCGGCGCGCCGCCGTACTCGCTGTAGTCCATCCGCTTTTTGATGTCGTCGAACGCGCCCTTGAGAATCAGCGCGCCGACTTTGCGTCCCGGCGTGCGCGTGACCTCGGTACGCAGCATCTTGCTGACCATCTCGCCGAGGGACTCCGAGGCCTTGAGGACGACATTGCCGATGAAACCGTCGCAGACGATCACATCGGCGTTGCCGTTGAACACGTCGCGGCCTTCCGCGTTGCCCATGAAGTTGAGGCCTGTCTCCTTCAGAACGCGGAAGGTCTCTTTCGTCAGCTCGTTTCCTTTGCCTTCCTCCTCGCCGATCGAGAGCAGTCCGACGCGCGGCGAGTCGAGACCGAAGATCATCTGCGCGTAGAAGTGACCCATGACCGCGAACTCACGGAGGTTCGACGGCTTCGAGTCGACGTTCGCGCCGACGTCGAGGATGACCGTGTGTCCGCCTGCCGCCAGGCTCGGAAGAATCGCCGCGAGCGCGGGACGGCTCACGCCTTCGATCGTGCCGAGGACTTTGTACGCGGAGATCATCGACGCGCCGGTGTGGCCCGCGGATACCATCGCGTCCGCCTTCCCCTCGGACACGAGATTCGCGGCGACGCGAATCGACGAGTTGCGCTTGCGGCGCAGCGGCGCGAGCGCGTTGTCCGTCATGTCGACGACTTCGCGCGCATCGGTGAGAGTGATGCGCGGCGGTACGGAGCCGCCGAGCTTTTCGCGAAGGACTTCTTCGCGGCCGACGAGATTGATGTCGACGCCGGGGTACTCGTCGATCGCCAGGAGCGCGCCTTTGACGATCTCGTCCGGCGCATGATCGCCGCCCATCGCGTCGAGCGCGATTCTGCAGGCGGCGACCGTTACGTCTCCAGCCATGATGACGTCAGTCTAGAGGACGTCCTTCGTGGCGATGACTTCGCGACCCTTGTAGTAACCGCATTTCGGGCAGACGCGGTGCGGCAGCTTCGCCTCGTGGCACTGCGGACAGGTCGAGGTCGACTTCGTCTCGAGGAAGTCGTGGGCGCGGCGCGTACGCGTTCTCGCCTTCGAATGGCGTCGTTTTGGATTGGGCATCGTTGACTCCTACACGTTTTTTTTCTTTGAAAGTTCTTCGCGGATGCCTTTCAGGGCATCCCATCGATCGTCCACGATCGAGGCCTCGCACGAGCACTGCTCGCGCGAGCGACTCGCTCCGCAGGCCGGGCAGAGGCCGAGACAGCTCTCGTCGCACAGCGGTTTCATCGGAATCGAGAGCTGAATCTGCTCGAGCGCGAGATCCCGAAGGGGGATCGCGCGTTCCGAGTAAAACTCGACATCGAGCTCTTCCTTGCCGGTGATCTCGATCTCCTCGTTCTCCTCGGAGACCTCAGGACGAGGCCGGAATCTTACGTGAAACGTCGAAGTGTTCGCAAACGGGAACGGCTCGACGCAACGCGAGCAGTTGAGATCGGCAGTGAAGGTCGACGTGCCGTCGGCGATGTACTCGCCGGGCAGGTCCCCGTTCTGCACATTCGCCTCGATCGTGGACGCGAGGACGTTGTCGAACTCCGGCCGAGCGAGCTCGGACGCGGAGATCTCGCAGGTCCCGCGATACGTTTGCGGGCCGTGCTCGTCGATCACGTCGAATTGGATGATGTCGTTCATGGGCTAAAGACAGACGCCCCCGTAACTTGGCTTGCCAGCAATCTATTTCGACGCAATGCGCACGCGCAACTCCTCGACGCCACCCGTCAGCGAGTCCGACGCCTCGATGGCCTCGGCGTTCTGCAGCGCGGCGATCCAGCGCCGCAGATCGCGGGCCGCGCGGTGCAGCCGCGGCGCGACGATGCGCAGTCCGCGGTTGTCGCCGAGACGCTCGAGGATCGGGACGATCCGCGCCGCGTCGATGCGCAGCGCCCAGAGGTTCGCCGGCCAGGTAGCGGGCACGAACGCATCCTTTGAATACAAGCCGGCGCTCTGGCGATCGAAGGAGACGAGGAGCTCGCGGCCGGTATCGCGCGTCTCGCCCAGGACATCGGCGACGCGGATGACCACATCCATGGCGACGCGGGCCTCGGGGCTCGAGGGAACGACGATCACGCCTTTCGGGCGCGGGAGCAGCGTCCCGGCGTCGATGTCGTACAGCGCGACCGCGCCGCCGCCTTCGACGAGCGCGGAGAGATCGGTGCCGAGGAGGCGCTCAACGTCGTCGAGGATGCGCGGCGGACGCGCGAAGGTCGCGGAGAGGAGCGCGCCGCGCGGGAAGCGCGCCTGCACTGGAGGGTGATCTGGAGGGCGGACGTCTCGTCCGCCTTCGGGGGGGCGGACGGGACGTCCGCCCTCCAATGCGCGCGAGGTGATGACGATCTCCCGCGGGGTCACTCCGACGACGCTCACGCTCGGCCGCCCGATCGGAGGAAAAACGCCGCGCGCAGGATTGCGCTGCACGGCGAGGACATTGCCTTCGAGTCCGTTTGCGAGTTGCAGGAGCTCATCGAGCGTTCGCGCGTCGATCGGCGGGCCTTGCGTCGCGTTGATCACGAACAGGCGCCCGTCCCAGCGAGCGGCAACGTCGCTGGAGCCCATCATCCAGGCGCGCACGAGAAACGCGCGGAGCGGATCGAGACGGATGGCGTAGCTGGTGCGCTTGCCGATCTTCCACGCGACGACGTCGCCGCCGCCGATGAGCAGCGGCGAAGGCACGGGCTGCTCCGAAGTCCAGCGCGCGACGACGTCGTGCGAGACCGGATTGGCGAGGAGTCTGCGATGCAGCAGGGCGGCGGTGGGAATCAGCGCGAAGGAGTCCGCCGCCGCGGGAACGCGCGCGAGCAGCTCGCGCTGCGCGGCGGAGAGCGGAACGCGCAGCGGCGTCGCGTCACCGGGCGTGGTGAGAAAGAGATAGAGCGCGAGCGCGCCGAGGACGGCGGCGATGACGAGGAGGATGATGAGAAGGGTGCGCATTGCCTGGATGTCATCCCGAGCGTGAGCGAGGGACCTGGGTGGGTCGGGCGGCACAATGATCGCGCCGCACGCCCGCCCAGGTCCCTCGCTCACGCTCGGGATGACATCGGCGCGCGATGTTACGATCCCGCGCCGATGTCGTCGATCCTTCACACTCTACGCCATGCCTTCGCCGATCGCGTGCGCCGCGAGTGGCGCTCGGCCGCGCATCGCGAGCGAAACCTGCGCATCGGCGTCGACATCCGGCCGTTCTACGAGCCGCTCACCGGCGTCGGCTGGTATCTCTACTTCGTGCTCCGCGAGCTGGCGAAACACGACGACGTGGAGCTCTTTCTCTTCGGCGATGCGCGCGTCACCGACTACGGTCCGTCGCTGCACGCGGACATCCCGCCGAACGCGCAACTCTGCACTTTCGATCTGCGCGGCAGGCCGTGGCATGAGGTGCTGCGGCCGGCGACGGCGGCCGCGTACGTGGCGTGGATGGAGCTCGCCGGCTGCGACGTCTTCTTCGGCGCGAACTACTTTCTTCCCCGGCTGCATGGCGCGGTGGCGCGCCGGCGGGTGATCACGATTCACGACCTGACGTACAAGCGCTTTCCCGAGCTGCTGCAGAAAGAGACGCTGCAGAACCTCGAGCGGATGATGTCGCGCGAGATCGCGATCGCCGACGCGATCATCTGCGTGTCGGACTCGACGCGGCGCGACCTGCTCGAGTTCTATCCCGTCGATCCGTCGCGGGCGTTCGCGATCCAGTCGGGACTCGCGCCGCCGCCCGCGGGCGAGGCGGTGGACGGACTCCCCTCGCGTTACGTTCTCTTCGTGAGCACCATCGAGCCGCGCAAGAACCTCGGCACGCTCATCGACGCCTTCCAGCGCCTCGACGACTACGACGGCTCGCTCGTCGTCGTCGGCAAGGTCGGCTGGAAGTCGCAGTCGATCGCGCCCCGGCTCCGCGGACCGCGCATCATGCATCTCGATTACCTGAGACCCGCGCAGCTCGCGACGGTGTACGCCGGCGCGGAGGCGTTCGTGTTTCCGTCGATCTACGAGGGCTTCGGCTTTCCGCTGCTCGAGGCGATGGCGCACAGCGTGCCGTCGATCGCGGCACGCTCGTCGTCGCTGCCGGAGATCGGCGGCGACGCGGCGCTGTTCTTCGAGCCGGACGACGTCGATGCGCTCACCGCGCAGCTGCGGCGCGTGCTGACCGATCGTCCGCTGCGCGACGATCTCGCCGCGCGCGGCCGCAAACGCGCCGCGGAGTTTCGCTGGGACGTCGCGGGCGCGCGCACGCTGGAGGTGCTGCGTTGGGCGGCCGGCAGGTCGTAATCGACGGGCGGCCGCTGGTCGGCAACCGCACGGGCATCGGAGTGCACGTCTTCGAGATCGCGAGACGATTGCCGTTCGACACGATCATCGCGTCGCACAAAGAGATCACGGACCGCGCGGAATTTCATCGTTCATCGTTCATCGTTCATCGTTCATCGTTCGGCGTCACCTGGCAGCAGTTTCACTTGCCGAAGATCGCCGGCGACGTGCTCTGGGGCCCGCACGGGACTCTGCCTCTCGCCTCGCGAATCCCCGGCGTCGTGACGCTGCACGACTTCACCTCGATCACGATGCCGGGGCGGCATCGGCTGAAGACGATCCTCTCGTTCAACCTCTTCATCGGCGCGAGCCTGGAAAAGGCGTCGCGCGTGGCGTGCGTGTCGCGGCTCATCGCGGACGAGGCGATGCGCGGGTTCGGCGTGCCGGCGTGGAAGATCGAGCTGGTGCCGAACGGCGTGGACGAGTTCTTCTCGCCCGCGGGCGAGGAAGGCGACTACGTGTTGTACGCGGGGACGCTCGAGCCGCGCAAGGGTTTGGATGATCTGCTGGCAGTGTGGAAGACGTTGCCATCGCCGCGCCCGCGGCTGGTGCTGTGCGGCGCGGAAGGATGGGGCCGGGCAACCGGGAAACCGGGAAACCGGGAAGCCATCGAAGTGACCGGCTACGTCACGCGCGAGCGGCTGCGCGAGCTGTATCGCGGCGCGCGCGCGTTCGTGTATCCGTCGCACTACGAAGGCTTCGGCATTCCGCCGCTGGAGGCGATGGCGTGCGGCGCGCCGGTGATCGCGACGCGCACGGGCGCGATTCCGGAGTACGCGGAAGGCGCGGCGCTGCTCGTCGCGCCGCGCGATCGCGATGCGCTGCGCGACGCGCTCGCGCGCATGCTGCGCGACTCCGCGCTGCGCCGCGAGCTGCGCGCGCGCGGACCGGAGCGCGCGAAAAAGTTCGCGTGGGATGCGAGCGCGCGGACGATGGCGGAGCTGCTTCGCGACGCGTGAGGCGCTTCGAAAACGCGCGCCGAAGTCGTGGAACACCGTGGAACAGCGCGTTCGAATTACGATTTTGATAAACAAATGCTTGACAATATCGTTTAAGGATTCTATTTTTTCGTCAGTACAAACGATGATCGCCGGAAGAAACATTCAAACATCATTCACGTCGCAGGTCATCGACATCCGTCTCTTCACTCCAACTCGGTTTGCAAGTTTGCCGGAGCAATCCGGCGATGCAATGCCAAGAAGCGCGACCGAGAGGTCCCGTAAAGGCATGAAAGGTGGTGAGCACTGATGGCTGCAAAGAAGAAGGCGGCGAAGAAAGCCGGTGGCAAGAAGTCCTCGAAGAAGAAATAAGCGATCATCACCGAACTTTTGGGGAGTCGTATCCGTGGGGCCGGCGTAAAGCCGGCCCCGCGTCTTTTATGGCTCCGGCGTAAAAGCCGGCCCCGCGTCTTTTCTGCCGCAACTTTCATCGCCATGACTCGTAGCTAAGAACATGCGACACCTCCTCTCTCTCGTGGCCGCTCTCGCGCTCGCGCTTCCCGCACTCGCCGGCGACGACGCCGAGCACCGCTTCCAGTCCTCCGTCCCCCGCGGCCGCGTGCAGCGCGTCGTGATCGACATTCCCTACGGCAGCTTCACCGTCCGCAACGGCTCGCCTTCCCACCTCGCGCTCTCCGGCATCGCCTCGCGCGACTACGACGGCCATCGCGAGCGGCAGTGGGCGCAGAAGGTGGTCAACGACACGAGCGTGGAGATCTACGTGAACGGCGCCGAGGCCATCGTGCGCCGCAGGTTCGGCCCGAATGCGCAGAGCTGGCGCGCGAAGAAGTTCACCGGCATGGATCTCCGCATCGATCTTCCTCCCGGCATCGACGTGAAGTTCGAGACCTCCGCGGGCGAGATCGACATGGCCGGTACCTGGGGCGACATCGACATCGACCTCGGCGCCGGCGAGATCGACCTCCGCATTCCGCGCAGCGTCGTCCGCGAGCTGAAGGCCTCCTGCCGCATCGGCGAAGTGCGCACGAACCTCGGCACGGAGATCGTCACGCGCGAAGGGATCCTTCCGGGACGCACGGTCTTCTACAACGCCGCGGGGAAGTCGCACGTGCACGTGCACACGACGGTGGGTGAAGTGGACGTGACGCTGACGCAGTAGTGTGGAGTGCGGCGACGCCAGTCGCCGCTGTTCTACGCGGCTAGGACAGCGGCGACTGGCGTCGCCGCACTCCACACACGAAGCGCTCCGCATCTTCGCGCGTCGCAACGTGTCCGAGGATCTGCGCTTCGAGGAGCGTGCGTTTGATGCGGCCCAGCTCCGCTCCCGGCTCGAGGCCGGTCAGCGCGGCGATCTCGTTTCCGGTCAGGAGCGCGCGAATCGAGAAGTCGGGCAGATCGAGCGTGTCGTCGCGGCCGAGCGCGCGCAGAACGGCGGCGAGCTCGCGCGCGAGCGGCTCGCCCGCGTCGTAGAGCGCGATGCGGTCGTGATGATCGACCAGCTGCTGCAGCGTGAGCACGTCGCGGAGCAGCGCCTCGCTCCAGCGCCAGCGCTTCGCGTGCGCGCGCGGATCGTCGAGCAGGAGCGCGAACGCGCCGGCGAGCGAGACGTCATCCGCGTGAAACGTCCGCGTGCGAAATCCGAGCGGAGCATCGAGGCCGGTCTCCTGCAGCAGCTCGACCGCCTTCCGGAACGCGTTCGCGGAGAAGATCACCGACAGCTCGTACATCACCCGCTCCGCGGCGACTTCGGTGATCTTCGCTGCGCGCGCGCGGATCGCCTCGACCGTCGTCTCGTCGAGGGTCATGTCGTACTTCACCGCCATGCGCACGCCCTTGAGCGTGCGGAGCGGATCGTCGTCGAAGTTTTCCGGCTTCACCATCCGCACGACACGCGCGCGGAGGTCGCGCTGCCCGCCGTGCGGATCGAGCAGCGTGTCGGTTGCGAGATCGACCGCCATCGCGTTGATCGTGAAGTCGCGGCGCGCGAGATCGGCGTCGATGTCGCCGTCGAGCAGGGCGGCGAAGTCGTAGATGTGCTCGGGAAGAACGACGCGATACGCGCTGAGATGTTCCTGATCGCCGAGGCGGATCACCTTGCGGCCGAGGGACTGCGCGGCGGCGAGAGGATCGAGGCAAGCGACGTCGACGTCCGCGGGCGGGCGATCGAGGAGCAGATCGCGGACCGCGCCGCCGACGACGTAGCAATCGAACGAAGCCAGCGCGGGAAAGAGGCGTGTGAGCGCGTCACGCCACATGGTTGCGCAACACGCCGATCCCCTCGACCTCCACCTCCACGACGTCGCCCGCGTTCAGCGGACCGACGCCCGCGGGCGTGCCGGTGAGAATCACGTCGCCGCGCACGAGAGTCATGATCGCGGTGATGTACTCGACCAGCGCGCCGCAGGAAAAGATCATCTGCGACGTGCGGCCGTCCTGCTTCACCTCGCCGTTCACGCGCGTCGAGATGCGGAGATCGGAGACGTCGAGATCGGTCTCGATGTGCGGGCCGAGAGGGCAGAATGTGTCGAAGCCCTTGCCGCGCGTGAACTGGCCGTCTTTCTTCTGCAGATCGCGCGCGGTGACGTCGTTCGCGCAGGTGAAGCCGAGGACGTAGTCGCGCCAGTCGGCGGCCTTCACGTTTTTCGCGTCGCGGCCGATGACGATGGCGAGCTCGCCCTCGAAGTCGACGCGCTGCGACGCCGCGGGACGGATGATGGTCGCTTCATGTCCGATGACCGCGCTCGGCGGCTTGAGAAAGAGCAGCGGTTCGGCGGGCGCCTCGTTGCCGAGCTCTTTCGCGTGCTCCGCGTAGTTGCGGCCGACGCAGACGATTTTCGTGGGGGGGAGGGGATCGAGTTTCATGCGACGCGGATTGTATGGCGCACGATGTCATCCCGAGCGTGAGTGAGGGACCTGGGGGGCTGGGCGGTGCGAAATGCGTGCATCGCGCCCCCCAACCCACCCGGGTCCCTCGCTCACGCTCGGGATGACATCGCCAGCGTCATGACTGGCGATCGTAGATCAACCAGAGGCCGGAGAAGCCGCGGAGCAGGCGAAACCGCGAGCGATAGAGTTGATGAAGGATGCGCCGGTTCGAGTAGTACACCGCTTCCTGCAGCAGATCGCCGAAGAGCTCATCGAGCTCTTTCGCGAGGTCGAGACTCTGCTTGGCCTTCGCGAGCAGCTCCGATTCAGGACGCACGCCCGCGGCCATGGCCGTCGCGAGAATCGTCGCTTCCTCATCGACTTTCATCCGCAGCGCGGCGGCGCGCAGGTAGAGCATCCACAGCTCATCGTTGTCTTCTTCCGCTTCCGGCGCCTGCCGGCCGAACAGCTTCTGATACGCGAGCACTTCCCACGACTCGAGCCGCAAATCCCGCACCGCAGCGCTCTGCACGAGCTCCTCGGACGACGCCGCGGCGCCGGCGGCGTCGATCGCCGCAGCGATACGCAGCAGGAACACAGCCAGCGGCTCGTTGCGTCCGAAACGCGAGGCGACATCTTCCGACTGCTGGGTCTCGTCGTAGAACGCCGCCGGCGGCTCGGGCGCGGCTTCTTCGTAGACGTCGAGTCCGCGGTCGAGCTGCGCGACGATGTTGCTCATGCTCGCCTTCAGCCGGGCCACGACTTCGTGTTTCACGTTCGACTGCGCGCGGAGCGAGTCGAAGCGCTCCTTGAACTCGCGGAAGCGCGCGAACTCCTCGACCAGCGCGGGATTCGCCTCGCCGAAATTCCGCTCGATGGCCTGTCCGTGCTCCATCAGCTTCGCGGAGTCCTCGATCACGCGCTGCTCTTCGCCCGCGTAAAGGCGGAGGAAGCGATTGCGCGCCGCGACGTTCAGCTCGATCACCGCCAGGAGCACGTCGGGATCGAAGAAGAGATCGCCGACGCGGTGCTTGAACGTGCGCGCATCGCGCAGCAGGTTGCGCTCGGTGAGGTCATCGAACTTCGCGACCGACTCGATCTCCTCGCGCATCGACCGCACGGCGCGGATGAGGCTGATCACTTCCTCGCGCGGCGCGGGCGCGACGCGGAGCACGGCCACGAGCGAGATGATGCGATGGCGCAGATCGAGGGCCTCCCGTTCTTCGCCGAGGCGCGTGAAGAGGTAGTCGAGCTTGTCGCGGCGATCGCCTTCGACCGCATCCGTGTAGAGATAGAACTTGATCAGGTACTCGATGATCGTGTCGTCCTGCTTCTTCATCTTTTCGAAGAAGCGGCGGAGGAGCGACGCGCTGATGCGGTCGTCGGCGCGAATCAGGTCCTTCGCGGCGTTGCTGAGGGCGGTGTCGATCTGGGAGATGGTGCCGATCGCGGGCACGAGCCGCGACTGATCGACGAGTCTGGCGAGCTCGCGCGTCTGGTCGTAGATCGAGGTGAAATCGACCTCGTACGGCAGCGGGGCGCCGAGGAAATGGCGGAACGCGCCGGAGACGAACTGGTGCGAAGTCCAGGTCGCCTTGAGGCGATCCGAAATGCGCTCATAGCGCGACTGCAGAGTCCCGCTCTCCACGACGGTCACGCAAAAACCCCGATGCTATGATTCTGGCACGAATGGCACAGACGACGTTAATCAGCCGCGAACAGATCGACCGACGCGTCGCCGAGATGGCGAAGCAGATCAGCCACGACTTCGAGCGGACGGAGATGATCGCGCTCTGCGTGCTCAAGGGCGCGATGTTCTTCTGCGCGGATCTCGTGCGGAACATGTCCCGCGACGTGGCGATCGACTTCATCCAGATCTCGAGCTACGGCAACGAGAAGTACTCCTCCGGCGTGGTGACCATCCTCAAGGAGCCGCAGCTCGACATGCACGGCAAGGCCGTGTTGATCGTCGAAGACATCATCGACAGCGGCCTCTCGATCCGCGAGGTGAACAACTACATCGAGAGCCGCGGCGCATCGATGGTGAAGACGGCCGCGTTTCTCGACAAGGCCGCCGCGCGCAAGGTGCCGTTCACGCCGGACTACGTCGGCTTCGTGATCGATCCGCAGTTCGTGATCGGCTACGGCCTCGACTTCGCGGAGAAGTATCGGAACATCCCGGAAGTGCAGGTTCTCTCGGACTGATTCTTTTGGACTGCGGCGGCATGGCCGCCGCTTTCCGCAGCGAAGCGGCAGCTTCGCTGCCGCGAGTCAAAGCGGCGGCTTTGCCGCCGCAGTCCAAATCTCCCTCGCCCACTCCGCGTACTGCTTCCCCGAGGGATGCAGGCCGTCCGCGGCGACGAGCGCGGGATCGCCGCCGCGGGAGATCGGCGTGATGTCGACATAGCGCGCGCCGGCGCGCAGCGCTTCCTCGCGGTTGATCGCGTTGAACTGATCGATCTCGCGGGCGATCTTCGCGCGGTCGCGGCTCGCGGCGAACGGGGTGACGCCCCAGTCGGGGATCGAGACGACGATCACGCGTTTCGCGTCACCGCCCGCGAAGCCGATCGCGCGCTGGAGAAGGGCGGTGAACTGTGCGCGATATTCGTCCGCGCTGCGGCCGCGGTACTGATTGTTCACGCCGATCAGCAGCGTGACGAGATCGAACGGGCCTTTCGGATCGGCGGCGTCGATGGCGGCGTCGAGCTCGTCGGTCGTCCAGCCGGTCTTCGCGATGATCTGCGGCTCGCCGATGCCGAGCGTGCGCGCGAGTTGATTCGGGAAGCGTTCCTCGGGCGCGACGCTCTCGCCGATCGTGTACGAATCGCCGAGGGCGAGGTAGCGCGACGGAGGATCGGCGGGCATCGCCGTGCATGATGACAGGAGTAGGGCCGCGAGGATCGCGCCGAGGGCGTAGCGGTAGTAGATGAAGATGTGCGTGGTGTGCGTGCGGAGGTAGCGCAGCAGGAACCAGATCGACGCCCAGCCGGAGAAGAACGCGACCACGATCGCGATGATCATCGGCTGCAGGCCGATCGTTGCGAGATGCTCGCGCTCCGAGATCATCTCGTACACGCCCGCCGCCGTGATCGCGGGAATGCTCATGACGAACGAGAAGCGCGCGGCGTACTCGTGGGGGATTCGGCGGAAGAGGGCGGTCATGATCGTCGAGCCGCTGCGCGACGAGCCGGGGATCAGCGCGATGCATTGTCCGAGTCCAATCAGCCATGCATCCTTCGCGTTGAACGTTTCGCGATCGCGGAACCCCCGCCGCCGCGCGTACGCCTCGGCGAGTTGCATGAGCACGGCGACGAAGATCAGCTGGAACGTCACCACCCAGGTACTACGAAACACGCCTTCGATCAGATCTTCGAGGAGGACGCCGAGGACGACGATCGGGATCGTGGCGAAGATCACGTACCACGCCTCGCGCGAGTCGGGATCCGCGAACGGCTTGCGCAGCCCGCGAAAGAAGCCAATCGTGAGGCGGACGATGTCGCGGAAGAAGTAGATGATGACCGCGAGGATCGTCCCGAACTGAATGACCGCCGAAGCCGCCGCGCCGGGATCCTTCCATCCGAGAAGCTCGGGGACGAGCTTGAGGTGCCCGGTGGAAGAGATGGGGATGAATTCGGTGAGGCCCTGGACGAGGCCGAGGACGATGGCTTCGAGAGTGGACATATTCGCTTCGGTGAAGCGAATTGAAAATTGAAAATTGAAAATTGAAAAACGCCCCAGCCTCATTTTTCAATTTTCAATTTTCAATTTTCAATTCCTCCTCACATCTCCCAGATGACCGGCAGGATCATCGGCCTGCGGCCCATTGATTTTCTGAAATACCTCTTCAACAGCGCGCGCATCTTTTCCTGCAGCAGATCCGAATCGCGCAGCTCTTCGGTGGAACTCTCGTCGAACATGCCAGCGACGAGGCGCTGGACTTCGCTGAGAATCTCCTGGCTGGCGTCGACGTGCACCAGGCCTCTCGTGATGATCTCCGGCTCTCGAATGAGGCGGCCGTTGCTGTCCACCGCGACGACGACGATCGCGAACCCATCCTCGGCGAGATGCTGGCGGTCGCGCACGACGACTTCCGGCACTTCCTCCGCCTCCGCATCGATGAACACCTTGCCGTGCGCC
Organism: Thermoanaerobaculia bacterium; assembly: GCA_035525285.1. Taxonomy (GTDB): domain Bacteria; phylum Acidobacteriota; class Thermoanaerobaculia; order Gp7-AA8; family Gp7-AA8; genus QHVT01. The sequence continues at coordinate 95,271 of DATLFB010000041.1, forward strand.
ACGCGCTCCTCGAGCACGCGTATGTCGCCGCCGGCGATCTCCGCGACCTGCCCGTTCGTGATCACGACGCCGTGCGGCACGCCGACTTCTTCCGCGAGCCGCGCGTGGTGGATCAGATGCCGCAGCGTGCCGTGCATCGGGATGAAGAACTTCGGCCGCGTGACGTTGAGCATCAGCTTCAGCTCTTCCTGGCACGCGTGACCGGAGACGTGGATGTCGGGCTGCTCGTGATGCACGACGTCCGCGCCGCGGCGATAGAGATGATCGATCACGTGCGCGACCGCGCGCTCGTTGCCGGGAATCGTGCGCGCGGAGATGACGACGACGTCGCCCTGCTCGATGGAGACCTGCTTGTGCTCGCCGATGGCCATGCGCGAGAGCGCGGAGGACGGCTCGCCCTGCGTGCCCGTCGTGAGGATGACGAGCTCGCGCGGGTTGAGATCGGCGGCTCCGGTGCGCGCCTCGCGTGGGATCTTCAGGTAGCCGAGGCGCTCGGCGGTCTCGACGTTGTCGACGAGCGAGCGTCCGACGAGCAGCACCTTGCGGCGGTGCTTGCGCGCGAGGTCGATGATCTGCTGCACGCGGTGAATGTGCGACGCGAAGGTGGTGACGATGATGCGTCGCTGGGCGTTGGCGAAGACACGATCGAGCGCGCTGCCGACGGTGCGCTCGGACGGGCAATGGCCCGGCACGAGCGCGTTCGTGGAATCGCTGACGAGCAGCAGCACGCCCTGCTCGCCGTGATGCGCGAAGCGCGCGAGGTCGGTGGGCTTCGCATCGATCGGCGTGTGGTCGATCTTGAAGTCGCCGGTGTGGATGATCGTGCCGGCGGGCGTCGTGATCGCGAAGCCGATCGCGTCGACGATCGAATGCGTGACGCGAATGGCTTCGACGCGGAACGAGCCCGCGTCGACGACGTCGCGCGGCATGATCGGCCGCAGCTCGATGTCCTCGATGCCGAACTCCTCGAACTTGTCGGCCACGAATCCGAGCGCGAGGGGCATGCCGTACACCGGAATCCGAAGGCGTTCGACGAGAAACGGGACCGCGCCGATGTGGTCTTCGTGCCCGTGCGTGAGGAAGAGCGCGCGGACTTTCGACGCGTTGTCGAAGATCCAGGTCATGTCGGGGACGATGACATCGACGCCGAGCGTGGCCGCGTCGGGAAACATCATCCCGCAGTCGACGAGCACGGCGTCGTCGCCGCACTCGTAGACCATGAGGTTCATGCCGATCTCGCCCAATCCTCCGAGTGGAATCACTCGGAGGATTGGGATTGAGGATTGAGGATTGAGGATTGAGGAAGAAGTCGCGGCGTCCTGCATTTCCTCAATCCTCAATCCTCAATCCTCAATCCGTATCCGCGCCGCGCAACCGTCACGGGTAAATGCGATTCAACATGCGCGGATACGGAATCGTCTCCCGCAGATGCGGCACTCCGGTCACCCACGCGACCATCCTCTCAATCCCCATGCCGAAACCGGAGTGAGGGAAGGTGCCGTACTTGCGGATGTCGAGGTACCACTGGAAGGCCTCGACGGGGAGGTTGTGCTCCTGGATGCGTTGCAGGAGCAGGTCGTGATCGTGGATGCGCTGCGAGCCACCGATGATCTCGCCGTAGCCTTCGGGGGCGATCATATCGAGGCCGAGGGCGAGCGTGGGATCGTCGGGATCGGGCTGCATGTAGAACGCCTTGATCGCAGCGGGGTAGCGCGAGATCATCACCGGCTTCTCGAACGAGTTGGCGATGATGGTCTCTTCGTCGCCGCCGAAGTCGTCGCCGAATTTCGCTTCGACTCCGTTCTTCTGCAGAACGTCGATCGCCTCGCGATACGTGATGCGCGGGAAAGGCCGCTTGATGTTCTCGAGCTTCGTGAGATCGCGCTCGAGCGTCTTCAGTTCTTCCTGGCATCTGTCCAGCGCGCGGACGACGAGGTATTCGACGAACTCCTCGGCGAGATCCTGCAATCCTTCGAACTCGAGGAAGGCCACCTCGGGCTCGACCATCCAGAACTCCATCAGATGCCGGCGCGTCTTCGATTTCTCCGCGCGGAAGGTCGGGCCGAAGCAGTACACGCGACCGAACGCGGCTGCCGCGGGTTCGAGGTAGAGCTGTCCCGACTGCGAGAGGTACGCCTTCTGGCCGAAGTAGTCGGTCTCGAAGAGCGTCGACGTGCCCTCGGCCGCGTTCGCGGTGAGGATCGGCGAGTCGATGAGCACGAAGTCGCGGTCGTAGAAGAAGTCGCGGATCCCTTTCTCGATCTCGTTGCGCACGCGCAGGATCGCGTACTGCTTCGAGGAGCGAAGCCAGAGGTGCCGGAGATCCATGAGGAACGCGGTGCCGTGCTCTTTCGGAGTGATCGGATACTCATTCGCTAGCTGCACGATCTCGAACGACTCGACGCCGAGCTCCACGCCTCCCGGCGCGCGCTGCTCCGCGCGCACCGTCCCCGTGACGCGCACCGACGACTCCTGCGTCACCTGCTCGACGGCGTTCCACGTCTCCTCGGCGACTTCCTTCCTGAAAACGACGCACTGCAGGTATCCGCTGCCGTCGCGAATGATCGGAAACTGCAACTTCCCCGACGTGCGTTTGTTGTACAGCCACCCGCTGACGGTGACCCTTCCCCCCACGCGCGCGGGCAAATCCTTGATGCGAACCGCAGTCATAAGGCGGCGGATTATATGGCGCGGGGCAGCTCATCAAGTCGCGCGAGCTATCGAGCCCTCGGAGCGGATGCGGGAGCAGGGGGTGAAGGATCCGGCGCGGTTGCTGACTGTGGTGATCCCGGAGCGCCGACTTTCAGTCGGCCGGTCCGCCGATTTTTAATCGGCGCCGACTGGAAGTCGGCGGACCGGCCGATTGAAAATCGGCGTTCCGAGGTGCTGGATGTGTTGATGCCCGTGTAGCGCGGGCCTCCGGCCCGCCGTCTCGCCGGCTTCCAGCCGGCGAGGACGAGCGCCGGCAGGATGCCGGCGCTACGGCGGGCTGGAAGCCCGCGCTACTTCGAAACCCGTCGTCACGACGCCGAAGGCGTAACGTACGATAAGGCGCATGAACCGCACGCTCGCCTCGATTCTCCTGTTGCTCTCCTGCAGTGCCACGGCGGACACGCTCCTCGTCGTCAACAAGCGCGACGCCACGCTCGCGCTGGTCGATCCGGCGACGATGAAGGTCACCGGAAAAATCGCTACGGGCGAAGGACCGCACGAAGTAGCGGTGTCGGATGACGGAAAGATCGCCGTGGTCGGCAACTACGGGACGAGACAGAATCCCGGCACGTCGCTCACGGTCATCGACGTGGGCGCGAAACGAGAGGTGCGCCGGTTCGCGCTGCCCGGACTCTCGCGCCCGCACGGCATCCAGGCAGTCGGGTCACGCTTCTACATCACGACCGAGGGAAGCCTCGCGGTGGCGCGCTATGACGCGGCGGCGGATCGGATCGACTGGATTGGCGGCACGGGACAGGATGTCACGCACATGCTCGTCGTGACGCGCGACGAGAAGAAGATCTACACCTCGAACATCGGCAGCAACAGCGTCAGCGTCCTCGATCTCACGAACGCGCCGGGGGACGTCGGTCTGAAGCAGATCGTCGTGGCCAGAGGTCCCGAGGGAATCGATCTCGCTCCCGACGGCTCCGCGTTGTGGGTCGCCGGGGTCGCCAGGCGGAACGAAGAAGCCCGGATCAGCGTGATCGATCCAAAGACCGACAGCGTCGTGCGAACGATTTCGACGACCACGAAGCTCGCGAACCGGCTCAAATTCACGCCCGACGGCACGCGCGTGGTCATCTCCGATCCGGGGACGAACGAAGTCTCGATCTTCGACGCCGCCACAGGGAACGTCATCAAAAAGATCCCGACCGCCGAAGGTCCGTCCGGCATCCTCATCACGCCCGACGGCAAACGACTCTTCGTCGCCTGCACGTACGCAGGAAAGGTGCAGGTGATCGACACCGCCACGTGGAGCATCGCCGGAGAAGTCGCGACGGGAACCGAGCCGGACGGGTTGGCGTACGCGCGGAAGTAGCCAGTGGACCTTCAACCTCGAAAGCATGCGTGGCCAGCCTTGTCATCCCGAGCGTGAGCGAGGGACCTGGGCGGGCGGCGGCGCGACGCGTGGGCTTCGTGCCACCCTACCCCCGGGTCCCTCGCTCACGCTCGGGATGACAAGCCTTGGTACCTACGCTTTCAATGTTGAATGTCCACTACCCAGCGGGGACGCCGCCCATCCGCGGTGCCTTCACCAGCAGCGACTGCGGGACGATCGTGATCACCAGCGGTGTCTGCATCGTGAAAACCTCTCCGTCGAGGCCGACATGGAGGTGGTCGCGCGATGACTGCACGCGCATGCGCAGCGTGCGGAACGAGCGGAAGGGAACTTCGCGCACGCGGCCCGCGAGGTAGCGAGCGACGACCTTCATCAGTTGCACGCGCGGCGTGTGCGGAAGCCAGTAGACGGAGAGGCGGCCTTCGTCGAGCAGCGACCGCGGAGCGCGCATGATGCCGATGCGCGAGAGGTCGTAGGTGTTGTTCGACACGATGAACACGTGCGTGCGGATCGCTTCCCGGTGATGCTCCGTCTCGACGGTCATCGTCACGTGCCGATACTTGCGCAGCGTCGTGTACGCCGCGTAGAGGCGCGCCTTCCAGCGCGGATAGTCTCGGCCGCGTTCTTCGCGCCGCGCGACGAGCTCCGGGTAGAGGCCGATGGAGACGTTGTTGAGGAAGAAGCGATCGTTCACGCGTCCCGTGTCCACCTGCCTCCGCTCGCCGTCGAGCGCGACCTCGAGCGCGGCGCGCCAGCCGATCGGGATGCCGAGGTCGCGGGCGAAGTTGTTGTAGGTCCCGATCGGAAGCACGCCGAGACAGGCATCGGTGTGGACGAGGGACTGCATCACGTGATGCACCGTGCCGTCGCCGCCGGCGGCGAGGAACAGCCGCGTCCCGCGCGCCAGGTGCGCGCGCACGGTCTGGCCGACGTCAACGTCGGGTGACAATTCGATGACGTCGAGGCCGGCGTCGCCGGCCGCAGCCACCAACGCCTGCGTTTCCAGAGGCGAGAGCTTCACGCCGGATTTGAGGTTCAGAAAGAGGGTGCCCTTCACTGGCAATTTCGTCCGTCCGCGTGGCGTTACGACCGCCGATTTCGCACGAGGTTCTCGATGAGAAGACTCGCTTTCGCGCTGATCCTGTTGCAAGTTTCCGTCCTCCCCCTCTTCGGCGCCGACGCACCGAAAGAGTGCTCGCTCTGCGCCGGCGTGATCGCCGCCGAAGGCGCGGGCGTTCCGACGCTGTGGCGTCTCGCCGAGGCGGATCTCGCGACGTGGTCGCCAACGCGCCCCGGCGAGATCGCGGTCGTCGTCGATTACGCGATCGATTCCGCAAAGGACGCTCCGCTCCAGATCGAGGAGCACACGAAGACGATCATCGACTGGGCCCGCGCGCACGGTCCCTTCGATTCCCTCGGCGTCTCGATCACCGGCGCCGACTCCACGCTCACCGCGTACGCGATCAAACGCCTCGCCGTCTCGGCGCAGGGACTCGACGTCGCGAAGGGGATCGTCGTCGAGGCCGCGAGCCTTGCGCCGCTCTACGAAAACGAGGCCGGCGGCTATTTCGACGCGGTTCTCGTCGACGCCCCGAAGGTCGCGGAGACGCTGGTCTGGCTCGCCGAGCGCGATCCGTCGAAAAAGATCTTCGCGACCGTGGCCATCGAGTCGCCGAACGCGCTCTTCGATCTTGCGAAGGCGCTGAGCGCCGGCGCGTCGCGCGCGTACGCGAGCACCGCCGTCGACGCAAATGCGCTCGTGCAGTTCAACCGCGCGATGAGCGGCGACTGGGCCTACGACTCCACGGCGAAGATCTCCGTGCTCGACGCGAAAGGCAACGCCGCGGAGATGCCCGTGCTCAGCTTCGTGCGCGGCGAAGATCTCCGCACGATGCTCGTGCCGCGCGGCGACGCCGCCGCGCCGATGATCCTCTCGCTGCCGGCGGACCGGTTCACGAAGCCGCGGCGCGTCGATGCGGTTGGCGAGCGCGAGATCACCGACACCGGACGCAAGGGCAATCGCCTCCTCGTCGGCTCGCCGGCGGTGAAGCAGCCGTTCGCGGTCGTCGTCGACTACACCGAGAAGCCGGACCGCAACGTCACGAAGGAAACGATCAGCGTCGCCACCGAGCGCGGCATCTCCGTCGAGGAGGTGATCCGCAATCATCAGGCGTACGACGCGTATCAGGAGACGATCGAGCCGCGCTACATCGCGCGCAACACGACCAAGCTGCGCTTCGACATCGGCGGCGGCGCGGAAGCGCTCGAGGCCACGATCGCCGGCGACTATTTCTCCGATCGTGACGCGCGCGCCGACTGGGTGTGGCAGGACTTTCTGCTCAACGGCGTGAAGTGGAAGTACGGACGCATCCCCGAGCTGCCGCTCATCCAGCCGGAGAAAGTCTCGCAGCTGCCGCTCGACATCCATCTCACGAATGAATATCGCTATCAGCTCGTGCGGCAGACGGATGTGCTGGGATACCGCACGTACGAAGTGCGCTTCGAGCCGCCGCGGAGCGCGCCGGCCGAGCTCCCGCTCTACCGCGGCACGGTGTGGATCGACGTGCGGACCTGGGCACGCATCCGCATCGTAATGGTGCAGCTCAACCTCACGGGCGAAGTGCTCTCGAACGAAGAGCGCGTCGACTTCGTCCCGTTCTCGAGGACGGCGGACGTCTCGTCCGACACACGTGGGCGGACGGGGACGTCCGCCCTCCTGCCGGCGGAAGCGGCGAAGGTCGATCCTCGCGCGCTGATCTGGCTGCCGTACGAAGTCGGCGCGCAGCAGGTGATCTCCGCCGCCGGCCGCACGACGGTCGTGCAGCGCTCGACGACCTTCACGAACTTCCGCCTCGATCCGCAGGAGTTCGAGACGCTGCTCGCGCAGGCCTCGGCCTCGGACGCGCGCATGGTGCGCGAGACCGCGAGCGGCATGCGCTACCTCGAGAAGCGCGGCGACGGTGAGCGGGTGGTGAAGGAAGGATTCGATTCCTCGCGCCTCTTCGCTCTCGGCGGCGTGCATCACGACGCGGGACTCGAGTTCCCGGTCGTGCCGCTCGGCGGCATCGACTACTTCAACTTCAATCTCTTCGACAAAGGCATCCAGACGAACGTCTTCTTCGCGGGGGTGGTGCTCGCGGCAAACGCGACGCATCCGGACGTCGGCGGCACGCGCACGAACGTCGGCGCCGACCTGTTCGGCATCGCGATTCCGGTGCAGAACACGATGTACCGCGGCGGCGTAGAGCGCGCCGAGGAGGCGGTGAAGTCGCTGCCGATGTCGCTGACCGTGCGCGCGGGACATCCGGTGCTGCAGTTCGGCAAGATCGACGTCTCCCTCGGCGTCGCGCACTTCAAGTACTCGCGCGGCGAGGAGACCGATCCGAACTTTCTGCTCCCGCCGGACACGTTCGTCATCAGCCCGTCGATCAGCGCGCAATACGCGCGGCACGGCTACTCGGTCTCCGGCTTCTTCGATTTCAATCGCCGGAGCGAGTGGAGTCCGTGGGGCAACCTCGCGGAGTACAGCGAGGACCAGAAAAACTTCTCGCGCTTCGGCGGCTCGCTGGGCAAGAGCTTCTACCTGCCGAAGTTTCAGCGCATCGGCGTCGATCTGAACTATCTCGACGGCCAGCACCTCGACCGCTTCTCGAAATACGAGCTCGGCTTCTTCGGCTCGCAGCGCGTGCACGGAGTGAAGTCAGGGTCGGTCCGCGCCGAGCGCGCGATCATCGGCCATCTCTCGTACGGCTTCGTGTTCTCGCAGCAGTTCCGGCTCGAGGCCTTCTACGATCACGCGCTCATCGACGACGCGAGCGCGGGGTTCGAGCGCGAGCCGTTCCAGGGCGTGGGAATCGCGGGGCAGACGATCGGGCCTTACGGCACGCTGCTGCGGCTGGATGTCGGGAAGATGATCGGACGGAACGCGCAGGATGGGTTTGTGGCGAACGTGGTGGTGTTGAAGTTGTTTTGACCCGCCCACCCGGCCGGTTTCCCGGTCGCCCGGTTTCCCGGGGGCGCCGTGCGGGTGCCGGCGCCATTCATCGGCAAACAAAAAGGCGCCGCCACCAGGACGGCGCCACCGGGCAACTGGGAAACCGGGAAACCCGGTTCCCCTACGGCGTCGGGTTGTTGTTGAAGACGTAGAAGTCGACGGAGCCGATTTCGGTTCGGATTCCGCGGTTGCTCAACACTCGGACCGTCACGCGGTGGCGCGCGTTGCTCAGTTTGCGCGTGTCCATCGTGAACATCCATCCCGAGAAGCGCGAGTTGAAGATGTTCGGATACGCGTCCTGGATGTCGAGGCGCGGGAAGCCGTAGGCGGCGTTGCCGACGAAGTTGCCGTCGATGATCACTTCGACCGCGGTGACCGAGTCTTCATTGAGCGCCCATCCGCGAATGACCATATCGCCTCCGACGTAGTCGAAGGTCTGCGGGAACTCGACGAAGCCGAACGACGGGAAGCCCTGCTGCGAGCTCGCGCACTCGAACCACACCGGAATGCCGTCGTGATTCGGCAGATCGGCGAACGTTCCCTCGCGATCGCCGACGCGCACGTGCATCGTGTGATTCCCCGGGCGCACGCCGCGGCTCATCAGCGCGCCGACGTCGAGCGTGAAGAGGAAGCCCGAGCGCGGCGCATCGGGATAGTTCGGGTAGTAGCGCGCCACGTCATAGCGCGGCACACCATAGCAATTCGCGAAGCGGCCGAGCACGAGGCCGCAGTCGTCCGTCGAGAGCCAGCGCACGCCGTCGATGAGGAGCTCGACGTACGAAACCCGGCCGACGTCCTTGCGCGTGGCGAGATCGAGCGCCCAGCCACGAACCGGCGTGAGGTGGGCCTCGGGGCGAATGGGCGGCGAGAACACGACTTCCTCTTCCACGCAGGTGCCGAACAGCACGGCGTCGCGCTGCGGCTCATCGAGATAGCCGAACGGCGTGAGGAAGAGATCGTTGTTGATGACCTGGATCTGCCGGCGGCCGATGAGATTCGACATGCCGAGGCGATCGACGGCGCGGACTTCGAGAAGGTGGACGCCGTTCTCGATGCGCGTCGTGTCGACGTTCGCGACCCAGCCGCTGAACATCGCCGCCGCGTGATCGGGATAGCTCGCCGCGACATCCGGGCGCGGGTCGCCGTACATCCCGCCCTGCAGGATGCCGCCGTCGACGAGCACTTCAATCCGCTGCACGCCGTCGGTATCCGCGGCCCATCCGGTCACCGGGAACGAGCTCACCGCGTTGTGCACGCCTACGCCGTTCGGAATGTCGATGAAGCCGAAGGGCGCCTGATTGATCGTGTTGTTGATGGTGATCGTGCGCCGGCCCAGGAAGTGAAGGCCGCCGTCGGTCGTATAGATCCGAAGCTCGACCGTGTGCGGGCCGTTGCTGAACCGGTTCGCCGAGAAGCCGGTCATGAATCCGGGGCGCGCGATGTGAATGCCGGGATAGGTCGGGTACGCTTCGACGATGTCGATGCGCGGGAGGTTGATCACCAGATCGTGTTGATACTGATCATCAACGTAGAGCTCGATCTTGCTGATCTGTCCCGGATCGAGAGCCCATCCGCGAACGAGGACCATCCCCGACTGCGTCTTGTTCGGATCAGGGAGCTCGACGTCCCCGACAAAATCCTGTGCGATGAGAGCGGGCGCGAAAAGCGCAGCCAGCAAGGCGAGGCCAAATCCGCGGGTAACCCATCTCCACATAACCCCAACCTCCAACCCCGAATATCCCCTTGGTTACGTTGGCAGAATGACTTCGCCGACGATACTCTGCTGCCTCAGCAAAATCAAATAATCGACGACGACGCCGGTCGAGTTTCGTTTTGCCGAGTTTATACTACCGTGGGTGAGTTCGCCAAACATCAGCCTCAGCATCGACTTAGCCGACATCCGATCCGCCGCCGCCCGCGTCCGCCCCTGGATCCACCGCACACCCCTTCTGGCCAGCCGTTCGCTGTCCGAGCGCCTCGGCGTGGAGGTGCGCCTCAAGTGCGAAAACCTCCAGCGCGCCGGATCCTTCAAGATCCGCGGCGCGATGAACGCGCTGCTCCAGCTGGATGAGGAGCACCGACGCCGCGGCGTCGTCGCCTTCTCCTCCGGCAATCACGCACAGGGCGTCGCGCTTGCCGCGAAGCTCCTCGGCATCCCGGCGACGATCGTCATGCCCGAGAACTCGGTGCAGACGAAGGTCGAAGCGACGCGCGCGTACGGAGCCGAAGTCGTGCAGGCAGGCGTCACCTCGGCGACGCGCGACACCGTCGCGCGCGAGATCGCCGAGAAGAGCGGCGCCGCGGTGATCCCGCCGTTCGATGACGAGCGCATCATCGCCGGCGCGGGGACGGTCGGACTGGAGATCGTCGAGGAGTGGCCGGAGGTATCCGCAATCGTGACACCGCTGGGAGGCGGCGGCCTGCTTTCAGGCGTTGCCCTTGCGGCAGGAGGGAGAGACGTTTACGGCGTCGAGCCGGCGGCGGGGAATGACGGCGAACAGTCGTTCCGCAAAGGCGAGATCGTGACGATCGATCCGCCGAAAACCATCGCCGACGGCGCGCGCACGCTCGCCATTGGCACGCGCAACTTCGCGATCATCCGCGAGCTCGTCCGCGACGTGGTCAGCGTCGAGGACGACGTGCTGCTCGACACGGTGAAGTACGCGATGTATCGGACGAAGCTGGTGATCGAGCCGACGGGAGCACTCGGATTAGCGGCGTTCGTTGCGGGGAAGATCAAGGTACGAGGGCCGGTGGCGGTGGTGGTGAGTGGGGGGAACCTGGACTTCGGGTTGCTCTGTTGATGAAGGCAGAAGGCAGAAGGCAGAAGGCAGAAGTTAGAAACGCCCGCGAGGGCGAGAGCCACTTCTTACTTCTGCCTTCTGCCTTCTGCCTTCTGCCTTCATTCGCGTTGCCTTCATTCGCGTCATGACCGGCTCCCTCTTCGACGACGCCCCTTTCGAGCCTCTCGCCACGCCCGACGCTCCCCTCGCCGAGCGTCTGCGCCCGAAAACGCTCGACGACGTCGTCGGCCTCGAAGACCTTCTCGGCAAGGGAAAGTTCCTGCGCAACGCGATCGAGACCGATCGCATCCCGTCGATGATTTTCTGGGGGCCGCCAGGGTCGGGGAAGACGACGCTGGCGCGGATCATCGCGCGGACGACCCGTGCGCGGTTCGTGCCGTTTTCGGCCACGAGCACGTCGATCAAGGACATCAAGGCGCTGATGGAGGAGGCGCGCAAGGCGCGGCGCGCGCGGGGCTCGAAGACGATCGTCTTCATCGACGAGATCCACCGTTTCAACAAGGCGCAGCAGGATGCGTTTCTGCCGTACGTCGAGTCGGGCGACATCGTTCTCATCGGCGCGACGACGGAGAACCCGTCGTTCGAAGTGAACTCCGCGCTCCTCTCGCGCGCGAAGGTCGTCGTGATCCCCGCCCTCGAGCGCGAGCAGGTGATGACGATTCTGCATCGCTCGGTCACCGATCCGAGCGTGGAGAAGTTCGGCGTGCGGTTGTCCGAAGAGGCGCTCGATTTCATCGCAGCGACATCGGCGGGCGACGCGCGGCAGGCGCTCACCGGCCTGCAGCTCGTGATCGAGACGGCGCCGAGCGGCGAAGGCGAGATCGACGTCGCGCAGGTGAAAGAGATTCTGCAGCGCCGCTCGCTGATGTACGACAAGGGCGGCGAAGAGCACTACAACATCATCTCCGCGCTGCACAAGTCGGTGCGCAACGGCGACGCGGACGCCGCGGTGTACTGGCTCGCGCGCATGCTCGAGGGCGGCGAAGATCCGCTCTACGTCGCACGGCGCATGGTGCGCGCGGCGTCGGAGGACATCGGCAACGCCGATCCGCAGGCGCTCGTGCTCGCCGTCGCGGTGAAGGAAGCGGTGCACTTCATCGGCATGCCGGAAGCGGGCGTCGCGCTCGCACAGCTCGTCGCCTATCTCGCCGCGGCCCCGAAATCGAACGCTGCGTACATCGGCTACGGCGAGGCGGTGCACGAAGTGAGGCAGGGAGAGAATCCCGGCGTGCCGCTGCACATCCGCAATGCGCCGACGCGCCTGATGAAGGACCTCGGCTACGGCCGCGGCTATCAATACGCGCACGACTTCGACGACCAGACCGCGGCGATGGACTGCCTGCCGGAGGCGCTGGCCGGCAAGCGCTTTTACGAGCCGAAGGACGCGGGGTACGAGAAGGAGATTGGCGCTCGACTCGAACGGATGCGGGCGGCGCGCAAGTCGAAGAAGGACGGTCGTTGAGTCACGCGGTTTCGCAGTCTCGCGGTTCCGCGGTCGAAGCGGACCGCGCCGCCGCGAGACCGCGCAACCGCGTAACCCTCTTCATCCTCGCCCTCTGGATCGCCTTCCTCGCGCGCGGCGCATTTCACGCGGTCGTCGCGCCGATGTGGGACGGCTTCGACGAGCCCGGACATCTCGCGTATGTCGCCTTCATCGCCGATCACGGACGGCCGCCGAACTTCGTGGAAAACAGTTTCCCGACGACCTACGTCGAGGCGAACAAACATCTGCCGAGCACCGTCGGCGTCGGCGCGCCCCCGTTCAAGGAGTGGCGCGCGATGACCGCGGACCAGCGCGCGCACCATCGCGCGATGGCCGCGAAGATCACCACCGAGCGTGCGGCTTCCGACTCCTACATCAGCGGCAACTACGAGCGCCAGCAGGGACCGCTCTTCTACTACCTCGCCACGCCGGCGTATCTCCTCGTCGAGTCGCTGCCGCTGCCGAAGATCCTCGTCGCGATGCGTCTCTACTGCGTGCTGCTCGCGTCGCTGACGATTCCTCTCGCGGCGCGATTGCTGCGACTGCTTGCCGGACGGCGGGGAGTGCTCATCGGCCTGCCGATCGTCGCGCTCCTGCCGAACACGCCGTTCGCGGTGTTCCGCGTATCGAACGAAGCGCTCACGTGGCCGCTGCTTGCCGCGATCGCGGTGGAGCTCGTGCTCGCCGGCGTGCGGCGCCGCGATCCGCTCCGCCTCGGCATTCTCATCTCCGCCGGCATTTTCACGAAGCTCACGCTGCTGCCCGTGTTCGGTGCCGCGATGCTGGCGATGATCGCGGCGCGCCGCTCGCGGCGCATCGTCGCCGCGGCCGCGATTCCGCTCGTCGCCGCGCTCGCGCTGATGGCGTGGAACAAGATCGAGTCGGGCACGATCACCGGCCTCGTTCAGGAAACGGGACTGCGTCCGACCACGATGGACGACGTGGGGAAGGCGATCGATCGCATGCGCTCGCTGCCCTTGCTTCGCCAGTCACTCAAGCATCACGCGTGGTCGGGCGGTTGGGGCTTCGTCATGCCGCCGGATCGCGTTTACGCCGTCGCCGCCGCGATCCTCATTACCGCGATCCTCGCCGCCGTCATCGCGATCCGGCTGCGCAAGCGGCACGTGCGCGCGTTTCGGCGCGCCAAGCTGCTCATCATCACGTTCGCGCTGCTCGCGGGTGCGCTCGTGTTCCACATGTTCACCGGCGCGATCGCGGCGGTGAAGTCGCCGGACTTCCCGACCATCGGCGCCGAGGGGTGGTTCTTCGACATGATTCGGCCGATCGAGGCGGGGCTGCTCGCGATTCTCTTCGCGGCCGCGATTCCCGCGCGGCGCACGCGCTTCGCGTCGCAGCTGATCATCATGTTGATCGTGTTCGCTGACCTCGCGGGAACGACGATCCTGATGCTGCCGCGCTGGGCGGGGCTCGATGCGGGCGCGAACGTCGCCGCCGCTTTCCGTGGCGCGATCGAGGCGGCACCGCTGCAGCGCTTCGCGGCTTTGCCTCTCGCGTTCGCGCTGCTCTACTTCGCGTCGAACCTCACCGCCGCGATCAGTGCGCGTGTGAAGAACTAGTGGACATTCAACATTGAAAGCGTAGGTACCAAGGCTTGTCATCCCGAGCGTGAGCGAGGGACCCGGGGGTAGGGTGGCACGAAGCCCGCGGGTGGCGCCGCCGCCCGCCCAGGTCCCTCGCTCACGCTCGGGATGACAAGGCTGGCCACGCATGCTTTCAAGGTTGAAGGTCCACTAGAGCCCGCGCACGATCGGCGCCGGCCGCCGGTCCTCTCCGACGTTCACGTACACCACGTGCGCCTCGGTCACGATCACGCGCTCGCTCGGACTGCCGACGCGGATGGCCTCGACCACGACTTTCGTCGTGATCGAGGTCGTGCCGATGCGAATGGTTTCCGTCCAGAAGCTCACCAGATCGCCGACGAGGACCGGCTCGTGAAACACGACCTTGTCCATCGACACGGTGACCATGAGCTGGCAACCCTGCCGGCGTGCTTCGATTGCGCCGGCCTGGTCGATGTAGGAGAGGATGACGCCGCCGAAGATCGTGCCGTGCGCATTCGTGTCGCGCGGCATCATGAGCACGCGAATCGCGGGCTCATCCCACTTCGGCAGCACCTCCAGCGGCACTACAGGCCTGCCCGCTGCGGCTGTTGCTCCGGCGTACGCAGGAGCTCCTCGTTCACCTCGATCTTCGCGGACTGGCGGAGACGCTTGATCAGCGTCGAGCGGAGATTGCGGGCCTGCTGCTGGCGCAGGTTGTCCATGAACGCCGCGCGATTCAGCACTGCTTCCTGATCGGTGACCTTCTTCTGCTCGACGACCTGGAACGCGACCGCGCCTTCCTTGACCACGAGCGGTCCCTTGATCTCGCCGACGCGCGCGGCGATGGCCGCCTCGATGATGGCGTTCGTATCGCCGGTCAGGCCCTGGAACGGCGCCTGGCGGTTGACGCTCGCCTCGCGCGCCGGGCTGCCGGCCTTCTGCGCGATCTGATCGATCGACGTCGCGCCGGCCATCATCTGCGCCAGCGCCACGCGCGAGGCCTCGCCGGCCTTCGCCTGCTTCGCCTCTTCTTCGACCTTCGCGCGCACTTCGCCGAGCGGAGAGACACCGGAGGGACGAACACCGGACATAAATGCGATCACCGGACCGCGCGGCGTGCCGATGACCGGGCTGATGTCCTTCTCCTTCGCCGAGAACGCCCACTCCGAAAGCGGCTGGTGACTGCCAATTCCGGCGATCGGCTCGTTCCTGCCGAAGTAGCCGCTGTCGTTCGACGTTGCGACCGCGCTCTGCAGCGCCGAAAACTCCTCGGCGGTCCCCGGCTTGCGGCCGAGGATGATCGCGTTGATGCGATTGATCTCGCTGGTCGCCTGCTCCTGCGCCATCTCGTTGATCACGCGCGCGCCGAGCTGGCCGCGCACTTCCTCGAACGGACGGACGCCGGCCGGACGGCGCTCGGTGACCTTCACGATGTGATAGCCGAACTCGGTGGTGCGAATCGGATTGCTGATCGTGTTCAGCGGAATCGAGAAGATCGCCCTCTCGAACGGCTCGACGGTCTGGCCGCGCTCGACGAATCCCATGTCGCCGCCGTTGCCGGCCGACGAGGGATCCTCGGAATTGGCCTGCGCCAGCGCGCCGAAATCGGCGCCCCCGCGGAGCTGCGCGACGAGCGATTCCGCCCTCGCGCGCGCGGCGGCGTCGACGTCGGGCGTCGCCGTGGGATCGACTTTCACCAGGATGTGCAGCACGCGCGCGGCTTCCGGAGTCGTGAACTGCGCCTTCTGCGCGTCGTAGCGCTTGCGCAGCTCGGCCTCGCCGGGCGTGATCTGCGTGCGCAGCTTCGCGTAGTCGGCGATGAGGTAACGGACGATGCGCTGCTCGCCGTGCGTGTACTTCTGCTGATTCGCGCGGTAGTACGCCTCGACTTCGGCGGGCGTCATGCTCATCGCCGCGGCCTGCTGCGCCGCGGGCAGGACCACGAGACGGATCTTCGCGCTCTCGTTCTGGCGGCGGTACTCGGCGTCGGCGGCCTTCGGCGAGACGATCACCGCGCCGGTGAGCGCGCTGTCGATCTTGCCCAGCTCGATCTCGCGCGCGAGATCGGCTTCGAACTCGGCCGCGCTGTTGTAGCCCATCGGGCCGGTCACGTAGCGGTTGTACAGCTCCATGCCGACGAACTTGCCGCCCTGCACGAAGACCGGGATTTCCATCAGCTTTTTGCGCACTTCCTCCGGCGTGGCCTGGAGGTTCATGCGCCCCGCTTCCTGGATCAGCAGGCGCTGATCGACGAGCGCCTCCATCACCTGCTGCGGCAGGCGGAGCATGGCCACCATCTCCGGCGTGAACTGCTCGCCGTACATCTGGCGGTACATGTCTTCGTAGCGCTTGAGGGCGCGGTAATAGTCGTTGTAGGTGATCGTCTCGCCGTTCACGCGCGCGGCGAACGCCTGGTCGGCGGTGTCGCCGCTGACGGCGCCGCCCAGTCCCATGTCCAGGAACACGAACCCGAAGATGAACGCCGCGACCACGGCGAGAAGAATCCACTTCAGGTGCTTGAAGCTGTCCCGCATCAACTTGAGCATTGGAAAAACTACCTTTCGAGATTGCGTGTCTTCGGAGGGCGGACGTCCCGTCCGCCTTCAGGGTGCAAGCAGGCGGACGAGACGTCCGCGCTCCTGTGACACCCGTTGCAGAAAAAGCGGGGCAGTCTACCTATTCCCGCGCCTCGCCGCCACTCCTCTTGATACACTCTCGCCCTTCGATGGCGGAGAAAAAGAAGAAGAGAAATCAGTCGGACAACGTCGACTGGTATCTGATCTCGATCGACCGGCTCAAGCAGATCGGTCTGGTCGTGCTCCTTCTGCTGCTCGGCGGTGCCGGTTACTGGTTCTGGCAGAAGCAGAAAACGAATCCGAAGACGAATGCCGAGTCCGCCATCTCCGACGCCCGGCAGGCCCTCAACTCTCTGGCCGCTTCGAACGAGTTCAACGCGCATCGCAACGAGTTCAACCGCGCCCAGCAGAAGCTGGAGGAAGCGAACGCGCATCTCGTCGGGGGCCGCTTCACGCAGTCGCAAGGCGCGGCGGTCGAGTCGCAGACGATCAGCCGCACCGCGCTGAGCGGCGGCACGGATGTCGAGAACGACGCTCAGTTCCTCACGGTCGAAGGCAACGTTCAGTATCAGAAGGCGGCGTCGAGCGACTGGAAGGAAGCCGACCCGCGCACGCCGCTCTTCAACGGCGACTGGGTGAAGACGGGCGATCGCGCATCCGCGGAGTTGATGTTCTCGAACGGATCCGTGTACACCGTCGGCCCCAACGCTCTGCTCGAGATTTACTCGGCGCTGAATCCGGGATCGACGAAGAAGACGAACGCGGTGCAGATGCGCATCGGCACGGTCGAGGTCGCGACGACGCGCGAGACGACCGCGATCCGCACGCCGGGCACGCACGTCGTGGTCGAGTCGGAATCGACGACGCAGGTCGGCGTCGATCAGTCGCAGGCAACGTCGGTCGTCGCGACCCGCGGCGCGGCCTCGGTCGCGCCGGAGAAAGGGGGAGAAGCGGTACGCCTCGCGAGCGGCGAGAAGATCAGCTCCTCCCCGCAGGGCACGTTCTCGCCGGTGAAGAAGTTCACTCTGCCGCCGGCGCTCCTATCGCCCGGCGACGGCCAGGTCTTTCAGCTCTCGCCCGAACTGAAGGTCGATCTGCTGTGGGAAGGACAAAGCGGTGCGAGAGGATACCTGCTGCAGGTCTCACGCTCCCGGCTCTTCGCGACGCAGGAGATCAACTCGCGGCGGCAGAAGACCAACGCGTCGGCGAAGGTCACGTCCGAGGGCGCGTTCTACTGGCGTGTAGCCTCGATTGGAGAGGATGGAGAGACCGGACCCTTCTCCGCGTTCCGGCGCTTCCGCGTGAGCGGCGGCGGCTCGCGCGGACCGAACACCGACACGAATCCTCCCCCGCTGACGTTGAAGCCGCCGTTCAAGCTCGGCGGGCAGTTCTACATGATCGCCGGCACGACGGAGCCGGGAGCGACCGTCTTCATCAATGACGAAGAAGCCGACGTCGACTCGAGCGGCGCATTCCAGAAGCTGGTGAGCTTCGGCAAGATCGGTCCCAACTCCGTCGTCATCAAAGCCGTCGATGCGGCGGGCAATCCGACGGTAAAATCGCAGACGGTGATCGTGGAGGAGTAAGCGGCGTAGCGCCCGGCTCGAGGCCGGGCGGCCGGCGGGCTGAAGCCCGCCGGTAACGTCATTCATCGCACATCCTCACAGTGGTTTCCAAATTGCACCCGGCTCACGCCTGACTCCACACATACAAGGAACAACGAACCGAATGCCTCTGAAATCGCTCCTCTCGATGTTCTCGAACGATCTCGCGATCGATCTCGGGACAGCGAACACGCTCGTGTACGCGAAGAACAAAGGGATCGTCGTGCGCGAGCCGTCGATCGTTGCCGTCAACAAGATCAACAACCACGTCGAAGCGGTCGGCAGGGAAGCGAAGGAGATGCTCGGCCGCACGCCGGGCAACATCGTCGCCATCCGTCCGATGAAGGACGGCGTCATCGCCGACTTCGAAGTCACGGAGAAGATGATCAAGTACTTCATCGAGAAGGCGCACGGGCGGCGCTTCCTGGTGAAGCCGCGCATCGTCATCTCCGTTCCCTCGGAGATCACGCAGGTCGAGAAGCGCGCCGTGAAGGACTCCGCGTTGCGCGCGGGTGCGACCGAGGTGTATCTGATCGAGCAGGCCATGGCGGCGGCGATCGGGGCGGGACTGCCGATCACCGATCCGACGGGCAACATGATCGTCGACATCGGCGGCGGCACGACCGACGTCGCGGTGATCTCGCTGGCCGGCATCGTCTACTCTCGCTCGGTGCGCGTCGCCGGCAACGAAATGGACGACGCGATCATTCAGTACATCAAACGGAAGTACAACCTCCTCATCGGCGAGCGCACGGCGGAGCAGGTGAAGATGGAGATCGGCTCCGCCTTCCCGCTCGACGAAGAAATGACCATGGAGCTCAAGGGCCGCGACCTCGTGGAAGGCGTGCCGAAGACGCTCATCGTCAGCGACGAGGAGATCCGCGAAGCATTGAGCGAGACCGTGGCCACGATCGTCGAAGCCGTGCGCGTCGCGCTCGAGCGCACGCCGCCCGAGCTGTCGGCCGACATCATGGACAAGGGCATCATCATCGCCGGCGGAGGCTCGATGCTGAAGAACCTCGACCGCCGCCTGCGCGAAGAGACCGGGCTGCCGGTCACGCTCGCGGAAGACCCGCTCGCGTGCGTCGCGCTCGGGACGGGACAGATGCTGACCGACTTTAACCTGCTGCGGAAGATCTCGATCGAGTAGCAGGCGAAAGGTAAAAGGAAAAAGGTAAAAGTGGTTCGCTGAGCTGCTTTTACTTTTACCGTTTACCTTTTACCTTTCACCCCGTTGCATGGCAGGAAATCTGCTCTCGCGCTTGTCGTAGACAATGGCTGTACCGACCGACGTCATCCCGCGCCGCCCGACGCTCCTGTTCATCGTCGTTCTCGCGGTTTTGTTTCTGCTGATGAGCTTCAGCAGCCAGACGCGCTATATCGGTGAGACGCGCACGATGGCCGAGCGCACGGTGATGACGATCTTCTCCCCCGTCCCGAGATTCGTGAACTGGGTGGGCGGCTCCGCGCAGGACATGTACCACGGCTATCTCGACATGCGCCGCGCGGTGAACGAGAACGTCGAGCTGCGCCGCAAGGTGGCCGGGCTCACCACCGAGAATCTCAAGCTCCGCCAGTCGGAAGGCGATCTGCGCCGCCTGCGCAGCCTCCTCGCCTACTCCGAGCAGTTCAACATGAAGACGTCGATGGCGCAGACGATCATGCTCGATACCGCGGGGCGCTTCAAATCGATCATCATCGATCGCGGCTCGGCGGAAGACGTCGAAGTGAACGACGTCGTCGCGAACGCGAACGGCCTCGTCGGCCGGGTCGTCCTGACGACGAAAGACCTCGCGAAGGTGCAGCTCGTGACCGACAACAACTGCTCCGTCGGCTCGCTCATCGAGCGCACGCGGCGCCAGGGCGTCGTGCGCGGCAACGGCTCGCCGATGCTGCAGATGTTCGACATCCCCGCGCTCGCCGACGCACAGCCCGGCGATCGCGTGCTCACCGCCGGCATCGACGGCATCTATCCGAAGGGCATCCCGATCGGCATCGTGACGAAGGCCGAGCCGGGACAGTCGCTGTTCAGGAACGTGACGGTCAAGCCCGCCGTCGACTTCGGGGCCATGGAGGAGTTGATCGTCATTCACACCCGCAAGATCCCGGAAGGTGTCGTGAGGTATGCGCCTTGAGGTGGCTGCGCTTCGCCGTCGGCCTGCTGATCGCGCTCACGCTTCATTCGCTTCTGGACAGCTTCTATCCGAACGCGCTCGCGTTCTTCAATCCGTACATCATCCTGGTCATCTATTACTCGATGGGTGGCAACATCGTCGGCGCGATCTTCGCGGGCGTCGCCGCCGGATTCGTGCAGGACGCGTTTTCCAACGCGATGTTCGGCCTCCACGCCTTCGCTCTGACCTTCTGCGCGTACATCGTCGCATCGGTGAACGCGCGGCTGATGCTCCGCGGGCCGCTCGCCTTCGGCGGCTGCCTCGCCGGCGCGGTGATCGTGAACGAGCTGGTGATCTACATCCTCGTGAACATTCTCGTGAAGCAAAAGATCGAGATGTTCGAACAGGCGCTGCTGGTGAAGACGGTGTTCACCGTTCTGTTCGGTATGTTGGTGTATCAATTGTTGACACTGTTTTTGCGGGAGGAGCCGATTGAGGCGACGCGGAGGCAGGCCAAGTGGTGAGGGCTACCCGGTTGCCCGGTTTCCCGGTTGCCCGGCAGGTCGTCTGCATCACTCCGGGTAACCGGGCAACTGGGTAACCGGGCTACCGGGTAACCGGGCAACTGGGTAACCGGGCAACCGAGGGGATCATGCGCGTATACCGAGACGATCAAAAGTTCCTCCAGTTCCGCATCAACGTCGTGCTCTGGGGCATCGTGGCGATCTTCGTCTTCCTGGCCGGATCGTTCTGGTTCGTGCAGGGAGTGCAGGCGGACAAGTATCGCGGGTTGTCGGAAGCGAACGCGCTGCGCGAGATCGAGATCCCTGCCAAGCGCGGATTGATCATGGACCGGCACGGGAAGATCCTCGCCGACAACCAGGCAGCGTACTCGCTGCAGATCGATCGTGTCGTGCTCAAGCCGCTGGCGAAGGCGGATCCGGATCATCGCGGGCGCCTCATCGCATTTCTCTCGCAGGTGCTCGCCCTTCCTCCGCAGGAAGTGAACGCGCGCTGGGACAAGCAGGCCGCGGCGCTCCCGGCGACACAGCCGTTCGTGATCGCCGAGGATCTGGCGATGGGGCAGGTGGCCACGCTGCAGGCGCACTCGATCGCGTTTCCGGAGCTGAACGTCGTCCCGGTGCAGCGACGAAACTACCCGTACGGCATCATGGCCGCGCACGTTCTCGGCTTCATCGGCGAAGTCGGCGATCGCGACCTCCAGCAGGACAAGGAAGACATCCTCGATCAGGGTGATCTCATCGGAAAACGCGGCGTGGAGCTGATGTACGACACCTACCTCCGAGGCCGCGACGGCGCGGAGTACTGGGAGTACGACGCCGACGGCCGGCGGCTCAGCGAATACGCCCCCGCCCGCAAGACGCCCGTGCCCGGCGACAACATCCATCTCACGGTCGACTTCGAGCTGCAGCGCCGCGCCGAGCAGTACTTCGCCGAGAACGAGATGGTCGGCGCCGCGGTCGCGCTCGATCCGCGCAACGGCGAGGTGCTGGCGATGGTCTCCTCGCCCGCGTACAACCCGAACGTCTACTCCAAACGCTTCACCCCCGACGACTACAAGATCATCACCAGCAACCCGTTCAAGATCGAGCTCAATCGCGCGATCCAGGGACTCTACTCGCCGGGCTCGGTCTTCAAGATCGTCATGGCCATCGCCGGCCTGTCGGACGGCGCGATCGATCCGGGGACCACCTTCATCTGCGGCGGCAGCGCGGTGTTCCGAGGCAGACGCTTCCGCTGCTGGAAACGCGAAGGACACGGACCGGTCAATCTCGAGCGAGGAATGAAGGTGTCGTGCGACATCTTCTTCTACAACACCGGCGACCGCCTCGGCGTCGACAAGATCAACCAGTACGCGCACAAGCTCACCTTCGGCGAGATCTCGCACATCGATCTCGACGGCGAGCGCGCGGGACTCGTGCCGTCGACGAAGTGGCGGCAGGAGCATCCCGTGCGCGGCGACCGCAGGTGGTATGCCGCCGAGACGATCTCCGTCGCCATCGGACAGGGACCGCTCATCGTGACGCCGTTGCAGGTCGCGAACATGACCGCCGCGGTCGCGAACGGCGGCAAGGTCTTCCAGCCGCACGTGGTCCGCTATGTCGACCGCGTGCAGAAAGACGGCTCGTACAAGCGCTTCCGCGTCCCGAGCCGCGTGATCCACGAAGTGGAGCTCTCGCCTCCCGCGGTCAAGGCCGTACGGGACGGTCTCTGGAAGGTCGTGAACGAACAGGGCGGCACGGGCGGCAACGCGCGCGTGGAAGGACTCGACATCTCCGGCAAGACCGGCACGGTGCAGGTCATCGCGCAGCACGGGTGGGTGAAGTCGGCTTCGCTGCCGTTCAAGTTTCGCGATCACGCCTGGTTCGCATCGTTCGCGCCGCTGAACAATCCGCAGATGGTCGTGGTGGTCTTCGTCGAGCACGGCGGCCACGGCGGCGCCGACGCGGCGCCGCTGGCGAAGCTGCTCTACGAGTCGCGCTTCCGCGACAAGGTCAGCGGCGCGCGTCTCGATCTCAGCGATCCGGAGACGCTCCAGCAGATCAAGGAAGGCGAGCTGCCGCTCCCGTCGACTCGCTGAACGACTATCACGATGATCTTTCGCGACCGCGCCACCCCGAACGTCGATCTGAACTTCCTCGGCACCGCCCTGGTGCTGGCGACGATCGGCTGCGTCCTCGTCTACAGCGCCACGTACTACAGCGATCCCACCCTCTCGCTCACGAAACGGCAGGTGTTGTGGGTGTTCATCGGCGTCGCGCTGATGATCGCGTTCATGTTCGTCGACTACCACGTGCTCTTCGACGTCGCGCCCATCCTCTACGGCATCGGCATCGTGCTGCTGCTCTACCTGCTGCTGTTCGGAAAACTGACGGCGAACGTGAAGTCGTGGATTCACATCGGCGCGTTTCAGTTCCAGCCGTCGGAGTTCATGAAGATCTTCACCGCGTTGATGCTGGCGCGTTACTTCGACTCGAACGACCGCGCGTATCTCGACGCGCGCTCGTTCCTGATGGCCATGGGGATCATCGGTCTGCCGGTGACGCTGATCATCCTGCAGCCCGACTTCGGCACCGCCGCGGCGTTCTTTCCGCTCATCGCCGTGGCGATGTTCTTCGGCGGCATCCGCGCGCGCATCTGGATCGCGATGATCCTCATCGTCGCGATCGCCTTGCCGGTCGGCTATTTCTTCTTCCTGAAGCCGTATCAGCGCGAACGCTTCATCACCTTTCTGAATCCGGAGCGCGATCCGCTGGGCAAGGGATATCAGGTCACGCAGGCGAAGATCGCCATCGGCTCGGGCGGGATTCACGGAAAGGGATTCCGCCACGGGACGCAGGCGAAGCTCGAGTTCCTCCCCGCCCGCCACACCGATTTCATCTTCGCCGTCCTCGGCGAGGAGTGGGGCTTCATCGGCGTGGTGATCGTGCTCGGGCTCTATCTCTATCTGATCGTTCAGGCGCTGCTGTTCGCGAAACACGCTCGCGACAGGGGTGGCACCTTCCTGGTCATCTGCCTCGTGGCCTTCGTGATCTTTCACGTGCTGATCAACGTGTCGATGCAGATCGGCGTGCTGCCGACGACCGGCATCCCGCTGCCGCTGGTCTCGTACGGCGGCTCGTCGACGATGATGTTCTTCATCGCCATCGGGTTGATTCTCAACGTGGACATGCGCCGCTTCGTCAACGCCTGATCAGCGACGAGAGCGGACGCTGGCTGTCGGTCGCCGTGAACTGGCAGGAGCAGGTGGAGAAGCAGCTCGCGCCGGCGAAGTAGTCAGCGCTTCCACTTATCCATCTCGCGCCGCTCCTTCTTCGTCGGACGTCCGGCGCCGCGCTCGCGCAGCACTTTCGCGACGACAACGATCTTCTCGCGCACCGGCGTCTCGTCGATGTACATCGTGCGCGCAATCTCTTTCGAGATGTTCGATTCGGGCAGTCCCTGCACCACGACGCGGCGATACGCATCGCCGGAGAAGAGCTCGACGAGGTCGCCTTGCTTCACCGCCGCCGCGGGTTTCACGCGGACTCCATTCAGCTTCACGTGACCCCCTTTGCACGCCTCGGTCGCGTCCGCGCGGTGCCTGAAGAGGCACACCAGCTTGAGCCAGACATCGAGACGGTGGCGCTCCATGGGTGGAAGTATCCTATAATCAGCACCTTCGGAGGACACATGATCAAGGCGGACATCGTCAACAAAGTCGCCGAAGCGTCGGAGATCTCGCGCGTGAAGGCGGCGCAGGCCGTCGACACCGTCATCGAAGGCCTGCGCAACGCGCTCGCCCGCGGCCAGCGCATCGAGCTTCGCGGCTTCGGTGTCTTTCAGGTCAAGCAGCGCAAGAAAGGGATCGGACGCAATCCCAAGACCGGCGTGGAAGTAAAGATCCCGCCCGGCAATACGATTCGATTCAAACCGGGGAAGGAACTTCGCAACCTTCTCTGACGAAACGATGACTGACGTAGCGCCCGGCTTTTAGCCGGGCGAAAGGGGCGGGCTGAAGCCCGCCCCTTTCGCTTTTCAAGCGGCAAACAACCTGCAACGGACTCGCGGAGCCGCGCAACATGCGACGAGCGGCGACGTCATAAGAGGTATGACACGCCGCATCGCACTTCTGATGATGATGCACGAGCCCACCTGAACTCCCCCTCCCGGCCGCCGGCGCAATGGCTGCGCGCCGGCGGCCATCCCGCCTGTACAATCCGCGGAAGAGAATGCAGCCACCGCAGACCGTCCTCGTCCTCGACTTCGGCTCTCAATACACACAACTGATCGCACGGCGGATTCGCGAGCACAGCGTCTACTCCGTCGTCCATCCGTTCGATTTTTCGCCCGCGAAGATCCGCGAGATCGCGCCGAAAGCGATCGTGCTCAGCGGCGGGCCGCAAAGCGTGTACTCCGAAGGCGCACCTTACTGCTCGCGCGAGGTCTTCGAGCTCGGCGTGCCGATCCTCGGCATCTGCTACGGCATGCAGCTCACCGCGTTTTTTCTCGACGGCAAGGTCGAAGCCGCGACGGAGCGCGAATACGGCCGCGCCGAAATCGACGTCACCGCAGACTCGCCGCTCTTTGCCGGGACGCCTCCGCACCAGCGCGTCTGGGCGAGCCACGGCGATCGCATCCTGCAGGGACCTCCCGGATTCAGCACGACCGCCTCATCGCCGAACGCGCCGGTTGCGGCGTTCGAACATCGAGAGCGGCGCTGCTATGGAATCCTGTTTCATCCCGAGGTCACGCATACCGAGGCGGGAGTGCAGATCATCAGGAACTTCCTGTTCGACATTGCGGGCTGCGAGCCGAACTGGGACCTCGGCGACTTCCGGCGGCGCAAGGTCGAGGAGATCCGCACCGCGGTCGGTGACAGACACGTGATCGCGGCGGTGAGCGGCGGCGTCGACTCGTCGGTCGCCGCGCTGCTCGTCGCCGAGGCGATCGGCGATCAGCTCACCGCGATCTTCGTCGACAACGGCGTGCTGCGAAAACACGAAGCGATGCAGGTCGTCTCGCGCCTCAGCGAGGGACTGGGCATGCACATCGTCGCCGTCGACGCGCGCGAACGCTTTTACGAGCGGCTCGCGCACATCGAGGATCCGGAGAGTAAGCGAAAGCGCATCGGGAACGAGTTCATCGCCGTGTTCGAAGAAGAAGCGCGGCGCATTCCCAACGTCGAGTTCCTCGTGCAGGGAACGCTCTACCCCGACGTCATCGAGTCGGTGTCGATCAAAGGTCCGTCGGCGGTGATCAAGACGCATCACAACGTCGGCGGCCTGCCCGAGAAGATGGGACTCGCGCTCATCGAGCCGGTGCGCGAGCTGTTCAAGGATGAAGTGCGCCGCCTCGGCATCGAGCTCGGGCTCGAGGAAGAGTTCGTGTGGCGCCATCCCTTCCCCGGTCCCGGTCTCGCGGTGCGCATCCTCGGCGAAGTGAACGCCGAGCGCGTGGAGATCCTGCAGAACGCCGACGAGATCGTGATCGACGAGATCCGCCGCGCGGGCCTCTACCGCGAGACTTCGCAGGCGTTCGCCGTCCTGCTGCCGGTGAAAAGCGTCGGCGTGATGGGCGACGAGCGCACGTACGAGAACGTCCTGGCGATCCGCGCCGTCACGACGACCGACTTCATGACCGCGGACTGGTTCCGCATGCCCCACGACGTGCTCGATCGAATGGCCCGGCGCATCGTGAACGAGGTTCGCGGGATCAACCGCGTGGTCTACGACATTTCCTCGAAGCCGCCGAGCACGATCGAATGGGAGTGATGACTTTCCATAAGTAGTGACGGTCAAAACGTTCGGTTCCAAAAAAAGCGTGCACGTCCGCCCGGTCGGACCTATAGTTACGTATCCGCGTCTGCTAATCACTCCCGTATCGACGGCGTAACCAGGTTACGAATAGCTACCCGCATCCGACCGGCGGATGCGTTTTGGCCCAATCAAGAGGAGGCAACAATATGGTCGTCAGGTCCCCCATCATTCGTCTCACTGTCGTTCTACTCATCGTCCTGATGCCGGCGGCGCTGGTAGCAGGCCCCGTCGCCCAGCGTTCGGACCACGGCTCGTCCGTGGACTGGCAGGTGTCCGCCACGAGCTACGATCGCGTGCTTCTCACGATCTCGACGCCGGGCGGCGACGTGATCGCGCGCGAATTCAAGGCGGGCGAGCCGGTCACCTTCAACGTGAAGGAGCTGGCGAACATCGACGACGGCTCGTACACGTATCAGCTGACCGTCGTGCCGCGCATTCCGGAGCGCGTATCGAAGCTGCTGAAAGTCGCTCGTGCCGCAAGCGATGACGCGGCCGCGCGCGCGATCATGCGCGGCGCCGGAATCGGCGAGGCCGCGATCGAGAGCGGTTCGTTCCAGATCTCGGGCGGCTCAATTGTGAGCGGCAACCTCACCGAGCGCAGCGGTCCGGGCAACATCGCGCCGAACGCCGCACGTCCGACCCCGATCACACCGGTGCCGAACGATCAGGTCATTCCCGATGACCTCATCGTCCAGGGCAGCATCTGCGCCGGCTTCGACTGCGTCAACAACGAGAGCTTCGGCTTCGACACGATTCGGCTGAAGGAGAACAACCTGCGCATCAAGTTCGAGGACACGAGCGCCGGCAGCTTCCCCAGCAACGACTGGCAGCTGACGGCGAATGATTCCGCGAGCGGCGGCGCGAACAAGTTCTCGATCGAAGACATCACCGGAGTCAAGGTTCCGTTCACCGTCACCGCCGGCGCCGCGACCAATTCGATCTTCGTCGACAGCATCGGCCGCCTCGGCTTCCGCACCTCGACCCCCGTTCTCGACCTCCATATCAGCACCAGCAACACGCCGGCCATCCGCCTGGAACAGACCAGCGCCGGCGGCTTCACGGCGCAGACCTGGGACATCGCCGGCAACGAGGCGAACTTCTTCGTCCGCGACGTGACCGGCGGCTCGCGCCTGCCGTTCCGCATCCGTCCGGGAGCGCCGACGAGCTCGATCGACATCGCCGCGGATGGTGACGTCGGCATCGGTACGGCGAGCCCGGAATCGAAACTGCACGTGTTCGGCACCAACACGGCCGACACCTTCGTCGGCATCGGCCCGAACCCCGATGGTTCGCCCGGAACCGAATCCGGCGTGACGTTTGGCTACGCAGGTTCGTCGTTTGGACGCGGCTCGGGCTTCGTCAACGTTCGCCCCGACTCCGGCGCGACCGCGCCAAATCCATCGCTGCGCCTCGCCGCCAATAACGTCGTTCGGATGCTCTTCGACAACGAGGGCCATATCGGCCTCGGTGACATCGCCAGCACCGGCAGCAATCCGGACGCGCCGTTCCATTACACCAACGGTGCCGTGACAGCGCGTTTGACGACCGCAGGCGCTTGGCAGGACAACTCTTCCCGCGCAACGAAAGAGCATATTACCGATCTCTCCCCGGAGCAGGCACTCAAGGCGCTGCGTGATCTCGCGCCGGTGACCTACAACTCGAAGGTCGAGCCCAATGATCCGCGCGTCGGATTCATCGCCGAGGACGTTCCGGAGCTTGTGGCAGTGCCGCAGCGCGACGGACTGATCGCCCTCGACATCGTCGCGGTCGTGACGAAGGTCGTTCAGGAACAGCAGAAGACCATCGAACAGCTCAACGAGCGCATTGTGCAGCTCGAAAAGGAAAAGAACCAGTAACTCCCTCCCAGTCGCGCGGGTGCGGGCCTTCCGCACCCGCGCGCATCGTGCGTGAACCTCTCTGCGCGCGACGCTCTCATCCGCCAAATAACGGTGTGCCCTGTGGTAGCCTTAGCTACTCGTTCGCGGAAAGGGAGCTCTGCCGAAGATGAAGATCGCCATGCTGTCTCTCGAAGACGGCATCACTGCCACCGGTTTCAGGAAAATGGCGGGATTCGTCGAGCACATTCATCCCGAGACGAGCGTCTACTACGTAGGCACGAACGCCTTCTGGTCGATTCGCAGAGCGTTCCTGCGCGGCAAGAGCACCTGCACGTTCGCGGAAGGCGACCAGGCGATCGATTACATCGCTCACACCGTCGCCGACGCCGACATCCTCGGCTTATCGAGCATGACCGGCTACTCCAGTCTCACGAAAACGATCGCTCGCCGCGTCCGCGAGATCAATCCGCGCACTTATCAGATCTGGGGAGGAATCCATCCCATCATCTACCCGGAGGATGCCATCCGGTCGAGCGTCGACGCGATCTGCACGGGTGAGGGCGAATTCGCCTTCGCGGAATTCCTCGAGCACTACCGGAACGGCACCGACTATACGAAAACCACGAATTGCTGGTTCAACCACAAGGGAGACGTGATCCGCAATCCGTTCCGGCAGCTGATGACATCGGCAGAGCTGGAGTCGATGCCTTATCCGAAATATGGCGGCGAGGAATGGATCTTCCGTCACGAGCGCGGCTTCACGCCGGTCGCGCGCGCCGACTACCTCGCCAACAACGGGCTCGCATATCCCGCGGTATGGTCCATCGGATGCCCGCTGCACTGCACGTTCTGCGGCAACACGGTCTTCATCGCCAACGACCCGAACTACCGCAAGATCCGGCACTCGAGCCCGTCCTACATCATCGGCGAAGTGAAGCAGGCGATGCGCGTCCACCCGCACCTGACATGCGTGCAGTTTTTCGACGACAGCTTCCTCGCCCTCCCGCTCAAGGAACTGACCGAGTTTTCGGTCACGTGGCGCGAGCAGATCGGCATCCCGTTCTCCGTTTACGGAGTCATCCCGACGTACGTGAATCGCGACAAGCTCGAAGTGCTCACATGGGCGGGTCTGAACCGCATCCGGATGGGCATCCAGAGCGGCAGCGAACGGATC
The DNA here is from genome assembly GCA_035525285.1 of Thermoanaerobaculia bacterium. Lineage (GTDB taxonomy): Bacteria > Acidobacteriota > Thermoanaerobaculia > Gp7-AA8 > Gp7-AA8 > QHVT01. The sequence goes on from DATLFB010000041.1 coordinate 124,794, forward strand.
CTGAAGTTCTACAGGCGGCCGACTCCGGTGCCGCGCGTCGAGCAGGCGGCGAGCATCATCTCGGAATTCAAGGCGCACCACATCAACCCAGCTTACGACATCATCGTCGACAACCCGATCGAGACGCGGCAGGACGTGCTCGACACGCTGGAGCTCGTGTACCGGCTCGCGCGGCCGTTCAACCTCAACATCTTTTCACTGCGCGTCATCCCGAACACGGTCCTCGAAAAGCAGATGCATGAGGAGGGGATCGATCTGGAACAGATCAACGCGAGCTATCACTCGCTGCGCCCGACGTGGGCGAACTTCCTGCTCTACCTCCTGATGCTGTGGCGGCCGCCGCGCCGCCCGTTCAATCGTCTGCTCACGCGGGTCCGGGCATACTCCGAGCCGCAGGCGTCTTACCCGATCCTTCTTCATCTGATTCGCATCCCCTGGCTGATCCAGCAGGGTCTTCGCCATCTCCGCTTTGGAGAGTTCTCGATGATCACCGGCTACACCGGCTATGCGCTGTGGAAGCTCGGGATCGTTTCGATGCTGCGTAAACGCCGTCCGGAACCGGAGCTGACGGCCGCGACTCTGGCGACTGCGAACGCGGGCGGATGATCCCACGCAGTTTTCTCGATCGCGTCGCCGAGAAGGAATCGTGGGAGGCGCTAGCCTCTGCACTCCCACCGGGCGCCAACTCACTCCCGCTGTTCAAAGTGCTCGCCCTCCAGCAATGGCTCCATCTATCCGACGACGAGCTGGTCGCAGAGATCGAAGACCGCGCGTCCCTGCGGCGCTTCTGCGGGTTTCACGCCGATGAGTCGCTGACGGCTGCCGTCGCCGTCCGTGAGTTCAGGCAACAGCTGGGGCCGGGCGGATCCGCTGCGTTGGACGCATTTCTTCGACGGTGGCCGCTCCACGGCGCTCCTCCGCCTTTGTTGTCGGTCGTCAGTCCGGTCTATTGCGCAGAGGAGATTGTCGGCGAGTTCGTGAGGAACGTGAGAGACGTGCTGGAGAAGATCACGCCGGCCTACGAGATCATCCTCGTCGAAGACGGAAGCGACGACGGCACGTGGAAACACGTCGAAGCCACATGCGCGTCGGACTCTCGTGTCAAAGGCGTGAAGCTCACTCGCAACTTCGGCCAGCATCAGGCCATCACCGCGGGACTCGAGCATGCACGCGGAGAGTTCGTCGTGGTCATGGACTGCGATCTGCAGGACGATCCGGCGTTCATCCCGAGCCTGTACGAGAAAGCACGTGAAGGACACGACGTCGTGCTGACGGCGCGCGGCGACCGCGCCCATGGCTGGATCAAAAACATCTTCGCCCGATTCTTCGCGAGCGTCCTGAACGATCTCGCCGGCGGAATTCCCGCCGATGCCCAGGTGGGCGGTTATTCGATCCTCAGCCGCCGCGCCGTGAACGCCTTCCGCGGCGTCGGCGACGTTCATCGGCACTACCTCGTCATCGTGCGCTGGCTCGGATTCCCGATCGCTCACGTGCCGGTGGTGCACCGGCCGCGCTATCGCGGCAACAGCTCATACAGCTTCTGGAAACTCGCACGCCATGCAATCGACGGATGGATCTCGCATTCGAACCGTCTTCTCTACACATCGGTGGCGATGGGCTTCACGTTTCTTTTCGGCTCGATCGCCGGTACCGTGCTGGTCGTCGTTCTATACTTCGTGCAGGGCTTCGCGCAAGGCTGGCCTTCAATCGTCGTTCTGATTCTCATTTGTACCGGCGCCATCCTCGTCTCGCTCGGCGTTCTCGGCATCTACGTCGGAAAGATCTTCGACCAGGTACGCGCGCGCCCGCTGTATGTCGTCGAACGCACGGTTAATGCCGCGGACGACGCCCCGAGCCGATGAGCGTGATTCCCCACGACGTCCCGTAAAACGCGCGCTGCAGAACGAAGCACGGATACAGCGTGATCCGGTTCAACAGAATCCGGCACCACGCCGGAAAGACGGTCTTCCAGCGCACTTCGCGGATTCCGCTGGTATCAGTCTGTTCGCGCTGACCCTGCATCGCGATCTCCGCGCTCGTGTCGCGCCGCACCAGACGGTTGCCGGCGTGAAACAGCACATTGGCCACCGGAACCGCGACCGACCACACGATGACCGCCTCGAGTCCCGCTGCGCGCAGAACACTCTCGAGATCGGCGCGCTCGTATCGCCGGAGATGACCTGCGACTTCGTCTTCGTATCCCCAGTGATCGCGCCGTCCGGGAACGCCGATGATCACCTGACCGCCGGGCTTCACGTGCGAAGACACAATGCGCACGAAGCCGATGTCATCGTGCAGGTGCTCCGCCACCATCAGGCTGATGGCGACGTCGCGCTCCTCGGACGGGAGGTCATGAACGTCCGCGACTCTGACATCGTAGCGTCCGGCCGCGATGTGCTCCGCCATCGTGGCTCCCGCGATCTCGACGGCTTCCAGGGAAGCGTCAATGCCGAGGCCCGTGAGTCCTCGACGGCACAACTCGCGCGAGACACTTCCGGTGCCGCACCCGACGTCGATGAAATTGCGTGCGTCGCGGTCGAGGATGTCCCAGACCGCGGCGTTCTGACAGAACGTTCCGGGAGGATCGAGCCGGATCATGCCGCAGACTTCACTATAATCCGCGCCGTTTGATTCCGCGTGTTTCGTCGAAGGCCGAAGACCGTCTGAGGCAAACCCTCGAGGCCCTCCGCTCCGAAGGGTGCGTCGTACTGGAACACGTCTTCGGCGCCGCGACTCTGGCCAGGGTCCGTGAGAGCCTCTATCGCGGACTCGAGCTCGTGAGCGAGACGGTCGGAGCCGAAACGCTCGATCGCGCGGGTGAGCTCGGCGTCGTGCGCGCGCCGATGCTGTCGGGTCCGGTCTTCTTCGAGCTGATCGCCGCGCCGGAAATTCTGGAGATCATCGATGCGACTCTCTCACCGACGGCGATCATCCATCTGCAGAACGGCTTCGTCCTTCCCCCGGCGCAGCCCGGTGATGAAGAGCGCTTTCAGCGCCGATTCCACAGGGACTTCCCGCGCGTCCTGAACGGATATCTCTGCTCGATCAATACGCTCATCGCCGTCGACGAGTTCACCACGGCGAACGGTGCAACCGTCGTCGTACCTCGCACGCATCAACGCGCCGAATCACCGGAGGAACGAGAGCTGAACGAGAATGCGACCGCCACCGAATGCGCTGCCGGCGATGTGATCGTCTTCGATTCGACCCTGTGCCACGCCGCGGGCCTCAATGCGAGCGGCACCGATCGCTGCGCCGTCAATCAGCAATACACGCGCTCGTATTTCAAACAGCAGATCGACTACGTCCGCTGCCTCGGAAACGAAGTCGTCGAACGGCAGCCGCCTCGTGTCCAGCAACTCCTCGGCTGGTACACGCGTGTGCCCGCAAACCTCGACGAGTATTACAAGGAAGACCGCGTCTATCGCGCCGGCCAGGGCTGATCGGTGTCATCCACGGCCGGCACGCGGGCACGGCTCCACCCACCGCCCAGCGCCCCCACACCGCATGCCGCGAGAAGAATCAGTTGTGGCACGACGGGGAGGCGGTACCGCCAATCGAAATCGAGGATCGTGACCGCGTGCATGAGCGCCGTGCCGAAGATCCACAGAAGGACCGCCAGGACGACCGCCCGCCGGCGGGAGTCGCGACCACGCAACCCTGACAGAGCGCCCACGATGCCGAAAAGAAAGAGGGGCGTGTAATACGCGAGCGAAATCAGATTGTGCGTTCGCGAGAATCCGGATGACGTGACCTGAAAGAACCGGACGAAGCGGTCTGCCTGAATCAGAAGATGATCGCCGATGGTCACGGGTGGCCGATGGAATGTCTCGCGCCGGTCCCACACCACCTCACCGGTTTTCTCCCGCGCAGCATACTCCGTGAGGATTGGGCGCATGCGCTCGAGCGGCCAGCGTCTTATGTCCTGAAACAGCGCGGCTCTGACGACGAACCCCGCGACAACCGCCGTGAAGATCAGCAGCACCACCGCGCGCTTTGGCGCGGGAGCGTCGCCGGCGCGGGGAACGATCAACCATTCCGTCAGGATTACGAGGGGAGGAAGAACGATACCCGCGGGACGGGTGATGAAACCTGCAACCAATGCCAGCACGAGCCACAGGCGCCGCCGCTTCATCGGAGGTTCGTCCATGACGCCGCGCAGCAGCAGATAAAACGTCGCCAGAGTCCAGACGCCATACAACGGATCGGTGAGCACGAACTTCACCCAAACGAGCACATCGTAGGCGGTCAGATAGAAAAGCAACGCCGCGGCGGCGGCAAGGACCGACGACGTAACCAGCCTTACCGTCATGACGAGAAGAACGGCCGTGATCGCGGCGCAGACGACGTTGAACGTCAGAATGATCCCGCGCCAGTGATCGGGCGTCACCGCTTGTGCGAGCGCGACGAACATCGGGAAACCGACGACCGACCACCCCGCGCCCTTTTTCGTCAGAAAGACTTCGAGCCGTCCGTCGCGAATCGCGTCCGAAATCTCGAGATAGAAAGACGCATCGGGCGACTCTTCGAGACGGCCCGCCGTGCTCGCGCCGTACACCAGCAACGCGAGCAGAAAAACGAGGAGCTTATTGCTCACGACTCGCTGAAGGAGCGCACGGAGACGTGTCATGAAGATCGCGATTGTTCCGGAAGACCGCGGCAATCGCGTCATGATAGCCGATCTATTCGCGCACTCCGAACACGTGAAAACTGTCGGTTCCCGCCGGCGAAGCGGGATTGCCTCGCACGACCGCCCGTTCCGGGACGTCCTTGACCACGACCGCTCCCGCGCCGATGACCGCATCGCGGCCGACGGTGATGTGCTCGCGAAGAGTACTGTTCACGCCGACGAAGCAGTTCTCGGCGATCCTGCAGTAGCCGGAGACGACCGCGTGCGATGCGACGAACACGTTGTCGCAGATCACGGAGCGGTGCCCGATGTGGTTTCCGCTCCAGAGAACGACGTTGTTCCCGATCCTCGCGTGATACTGGATCACGTTCGCCTCGAAGATGAAGCAGTTCTCGCCGATCTCCACGTTGCGCCAGACGAATGCCGCCGGACTGACGTAGGTCGCAAGACGGTAACCCTTTTCGCGCGCTGCGCCGCAGAGACGCGCGCGGACCCGATTGAGCTGAGTGTATGGCACGGCGACGAACGCTTCGTGCGTTGCCGCGGGAAACCTCGCATCGATCTCGTCGAAAGCGACGACCGGCCGCTCCAGCAGACGGTCCTTCTTCAGGAAGTCGCGCTCCACGGCGAAGCCGGCCACGTCGTAATCCGAATCCTGTGTGAAGTACTCACAGGCGATTTCCGCAAACTCACCGTCCCCGACGATGAGCAGGTTCTTCCTGGTCATGACGCCGCGCTCCTCATGTGCGATTCATCACCCGCGCGCAAAAGTGTTGCAGCTCTCCGACGACCCGGTCCTGCTGATCGTTCGTGAGCTGGAGATGGCACGGCAGACGAAGCAGCCGCCGGCTGACGCTCTCCGTATTCGTCATCTTCCCGCTGACACGACCGAATCGCCTTCCGGCGGGCGATTCATGCAGCGGCACGTAGTGGAAGACCGCGTTCACGCCCGATTGGTTGAGATACGCGAGCAGCGCGTCGCGAGCTCCTTCGCTCGGCAGCAGGATGTAGAACAGATGGCCATTCGGTTCGCAGTCTGCCGGAACCCGTGGAAGGCGCAGAAGCCCGTCGGCTTCGAGCGGCGCGAGCGCGGCCTGATACCGGGCGAAGATCTCGCGCCGCCGCGCGAGGATCTCATGCGCGTTCTCCAGCTGCGCGAAGAGATACGCCGCGACCAGCTCGGATGGAAGATACGAAGAGCCGAAGTCGATCCACGTGTACTTGTCGACCTGCCCACGGAAAAACTTCGAACGATCAGTTCCCTTTTCCCGGATGATCTCCGCACGCTCGATGAGCGCCGGATCCTGGACGACCAGCGCCCCGCCTTCACCACTGATGAAGTTCTTCGTCTCGTGAAAACTCCAGCAGCCGAGATCGCCGATCGTCCCCAGGCTGTGGTTGCGATAGGTGGCTCCGAGAGCCTGGGCGGCATCTTCGACGACGCGCAGGCCGTACCGTGCGGCGAGGCGCGTAATGGCGGCCATGTCGCTTGCGACTCCGGCGTAGTGCACGGGAACGATCGCACGCGTCCGCTCGCTCAAGGCACCTTCGATCAACTGCTCGTCGATGTTGAGTGTGTCCGGACGAATGTCGACGAAGACGGGCCGCGCGCCGCGCAGGACAAACGCGTTCGCCGTCGAGACGAAGGTGAACGACGGCATGATTACCTCGTCGCCCTCGCCGACATCGCAGAGCAGCGCCGCCATCTCCAGCGCGGCCGTGCATGAATGCGTGAGCAGCACTTTGCGCGCACCGCACTGCTCTTCGAGCCATTGCTGGCAGCGGCGGGTGAACGTGCCATCGCCCGCGAGATGGCCGGCACGCACCGCTTCGACGATGTACTCGAGTTCCCGGCCGACCATCGTGGGCAGATTGAAGGGAATGCGGGTCACGGCACGCGTTCCGCCGTCGCACAGCCGAAGCCGGTCGCGCCGTAGCTGTTTCCGTTGTAGAGCATGAGCCATCGAGGGCCGTCAGGAAGCACCATCGGATAGGCCTGCATCTCCGCGTCCCAATCCTCCACCGCCGGAGAAGAGTGCCGGATGCGCCGCCACCCCAGGCCATCCGCCGACTCCGCATAGGCGATGCGATATCGATCGCCCCGCACGCAGAACCACATGCGATAGCGATCACCGTCATGGACGACATGCGGACGCCCCATCGCGTATTCCTCGGGCGAATCGAAGGCGATCGCGATGCGGCCGTCGCGCTGCCACGAGATTCCATCCCGCGACTCCGCATACTTGATCAGATAGTGATGGCGCGGCCCTTTCGCGTGCGGCTCCCACTTCACAGCGGAGACATACCACATCCGCCAGCAACCGTCTTCGTGCAGAACGGACGGCGAAGCGGTCAGCAGTGGATCGACATCGCCGCGATCGAGAATCGGCGCGAGCGAGTGCTTGCGAAACGTTTGTCCCCCGTCATCGCTGACTGCGAGACCGATCGCGAGGTAGAAGGGAACCGTGCGTCCCAGCATCCACCCCGTATAGTAGAGAAACCAGCGGCCGTCCTGCTGCACGATGCACGACATCGAACATCCGCTCTCGTCGAACGTGCCGGCAGGGCCGGGCACGACGAGCGGCTCGCCGGTAATGCTGCCGGGTGCGATTGAAAGGTCATCGAGACGCATCGAGCATGCTCCGACGTGCGCTCGATTCTGCTCGTCTCGCCCGGAGAAAAACACGCGCGCGGTGCGGCCGGTCGACGGGACTGCGAACGGAAGCGCACCGTGTCCGCCGATCCACGACGGAAGCGATGCGCCGTGGGGAGGAAACGTCCGGCCATGCGCATGCCAGGTCAGCACGTGACCACCTCACGCTCTGAACGGCTTTTACGCACGAGGAAGGCCGCCGTTCCTTCCGCACCGAGCCATGCGAGCGCATCCACGATCGAGAGATTCGGCACGAACGGGTGCGGTCCACGCGGATACGGCGGATAGTCGTACCGGATGTAGCGGAGCTCGATTCCCGCCGCGAGGAATGCCGCGGGGTCGATATACGCGCGCGCCGCTGGCCCGGAGAGATAGACCGTCGCGGAAACACGGCGGCAGAGATCGAGCAGCCGCTGCTGCCGGTCGGACTCCGATCGCGGCAGGATCGAGCTGCGAAGAAACTTCGGCGCGATCGCAAGAAGATCGCAGATCGCCTCGTTCAGCCGGATCGTGAGATCGGCCAGGAAACGCGGGCGCGCTGCGAGCGCGCGGTCGACGACCTCGTGGATAGCGGCGAAGAACGGCGCCCGCGCGTAGCAGCGCCGCAGCGTTTCGATGTGCCTTCGCATCCACGCATCCGAGTAATCGATCTCGACCTCCACGATCGCCTGCGTGAAGCGTCCCTTCGTCTTGACAGGAACGGTCAGCCATTCCATTGCTGCACCCGCCGCGATGCGGTTGCGATTCCGCCAGTCGCGCTTTGTGTATTGCACTTCGTCGTACCAGATCCAGACATCGGACCGCCGGATCAGATCGAAGTAGCCGATCCATGGGAGGTAATTCGGCTGCTCGATGACGACGGTGGTCATTCTCGTCACCACGGACGGCGCACCGCGGCAACCGTGAACTCGTACAAGTCCGAATCGTGAAGCAGCGCCACCCACCGCGACACGGAGCGCATGTACCAGTCGAAGATCACGGCCGGATCGGCATAGTACAGATCGGCGCGCTTCCGATCGGCATCGGCATGCGAAGTGAGAAAGTCGGCGGCGAGTCCCACGCGGGCTTTCGACGCCATGGCTTCGAGCGATTGGATCACGTGATCTCGCCAGACGTCGTCGGGCAGGTCGAGACGGACGTTGAACACGCCGGTGGCCACGACGAAGTCCGAGTCCGGAACCACGGTCCAGTCCGTCGTGAAGGCTCCCTCCGGATGCATCAGCCGCGCGGCCGCAATCATTTTCTCCGAGCGGTCGTAGCCGGTGTAGGAGAACGGGAGTTCTTGCTCCTGCAAATACCGGCGGAGTGCGCCATAGCCGCATCCGAAATCGACGACGGAAAACGGTTCGCGGTGCTGGTCGAGACGCAACACGCGAACGAGCTGATCGAAGCGCTTCCTCTGCGACGCCTCATCTTTCCAATCGACGCCGCGCGCGGTCGCGCCGAAACAATCGAGCTTCGCTTCGTAGTAGCCGACCAGCGCGCCAACGATGTCGTTCTCGCCCATGAATCGATATGGGTGAGGATACACGTGATGGGCCGGTGTCGTGGTGTCCACATGTTCACTGTCTACGTGTTCACCTTCGCCGGAGAGTCTCAATTCGGCAGGCATGAGGAGAGACAGCTCGCGCAGCAAGAAAAATTCGGGGCGCGGTTCGGAAGAAACCGCGCCCCGACCGGAGCAGTGATCCCGGGTCCCTATCCCCGGGATCATCGACGCATATAAGGGATGCGTCTTGGCCGGGTGCGATGGTCCCGGCCGAGGAACACGCTAGTCACTCAGGTTTCGTATCACCGTCGGGCCGGCACGGCCGGCAGCGCTGATTGCCTCAGGCTTCTTCATGCTCATCGCCTAGTCGCTCAGGTTTCGTATCACCGTCGGAATATCGAGGTCACTGCCGAAATCGCTCGACGCCATCGGCCCGAATCCGCCGGAACCGTCGGGCCGCGTGAAGCCTCTGCGAAAAAACGGGGGATCGTAGATCTCGCCCTCGGCGCCGATCTGCGGCGCCGGCGGCGGCTCTTCATGCTGCGCGGCGATCTCTTTTTCCTTCGGCGGCGCGAACGGGCGGTACGGCGACTCCTGCGTCGGCGCCGAGCGGCCGCGCGCCTGCTGCGAGAGCGACTCGCCGCGCGCGTTGAGCAGGCCCTTCGTCGCCGCGTCGAAGCCGGTCGCGATCACCGTCACCTTCACTTCGTCCTTCATCCGCGGATCGATGACCGTGCCGAAGATGATGTTCGCTTCCTCGTCCGCCGCTTCCTGGATGATCGACGCCGCCTCGTGCACTTCGAACAGCGTCATGTCCGAGCCGCCGGTGACGTTGATCAGCACGCCCTTCGCGCCTTCGATCGACGCCTCTTCGAGCAGCGGCGAGGAGATCGCGCGCTGCGCGGCCTCGACGGCGCGATGCTCGCCGCTCGACACGCCCGTGCCCATGAGCGCCATGCCCATCCCGTGCATGATCGTCTTCACGTCCGCGAAGTCGAGATTGATCTCGCCGGGAACGGTGATCAGATCGGAGATGCCCTGCACCGCCTGGCGCAGGATGTCGTCGGCGATCTTGAATGCATCCGCGAGCGACGTCCCGCGCTCGACGAAGTTGAGCAGGCGCTCGTTCGGAATCGTGATCAGCGTGTCGACGGTGTCGCGCAGCGCGCGGATGCCCTGCTCCGCCTGCACACGCCGCCGCTTCCCTTCGAAGCCGAACGGCTTCGTGACGACGGCGACCGTGAGCGATCCGAGCTCCGCGGCGAGCGAGGCGATGATCGGCGCCGCGCCGGTGCCCGTGCCGCCGCCCATGCCCGTCGTGATGAAAATCATGTCGGCGCCGTGCAGCGCCTCGAGGATGCGGTCGGTGTCTTCGAGCGCGGCCTGCTTCCCGATCTCGGGATTCGCGCCCGCGCCGAGGCCTTTCGTGAGCTTGCCGCCGAGTTGAAGCTTGGTCGGCGCGAGCGAGGCGCGCATCGCCTGCAGGTCGGTGTTGGCGACGAGGAACTCGACGCCTTTGATCCCCGACTGGATCATCCGGTTGACGGCGTTTCCGCCTCCCCCACCAACCCCGATGACCTTGATGTTCGCCGTGAGCTGCTCTTCTTCGAACTTGACCGCGAGCGCTCCGTCGCCAAGCCTCTCGTCAAACGTGATCATTTAGTTTGCCTCTTGATAGTAGATATTTTTGTGATGCGTTTCAATCTAAATTTCTGCGACACCGCTTTGCGGTGGCGGTCATTTATGACCAGGCGAACCACTGTTTCACCGAGTCCGCCACCTTCGCCAGTCCCTTGCGCGGGCGCTTGCGCACCTGCGTCGTCTGATCTTTCAGTCCCCACAGCAGCAGCCCCGCCGCCGCCGCCCACTCCGGACCCGCGACCGTGTCCGCGAGCCCGCCGAAGCCGCGCGGGATTCCCTTGCGCGCCTGCTGGTCGAACACCTGCTCGACCATCTCCACGATGCCGTCCATCTCCGCGCCGCCGCCGACGAGCACGACGCCGGAGCGGATCTCCTTGTCGAGTCCCACTTTCTCCAGATCGCGGTAGACGAGCTTCGCGATCTCCGCGGCGCGCGGCTCGAGAATCCCCGTCAGCTCCTGCTTCGAGAGGATCTTCGGCGCGCGGCCGCCGACGGTCGGCACTTCGATCGGATCGTCGTCGGTGATCAGCGACGCGAGCGCGCAGCCGTAGCGCTTCTTGATCCGCTCCGCGTCTTCCATCGGTGTGCGCAGCACCACCGAGATGTCGCTGGTGAAGTGTCCCGCGCCGACCGGGAGGACGTTCGTGTGTACGACGTTGCCTTCGAGGAAGACGGCGTAGTCGGTCGTGCCGCCGCCGAGGTCCATGAGCAGCACGCCCATCTCGCGTTCGTCCTGCGTCAGCACCGCCTCGGCCGCCGCGAGCTGTTCGAGCACGAGCTCCTGCACGGCAATGCCGGCCTTGTTCACGCACGCGAGCACGTTCTGGTTGTGCGTGCGCGCGCCGGTGACGATGTGCACGTTCGCCTCGAGCCGGGCCGCGGTCATGCCCAGCGGATCGTGAATGCCGTCCTGTCCGTCGACGACGAACTCGCGCGGGATCACGTGCAACAGCTCGAGCTCCGCGGGAATGGCGATCGTCTTCGATGCCTCGATCACGCGCTCGATGTCCTCGTGCCCGATCTCCTTGTGCTTCCCGCCGACCGAGACGACGCCGCGGGAGTTGACGGAGCGGATGTGATCGCCGGCCACGCCGACGTACACCGATTCGATCGCCAGTCCGGCCATGACCTCGGCCTCATCGACGGCCTTCTTCACGGCATCGATGGCCTGGTCGAGGTTGATGATGTTCCCCCGGCGCGTGCCTTTCATCGGCGCGGTGCCTTTGCCGATGATCTCGAGTTGCCCGCGATCGCTGATCTCTCCGACCAGGGCGCAGACTTTCGAGGTGCCGATGTCGAGGGCGACGATGTACTTCTCTTCAGTTCGCGGCATGAGTGGTCTCCAGCTCTTTGACGATGACTCGATCTGCAAATCGCAGATCCGCGTATTCGATGCGAGGGTGGTGTTCGGCGCGGAGGATGCCGTACAGGCTCCGCCACTTCGCGGACACGTCGGCCGCGTCGGCGTAGACGAAGGCGCCGAGCTCGCGGTCGAAGAGCGCGAAGCCGCGCGGCGGAATGGGGCGCACTTCGGAAATGCGCGAGTAGAGCTCGCGGTCGCGCGCGCGCAGATCCTCGAGCAGCGCGACGCTGCGCGCGAGCTCGCTGCCCCACGCGCCGGTGATGAGCGGCAGCTCGTCGTTGCCAACGGCGGGCGAGAGCTCGGCGAAGCCGGCGCCCTGTTTGTCGACGTAGAGCAGGCGATCGCCGGCGCGCACGAGCGCGACCGGCGTGCGCTCGGTGATCCTGATGCGCAGCGTGTCGGGGACTCTCTTCTCGATCTCGATGCGGCTGACCCAGCCGAGGCCGCCGAGGTCGCGTTGCACGCGGGCGATGTCGATCTGGAACAGATTCAGGCCGATGTAGCGGCGCGTGGTGAGGTCGAGCGCCGCGCGCGGCGTGTGCTTCGCGCCTTCGACTTCGATCCGCTGCACGGCGAAACGAACGTCGGACTGCGTCTGCCGCCACGCCCAGAAACCGCCCGCCGCCAGCAACGCGAGCAACAGGAAGCTGCGCAGGACCACGAGCAGCCGCTGGACCTGGATGCGGCGCTGATTGCGGCGCAGACGCGCGACGTCGGCCGGGCGGAAAAAGCGGGAGGCGGTCGTTTCGAAGCTCACATCGCCTCCTGCCGCACGAGCTCTTCGGCGATCTCGTTCACATCGCCCGCGCCCATGGTAATGAAGATGTCGTTCGGCTTCAGCCGCCGGCGCATTTCATTGACGATCTGCGAGTTGCTGCGGTCGAGGAACTCGATGCCGGGAACGGCGTCGGAGATGATCCGAGCCGAGACGCCGTCGAGCGGTTGTTCGCGTGCGGCGTAGATCGGCGCGACGATCGGCATGTCGGCGATCAGCAGCGACTCGCCGAACTCGCGGGCGAAGTCGCGCGTGCGCGAGAAGAGATGCGGCTGGAACAGCGCGACGACGCGCCGGTTCGGATAGCCGCGCCGCGCGGCGTCGAGGGTGGCGCGGATCTCGGTCGGGTGGTGCGCGTAGTCGTCGACGACGATCGCACCAAGGTAGTCGCCGAGAATCTGGAAACGGCGGTCGACGCCGAGGAACTTCGCGAGCGCGGAGGCGATCGTTTCGTGATCGATGCCGAGCGCGCCCCCGACCGCGATCGCGGCGAGCGCGTTGCGCACGTTGTGCTCGCCGGGAACGAAGAGCTTGAAGAAGCCGACGCCGGGAACTTCGAAGCTCGTGCCGCGCTCGGAGAACTCGATGTTGATCGCGCGGAGGTCGGCGGCCTCGGAGAGGCCATAGGTGATCTTGTGGAGGACAGGCAATCCTGCCTGTCCGGACAGGCGGGATCGCCTGTCCTCCACGAGTCTCGCTACCATCGCATCGTCGATGCACGCGACCACCGTTCCGCCTTCGTTCACGCCTTCGACAAAGATGCGGAACGCTTCGATGATCGCTTCGAGACTGCCGTAGTACTCGAGGTGGTCCGCCTCGATGTTCGTCACCACCGCGACTTCGGGGTGCAGCTGGTGGAAGGTGCGGTCGTACTCGTCGGCCTCGACGACGATGAAGTCGCCGCGGCCGCTCTTCGCATTCGACTGCAGGTTGCGGAGCATGCCGCCGACGAGCATCGTCGGATCGAGTCCCGCTTCCTCGAGGACCACCGAGATCATCGCCGTGGTCGTGGTCTTGCCGTGCGTGCCGGAAACGGCGACGGCGCGTTTCTCGTCGACGATCGCCCCGAGCATCTCGGAGCGCTTCATGATCCGGATGCCTTTCCGCCGCGCAGCATCCACCTCGGCATGCTCGTCCTTGACCGCCGAGGTGACGACGACAAGATCGATGCCCTCGAGGTGCGCGGGATCGTGACCGATGCTGACGGGGATGCCGCGGCCCGCCAGCAGATCGGTGGCCGCGGAGCGTTTCAAATCGCATCCGGAAACCGAGAGCCCCGCTTCCTTCAGGATCTCGGCGATTCCACTCATTCCGATCCCGCCGATGCCGACGAAATGAATGGTCCTAATTTGATCAAAATTCATCCTGAACTGATCTCTTAAAGTGTAATGGAAACTCTCTGAATTTGTTCGACTAAATCAACGATGTTTTTCGTCGCGCCGGGCATGGCCAGCGTCTTCGCCGCCGCGCCCATGCGCGACGCGCGCTCGGGGTCGTTCAGCACTTCGGAGATCGCGCCCGCGAGCCGCTCGGGCGTGAGCTCTTTTTCGGTGATCACGATCGCGCCGCCGGCTTTCTCGACGACGCGGGCGTTGATCTCCTGGTGATTGTTCGTCGCCGCCGCGAAAGGAACGAGGATCGCCGCGCGGCCGGCCGCGGCGAGCTCGCCGATGGTCATCGCGCCGGCGCGGCTGACGACGAGATCGGCGGCCGCGATCTCGTCGACGATCGGATCGAGATACGGAACGACGCGCGCGTTCGCGAAGGCGGAGCGGTACGCGGCATGGACCTGCTCATGCTCCCTGGGGCCGGTCTGATGTACGATCTCGAAACTGCGTTCGAGGAACGGCAGCGCGGCGGTCATGGTCTCGTTGAGGATGTGGCTGCCCTGGGAGCCGCCGAAGAGGAGGACTCGGTGGAGGACAGGCAATCCTGCCTGTCCGGACAGGCGGGATCGCCTGTCCTCCACTTCGAAGAATTCGCTTCGAATGGGGTTGCCGGTCATGACCGCGTCTTTGCGCTTCATGCGCGTGCCGGCGTCTTTGAAGGCAACCGCGACTTTGGTGGCGAATCTCGCGAGGATGCGATTCGCGAGGCCCGGGAAAGCGTTCGATTCGTGGATGATCGTCGGGATGCGGCGCATGCCCGCGGCGGCGAGGACGGGACCCGAGGAATAGCCGCCGACGCCGAGGACGACGTTCGGTTGATGTTTGGCGACGACGCGCCACGCTTGCAGGAATCCGAGCGGGAGGCGCGCGAGATTGCGGAGCAGATCGAGGCCGCCTTTGCCTTTCAGTCCGCCGACGTCGATGAGCTCGAGCGGGAATCCGGCTTTCGGGACGATCTGCTTTTCGAGTCCGCGCTCGGTGCCGACGAAGACGACGCGGCGCGTCGCACCGCGTGCGACGTACTCGCGCGCGATGGCCACGGCGGGATAGATGTGTCCTCCCGTTCCGCCGCCCGCGATCATCAGTGTCTGCACGCCCGTCACGCCCGTCCCTTTCGTCAGCCCGATTGTTGTGAGAAGTTGAGAAGCAGTCCGATGGCGATGAGGCTCGCCAGCAGCGACGAGCCGCCGTAGCTCACGAGCGGCAGCGGCAATCCCTTCGTCGGCAGCAGGCAGAGCGCGACGCTGACGTTGATCAGCGCCTGAATCGCGAACATGAGCGTGCAGCCGAGGGCCGCGTAGAAGACGAAGCGATCCTGGCTGTACTGCGCGATCCGGTATCCGCGCCAGACCAGAAACGCGAACGCGCCGATGAGCGCGATCGCGCCGATGAAGCCGAGCTCCTCGCCGATGATCGAGAAGATGAAATCCGTGTGCGGCTCGGGAAGGAAGAAGAGTTTCTGCCGCCCGTTGCCGATGCCGAGTCCTTCGACGCCGCCGGTGCCGAGGGCGATCAGCGACTGCAGCGCCTGAAAGCTTTTTCCCTGCGGATCCGCTTCCGGATTGAGGAAAGACAGCACGCGGTCGAGCCGGTACGCATCCTTCCAGACAAAGTACGCGGCCGCGGGCAGTAGCGCGAGCGCGACGCCGGCGACGTATCGCCACGCCAGTCCCGCCGCGAAGACCATTCCGGCGGCGACGGCCATCAGCACGATCGCGGTCCCGAAGTCGCGGCCGAGGAGAATGAGTCCGGCGAAGAGCGCGAGGATGAAGCCCAGCGGCAGCAGAGTCGTCGTGAGCTCGTTGATCCGCCCCTCGCGCCGCGCGAGGAACAAGGCGATGAACAGCACCGTCGCGGGCTTCGCCAGCTCCGAGGGCTGGATCTGAAACCACGGCAGCACGATCCAGCGATGCGTGCCGTTGATCGGCGACTGGAAGAGCGCGACGATCAATCCGAGGGCGACGAGGGCCATGCCGCCGTATACGACGCGGCGGTCCTGCAGCAGCGCCGGATTCACGTGCATGAGCGCGATCATCAGCAGCGCGCCGGCGATGAGAAAGATGCCCTGCCGCGTGAGGAAGTAGTAGGGACCGTGACCGAAGCGCTGCGTGGCGATCATCGCCGAGGCGCTGTAGATCATGACCATCCCCACCACGAGGATGAGCATGGCCGCGCCGAAGAGCCAGGTGTCGTAGGAGAGCTTGCGGCTCATGCATGGACCTCGGCGGGTGCTGCGTGTCTGCGGAGTGCCGAGTGCTGAGTGCTGTGTGCTGAGACCCACCCGCCCTCACGATACGTTACGCAGCACACAGCACGCAGCACGCAGCACCTCGTCATAGCGCCCTCACCAACTCTTCGAAGTGCTCTCCGCGATGCTCGAAGTTCCGGTACTGATCGAAGCTCGCGCACGCCGGGGAGAGCAGCACCGTTTCGCCCGCTCGCGCGTTCGCGCGCGCCCACTCGATTGCGCGCTGCATGTCGTGTGCGCCGACGATGTTCGCGGCGCCGTCCAATGCTTCGGCAATGCGATCCGCGGCTTTGCCGATCGTCAGCACGGCGCGCGTCTTCGCGGACACGAGCTCGCGCATCCGCTCGAACTCGCCGGCCTTGTCTTTGCCGCCGAGGATGAGGATCACGCTCGCGGAGCCGAAGCCTTCGAGCGACTTGAGCGTCGCGTCGACGTTGGTGCCTTTCGAGTCGTTGATCCAGCGCACACCGTCGAGCTCGCGCACGAGCACCATGCGGTGCGGGAGCCCGGCGAATGTGCCGAAGGCGATCTGCACGTCGATGTCGTCGACGCCGGCCGCGCGCGCGGCGAGCCAGGCGGCGAGCGCGTTCTCGACGTTCGCGTTGCCCTGCAGTTTCAGCGACGCGCGCGGGATGCGTCGCTCCTCGCCGCCGATGTGGATGACCATCTCGTCGCCGTCGAGCCATGCGCCTTCGTCGACGCGCTCGCTCGCGGAGAACCAACGGAGGGCGGACGTCCCGTCCGCCTTCGGATGGTGGCGGACGGGACGTCCGCCCTCCATTAGGTTGAGGATCGCCGTGTCGCCCGGCTTCTGGTTGCGGAAGATCCGGTACTTCGCCGCGGCGTACGCGTCGAGCGTCGGATAGCGGTCCATATGATCGGGCGTGATGTTGAGCAGCAGTGCCACGTTCGCGTGGAACGTGTCGACCACTTCGAGCTGAAACGAAGAGAGCTCGATGACGTACGTCCGCGGCTTCTCGGGATCGATCGACGCGATGAGCGGCTCGCCGATATTGCCCGCCACGATCGGCTGCCGTCCGGCAACGCGGAGGATCTCGCCGATGAGCGCAGTCGTCGTCGACTTTCCGTTCGATCCGGTGACCGCGATGACGCTGCCCGTCACGTGGCGGAACGCGAGCTCGATCTCGCCGGTCACGGGAATCGCGCGCGCGGCGGCCTGCTGCAGCAGCGGAATCGTCATCGGCACGCCGGGGCTGAGCACGATGGAATCGATGCCCTCGAGCAACGTTTCGTCGTCGCGCCCGAAAGCGCGCGCTACGCGGCCGTCGAGCGCGTACGGCAGCGACGGATTCGCGTTGGAATCCGCGAGCATCACGGAGTCTCCGCGCGCGGCGAGGAAATTCGCCGAGGCGACGCCGCTCTTGCCGGCTCCGATGACGAGGACGTTGCTCATCGTGACACCCATGTCATCCCGAGCGTAAGCGAGGGACCTGGGTGGTGGCGCGAAAACGGCGCCGCCCATCCCCCCGGGTTCCTCGCTACGCTCGGAATGACAACACTCATCGCAGTTTCAGCGTCGCCAGCGCGATCATCGCGAACATGATCGCGATGATCCAGAAGCGGACGACGACCTTGGTCTCCCTCCAGCCCGAAAGTTCGAAGTGGTGATGGATCGGCGACATCTTGAAGATGCGCCGGCCGGTGATCTTGAACGAGGCGACCTGCAGGATCACCGAGAGCGCTTCGACGACGAACAGGCCACCGACGAGGACGAGCAGAATCTCCTGCTTGATCATCACAGCGAGACAGCCGATCGCGCCTCCGAGCGCGAGCGATCCGACGTCGCCCATGAAGATCTCCGCGGGATGCGCGTTGAACCAGAGAAAGCCGAGCGAGGCTCCGACCATCGCGCCGCAGAAGACGGCCAGCTCGCCGGTCTGCGGCACCCAGGCGATGCGGAGGTAGTCGGCGATGCGCGCGTGTCCCGCGGCGTAGGTGAGCACGGTGTAGGTCACCGCAGCGATGAGCGTCGAGCCGATCGCGAGTCCGTCGAGACCGTCGGTGAGATTGACCGCGTTCGAGCAGCCGACCAGCACGACCATCACGAAGGGGATGTAGAGCAGGCCGAGGTTCAGCGCGACGTCTTTGATGAACGGAAAGGTGATCGAGGTCGAGTAGTTGTTCTTCAGCATCGGCAGATACGCGATCGCGAGCGCCGCGAGCAGCGCCACGCCGAATTGCATGCCGAATTTTGCCCTCGCGGTCAGGCCGAGGTTCCGCTTCTTCGCGAGCTTGCGATAGTCGTCGAGGAAGCCGATCGCCGCGTACGCGACGGTGACGAAGAGAACGATCCAGATGTACGGGTTGGTGACGTCGGCCCAGAGGATCGTCGGGATCAGGATGGCGACGTTGATGAGGATGCCCCCCATCGTCGGCGTGCCCGCCTTCTGCTGGTGCGACTTCGGGCCTTCCTCGCGGATGTACTGGCCGAGCTTGATCGTGCGCATCCGCTCGATGAGCCACGGGCCGAGCGTGAAGGAGATCATCAGCGCCGTGAGCGCGGCGAAGGCCGTGCGGAAGGTGATGTAGCGGAAGACGTTGAATCCCACGAAGACGTCGCGGTATTCGTAGAGGAAGTGGTAGAGCATTATTCCTCCCGCCCTGCCGGTTGCCCGGCTTCCCGGTAGCCCGGTTGCCCGGCTTCCAGCGTCGTTACGATTTTGTCGAGACCTATGCCTCTCGAGCCTTTGATGAGGATGAGATCGCCTTCGCGGATCTCGTGCTGCAGGAAGTCGACTGCGCTCTGCGCGTCGTCGAAGTGATGCAGCGCTTCGTGGCCTGCTTCGCGGGCTCCGTCGAGGAGCGCGTTCGTGCGCTGGCCGACGCCGACGATCATGTCGATCGATTTCGGGATCGCCAGTCCGGCGTCGCGGTGGAACTGCAGCTCCTGCTCGCCGAGCTCCAGCATGTCGCCGATGACGGCGATGCGGCGGCCCTGCACGTCCGCCTGCTCCATCAGCTCGAGCGCGCGTTTCAGTGCGTACGGATTCGAGTTGTACGTGTCGTCGTAGATCGTCGCGCCCGTCGTTCCTCTTTGCAGGGGAACGATCACGCCGCGGTGGTACGCGGGTTTCACGTCGCGCACGCCGCGCTCGATGCCTTCCCATGAAATGCCCACGGCGCGTGCGGTCGCAATCGCCGCGAGGAGGTTCTCGAGGTTGTGCCGTCCCGGCAACACGAGCTCGAGCTCGCGCTGGGTTTCTTCCGCGTCGAGCGTGAAGCGCGTGCCGAGGAGTCCGCGCTCGCGGAGGTTCGCCGCGCGGTAGTGCGCGTCGTGGTCGATGCCGTACGTGACCTTCCGCCCTTCGAATCCCTCGCTGATGCGCATGACGTGCTCGTTGTCCGCGTTGAGCACGACCATCCCCCCCTCCGCGAGGTTTTCCAGCAGCTCCCTCTTCGCCTCGGCGATCTTCTCGATCGTCCCGAAAAACTCGATGTGCACCGGCGCGATGTTCGTGTACACGCCGATGTCCGGCCGCAGCAGCCCGGCGATCTCGGCGAGCTCGCCCTTGTGGTTCATCCCCATCTCGCTCACGACGACTTCCGCGTCGTCGGGAACGTTGCTGAAGCAGAGCGGCGCGCCGATCTGATTGTTGAAGTTGCCCCACGACTTCCACGTCTTCCGCTCCGTGGCGACGAGCGTGGCGATCATCTCTTTCGTGGTGGTCTTGCCGGCGGAGCCGGTGACGCCGATGAGAATCGCATCGGCGTAGCGCCTGCGAATGTTGCTCGCGAGTCGCTGCAGCGCCTTCGTCGTATCGCCGACCTGCACGATGCCGCGGTCGGGCCGGAGGGTGTCGGTCACGCGCGCGACCACGGCGCCGCGCGCCGTGTTCAGTGCCTGCGGCACGAACTGGTGACCGTCGAGACGCTCGCCTTTGATGGCGAAGAAGACGGAGTCGGGCCGTGCCTCGCGGGAGTCGATGACGACGGAAGAGACTTCGATGGAGTCGCCCTGGAGGACGGTGCCGCCGGTCATTTGGGCGATGTCGGCGAAGGTCAGCCGCGGCATGGTGACCTCCGGATGAAGGCAGAAGGCAGAAGGCAGAAGGCAGAAGTGAGAAGCTGCCGTCCTTCTGCCTTCCGCCTTCTGCCTTCTGCCTTCGAGCGAAGCGCTGATGTCGTCTTCCGGCTCCGCCGCGTTTCGTCACCAGTGCTCGTCCCCTTCCCCAGAGACTGCCCAGCGAACACTACCCATCCACCCACGCCGAAACGGACCGACGAAGCCGGAACGCGACACCTGATCGGGCGACTTTTATAGTAGGTCATTACCGTCACGAATATCAACTCGATTTTCTATACCTTTTTTGCAGCGCGAGCTCCGCTTCCTCGCGGTCGTCGAAGTGAATCACCTCGTCACCCATCAGCTGATAGGTCTCGTGGCCCTTGCCGGCAATGACGATGACGTCGTCGTCGCTCGCCTCGCGGATCGTGCTGGCGATGGCCTCGCGGCGGTCGGTGATGGCGAGGTAGTCCTTCCGGGCGATGCCTTTCACGATCTCCTCGATGATCGCCTTCGGCTCTTCGCTGCGCGGGTTGTCGCTGGTGACGATCACCTCGTCCGCGAGGCGCGAGGCGATCTCGCCCATCAGCGGGCGCTTGCCGCGATCGCGGTCGCCGCCGCAGCCGAAGACGATCTTTACGCGCCGCTCGCCCGCGAGCTCGCGGACCGCGTGCAGCAGTTTCTCGAGCGCGTCGGGCTTGTGCGCGTAGTCGACGATGACGGTCGGGCGCGCGTCGCCGACGCGCTCGAAGCGGCCGCGTACCGAGTGCAGGTTGCCGATGCCGGCTTCGATCGTCGCGATCGGCATGCCGGCGACGAGCGACGCGCCGATCGCGCCGAGCCAGTTGTAGAGGTTCGGAAGGCCGAGGAGACGCGACTCGACGCGCACGTCGCCGTGCGGCGTGATCACGGTGCCGCGTAGTCCGTCGACGGTGATGGAGAAGTCGTCCGCAGGACGCACGTGCGCTTCGAGGTTTCGCCCGAACGTAAGGGCGGTGGGGAGGGCGGACGTCCCGTCCGCCTGGGCGGACAAGATGTCCGCCCTCCATCCTAGCTCGTTCGCGAGGCGGCGGCCGTATTCGTCGTCGATGTTGACGACCGCGGTCTGGCGCGTGCGGTCGATCTGATCGAAGAGGATGCGCTTCGCGGCGAAGTAGTCCTCGAAGTCTTTGTGAAAATCGAAGTGCTCGCGCGAGAGATTCGTGAAGACGGCGGCCGCGAACCTGACACCGTGCGTGCGCTGGAGCGCGAGCGCGTGCGAGGAGACTTCCATCACCGCGTGGCGCACGCCGGCGGCGACCATCTTCGCGAACCATTCCTGGAGCACGACCGCATCGGGCGTCGTGCGGTCGGCGACGAGGGTCTCGTCGCCGGCGCGGTACTCGATCGTGCCGATGAGGCCGACGGGCTCGCTGCTGGCATCGAACACCGACTCGATCATTTTGGTCGTCGTCGTTTTTCCCGACGTGCCGGTGACGCCGACGAGGGACAGCTTCTCGGCGGGGCGGCCGTAGAAGTTCGCCGCGATGAGCGCGAGCGCGGCGCGGGGGTCGTCGACGACGATCTGTGGGGGACAGGCGATCTCGCCTGTCCGGACAGGCAGGATTGCCTGTCCTCCACTGACGATCGCGACCGCACCTTTGTCGCGCGCCTGCGGGATGAACTCCGCTCCGTCTTTCGCCGTTCCTGGAATCGCGACGAAAAGCGCGCCCGGCGTCACGAGACGCGAGTCGGGCGTGACGCTGGTGACGTCGACGCTCGCGTCGCCGTGAACGGCGCGCACCGGCACATCGCGGAGCAGGTCGGACAGTTTCATGACAAGTTGATCGTCACCTTGCCGTCGCGCGGCAGGGCTCCGCCCGGTTGAGGATCCTGTGAGGTCACCACGCCGCTTCCGATCGCCCGCACGCTGAGTCCGCGCGCGACCGCGCGCGCGATCGCCGCGCGCGCGTCGAGACCGCGAAGGTCGGGAACGCCGGACGTCGCGGGTGCCGCGGGGACGCGTTGCGAGAATGCCGCCAGCAGCGGCGGCGCGACGCCGATCGATCGCGACGGAATCGACGGCGGGACCCGCAGATACCGCAGCGACGCCTCTGCGATCTCCCGAAACGCCGGCGCGGCCACCGTGCCGCCGTAATGCTCCGGCTTCGGCTCATCGATCACGACGAGAATCGCGAGGCGCGGACGATCCGCGGGAACGTAGCCGGCGAACGAGCCGACAAAGCGATCGGCGTAGTAGCCGCCGCGCCCCGCCTTCTGCGCGGTTCCCGTCTTCCCCGCGACGACGTGCTCCGCGAGCGCCGCAAGCCCTCCCGTTCCTCGGCTCACGACCGATTTCAGAATCTCGTTCAGCACCGCGGCGGTCTTCTCCGACATCACCCGCGCGGGCGGCTGTCGCGGCGGCTCGTAGACGGTGTTGCCGTGATCGTCGATCACGCGGGCGACGATGCGCGGCTGCACGAGCATGCCGCCCGTCGCGACGGCGGAAACGGCGCGCACGATCTGCAGCGGCGTCGCGCCGATCTCCTGTCCGATGGCGATGCTCGCGGGAGAGACGAGGCTCCAGCGATGCGGGCGCCGCACGAGTCCCGCCTGCTCGCCGGGCAGTGGAACGCCGGTGCGCTCGCCGAAGCCGAAGCGGCGGATCCAGTCGTGGAAGCGCGCGCTGCCGAGGGCGAGGCCGATGCGCGCGGCGCCGACGTTGGAGGAGTTCACGATCACGTCCTCGAACGAGAGCAGGCCGTAACGATGGCTGTCGTGCTCGTGAATGGTGATGTTCGCGATCGTGATTTCGCCGTTGCCGCAGTCGAGCACCTGCGACGGCGTGACGATCCGCTCTTCGAGTCCAGCCGACGCGGTGATGATCTTGAACGTCGATCCCGGCTCGTACATGTCCTGCACGTTGCGGTTGCGCCACGCGGTGGGCGAGAACTCGCCGAATCGATTGGGATCGAAGGTCGGATACGACGCCATCGCCAGGATCGCGCCGTCGTTTGGATCCATCACCACGACCGAGCCGCCGGTCGCGCGATAGTCCGCGACCGTTTTCTGCAGCGCACGCTCGGCGATGAACTGGATCACGGAGTCGATCGTGAGCACGACGTGGTGTCCGTCGCGCGCGCGATTCGGTCCGTCGCCGCCGACGAGGTACATCCCCTTGCGCGCGTCCTTGAGCAGCGTGACCTTGCCGGGCGTGCCGCTGACGTGCGATTCGAAGGCGAGCTCGATTCCGCCGAGGCCGTTGCCGTCGACGCCGGCGTAGCCGACGACGTTCGCGCCGAGCGTGCCGCGCGGATAGGAACGGCGGTGCGCCTCGAGGAAGTAGATGCCCGGCAGCTGGAGCTTGCGCACCTCGCGGGTCACTTCGAGCGGCAGCTGCCGCGCGACCCAGGCGAAGCTGCCGTCGCCGCGCAGCTTCGCCTCGAGCTCGCGCGCGGTGAGGCCGATGCCGCGCACGGAGGCGAGTTGTTTGGCGACCGCGCGATGATCGGTGATCGCCTGCGGGTCCGCATAGATCGACTCGGCCGCGACGCTCTCCGCGAGGATGCGCTGCCGCGCGTCGAGAATCGAGCCGCGCACCGGATGCATCGTGAGCGTCCGCTCATGCTGCCGCTGCGCGCGCGCGACGTAGTCGTCGTGCCGCACGAGCTGCACCTGCACGAGCCGCGCGACGACGATCAACGCCCACGCGGCGAGGACGGCGAAGAGTTGGAGGAGGCGGCGGTGTTGGAGGGACATCACGCCCTCCCCGATGAAGGCAGAAGGCAGAAGGCAGAAGGCAGAAGGCAGAAGTGATTCATGGCGAACTTCTCACTTCTGCCTTCTGCCCTCTGCCTTCTGCCTTCATATCGACGAGCACGATGGCTTTCGGATCCGCGGCCTCGAATCCCAGCGTCTTCGCCTTCGTCTCGACCTGCTCGAGCGACGTCATCCGATCCAGCTCGAGCTGCAGCGACTTGTGCGCGGCTTCGATCTCCTGAAGATTTTTCTGGAGGCGCGTGGCTTCGCGGCCGAGGCGGATCACCTCGAGGTTTTGCCAGGTGAAGAGCAGCAGGAACAGACCGATCGGGATGCCGAGGGAAAGGACGGCCAGGAGCTCACGGAATCGCTGGCGATCTCGTTCGCGAACGATGTGCGTGTTTTCGATCGATTTCTTCTGTGCGTACATGACCGGGGACTCGAGCACGCGAAGTCAACGAACAAGGGTGAAGATCTGCCTGCAAGCACGACGCGACGAGCCATCCACGCACACCCACGCCCCACGCTCCACCCCTCCCGAGCTCCCCACACCGCACACACACCCAACCCTTCCCCAACCTTCACCCTTGCTCGTTGACTCCGGCCGGCACGGGCGGCGGCGCTTGTTGGCCCAGCCTCCTTGTCGCCTTACCGCCTGTCGGACCGAACTCCTGCAAGGCACTTCACAACTTCCGTGCAACACGCAACTTCGCGCTGCGCGACCTTGGATTCCGTTTCTCCTCCTCTTCCGAAGCAGTCAGCGGCCGGTGCGTGAGCACCTTCACGATCGCCGTCGCGCCGCATCCGCACACCGGCATGCCCGGCGGGCAGGTGCACTCCCCTTCCAGCCGCCGGAATGCGCGTTTGACGATGCGATCCTCGAGCGAGTGGAACGAGATGATCGCGATGCGCGCGCCGCTCTCGAGGACGCTCACCGCGTCGTCGATGAACCGATCGAGCCCGGCCAGCTCCTCGTTCGTGGCGATGCGAAGCGCCTGGAACGTGAGCGTCGACGGATCGATGTCCCCGAACCTCGAACGCTTCACGCTGCGGATGACCTCCGCGAGCCGCGCCGTTGTATCGATCGGCGCTTCGGCGCGCGCGGCGACGATCGCCCGCGCGATCCGCTTCGCCATCGGCTCCTCGCCGTAATCGCGGAGGATCGTCGCCAGCTCGCGCTCGTCGAGCTCGTTCACGAGATCCGCCGCCGTGCGGCCTTCGGAGCCCATGCGCATGTCGAGCGGCGCGTCGAAGCGGAAGGAAAAACCGCGCGATGCGTCGTCGAGCTGCATCGACGAGACGCCGAGGTCCGCGAGGAGGCCGCTGATCGCCTCGATGCCGGACTGCTTCAGGATGTCAATGAGCGATTCGTGACGCTCGCGAACGAGTGTCACGCGGTCGCCGAAGCGGCTCAGCCGCTGCCGCGACCGCTCGAGAGCCTGCGAATCCCGGTCGATTCCGATCAGCCGGACATCCGGATGCCGCTCCAGCAGCGCTTCCGCATGTCCGCCCAACCCGACCGTCGCGTCGACCAGTGTTCCGCCGGCGCGATTGGGTGCGAGGTGCTCGAGGATCTCCGTTAAAAGAACAGGGTCGTGGATCATGGTTGCCCAGTTGCCCGGTTACCCGGTTGCCCGGCCAGAACCACCGGGAAACCGGCCGACCGGGAAACCGGGAAACCTACACACCGTGCAACTCCAACTCCTTGAAATCTTCATCCGTCAACGGCTCCGCCTTCAGCCGCTTCTGCATCCGCTCCTCGTTCCAGACGATCAGGTGATCCTGGCTGCCGAGAACGACCACGTCGTTCGTGACGCCGGCGACTTCGCGCAGCACCGCGGGGATGAGCACGCGGCCCTGGGAGTCGAGCGCGGAAACCTGGCCGAAGTAGTTCACCCGCTCGAGCAGCTTTGCCTTGGCGGTGGACGTCGACGGCACTTTCGCCAGCCGGGACTGGAACTCGAACCAGACCGGGAGCGGATAGACCAGAGCCCGCTCGCCGTCCGTGGAGGTGATGAAGCACTCCTGACCGTAGTGCTCCTCGATGATCTTGCGGAAACCGGCCGGGACCTTGAGCCGGCCCTTTTCATCGATCTTCGCGGGGCTGTGCCCCATCAGTACGCTGAGTTCCACCAATTTCTACGCTTTGGAGAGTTCTTTTACCACTGTTCGCCACTTTGGTCCACTTTTTTCCACAGCGGGAGGAGCCGTATGGAACAACGAGGTTTCCCGGTTTCCCGGTTTCCCGGCGCGGCTCGGGGGTCCGAGCCGCAAAGAGCTGGCGCCGGCACCCGCACGGCGCCGCCGGGCAACCGGGAAGCCGGGCAACCGGGCAACCGGGCAACCGGGCAACCGGGCAACCGGGCAACCCTACTTCATCATCTTCTTGATTCGCGACAGGATGTCGCTGCCGACGAGGTTGTCCGCCGAGCTCAGCACGTTCTGGATCGTGGTGAGCACGTCGTCGCTCCCGCTCCAGTGCTGGCGAAGGATGGCGGGGTCGGTGTCGGCGAGCATTTTGTTCAGCAGGTAGACGCCGAACACGAGGTCGTCGAGATAGCCGATCGGTCCGAGGAACGCTTCCGGCATGATGTCGAGAGGGAAAAAGTAGTACGCCAGACCGCTGCCGAGGAGGACTTTGTTCTTCGCGTTGACACGCCCGTCGCTGATGAGACGCCACAGCAGCATGAAGACGTCGGGCGCGAGCAGGAGATACTTCGTGGGCGTCTCGCCGAGATGCGCTTTCGTTTCGAGATAGCGGCGGATGTTGTTGCGGATGCGATCGTAGAACCGCTGCGCGCGATCGTCCGTCACCGGCGCCGCCGCTTCGGTCATGTCACTGAGAGTCGTGTCCGTCTCTTCCATCGAGTCCTCCGGGAGGCAAGTCCGCGCCACCTCTGCCGAGCGTAACGGCGAGACCGCCGTCAATGATCCAGATTTTCTGGATGTCGGCTGCGACGAAAGGTGGCAAGAAGCGATCCAGCGAGAGCACGAGCGTCGCCGGCTCTTCGAAGCCGACCAGATCCCGCGGAAGTTTCTGACGCAGCAGCCCCACGAGGATCGTCGGAATGGGCAACGGCCCCGCCGAGATCCGCGCGAGGGGCACTTTCACGGTCGTTCCCGCGGCTTCGAAGCGGGTGATGTCGACGGTGAACGGGATGCTGATCAGCTTTCGAATCGCGCCCTCGATGCGCAGCAATCCGTTCGAGAAACGGAGCCCGAGCCGCTCGATCGTCGGCTCGCGCGCCACCATCTCGCGGGCCATGTTCGCGATCTTTTCGCCGTCCACGCGGACGTCGATCGAATCCCATTCGATGAAGCGTTTCATGTGCGAAGGTATGAGGGATGAGGTATGAGGTATGAGATCGTCGTTCAACTCATACCTCATACCTCATACCTCATGCCTTATTATCCCGCGCAGTGCCCAAACGGACAGACCTCAAGAGCATTCTCATCATTGGTTCAGGCCCGATCGTCATCGGGCAGGCGGTCGAGTTCGACTACTCCGGAACGCAGGCGTGCAAGGCGCTGAAGGACGAGGGATACCGCATCATCCTCGTCAACTCGAACCCGGCCACGATCATGACCGATCCGGAGCTCGCGGACCGCACGTACATCGAGCCGCTCACGCCCGAGGTGCTGGAAAAGATCATCGAGCGCGAGAAGCCGGACGCGATTCTGCCGACGGTCGGCGGACAGACCGGGATCAACCTCGCGATGGCGCTGTATGAAAACGGCGCGCTGGCGCGGCACAACGTGGAGCTGATCGGCGCGAATTACGAGGCCATCAGGACGGCCGAGGACCGGCAGCTGTTCAAGGAGTGCATGACGCGCATCGGCGTCGAGGTGCCTCAATCCGCGTATGCCGCGAGTCCCGAGGATGCGGAGCTCTTCGCCGCGCGCATCGGCTATCCCCTCGTCGTCCGCCCCTCCTTCACCCTCGGCGGCTCCGGCGGCGGGATCGCCTACAACGTCACCGAGCTGCGCGCGATCGTCACGCGCGGGCTCGATCTCTCTCCCGTCCACCGCGTGCTCGTCGAAGAGTCGGTGATCGGCTGGAAAGAGTTCGAGCTCGAAGTGATGAGGGACAAAGCGGACAACGTGATCATCGTCTGTTCGATCGAGAACTTCGACCCGATGGGCGTGCATACCGGCGACTCGATCACGGTCGCGCCGCAGCAGACCCTCACCAACGGCGAATACCAGGCGATGCGCGACGAGGCGAAGCGCATCATCCGCGCGATCGGCGTGGAGACGGGCGGCTCGAACATCCAGTTCGCCGTCCATCCGCAAACGGGACGCCGCCTCGCGATCGAGATGAACCCGCGCGTCTCGCGCTCGTCCGCGCTCGCATCGAAGGCGACCGGCTTTCCGATCGCGAAGTTCGCGGCGAAGCTCGCCGCCGGCTACACGCTCGACGAGATCCCGAACGACATCACGAAAAAGACCCCCGCGTCGTTCGAGCCCTCGATCGATTACGTGGTGGTGAAGATCCCGCGGTTCTCGTTCGAGAAGTTTCCGAACACACCGCAGCTGCTCAGCTTCTCGATGCAGTCGGTCGGCGAGTCGATGGCCATCGGCCGCACGTTCAACGAGGCGCTGCAGAAGGGCCTGCGCTCGCTCGAGATCGGCGTGGCGGGACTCGAGACGCGCGGCTACTCGCGCGAGGAGATCCATGACCTGCTGCGGACGCCGATGCCGGAGCGCATCTTCGCGGTCGGGGACGCCTTCCGCGAGGGGATGACCGTGGAGGAAATCCACGCGCTGTCGTCGATCGATCCGTGGTTTTTGCGGGAGATTCGCGAGATCGTGCAGCTCGAACAGTCCCTTCTCCCCGCTGCGCGGGGAGAAGGTGGCCCTGAGCGAAGCGAAGGGCCGGATGAGGGGAACGCCCCTCACCCTGGCCCTCTCCCCGCAGGGCGGGGAGAGGGGACTGCGTTGCTCACCTTGAAACGCAGCGGCTTCTCCGACCGCCAGATCGCAAAGCTCACGAATCGCACCGAGCGCGAAGTACGCGAAGAGCGCCACGCGCTCGGCATCCGCCCCGTCTACAAGCGCGTCGATACCTGCGCCGCGGAGTTCGAGGCGATGACGCCGTATCTCTACTCGACGTACGAGACCGAGAACGAGGCCGATCCGACGAACCGCCGCAAGGTGATGATCCTCGGCTCGGGACCGAATCGCATCGGACAGGGCATCGAGTTCGACACCTGCTGCGTGCACGCATCGTTTGCGCTGCGCGAGATCGGCTTCGAAACGATCATGGTCAACTGCAATCCGGAGACGGTGTCGACGGACTACGACACATCGGACCGGCTCTACTTCGAGCCGCTCACGCTCGAGGACGTGCTCGAGATCGTCGAGGTCGAGAAGCCGGAAGGCGTGATCGTGCAGTTCGGCGGGCAGACGCCGCTGAAGCTCGCGAAGGCGCTCGAGGAAGCAGGCGTGCCGATGTGGGGGACATCGGTCGACTCGATCGACATGGCCGAGGATCGCGAGCGGTTCGGGGAGCTCGCGAAGCGGCACAATATCCTCGTGCCGAAGCACGGCACGGCGATGAACGAAGCGGACGCGATCGACGTCGCGAAGCGCATCGGCTATCCCGTGGTCGTCCGCCCGTCGTACGTTCTCGGCGGACGCGCGATGGCGATCGTGTACGACGAGCAGGCGCTGCAGGAGTACATGGCCCGCGCCGTCGAGGCCGCGCCGGGACATCCGATCCTCATCGATCACTTCCTCGAGGACGCGATCGAGATCGACGTCGACGCGATCGGCGACGGCACGGACGTCGTGATCGCCGGCGTGATGCAGCACATCGAAGAGGCGGGAATCCACTCGGGCGACTCGACGACAGTGATCCCGCCGTACATCATCTCGCACCGCGATCAGGACAAGATCCGCCGCCGCACGATCGATCTGGCGAAGGCGCTGAACGTGATCGGCCTGATGAACGTGCAGTACGCGATTCAGAACAACGAGCTGTACGTGCTCGAGGTGAATCCGCGCGCGTCGCGCACGGTGCCGTATGTGTCGAAGGCGACGGGTGTGCCGTTCGCGAAGATCGCCGCGAAGGTGATGGCCGGCCACTCCCTCCGCTCCCTCGGCCTCACGAGCGAGCCGCGCGTGGAAGGCTATTTCGTGAAGGCGCCGGTGTTCCCGTTCAACCGCTTCCCGCTCGAGGACACGGTGCTCGGGCCGGAGATGAAGTCGACCGGCGAGGTGATGGGCAGCTCGCACTCCTTCGGTGAGGCGTACGCGAAAGCGCTCCTCGGCGCAGGCATCCGTCTGCCGCTCACGGGAACGGCATTCATCTCCGTGAACGACAACGACAAGCGCCCGATGGTGGTGCAGATCGCGCGCGATCTCGCCGCCCTCGGCTTTCGCATCCTCGCGACCGCGGGCACGCGCGAGTTCCTGATGAAGCACGGCGTGGAGTCGGAGCTGACGTGGAAGGTGCACGAGGCGCGGCCGAACATCGTCGACCGCATGATCAACGGCGAAGTCGCGCTCGCGATCAATACGCCGTTCGGCAAGTCGGCGTTTGTCGACGACACCTACATCCGACGCACGTCACTGCGGCTGAACATCCCCTGCATCACGACGCTGACCGCGGCAACCGCGTGCGTCGAGGGGATTCGCTCGCTGAAAGAAGGCGCGAGCTCGATCGCGGCTTTGCAGGAACAACATGGCGCGCCGCTGCGCGTCGCGAATTGAAAATTGAAAATTGAAAATTGAAAAATCGAGCATCCGCCTGCGACGCGGGCGCACAGCACTTTTTCAATTTTCAATTTTCAATTTTCAATTTCGATCTAAGCAGTCACGTTCATCCACACACTGTCCGTCCGCGCCATCTCGGTCTTGAACCCATTCATCGCGCGCACCGTGTACTGAATCCGCTTGCCCGCCGATGACGGGATCGCGGGACCGGAGAGCTGGCGATGCGGACGCGCGCCGCCCGGCTTGCGTGTTTTGAAGACGCTGTGCGAAAACGGCGAGGGGCGCTCGAACTCGATGATGATCTCGTCGATGGTGACATCGGCACCGCCGACATAGCGGAAGTCCCACTCGATGCCTTCACTGACGCGCACGGTGACTTCGGCGGGACTGGCGATCACGTAGAAGCGTCCCGGTCCCTGCTCGATGTCGATGCGCACCGGGACGGTGCGAACCGCGGGCTGCGCGACGTCGTCGGGGCGGATGAGGCGATCCGACGACGCGGGCGGCGCCGCAACCGCTGATGGCGCCTCGGCGCGCGGCGGCGCGGGGATGAACGATGCGGGACGCGGCTTCTCCGTCGAGAGCCACGCCGCCGTGGGAACTCCGCTGGCATGAACGCGCGGACGCGCGCGGCGGCCGCGTTTCTTCTCACCCTCCGCCGCCGCGGGACGCCCGGGGGGCGGCGGCGGAACGGCGACCGGGTTCGCGGTCTTCGGCGGCGGCACCGCTTTGGGCGTAGCGCCCGGCTTCAGCGTAGCGCCCGGCTTCGGCGTAGCGCCCGGCTTCGGCGTAGCGCCCGGCTTCGGCGTAGCGCCCGGCTTTAGCGTAGCGCCCGGCTTTGGCGTAGCGCCCGGCTTTGGCGTAGCGCCCGGCTTTGGCGTAGCGCCCGGCTTCAGCCGGGCGTCGGCGGGCTGAAGCCCGCCGCTACGTTTCACGGGTGTCGCTGCTTTCGCGGGCTTCGCGGGTTTGACGGGCTTCGCGGGTTTCACGGGCTTCGCGGGTTTGACGGGTTTTGCTGCTTTCACCGGCTTCGCCGGCTTCGCGGGTTTGACGGGTTTTGCTGCTTTCACCGGCTTCGCGGGTTTCGCGACTTTGGCGACTTTGGCGACGGCCTTCCTGACGACTTTCGCCGCCTTCTTCACCTTCGCCGCCGCCTTCTTCACCTTCGCCGTCGCCTTCTTCACCTTCGCGGCAGCCTTCTTCGGCGCGGGTTTCTTCGGCGCCGTTTTCTTCGCAGGCTTCTTCGGCGCCGGCTTCGCGACTTTCTTCGGCGCGACCTTCTTTTTCAATGACTTAGCGGCTGCTTTGACGCGCGCCGCCGCCTTCTTCACAGCCGGTTTCTTGCCCTTCCTGGGCGCTTTTTTTTGCTTCGCCTTAGCCATGCGGGCTCATCTCCGAAAATTGGATGGCGCACTATAGCAGAGGGCCTTCAAAAAACACCGGCCGCGCTGAACCCGCCGTCGACGACGATGCACTGGCCGGTGATGTAGCTCGCGGCGGGCATGCAGAGGAAGGCGACGAGGGAGGAGACTTCCTCCGGCTCGCCGATCCTGCCGAGCGGCGTGGTGCCGAGGATCTTCTCGAGGCGGATCGGATCGCGGAGCACCGGCGCCGCCAGCGGAGTGCGGATGTACCACGGCGCGACCGCGTTCACGCGAATCCCGTCTTTCGCCCACTCCGCCGCGAGCGCGCGCGTCAGATGATGGATCGCCGCCTTCGTCATCGCGTACGGAGCGCCGGTGCCGAGGTGCCGGACCGCCGCAACCGAGCCGACGTTGACGACGCTCGCATCGCCCGACGCGCGCAGCAGCGGATGCGCGAGCCGGCACATCTCGAAGACGGCATCCATGTTGAGCTCGCGGATCTGCTGATACTCGTCGTACGAATACTCGATCGCCTTCTTGCGGATGTTCGTGCCGGCGTTGTTGACGAGGATGTCGAGCTTGTCGATGTTCTCGAAGATGCGCCGACGATCCTCGGCCTTCGCGACGTCCGCGGCGATGTCGGCCGCCGCTCCGCGCGCGACGCGAATCACGCGCGCGCCGAAGCGCGTCAGTTCTTCCGTGATCGCGAGGCCGATGCCCGCCGTCGCGCCGGTGACGAGCGCGGTCCTGCCTTCGAGAGTCCAGCGGCTCATCTGGTGTGGACTGCGGCGACGCCAGTCGCCGCTTTCCCATGCGGCAGCGCAAGCTGCCGCGGGTGGTCGGAGGCTCGTGCCTCCTTTTGAAAAGCGGCGACTGGCGTCGCCGCACTCCACATCATCCGATCTCCTCCCGCAACACGTCCCGCAACTCTTCCGCGATGCGACGAATCATCGCGGCGTCCTCCCCTTCCACCATCACGCGCACGAGGTTCTCGGTTCCCGAATAGCGCACGAGAATCCGTCCGCGTCCGGCGAGGGACTCCTGCGCCTTCGCGAGTGCGGCCTGATAACGCGGAAGCGAGTCGAGCGGCGGCTTCGAGCCGACGTTCTCGTTGAGGAGCAGTTGCGGCATCTTCTCGAACGTGTGCAGCTTCGAGAACGGCTCGCCCATCGTGGTGAGGATGTGTCCGAACACGAGCGCGGTGTGGATGCCGTCGCCGGTCGTGTGCACGGTGCGATCGATGATGTGGCCCGACTGCTCGCCGCCGAGAATCGCGCCGCGGGCGAGCATCGTCTCGAGCACGTACTTGTCGCCGACCTGCGCACGGCACAACTCGATGCCGTCGGCGCGCAGCTGCTTCTCGAACCCGAAGTTCGACATCACCGTCGTGACGACGCAGTCGCCGCTGAGCGCGCCGCGCGAGCGGAGATGTTTCGCCCACAGATAGATGATCTCGTCGCCGTCGCGGATCTTTCCCGCGTCGTCGGCAAAGATCGCGCGGTCCGCGTCGCCGTCGAATGCCACGCCGTAATGCGCCTGCTGCTCGACCACCGCCTGCGCCAGCCGCTCCGGATGGAGCGCGCCTGCCTGCTCGTTGATGTTGCGCCCGTTCGGAGCATCGTGGATGACCACGACCTCCGCGCCCGCGCGGCGAAACACTTCCGGCGCGATGCGAAACGCCGCGCCGTAGCCGGTGTCGAGCACGACTTTCGTTCCCACCAGCGCGGTCGGCGGCACGGCCTCGAGCAGAAAGCGCTCGTAGGCTTCGATCAGCTCGACGTTCTGGTCGTCGAGCTCGCGCAGCGTGACGACGTCGTCGACGACCACGCTGCGCAGATCGTCCTCGATCTCTTCCTCGATCGCGTCGGCCAGCTTCATCCCGTCGTGGCCGAAGATCTTCACGCCGTTGTCCTGATACGGATTGTGCGACGCGGAGATGGAGATCGCCGCGATCGCATCGGTGGTGCGGCAGAGATACGCGACCCCGGGCGTCGGAATCACGCCGACCAGCAGCGGATCCGCGCCTTCTTTTCTGAGGCCCGCCGCGAGCGCGCCCGCGATCTCGGGACCCGACTCGCGCGTGTCGCGGCCGATGAGCACGCGCGGGTGATCCACCATCTTGTTGAAGCGATGCGCAAGCGCGATTCCGAGCTTGTACAACGTGAATTGATCCAGCGGATACGTTCGCGCCTTGCCGCGAATGCCGTCCGTTCCGAAAAGCTCTCTCATTGCGTTCCTTCGGTCGCGGTCGCGGCCGGCGCTTCGGGGCCGATCTCGGCGAGCACCGGAACCGTCACCTGAGTCGTCAGCGGCGAGATGACGCGCACGAGCGGCGAGTCGGACACGACGGCGACGTTCTGCACGAAGGTGTTCGTGCGGCCGGTCATGATAATGCGTTCGGTCGCGACTTCGCTCAGCGTCAGGATCTGCGACGAGGGTCCCGACACGAGCGCGCGATCGGGATTCGCCGTCGGCTCGCCCGCCAGGTAGCGCGGCGGCGGATCGCCGACGAGGAACGGCCGGATCGGCACCGCGCGCTGGCGAAGCTGCTCGACGCGGAAACGCAGCTTGTTGGGATCGATCGAGACGAGCTCGATCTCCTCCGGCAGATTGATCGCGTTCCCCCGCAGCGTCATCTCCGCCTCGCCCGACCGATCCACCCAGCTCACGTCGGCGGAGACTTCGAGGTTGCGCGATGCGAGCGCGCGCAATTCCGACTCGCGCCCGCGCACGCGCAGCGCGACCGTGCTCGGAATGGTGGTGGTGATCACGAGATCGTTGCGCATGGCGACGATCGACAGCGGCGCCGTGACGATGCGCTCCCGCACGCGCCCTCGGCGCGGCGCGGAGACCATGAACCAGACCACGCACGCGAGGAGGAGGGAGATGAGTTTGAGGCCGAGGTTTTTCATCGCTTCGCTCTGGCGGCCCGGTTGCCCGGTTTCCCGGTTTCCCGGTCGAAGGCTGCACCGACTGTGCAGTAACACAGCGCACGAGCAACCTGCACACCGGGAAACCGGGCAACCGGGCAACTGGGCAACCGGGCAGCCGGGCAACCGGGCAGCCGACCCCTCATTCCACCGCCCCAAACCGCTCCGTCAGTGCGGCCAGCAGTGCATCACGCCCCACGTGCTCGGTCAGCATTCCCTCGCTCGCCACCGCGATCGATCCGTTCTCCTCGGAGATGATGATCACCAGCGAGTCGCTCTCTTCGCTTAGGCCGAGGGCTGCGCGATGGCGCGTGCCGTGGGCGAGCTTCGGATCCGTCGCCGTGGTCAGCGGGAGAAACGCGTTTGCCGCGGCGATCCGGTTGCCGCGCACGAGCACCGCGCCGTCGTGGAGCGGGCCGCCGGGCGTGAAGATCGAGACGAGCAGTTCCGTCGTCAGCAACGCATCCACGGGCTTCGCGTTCTCCTCGATCATCCGCAGCGTCTGCCGCCCCTCGATCGCGATCAGCGCGCCCATCCTCCGGCTCGACAGAATCTCGCACGCGTCGAGGATCGCGTCGTACGGAATGCGCGTGTGGCGCCGGAGGAGCGACGCGAACGGATTCCCGCCCATGCGCGCCAGCGCGCGGCGAATCTCCTGCTGAAAGAGAACGATCACCGCGAACGGGAGATAAAAGAGGATCTGCGCCGAGATCGCCTCGAGCGCGGCGAGATCGAACGCGCGCGCGACGAAGAACGTCGAGCCGAGGAGCATCAGGCCGATCGAGATCTGCATCGCGCGCGTGCCGCGGATCAGCGCGAGGATTGAATAGATGATCATCGCGACGATGAGGATGTCGACCGCGTCGCGCCAGGTGAGCTCGAGCGACAGCAGGCGATCGAAGAAATTCATCGCCGCCGCTCCTCGATCGCGCGCAGCACCTCGAGGAAGTCGACCGTCTCGCGCACGTCGTGTACGCGCACCATCGCCGCGCCGCCGCGATGCGCGGCCGCGACGGCGGCCAGCGAGCCGATCGCGCGCGCGGGCCCGGCCTCGCGGCCGGTGAGGTGTCCGATGAACGCCTTTCGCGATGCGCCGATCACCACCGGCGCGATGCGCGCGAGCTCATCGCATCGCGCGAGCAGCTCGAGGTTGTGCTCGAAGGTCTTGCCGAATCCGATGCCGGGATCGACGAACACGCTCTGCACGCCGGCCTGCCGCGCTTCATCACACCACTCCCCAAGCTCGCGCGCGACGTCGCTCACGACCTCGTCGTAGTGGATGGTCTGCTGCATCGTGCGCGGCTCGCCGCGCATGTGCATGAGGATCACCGGCACGCCGCGGCTCGCCGCGAGCGGACGCATCTCCGGGTCGTGCCGCAGCGCGCTCACGTCGTTGATCACGTTCGCGCCGGCATCGAGCGCCGCCTCGGCCACGCGCGCCTTGCGCGTGTCGATCGAGATCGGAATCTCGCTTCGCCGCCGGATCTCTTCAATCACCGGGATCACGCGCTCCAGCTCCACGTCCGCGGGAACTTCCTCCGATCCCGGCCGCGTGGATTCGCCGCCGATGTCGAGGATCGCCGCGCCGTCAGACTCCATCTGCATCGCGGAGTCAACGGCTGTCGCGGCGTTGAAGTGGACGCCGCCGTCGGAGAAGGAGTCGGGGGTGATGTTCAGGATGCCCATGACCGCCGGGAGCAACGATGAACGATGAACGATGAACGATGAACGATGAATCGCCTGCTGACTTTCGTTCATCGTTCATCCTTCATCGTTCATCGTTAAACGTCCTGTTCCCGCCGAATCCTTGCCCCCAGCGCATTCAACCTCTCATCGATCCTCTCGTACCCCCGATCGATCTGATGAATGTTGTGGATCACGCTCTCCCCCTTCGCGCAGAGCGCAGCGAGGAGCAGCGCCATCCCCGCGCGGATGTCGGGGCTGGAGATGTCGGCGCCGTGCAGGCGGTTGCCGCCGACGATGATCGCGCGGTGCGGATCGCAGAGGATGATCCGCGCGCCCATCTGAATGAGCTTGTCGGTGAAGAAGAGGCGCGACTCGAACATCTTCTCGAAGATCATCGACGTCCCCTCGGCCTGCGTGGCGATGACGATCATGATCGAGAGCAGATCGGCCGGGAAGAGCGGCCACGGACCGTCGTCGATCTTCGGCACCGCCGCGCCGATGTCGTAGCGGACGCGCAGCTCCTGCTCCTTCGGCACGCGGATGTTCTTCCCCTCGATCTTGATGTCGACGCCGAGCTTCTCGAGCATGTGCCGCACCGCGTACATGTGCTCGGGGACGGCGTCCTCGATGAGCAGCTCGCTGCGCGTGACCGCGGCGAGTCCGATGTAGGAGCCGACTTCGATGTGATCGCTGTTGATACGGAAGTCGCCGCCGTGCAGCGACTCGACGCCCTGAATGCGCAGCGAGTTGGTGGCGATGCCGTCGATCTTCGCGCCGAGGCCGTTGAGGAAGTGGCAGAGATCCTGGACGTGCGGCTCCGCGGCGGCGTTGTAGATCAGCGTCTCGCCGTCCGCGAGCGCCGCTGCCATCACCGCGTTCTCGGTCGCGGTGACCGAGGCCTCGTCGAGGAACATCTTCTTGCCGACGAGCTCGCGGACGGCCATGCGGTATTCGTACGCGGAGACTTCGATCTGCGCGCCGAGGCTCTCGAGCGCGAGGAGATGCGTGTCGACGCGGCGGCGGCCGATCGCGTCGCCGCCCGGTTTCGCGACCGCGACCTGACCGCAGCGCGCGAGCAGAGGGCCCGCGAGCAGGATCGACGCGCGAATCTTCTTCGACAGCTCGACGTCGGGATTGCAGCTGATCTCGCCCTTCGCCTCGATGCGGACGACGTTCTGCTCGAGATGCTCGACGCTCGCGCCCATCTTCTCGAGGATCTGCAGCATCACCCGGACGTCCTGGATGTCCGGGAGATTGCGCACGATCACCGGCTCGTCGGTGAGCACGCACGCGGCGAGGATCGGCAGCGCGGCGTTCTTGTTTCCGCCCGGCCGGATCGAGCCTTCCAGCCTGCGCCCGCCTTCGACGACGAATCGTTCCATCGGGGGCGGATTCTAACAGTGAGCGTTGATGAAGGCAGAAGGCAGAAGGCAGAAGGCAGAAGGCAGAAGGCAGAATTAAGAATGAAGAATTGCGAATGAAGAATTGAGATACCAGGACCGCGACTTCTTCATTCTTAATTCTTCATTCGAAATTCTTAATTCGATTCTCACTTCTGCCTTCTGCCTTCTGCCTTCTGCCTTCTGCCTTCTGCATCCCCCATCCTGCCTTCTGCTACCATCCCTCATCATGATCGTGGCGCCCCTCTCCTCGGGCAGTGCAGGCAACGCGTACTGGTTCGAGTCGGACGGGACGGCGATTCTGGTCGATGCGGGTCTCGGACCGCGCGAAACGAAGAAGCGGCTGCAGCTCATCGAGCGCGACATCGAGCAGTTGCGCGCCGTCGTCGTCACGCACGAGCACTACGATCACATCCGCGGCGCGGAGAGAATCGCGCGCAAGTACGGCATCCCGATCTACCTCACGCGCGGCACGCTCGAGGCGTCGACGATCGATCCGGCGGAGACGAAAACCGTCGTGTTCGAGAACGACTCCTGCTTCGTCATCGGCGAGCTGCAGGTGCACGCGCGCCGCACGATCCACGACGCGGCGGATCCCGCGTGCTTCGTGATCGAGTCGCGCGACGGCACGC
The DNA here is from genome assembly GCA_035525285.1 of Thermoanaerobaculia bacterium. Classification (GTDB taxonomy): domain Bacteria; phylum Acidobacteriota; class Thermoanaerobaculia; order Gp7-AA8; family Gp7-AA8; genus QHVT01. Next base: position 163,472 of record DATLFB010000041.1, read on the forward strand.
GCGTAGGCATCGCCAGCGATCTCGGCTTCGTCGACGACGGCGTGATGCGCCATCTCACCGGCTGCGACGGCCTGTTCTTCGAGTCGAATCACGACCTCGACATGCTGCGCATGGGAACGTATCCGTGGTCGCTGAAGCGCCGGATCATGTCGCGCTTCGGCCACCTCTCGAACGACGACTCCGTGAACGCCGTCCAGCGCCTCCTCGGCGCGGATCTGAAAACGCTCTGCATGATTCATCTCTCGCAGAAAAACAACCACGAGTCGATCGTCCGCGACATGTGCACCCGCCTCCTCCGCCGCACCGGCGCCAGCATCGACTTAGCCATCGCCAGGCAGTTCGAGCCGACAGGGTTGTTTGATGTTGCGCGGAGGCGGGAGCGGAGGGCGCTGCCGGGGCAGATGGCGTTGTTTTAGGGTTGCCCGGTTGCCCAGTTGCCCGGTTGCCCGGTGTTGCTTCTGCCGGGAAACCGGGCAACCGGGCAACCGGGCAACCATTACAATCCCCGCCCATGAAAGCCACGGTGACCGTCGAACTAAAACCGAGCGTCCTCGACCCTCAGGGCAAAGCCATCGAACACTCGCTCAGCTCGCTTGGATTCACGGGGGTGGAAGATGTGCGTGTCGGCAAGCTGTTTCGAATATCGCTTGCGGCCAGTGGGCAGACACGGGAGGAGCTCGAATCGCAGGTTCGACAGATGTGTGAGCGACTCCTCGCGAACACGGTCATCGAAAAATTCTCCTACACCCTCGAGGAGTAGGCTCACGACTCTCGTTCTGCTCACTGCCGCGGCGGTGTCCCTCGCCGCCGCCGAAGCGCCGCTCGCGCCCGTCAAAACCCGCGATCGAAAAATCATTCACCGCTGGTCCCTTCCCGGCGATCCGCGCGGTCTCGCTCTCGGCGCCGACGGCACGGTCTACGTCGGACTGGCCCACCCGCAGGCGGTGATCGCCGTCGATCCGTCGACGGGCGCGGTGAAAAATCGCGTCGTGCTCGACTCCGCGGAGATCGCATCGACGAAAGAGCTCGTGTCGATGCGCACCGATGCGAAGCGCACCCGGCTCTTCATCGCCAACGGCAGCGACGAGAGCGTGTCGATCCTCTCGCTCCCCGACCTCGCCGTCCTGCGCGAGATCACCATCGAAGGCGAGACGCTCCGCGACGTCATTCCCGATCCGCGCGGGCGCTACGTCTACATCCTCGGCCGCCGCGTGCACGTCTTCGACGGCAACGGAGATATGGAATTGCGCGAGCTCGAGGTCGACGATCCGATGGCCATCGCGGTCAGCGCGAACGGCTCCGCGCTCGCGGTCGTGGCGACCGAGGACTTCGGCAATGCGAAAGCGACCGCCGTGGTGCTCTTCGACACGAACACGTTTGCGGAGATCGCGCGCGATCCGCTGCAGACGCAGAAAACAGTGGAGGCGGCGATGTTCGCCGACAACGATCGCGCACTCGTCGCCTTCTCACGCGACTCGCTCTTCGAGAAGCCGGTGATCTCGCGTCCGGCGCGGGCGATGACGCGGCAGGGACCCGACGGACCGCTGGTGGTCACGATCAGCTTCGGCGATCTGGTGAACAGCACCACGACCTGTCTGCCCGTGGGGAGCGGACCGCAGGTGGCGACGCTCACGAACAAAGACAACTTCCTCGTTTACGCCGAGAAGCGGTGCGATCGCAGCGGCGCGTTCTCCGGGTCGGCGTGGCGCGTGCAGCCGGCGTCGCTGTACGGCATCAGCGCGTACGCGCTGGTGTACGACCGCGCGCGCAACGCGATCCTCGCGACGGATCGCGCGGGGTTTCTGACGGTGTACAAGGTTCCGCGCGTGGAGCGATAAACTTCGAGCATGAAATTCGGCGTCGTCATCCTCCCCGGTTCGAACTGCGATCACGATGCGCTGCACGTGGCAACTGACGTCCTCGGCGCCGAGGCCGAGCCGCTGTGGCACAAGGACACGGACCTCAAAGGCGCCGACTGCGTGATCATCCCCGGCGGCTTCGCCTATGGCGACTATCTGCGCGCCGGCGCGCTCGCGAAGTTCGCGCCGATCATGGAGCCGATCCGCCGCCACGCCGCCGCGGGCGGACTGGTCCTCGGCATCTGCAACGGATTTCAGGTGCTGACCGAAGTAGGACTGCTCCCCGGCGCGCTGATGCGCAATCAGCACCTCCGCTTTCTCTCGCGCGAGGTGCGTCTGCGCGTCGAAGAGACCGACACGCCGTTCACGTCACAGCTCTCCGCGGGGCAGATCCTGAAGATGCCGATCGCGCACGGCGAAGGAAACTACTTCGCGGATGACGCGACGCTCGATGAGCTCGAGCGCAACCGCCAGGTGATCTTCCGCTACTGCGACGAGGAGGGCCGATTGACCGCGGATGCGAATCCGAACGGCTCCTCGCGCAGCATCGCCGGCATCTGCAACCGCACGCGCAACGTCGTCGGCCTCATGCCGCATCCCGAGCGCTGCGCGGAGTCGATCCTCGGCAACGCGGACGGGCTGGGGATTTTCCAGTCGGTGTGGAGTGCGGCGACGCCAGTCGCCGCCGTGCTACGCCGGTAGGAAAGCGGCGACTGGCGTCGCCGCA
>DATLFB010000049.1:0-9095 GCA_035525285.1 Thermoanaerobaculia bacterium
GCGCGGGTCGAGTGATGTGAATGGGTCCTGAAAGATGATCTGGACCCGTTTCCGGAACGGCTTGAGCTCCCGATCGTTGAGATGAGTGATGTCGGCGCCGTCGAACTGGAGAGTTCCGCTGGTCGGCTCGAGGAGGCGCACCAACATCCGGCCCAGAGTCGTCTTTCCGCAACCCGACTCGCCGACCAGACCCAGGGTCTCACCCTTGCGAATGTCGAGGTCCACTCCGTCAACGGCGTTGACCTGCCCGATCGCCCGCTGCAAGAGGCCCCCTTTCACCGGGAACTGCTTGACGAGGTCGCGGATTTCGGCCAGGTTCTCAGGCATCGTCGGGCTCCATGTCGGGATGGTCCTCGTACAGCCAGCAGCGAACTTTGTGTCCCTCGCTGTGCTCGATCAGATGTGGTTTGCGGACGAGGCAGATCTCGAGGCCATTCTCCACGCGAGGGCTACAACGGTCGGCGAATCGGCAACCCTGGGGAAGATCGATCAGCGAAGGGACCACTCCGGGGATGGTGTCCAGGGTCGATTTGCGCTCTCCGAGAACAGGGATTGAGCCGATCAGACCTTTCGTATAGGGATGCAGTGGCTGTTTGAAAATCGTGCGAACGTCGGTCTCTTCGACGATCTCACCGGCATACATCACCGCCACCCGGTCTGCCATCTCGGCGACAACCCCTAGATCGTGCGTGATCAGGATTGATCGGCGTCAAAACCCGCCGACTGGAAGTCGGCGGACCGGCCGACAGAATGTCGGCGTTCCATGACCGCTATGCCCCAAGCGGACTGCGTGCAACGGCGAACCGTGTAACGCGGGCATCCTGCCCGCCGTATCGCCGGCATCCTGCCGGCGATATCGCTGGCTGGAAGCCGCTACGTCACCCCGCGTTACGCCGGCGCATTGATCGACAACAGCGGTACGGCACCAAAGCTGCTGGAAGAAGGAGCGAACCGATGAATGAGCCCTTCCAATCGCAACTGCCCGATGCGGACATGCAAGCGGTGCCGCGCGCTCTGATGCGCGCCGCGCGTCGAGCGCGAGCTGTGGCACGGCAGACGGGTACGGCAGTCGTCGTCGTCGTCGACGGGAAGCGAATCGAAGAGCGCGTCAGTGAAGATGAGGTGCTCGATTCAGATGAATAGCCGTCTGTTCGTTGTGATCGTTTTGAGTGTCGCGCTGGTGATGTGCCGCAGGGAGGCGGCTCCCAACGTTCCGCCCTCCCGCTCCGCGGAGTCGACGACCACCGTCGCTGCACCGGCGGATCTCGCGGGGAAGAAGATCGACACGGAGATTTCGCTGCGGCCGCCGGTGGCGTCGGATTGCCGCGTCGGGACGAAGCTCGATGCGAACGGGCTCGTGGCGGAGAAGCAGACGACGTTCAAGCGGCGCGAGCCGGTGTATGTGTCGCTGTGGCTGAAGGAGTCGCCCGAAGGCCTCGCGGTGAGCGTGCGCGCGCTCGATGCGGACCGCAACGAAGTCGCGCGCGTGCAGAAGCCTGCGGCCGGCGCGAAGACGATCACGTTGCGGGTCGAGAAGCTGAAGGCGGGGAAGTACGTCCTGGAGAGTCTCTGGGGCGGCAACGTGGTGTGTGAGGATCCGATCGAAGTGCGCTGACGTCAGTTGTGCGTCGGGTCTCCCGGCCTTCGGTACGGCGCGAGAAACTTCAGGCTCTCGATCCGGCTCGACAGCTCGTTCCCGATCTCCCCGGCGCGCGCGACCACGTCATTCATCTCCAGCAGATTCTGCTTCTCCTCGATGTCGAGGTTGAGGGACATGATCAGCGCGTTCGTGAGCGCGTCGAGATTCACGGTCTCGATCTCCGGCACCGCGGTCTGATCGGGGAGATAGCGCAGGTACTGGTGCGAGAGATCGGCGAGCCATTCGCGCTGCGCGTACGCCTCCTTCGCCTCGCGCGTGATCTCGGGCTGCGTGACGACGCGCGCGGTGCGATACGGGACGCGCGAGACTTCGTCGACGATGCGGAAGCGGATGTCGCCGCGCACGACGATGTTGAAGCGGCCGTCCTCGAGCGCGACCGCCTGCTCGATCGTGCCCAGCGTCCCGCATTCGAAGACCGGCGGCGCGCCGAAGTACTCCGCCTCCCAGCCGGGCTTGAGCAGGATGATGCCGAAGCGCTGATCGGCCTCGAGGACGTCCTTCACCATCTGCCGGTAGCGCGGCTCGAACACATGGAGCGGCAGCCGCGTGTGCGGGAAGAAGACGATATTCGGCAGTGGGAAGAGCGGCAGCAGAAACTCGCCCGCCGGGAACGTCGAGCTCATGAAGGGGACATCCTACCGCGCGTGCGGCGTAGCAGAAACTCGCCGGCGCGCTGCGTGCGAACGGCCGCGAGCGCCGCGTCGAGCATTCGCGGTCGCGAAAGCAGCGCCGCCACGCGCCGGCTCCAGGCGATCCGCGCCGCGAACATGGCGCGATGTGCGCGGCGATACTCGTCCTCGATCTCCACGCGGCGCGACGGCGTCTCGAGCAGGCGCACCAGCATCGGCGCGAGCAGCGCGGCCGACTGAATCGCCATGGCCATCCCGTTGCCGGTCAGCGGATCGATGACGCCCGAGGCATCGCCGATCATGAAGACTCCGCCTTCGACGGCGGAGCGCGCGCGAAAGATCACCGGCTCCGAGGAGAGGTACTGCTCCTGCGCGGGCTCGTGGCGTGCGTAGAGCGCATCGAGCCGCGGCTCCTCGGCGCGAATGGTCTCGATGAACGCATCCCATCGCCCCTTGTGATGCGCGAGCCGGCTCGCGTGCACGAGACCGCAGATGTTCGTCCGGCCGCCTTCGATCGCGTTGACGCCGAGATAGCCGCGCGAGAAGGCGTAGAGCTCGATCGTGTCGCGCGCGCCTTCACCGGTGTAGTGGCGCTTGAAACCGAAGTTGCGATGCGAGCGGTCGCGCACGAACGCGCGCTGCAGCTGCTGATCGAATCGGCCCCAGCGGCCCCACGCGCCGACGATCACTCTTGCGCTCACTTCTTCAATCGACGATACCGTGACGCCGTCGCGCCGCGTCGCACCGCGCGCGACAGCGGTGCGCAGGAGCAGATCATCGAAGAAGAATCGCGACACACCGCGCGCGGGATGCGGAAACGGGAACTCGTACGTGCGCGTGGAGCCGACCACGCGGCAGCGCTCGATGCGCGGCGCGCCGGCGCGGTCGATCTCGTCGACGACGCCGAGCGCCTCGAGCACCGGCAGCGCGTCGTACGACAGAAACTCGCCGCACAACTTGTCGCGCGGGAACACGTCGCGGTCGTAGAGCGCGACGCGTACGCCGCGCGAACCGAGCAGCGCGGCGAGCGTGGAGCCCGCCGGACCGGCGCCGATGATCGCGACGTCGCTCTCGCAGTCCCCTCGCCCCGCGTGAGCGGGGAGAGGGCCAGGGTGAGGGGCGTTCCCCTCATCCGCCCCTTCCCCCTCGCTACGCTCGGGGTCAGGGGCACCTTCTCCCCGCGTGGCGGGGAGAAGGGACTGAGACTGCGACTGCGCGGTTACTTCCACAGCACGATCCCGAAGCGGAACGGCCAGGCGGAGACGAGCTCGTGCCGCGCGGCGGGCACGCGCTCCGCGATCGCGCGCGCTTCGCCGGTCGTGTAGCCCTGCCGCACGGAGGCAGGCGCGTCGAAGCGCGTGATGCGTCCGACGAGCCGCAGCGCCGCGACCAGCTGCACGAACAGCAGCGGGAGGTAGTGGCGGCGGGTGTCGTTGACCGCGACGCCGCGGCGCGCGACGCGCAGCGACTCCGCGAGGATCCGCGCGTTCTCGTCGGGCGAGAAGTGATGGAAAAAGTGCGCGGAGGTCACCGCGTCGACCGCGCCGTCGCGAAAGGGGAGATTCAATGCTTCGCCAGCCACGCGATGCACGCCGCGCGTGCTTTCGCGGCGATAGAGCAGATGCTCGATCTTCTGATCGAGTCCGATGCGCAGCCGCGCCGGCGCCGTGTTCACAACCTCGCACGTGCCGGCGCCGACGTCGAGCACCGAAGCCGCCTCGAAGCGGCGCAGCAGACGGTTGTAGATCCCGACGCCGCCGAGCCAGCGGTTGATTCGCCACAGATCGCGCAGCGAGCGCTCCATGTCCGCGCGCGGCGCGTCGTGCTCGTCGAGGAGCTCGTGGCATTCGACGCGTTCCGGCGTCAACATCTCTTGAGCACGAGCGCCGAATTCTTCGATCCGAACGCGATCGTGTTGCACACCGCCACGTCGATGTGCGCGCGGCGGCCGATGTCGGGAACGTAGTCGAGATCGCATTCAGGATCGGGCGCGTCGAGGTTGACCGTCGGCGGGAGCGTGTCATCGCGGAAGGCCATAAGCGTCGCGGCGACGCCGGCCGCGCCGCACGCGCCCTGCGGATGTCCGATCATCGACTTTGTCGCCGAGCCGGCGAGCTTCGTCGCACTCTTTCCGAACGCGAGCTTGACCGCGCGCGTCTCGATGCGGTCGTTCAGGTCGGTCGACGTGCCGTGATAGTTCACGTAGTCGACTTCGCTCGGATCGATCGCGGCTTCCTTCATCGCGAGCGACATCGCCCGCGCGGGCTCCTCACCGGAGTCGTCCATGCGCACGCGGTGATAGGCGTCGCACGTACTCGCATATCCCGCCACCTCGGCATAGATGTACGCCCCGCGCGCGCGGGCCGTGCTCTCGCGCTCCATGACGAACATCCAGGCGCCTTCGCCGAGGACGAAGCCGTCGCGGTTGCGCGTAAAAGGACGCGAGCCGCCTTCCGGCTCGTCGTTCCACGAGTTGGTGACGATGCGCATCATGCAGAAGCCCGTCATCACCGCCTCGGTGATCGTCGCATCCGCGCCGCCGGTGATGATGTAGTCGCACACGCCGAGTTTCAGATTGCGGTACGCGTAGCCGAGCGCATCGGTCGACGACGTGCAGCCGGTCGAGATCAGATGCGAGAAACCGTGGAGGTCGTAGGCCATCGAGATCTCCGAGGCGATCGTGCCGATCGTGCCGGAGGGGATCGAGTAGATGGAAGCCTGTTTCGTCGCGCCCTTGTACCAGAGCTCGTACATCCGCTCGCTGAACTCGACCGCGCCGCCGCCGGAGCCGAGCATCACGCCGATCGCGCGGCGCGTCTCGAGATCGACGGCGAGCGGATCGAGCTTCGCGTCGCGCATCGCCTCGTCGGCGGCGGCGATCGCGAGCGGCACCACGCGCGAGACGTGCCTGATGTTCTTCGCGTCGACCCAGCGCGTGGGATCGAAGTCGACTTCGCCGGCGATGCGGCAGGGGAGGGTCTCCGGGTCGAACTGGGTGATGGTGCGGATGCCGCTGCGGCCTTCCGCCACTGCGGAAAAGTAGGTCTCGCGTCCGATTCCGTTGGGGCTGAGGGCACCGACGCCGGTGATCACGATTCGTTCGTTGGGCATGGGGCAGGCATTCTAGCGTCATGGCGTTGCCAGCCTTGTCATCCCGAGCGTCGCGAGGGACCTGGGCGGGCGGTGGCGCGAGGCGCGGGCTTCGTGCCGCCCTACCCCCCGGGTCCCTCGCTCACGCTCGGGATGACAAGCCTTGAATGGTCCACTACCGCATCGCGATCTTCGCGTGCTTCATGATCTCGCGAAGGTGCATCACGTAGCGGCGCGCGAGCGATTCGACGTTGGTTCCCGTATCGTCGAACGAGTGGCCGCTCGGCAGGGCGTCGGGAAGCGCGACGTAGTACTTCTCGACGTGGCCGCCGGGAATCTCGATCTCCCAGCCGGTGCCGCCGAGGCGGTCGCTGGAGAAGAAGACACGCGCGCCGGCGGGACGCGGACCGAAAGCCTTGCCGGCCGACGCGAGCTGCACGCTCGTGTAGTCGCGTCGCGTTTTGGGCGGCCGCAGCATGAGCCTGCGAAGAGTCTCGACTCCGTCGGGAGGCTTCTGCACATCGAGCCACGACGCGAAGAGCGGATCCTTCGACGCGATCGCCTCCATGAGCGTCGTGTAAAGCGAGCCGAACACGAGAATGTTGCGCATGCCCGGCACGCGCCGCTCCGGCGTCGCGCCGGTGACCTGCTTCAGGCCGGCCTCGACCAGCGCCAGCAACGCCTCGGCATCCTGCAGCCGCTTTTTCATGTCTGCCTATCGTACGACGCATTATCCTGACCGGATGAAGTACCGCATCGCCGCTCTCCTCCTTTCGCTCGCCGCCGCAACCGCGCACGCGCAGCCCACCGCCGATGACGTCGCGCGCCGCGCGCTCGATGCGCTCGCCGGTCCCGCATGGGAACAGGCGCGCTACTTCGCGTTCGCGTTCAACGTCGAGCGCGAAGGGAAGATCGCCGCCTCGTACGCGCAGCGGTGGGATCGCTTCACGGGCGACTATCGCGTGAGCGGCAAGAATCGCGACGGGCAGGAAGTGCTCGTGATCATGAACGTCAATACGAAGCAGGGAAAGGCGTGGGTGAACGGCGCGGAGGTCGCGGATCCGAAGGACCAGCTCACGTTCGGCTACGGCCGCTTCATCAACGACACCTACTGGCTGCTGATGGGATTCAAGTCGTTCGACCCCGGCGTCGCGCGCGAGTATGCGGGCGAGAAGAGCGACGCGTGCGGGCACGTGCACGATGTGGTGCGCTTCTCGTTCAGCAACGTGGGACTCACGCCGGGCGATGTGTACTGGATGTGGGTGAATCGCAATACGGGCCTGGTCGATCAGTGGCACATGAAGCTGCAGGGATCGAAGGCCGAGGATGAGCCGTCGGTGGTGCTCTTCCACGACTACCGCCGGTTTGGCGGCCTGCTGATCTCCACGCGGCGCGAGATCAAGCCGCGGGGCACGTTCATCCGGCTGGATGACGTCACGGTGAGCGCTGACGTTCCGGCGGGGGCGTTCGCGCCGTGATGGCTGCCCGGCTGCCCGGCTTCCCGGCTTCCCGGGTTGCGAGAGCGGGCGTTCGATGCATGCCGGGCAGCTGGGCAGCCGGGCAGCCGGGCAGCACAATCGGGTGTAAAGTAATCCCGGTCCAAGCGATGATCCACCTCTCCATCCGTCTCTTCGGCGACTACTCCGCCGTCGATTTCCGTGGGAACGCGTTGTCGATCGGCAACACGCGGACGCAGGCGCTGGTGATCTATCTCGCGCTGCAGATCGGCGGACGGACGTCGCTGAGCGAGCTCGCGGAGCTGTTGTACGGCGATCCCGACGCGCTGGCTGCCGCGCGCGGCGTGGTGTGGAACCTTCGCTCGGCGCTGCGCTTTCTGCCGGCGGACGTGCTCGTCGACGACGGGCTCTCCGTGCGCTTCAATCCGGAGTCGGTCGACGTCGACACGCATCGCTTCAATCAGCTCATCGGCGTGCCGTCCCTCAAGAGCACGCGCGAGGCGACGGAGATCTACCGCGGAAATCTGCTCGAGCGCTTCAGGACTACGCTCCCGGAGTTCGATCACTGGATCGCCGCACAACGGCAGGCGTTCGCGCAGGCGGGGCTGGCGGCGTTCAGCACCCTGCTCACCGCGCAGATCCGCGCGGGATGGTGGGACGACGCCGACGAGACCGCGCGGCGGCTGCTCGCGCTCGATCCGTCGCAGGAGGTCGTGCATCGCACGCTCATCCGCCTGCAGGTCGAACAGGGACGCCCGGACGCCGCGCTGCGGCGCTATGAGGAATGCGCGGCGATTCTGCGCCGCGACTATGGACGCGATCCCGATCCCGAAAGCCAGGCACTGCACCGCGAGATCCTCGAGTCGCTGGAGAAGACGCCCGAGCCGCGGACCGTGCGGCGCGCGAGCGCGAACTCGCCGATACTCGTGCTCGTGCTCGAGGACGATCTCGTGTCTTCGGCCCTGCTCTGCGGCTTCCTCACCAGCGCCGGCTATGAAGTGGTCGGCGTGACCGACGGCGCGGACGTGCTCCTCGAGCTCGGCCGCCGCCGATTCGATCTGCTCGTGCTCGACATCAACGTCCCGACGCTGAACGGGCTGAAGGTGTTCGAGATCATGCTGGAGAAACACATCGACACGCCCGCGCTCTTCATCACCGGCATGGCCGGAACGGAAGTGGAGACGCAGAGCCTGGAGATGGGGGCGGCGGGATTCCTCCGCAAGCCGATTCGGAAGGACGTGCTGCTCTCGCGCGTGCGCACGATCCTCGAGAGCTCCGCAACACGCGCCGGCACCGCCTGCTGATGAGCGGGATCGCGATCGATCCGCAGGAGATCGAGTCGCGCCGTCGCGAACGGACATGGCGCCTCGCCGCCGTCGAGCTGCCGCTCGTGCGCGTGGTCGGCTCGGTTTTCCTTGCGATCGCCGTCTACGTCAACAACCGCTTTCTCGTCGAGGGAGCGACGCTCGATGCATGGGTCGTGACGACGATCGTGCTCGCGGTGTATGCGGCTGTGTCGTGGAGCGCGGTCGTGCTCTTCCTGCGCGCCGCTCGCCCGCACGATCTCACGCTGCCGACGCTGATCGGCGACGTCGCGATCTGGACGTTCGCGATCTATCAGTCGGGCGCGGAGGCGAGCTGGCTGTTTTTCGTTCCGCTGCTGCGCGTGGCCGATCAGACGCAGACGACGTTCCGGCGCGCGCTCGCGTTCGCACTCGTCGCGGCGGTGTCGTTCGCGGCCATGCTCGGGTGGGTGATGTTCGTGGACGGGCGCACGATCGACACGGTGGCCGCGAGCGCGAAGCTGATGTTCATCCTCTTCTCCGGCATCTACATCTCGCTCGCCGCACGGACGGCGGAAACGCGGCGCGAGCGGCTCACCGAGGCCATTCGCGTTGCGCGCGAGCTGATTCGCAAGCTCGAAGAAGCGCACATGCGCGCGGAAGAGGCGAGTGCGGCGAAGAGCGAGTTCGTCGCGAACATGTCCCACGAGATGCGCACGCCGCTGCAGGGCGTGCTGGGGATGCTGCAACTGGTCATCGAGGACGAGCCGTCGGAAGTGCGCGCGCGGCGGCTGAACATGGCGCGGCGCTCGGCGGAGATGCTGCTGTCGCTGATCGACGACGTGCTCGATTTCTCGCGCATCGAGGCGCGCAAGCTGCAGCTGCAGCCTGTCGATTTCCCCCTCCGCCCGATGCTCGCCGACGCGATGAAGGCCCTCGGCGTGATCGCAGCGTCGAAGAAGCTCACGCTCTCGTA
>DATLFB010000061.1:0-12746 GCA_035525285.1 Thermoanaerobaculia bacterium
GGACGTTCAACCTTGAAAGCATGCGTGGCCAGCCTTGTCATCCCGAGCGTGAGCGAGGGACTTGGGCGGGCGGCGGCGCGACCCGCGGGCTTCGTGCCACCCTACCCCCGGGTCCCTCGCTCACGCTCGGGATGACAAGCCTTGGTACCTACGCTTTCAATGTTGAATGTCCACTAGCAAGTTGTTCATTCTAAAGAAGGACAAAATGACTTCATTAGAAGCCGCGAAGACGGCGAAGGATCTTCCACCGTGCCACGCAGGAAGATCCTTCGCTTTGCTCAGGATGACACGGGCTAGCGCCCTGCTTGACGTAGCGCCCGTCGTCGTCACGAGTGCGTGTGTCGTTCGTCACTTGACCCCGTCCCCCGCCCCGGCTACACTCCAAGCAACTGAGACTCAGTCTCAAGTGAACGCATGCCCCACAACGTCGATCGCGAAATCTCGAAATTCCAGGACTTCCTGCAGCAGCAGGGCCTGAAGCTCACCGGCGAGCGCACCGCGCTCCTGCGCGAGATCTTCTCGACCCATTACCACTTCGAGGCCGACGAGCTGCTCTTCAAGATGAAAGAGAAGAACGTCAAGATCTCGCGCGCCACCATCTACCGCACGCTCGAGCTCCTCGTGAAGTCGGGGCTCGTGCGGCGCGTGCACCTCGGCGAGGACCACTATCACTACGAGCACGTGAGCGGAAACTCGCATCACGACCACCTCATCTGCACGATCTGCGGCGCCGTGATCGAGTTCCACGACGAGACGCTCGAGCAGCGCCAGCGCGAGATCTGCGCGAAGAAGAAGTTCACGCCCACCTTTCACAACCTGCAGATCCTCGGGGTCTGCAACTCCTGCCAGCGGAAAGGCCAGCAGCCGGATGCGCCGGATCGCGTGAAGATGATCCAGGCCACGAGGCTGCGCAAATAGCTCACATGCTCAACGCTTTCATCATCGTGTTTCGCGAAGGCTTCGAGGCGTTCCTCACCGTCGCGATCATCTTTGCCTACCTCCGCAAGACGCAGCGCGACTGGCTGCGCCCCGCGGTGTGGTGGGGCATCGCCGTCTCGGTCGTAGCCAGCTTCGCGCTCGGCTGGCAGCTCCAGCGCGTCGCGAATCAGCCGCTGTGGGAAGGCGTGCTCGCGCTCGTCGCGGCGGTGCTCGTGACGACGTTCGTGATTCACATGTGGCGCGTCGCGCCGACGTTCAAGCGCGAGATGGAGCAGCAGCTTGAAAAGCGCGCGTCCGAGGGGTCGTCGACCTGGGCGTGGATCGGCGTGTTCGGATTCACGCTGCTCATGATCACGCGCGAAGGGATGGAGACCGCGCTGATGCTGATCCAGGTGCGGCAGGGGCGCTTCTGGCTCGGCTGCGCTCTCGGTCTGCTCGCCGCGGCGGCGATGGCCTCGCTGTGGGCGCGCTTCGGACATCGCATCAACATCAAACGCTTCTTTCAGGTCACCGGTCTGTTCCTGCTGCTGTTCGCGGTGCAGATCGTGTTCTACGCGATTCACGAATTTTCGGAGGCCGAGCTGCTGCCCAACAGCGAGGCCATTCACATGGCCACCGAGCCGTATTCGGCCGACGGCCGCTACAGCCTCTGGATCATGTTCGGGATGGTGGCGGTGTGCGCGGCGTGGCTCGCCGGCATGACCGTTCTCGACCGCATTCGAGCGCAACAACGGATTGCATGAGACTCGCGACGATTCTTCTCGTCGCGCTCGCAACTCTTCCCACGACGGCCGCCCAACGGGCGCGGTATCTCATGGGAACCGTGTGCGAAGTCGCGATCGACGGACCCGATGCCGAAGAGCGCATCGAGCGTGCGTTCGCCGAAGCGAAGCGCGTCGAGGAAATGCTCTCCACGTGGACGGAGGACAGCGAGCTCGCGCGCGTGAATCGCGGAGCGGAGCCGTCGGCGGAACTGCGGGCGCTGCTGGAGCGAGTCGTCGAGTTTTCGCGGAGGACGAATGGGGCGTTTGATCCGCGGATGGGGGAGCTCGTTGCGGGGAATCGCCCCTCACCCTGGCCCTCTCCCCGCGGGGCGGGGAGAGGGGACTGGGAAGAAGGCGCGTTCGGGAAGGGGTACGCGATCGATAAGATGATGGAACGTGTGGAGTGCGGCGACGCCAGTCGCCGCTTTCCTACCGAAGACAGCGGCGACTTGTGTCGCCGCACTCCACACTTCATCGACTTCGGCGGACAGCTTGCCGTGCGGGGCGCGATGCGCGTCACGATCGCCGATCCGAAAGACCGCGCGAAACCCATTCTCGAGCTCACGCTCGAGAATGCATCGCTCTCCACCAGTTCGCACTCCGAAAAGTCACACATTTTCGATCCGCGCACGCGACAGTTGCTTCCCGCGCGCGGCTCCGTCTCCGTCATTGCACCCGACGCGCTCACGGCCGACATCCTTTCCACCGCGCTCTACGTCATGGGCGAGGACGAAGGTCTTCGCTGGGCGAACGCGCATCGCGTCGCCGCCATCTTCATCACTCCCGCAAACCACATCCGGCGTTCCGCGCACGCACCGGACGTGCGCGTGGTCGACCGGAATTTCGCACTGAAGGACTAAACGCAAATGTTCAAACGACTCATCATCATTCTCCTCATCACCACTCCCCTCTTCGCGCAGGAAGCGACCGATCTCGAGCGCCGCCTCCGCGCGCTCGAAGAAAAAATCGCCCAGATGCAGCCTTCGTCCGATCTCGCCGAGATCCGCCGGCAGATCGAGATTCTCGGATCGGAAATCGAAGCGCTGAAGACGCGGCAGACCGACAAGCTCGTCGCCGCCGATACCGAGCAGTACGGCCTCGGCGCCGCCGCGTCGAAGGTCTACCGCGTGAATCAGGGCATCTCCTTCGGCGGCTACGGCGAGATGCTCTACGAAAACTTCGCCGGCACGAACGACTCCGACATCCGCGTCTCGAACCGCGATCAGTTCGACATGCTGCGCGCCATCCTCTACACCGGCTACAAATACAACGACCGCGTCCTGTTCAACTCCGAGATCGAGTACGAGCACGGCTCGACGGGCTCGGGCGGCGAGGCCTCCGTCGAGTTCGCGTATCTCGATTTCCTCGTGCGTCCCGATCTCGGCATCCGCACCGGTCTCGTGCTGATTCCGATGGGTCTGGTCAACGAGCAACACGAGCCGACCGCCTACCTCGGCACGAAGCGCCCTGGCGTCGAAGGCAGCATCATCCCGACGACGTGGCGCGAGATGGGCGGCGGCGCGTTCGGCGAGGTGGGCCAGCTCAGCTGGCGCGCGTACATCGTCAACAGCCTCAATGGCCGCAACTTCACCGCCGGCGGCGTGCGTGGCGGACGGCAAAAGGGTGCGCGCGCGCTGTCCGAGGACTTCGCGCTCACGGGCCGTCTCGACTGGCAGCCGATCGTCGGCACGACCGTCGGCACGTCGTTCTTCAGCGGCAACACGGGACAGGGCAACATGGTCGCCGGCGAAGTGCTCGACGCGCGTTACACCGTCTACGACGTGCACGCCGAAACGAGTTTCCGCGGCGCGATGCTGCGCGGACTCTGGACGCGCGGCACGATCGATGACGCGGCGCAGCTCAACGCGCTGAACAGCCTGACCGGCAATCGCTCCGTCGGCGAGTCCCTCGGCGGCTGGTACGTCGAAGGCGGATACGACCTCGCGTCGCTGCGCGGCTTCCGCGAGCGCTCGTTCACGCCGTACGTGCGCTACGAGAAACTCGACACGCAGCGCAGCGTGCCGGCCGGCTTCGCGCGCAACCCCGCGTCGCGGCAGACGATCTTCACCTATGGACTCCAGTTCAAGCCGATCCCCGAGGCGGTGATCAAGGCCGACTATCAGGACGTGGAAAACGATGCAGGCACGGGACTGAATCAGTGGAACATCGGCATCGGCTACATCTTCTAGCGGGAGCGTTGCTCACGCTGGTCGCGCTCGCGGCGCCTGCGCGCGTCTTCATGACGCAGCAGCAGGCGCTCGCGAGCGCATTTCCGCCGGGAACGAAGACCACGCGTCAGGCGATCTTCCTGACGCCGCAACAACTCGCCGCGGCCAGAAAGGAGAGCGGCGTCGAGTTCACGGATCAGCTGGTCGTGCGCTACGCCGGCTCGAACGGCGCGTACGCGTACTTCGACACGCATCGCGTGCGCACGCTTCCCGAGACCGTGATGGTGGTCGTCGCGCCGGACGGCAGGATCGAGAAGATCGACATCCTCTCGTTCGACGAGCCGCCCGACTATCTGCCGAAGCGGCGCTGGATCGATCAGTTCAAATCGCGCCGGCTCGACGACGACCTCTCGCTCAAACGCGCCATCCGCCCGATCTCCGGCGCGAGCCTCAGCGGCCGCGCGATCGTCAATGCATCGAGGAAAGTGCTCGCGCTGCACGAGGCGATCGGAACGAAATGAGCAGGCTGCAGCTCTTCTGGCTTCACGCGAGCGTCTTTCTCACGACGCTCACCGGCGGCGTGTTCGCGTGGATGAAGTACTTCATGAAGAGTCCCGACGAGTTCGCGGTGGCGAATCACCCGTGGCAGCCGCACATGCTCGCGGCCCACGTCGTCATCGCGCCGCTGGCGCTCTTCATTCTCGGCTGGACGTTCTCCAATCACATGCTGCCGAAGTACCGCTTCGGCGACGGCGAGAAGCGCATCAGCGGCGTCCTGTCGATGGCGCTCATCGTGCCGATGGCGCTCTCCGCGTACCTGCTGCAGATCGCGACGAACGAAGAGCTGCGCAACGCGATGGCGATCGCGCACTGGATCTCGTCAGGGCTGTTCGTGCTCGCCTACGCCATCCACCTGATCAAAGGCCGCACCGTGTCATGAGCGGGTTAACGGCGCACGCACCGGTGAAGCAGAGATGAAGTTCTCGCGCAGCTTTGTGTTGAGCAAACTCATGTTGCCTGGTGGACGTTCAACATTGAAAGCAGCATGCGTGTCCAGCCTTGTCATCCCGAGCGTGAGCGAGGGACCCGGGGGGAGGGTGGCACGAAGCCCGCGCCTCGCGCCGCCCACCCGCCCGGGTCCCTCGCTCACGCTCGGGATGACAAGCCTTTAGAAGCCGCGTAGACGCGGCTCAGGACGACACGTGGGCGATGAGGCGCTGCAGGCGGCGCAGCGTCTTCTCTTTCCCCAGAACCACCGCCACGTCGAAGATCGGCGGCGACGCGCCGCGGCCGGTGAGGGCGAGGCGCAGCGGATGGATGTACTTCGCCGCGCTGAGGCCGCGCGATTCCGCGAGCGTGCGCAAAGCCTGCTCTGTCGTGGCGACGTCGAACGGCTCGGTCGACGCCAGCACCTCGTGCAGCTCGCTCATGCGCGTCGCGAGGTCGTCGCCTTTGAGATGCTTTTTCACCGCTTCCGCGTCGTACTCGATCGAGGCGTCGTCCGCGAAAAACGGCTCCATCTGCGCGGCCAGCTCTTTCAGCGTGCGTGCACGGGTTTTGTGAAGCTCGATGACTTCGGGGCGGACGGGACGTCCGCCCTCCAGGAACGGGAGAAGGTGCGGCAGGATCTCCTCGGCCGTCATCCGCATCAGATACTGCCCGTTCATCCACAGCAGCTTCTCCGGATCGAACACCGCGGGCGCCTTGTTCACGTCGCCGAGATCGAACAGATGCGCCGCCTCGTCGCGCGTGATCAGCTCGCGGTCGCCGCCGGGATTCCAGCCCAGCAACATCAGGAAGTTGAAGAGCGCCTGCGGCACGATCCCCATGTCGCGATACTCCTCGGCCGACGTCGCGCCGGTGCGCTTCGAGAGGCGCTTGCGATCACTGCCGAGGATCAGCGGGAGATGCGCAAACACGGGCGGCTCCGCACCGAACGCGCGGAAGAGAAGGATGTGCTTCGGCGTGTTCGAGAGGTGATCGTCGCCGCGCGCGACGTGCGTGATCTCCATGTCGATGTCGTCGACGACGACGGAGAGGTGGTAGGTCGGATTGCGGTCCGAGCGCAGAAGAACGAAGTCGTCGATCAGCTCGCCCTCGAAGTGCACGTCGCCGCGGATGAGATCGTGAAACTCGATCGCGCCGGGTTTCACTTCGAAGCGAATGACGTGGGGGGCGGACGGGACGTCCGCCCTCCGGCGGCAGCGGCCGGAGTAGCGATACGGCACCCCCGCCTTCTCCGACGCCTCGCGCTCGGCCTCCAGCTCCTCGACCGTGCAGAAGCAGCGGTACGCCTTGCCGCTCGCGACGAGCTCCTCGGCCCGCTCGCGATAGCGCTCGAGCCGGTCGCTCTGGTACACGGGACCTTCATCCCACTCCACGCCGAGCCACTGCAGCGAGGCCACGATCTGCTCCGCGTGATGCTGCTTCGAGCGCTCGACGTCCGTGTCCTCGATGCGGAGCAGCATCCGCCCGCCGTAACGGCGCGCGTGCAGCAGGTTGAAGATCGCCGTGCGCGCGCCGCCGACGTGCAGGAACCCGGTGGGGGAAGGTGCGAAGCGGAGTTTCATTCGGGCGCGAGAGTCTAACGCAGGAACGTGCTGCGTGCTGCGTGCCGCGTGCTGCGTCAGAAGGCCGTTTCGCAGCACGGAGCACGCTGCACGCAGCACGTACAATGCTCCGATGCGCCGCGCCCGCGGATTCTCGCTCGTCGAAGTCCTCGTGGCGATGATGATCCTCACTCTCGTCATCACCGTATCGCTGGCGGCGTTCGTCGAGCGCAGCCGCCGGCTGCGCCAGGCCAGCGAGATCATCCTCGCCTATCAGGCGCTCGCGAACGAGGTCGAGTACCGGCGGCGCATCGATTTCGACGAACTCGAGACGGCGTCGCCGCAGTTCATCAGCGACACCGCCCTCCTCGCGCCGCTGCAGCCATTCGGCACCACCGTCGCCGTCGCGCAGACGCAGACCGGAATCAAGAACGTCCTGCTCACCGTGCGCTGGAACAACGGGCAGCGCGAAGCGCGCCTGCAGCTCGTGCGCGTCGACACCGGAGGAGACAACCTGTGGTGAAGAAGGGAAGTGGAGGACAGGCAATCTTGCCTGTCCGGACAGGCAGGATTGCCTGTCCCCCACATGGCTACACCCTCATCGAAGTCGTCGTGGCGATGGCGGTGTTCGGCATCTTTCTCATGATTCTCGGCGTGCTCACGGTCGACATGCGGCGCAACGAGAAGCGCATGCCGGTGAACTTCATGCGCCATCCGCAGATCGACGCCGTGATCTCGCGCCTGCGCCGCGACGTACTCGACGCGCATGGCTCGAACCCGTATCGCGAGACGCACGACGGCTACACGCAGGGATCGAAGACGCTCATCCTCGAGAGCGTGCAGGAGAACGGCGGCGTGCAGATGATCGTGTGGGACTTCCGCAACGCCGGCGAAGTGAAGCGGCGCGCGTACAACGTCGGCGTGGCGACGCAGTGGATCGCGCGCGGGGTGCCCGAGGACTTCGCAAGCACGCTCGTGCTCCAGGCGGTCGGCATTCCCGGGCGCCCGTGGGGCGTACGCGTCACCGCGCGCGATGAAAGGGGACGCATTGCCATCGATCAGATCCTGCAGCCGCGCGCGCACGAGTAGCGAGCGCGGATTCGCGCTGATCGCGGCGATCGCGCTGGCGATCCTCTACTTCGCACTCATCGAGCTGATGCTCATCGAGTCGTCGCGCGAGCTCGCCGAGGCGCGGCGATTCCGGGCGCGCGTCGTCGCGGCAACGCTCGCGGAGAACGGAGCGGAGCTCGCGGCGGCGAGCATGGTGACGCGCCAGTCGGCGACGGCAAACGCGGAAGACTGGCAGGGAACGATCCGAGGCACGATGCGCCGCGCGGAGAATCAGTTCGAGATCGAGGCACGCGGCGATGCGACAGGAGTCGCGAAGGCGACCGCGCGCGTGCGCGTCTACGGCAGGATCCTCGGCACCGACGTCCGCATCCAGTACACGATGCACGCGCCGTGAGGCGGGCTTCAGCCCGCCTCCTCGGCCGGCTTAAGCCGGCCGCTACGTCTACGTCGAACATCTACGTCATCCTGTGCGACATCGAACGCTTGCGCATCAGTCCGGCGCCGCTCACCAGAGCGGCGAGACCGCCGAGGACCATGCCCGGATGGCTGCGCGCCGCGCTGCGGGCCCTGTTCAAGCCGCCGCGCACATCGACATTGCTCACTTTGCTGCTCAGCGCACCGAACGTGTTCCGATCGATGCCGAGCTTGCTCAGAATGCCGCCGAGACCGCCGCTTCGCTCTGTCTGGGGCATCACATCCTGAGGCTGATACGGATGGAACTGACTGGTAGGATTCATGTTGTCGACCATTCAGCTACCTCCTTTCATCTTCCTGTTGATTGCGATGCAGGTGCCAATACATCCGTTTCTCGGCGACCCGCGTAGACTTCTACGCGAGTCGCGACTCGATGAACACGAGCGTACCGGCAGCCACGCTTCTTCCCGCCATCGCGCGCGGGGACGTCTCCGCCTTCGAGACGCTGTACGACCGCTACGCTTCCACGATTTACGCGCTCCTCCTCCGCATCCTCTGCAACACCGACGACGCACAGGAAGTGCTGCAGGAGACGTTCGTGAAGGCGTGGACGAGCGCGAAGATGTTCGATGCGCTGCGCGGCAGCGAAGTGGCGTGGCTGATCTCGATCGCGCGCAGCCGCGGCATCGACCGCCTCCGCTCGCGCCGCATTCGTTACGAGCGTGAAGACGAAGCGGGGCGGGAAATCTCGGTGCGCTCGTCGTTCGTAGAGTTCACGACGGGATCGGACATGGCCATTCAATCGCAGGAGCGCACGGCAGTGCGCGGTGCACTCGCGGAGCTTCCCGAGCCTCAGCGCCGGGCGCTCGAGCTGGCGTACTTCGAAGGACTCTCGCAGTCCGAGATCGCCGCGAAGCTCAACGAGCCCCTCGGCACGATCAAGACGCGCATGCAGCTGGGGATGAAGAAGCTGCGCGACCGCCTGCAGGCATTTCAATGACGACGCACGAAGAATTCGAATCGATCGCGGCGCTCGACGCCATCGGAGCGGCAACCTCCGGCGAGGCGACCGCGCTTCGTGCGCACCTGTCGGGATGCATCCCCTGCCGCCGCGCGCGCGGTGAGTTCGCCGAGGCGGCGTTGATGATGGTCTTCGCGCTGGAGCCCGTGCGCCCGCCGGCGTTCGTGCGCACGCGGATCATCGCCGCGAAGGAGGAAGCGGAGCGCCGGTTCAATCCGTGGTGGCTCGCTGTCGCCGCGACCTTGTTCCTCGCGCTCTGGGGTTGGCGCGAGTTCGGGATCCGCGTGGCGCGCGAGCGCGACGTCTCGCAGCGCGCGGAGATCGAACGACTCGAGCACGAGAACGCCCTCCTCAATCAGCGCAGCGAGAAACTCTCCGCCGAAATGGCCGCGCTGGCCGCCGCCGACACGCGCACGATCTCCCTCAGCGGACAGGAAGTCGCGCCGTCCGCCTCGGCCAAAGTGTTCCTCGAGCCCTCCCGCCGCCGCGCGATCGTGTTCTTCACGAACCTCCCCGCCAATCCAAATGACAAGAGCTACCAGCTCTGGATCATCCGCGCCGATCAGCCGAAGCCGATGAGCGCGGGCGTGTTCGACGTGACGCAGTCCGGCAACGCATCGATCGTGATCGAGAACCTCCCCGTCGCAACGGAGATCAAAGCGCTCGCGGTGACGCTGGAGCCGCGCGGGGGCGTGGAGCAGCCGACGAACACTACGTTTTACGTGGCGGGCAACGCGTCGATGTAGCGTTCAGGACGATCTCATTCAGCCTATCGCGGACCAGCCCTGCGTTACACGGGCTGCCGATTCGGGTCTTCGCCGGGAGTAAGATGAATTCGTGCCGTCAGTTGAGCGGGTTGGAAGCCCCTGAGAATCCGTTCCTTGTTTGGGTTTTTGAATTGGTAGGCTTAATCAGCTCATGACGGAGTTGGGCGGCGCTGAACAAAATGGCAGAACCGGAAATAACGACGGGCACATCAGACGAGACAGTGCTCGCGGCAAAAGCGGCGATTGGTTCCGCGGTACTCGCTTCGCAGATGCTAGAGGTGTTGTTCGCGCTATGCGTGCGACTGGCATTTGGCCAGCGCAATGTCGGCAGCGCTCGAGAGTTGACCCCGCTTGAGAAGAACTTTTCCATGCTGCCTGTGCGCGCGATGCTCAAACAACTTCAGCAGCACGTGGACGTATCTCCAGAGTTCGAGTCTCGCCTCGAAGACTTGGTCGAGCGTCGACACACCCTCATCCATCGGTGGGGCATCGAGAACACCTTTCCGACATCCACAGAGGACTACATTCGAATGGCGGCCTTCTCGCTGCAGATCGCAGTTGATTCCAACGCTCTTTCTCGACTCTTCCATGGCTACGTCGTTGAATGGATGGAAAGAGTGCCTGAGTTAGCTGCGAAGTTGAATGGAAGAGAACGCGTCTGGCTTGCCTCGCCTCCGACCCCTTTCGACAGCGTGCGAATCGAGAAGTAAGGTGAGTGGCCCACGCCGTCCAACTCGGCCGACGACGACGGCCACCGCATCACCGTCCCGGTAGGTGCTACTCTTTTCGCGTGCGGTGACCGCGGCTGAGCGGCGGACCGTTGGACGGCGGGCATCGGGTCCGCCTGCGTGTGCTAACCTCAGCGGCCGAGGTGGAGCATGTACGGCACTCTGGCAAATAACTCTCACATTCTCTCCTTACTCCGTCAGGGCTTGATCCACATTGACCCGTTTCGAAAGCAGAACCTGAAACTGGCCCATTACCCACTCACCGTTTTTGCGATTCGTCTTAGGGAACCAGACGGCAAGTGGCGACGGCGCAAAGAATTTGATGATGATAAAGACCCCTTTATCCTTAAGGCCCATCAGTACGTTGTAGTCGAGCCGGCGGAGAAGGTCGTAGTCGAGGAGGGGATAATCGCAAAGTTCATTCCGAGCTCGAACATCATCGAGCAGGGACTCGCGCTTACTGCTGGGCGTCTTGAGTTTCCATTCGGAAAGGCTGCCGAGCGTCTACGGTTTGGGTTGAAGAACCAGCTCGACATTCCGATTGAAGTGACGGCCTATCAACAGGTGGCTTACGTAGAGTTTTACGATCTTCGGGGACTTAAGCGGCGCCCAACGGAGCTCACGCCTCGGGACAAAGAGGTCTTTTCGGAACGCGTCGCATCGGAACGTAAGCACAGAGCCGACGACGACGGCGTCTATTACCCCGATTATTCGGATGACTAACACATGGATCGGTTGACGGAAAAGAAGGCCAATCGCTTTCGTGTGATCAACGAAGTGTACGAACGCACGGATGGGGATACCTCCGAGAACCTCGACATGTGGCAGCTGAGTTCGGAAATCGGCTTCGATCCGGCTGAGACACAAAAGCTGGTCGACTACTTGGTCGGTGAAAGTTTGCTTGAGTATCGTGCTCTGGGCGGCGTTATCGGAATCACACACTATGGCGTGGTTCAGGTGGAGGCAGCCCTGACAACACCGGAACGCGCGACGCAGTACTTCCCGCCGGTTATTAACATTCACATCGAGACAATGAAGGAGCTCGTGATGGGGGACCAATACAAGACCGGTCAAGCCGGCGCTGTGGGGCCACAGTCGCATGCCCAGGACATGCATTTCAATCAGATCTGGAGTGAGCGCGGAAGCGAGATCGACTTGCCGAAACTAGCGCAGGAGTTGAGCGCACTTCGGACGGCCATGACTCCCGGGGTCTCGGATAGCGAAAAGGCCGTCGCCCTAGGAGAAGTCGCCCAAGCAGAACGAGCCGCATTGGCGAATGACGGACCCGGTGTGATCAAGCATCTTGCCTCCGCCGGAAGATGGGCACTTGAGACGGCCGAGAAGATTGGTGTGGCGCTCGCTGCAGCGCTCATTAAGTCGCAGCTCGGCTTGTGACGGTCCGCCGTCCAACTCACGCTTGCAGCCGACGTAGCCCGCCTGCTCAGGTAGGGTCGGTGCTACGATCTCGCGTGGCGGGCTACGCGGCTGAAGCGTAGGCCGTTAGACGACCGGAAGATGGCGCGCGCATACACCGAAGAGGAGTGGGAACATTTTCGGCAGACATTCCGCGGAATCAAGCGCCGCGCATTGCCATCGACTGAGCACGTTGCACCGGATGATCAGTTGGGGCCGATCGTGCGTGCCTTCATCAGTCCGGATCCTCCTGGGGCAGCCGATCGTCTTCCGCGCACGACTGAGACGTGTCCTGTCTGTGGCGTCATCGCATCACCCGCTGACCGCATCGCTGCGTCCGTCGAGCCTGAATATGGCATTGGCTTCCCCGTGATGATCGGCGCATGGGCTCATCCGAGTTGCCTGGCGAGTTGCATCGAAACGCCGGACGATCGCGGCGTGCCGTGGTGAATGGCCCGGTCGTCTAACTCGCGGTTACCTTTAGGCCTAAACTACAGCCCCACGATGTTGTACCCGCAATCCACGAACATGATCTCGCCCGTCATCCCGCTCGCCATCGGCGAGATCAGGAAGAGCGCGGCGTTCGCGATCTCTTCGAGCTCCACGTTGCGGCGCAGCGGCGCGCGTTCGGCGTGGTGGTGCAGCATTCCGGTGAAGCCTTTGATCCCGCGCGCGGCGAGCGTGTTTACCGGGCCGGCGGAGATCGCGTTCACGCGCACGTTGCGCGGGCCGAGGTTCGCGGCGAGATAGCGCACGCTCGCTTCGAGCGACGCCTTGGCCACGCCCATCACGTTGTACCCCTCGACCGCCTTCTCCGCGCCGTAATACGTCAGCGCGAGCACGGAGCCGCCGCCCGATTTCTCGAAGAGCGGCAGCGCGGCGCGCGTGAGCGCGACCAGCGAGTAGGCGGAG